>CACNLM010000041.1 GCA_902621305.1 uncultured Alphaproteobacteria bacterium | reverse complement strand
GATATTCCTCATATTGGTCATGCTTATACAAGTATAGCTTGCGATATTATTGCGCGATATAATAAATTATTAGGAAACAATGTATTCTTTTTAACAGGTACAGACGAACATGGTCAAAAAGTAGAAAAAGCTGCTATTAATTCAAACTTAAAACCTAAAGAATTCGTCGATAAACTTTCAGTTAATTTTATTAATTTAATACCTTTTTTAGGATGTGAAATAGATGATTTTATAAGAACTACTGAAGAAAGACATATTAAAGCCTCACAAGAACTTTGGAAGCAATTAGAAAAAAATAATCAAATATATCTTTCAAATTATGAAGGTTGGTACTCAGTTAGAGATGAAGCATTTTATTTAGAAAATGAATTAAAAAAGATTGATGGTAAATATGTTACCGAAAATGGATCACCTGTGGAATGGGTCAAGGAGGAGAGTTATTTTTTTAAACTTTCAGAATGGCAGGATAAGTTAATCAATTATTATGAAAAAAATCCAGAATCAATTCTACCTAAAACGAGATATAATGAAGTATTAAGTTTTATTAAAGGTGGATTAAAAGATCTTTCTATTTCAAGAACAACTTTTAATTGGGGAGTGCCAGTTCCAAATAATTCGAAGCATGTTATGTACGTTTGGATTGATGCTTTATGTAACTATTTAACTGCAATAGGTTATCCAGATATAAATAATAAAAACTATGAGCAATTTTGGCCTGCAACACATATTGTGGGAAAAGATATATTAAGATTTCATGCAGTTTATTGGCCAGCCTTTTTGATGGCTGCGGGCATCGAACCTCCTAAAAGAATATTTGCGCACGGTTGGTGGACTAATGAAGGGCAAAAAATTTCTAAATCACTTGGTAATGTCATTGATCCTTACGAAATTATTAATGAATATGGCTTGGATCAAATTAGGTTTTTTTTATTTAGAGAGGTACCCTTTGGAAATGATGGAGATTTTTCAAAAAAAGCAATCGCAAATAGAATTAACGCAGATCTATCAAATAATTTTGGTAATTTAGTACAAAGAATTTCATCATTTGCTGTAAAAAATAATGATTCTATACTAAAGCCAACAGAAAATTTAACTAATGACGATCAGGATTTAATTAATATTCTTCAAAATAAATTTGATGAATATTGTAAATTTATGAATAATCAACAAATTGATAGAGCAATTAAGTCTGTCTTGGAACTAATATCTGCTGGTAACGCATATGTTGACACTCAAGCACCATGGACATTGAAAAAAACAAATAAAATTAGAATGGAAGAAGTTTTATATATTGTTACAAATATAATTATTAAATCAGCTATAATGCTCTATCCAATAATACCAACTAGTTCAAAAAAAATACTTAATATTTTTAATTATAATATGGACAATAATAAATTTGAGAATTTAACTCAACTAATCAATCAAAATATAAAAATAAATAATCCAGAACCAATATTTCCAAGAATATTGAATGATTGACTCACATTGTCACCTCAATTTTAATGAATTAGCAGAAAATTTTCATAATATTATTAATAATTCAAAACTAAATAATATAACTTCAATATTATCAATAAATACTGATCCTGAAGACTTTGAAGACCATCTTAATTTAATAAAAAACTATAACTCTGTTTATCTTTCATATGGTCTTCATCCTGATAAGGTTGATACATTTAATCAAATTCAATTACAAAATTTTGATATTGCTTGTAAAAATGAAAAAGTTATAGGAATAGGAGAGACAGGTATTGATTTATATCATAGCCAAAACCACCTCAAAGAACAAACACAAGTATTTGAAACCCATATTGAAGCATCAATAAAACATTCATTACCATTAATCATACATCAGAGAAATTCTGAAAAAGAAATTGTAGATATTTTAAAAAATTATAAATCAAATAATTTAAAACTAATTTTTCACTGTTTTACAGGTTCAAAACAACTACTAAATTTTTGTCTAGAGAATAACTACTACATTTCTATTTCTGGAATAATAACATTTAAAAATGCATCAAATTTAAGAGATATAATTAAGGACGCTCCTTTAG
>CACNLM010000040.1 GCA_902621305.1 uncultured Alphaproteobacteria bacterium | reverse complement strand
TTGAATTTAAAAATGTTTTTAGTCTTCTGATTTGATCAATTGTTATATTAGATTTAATTTTTCCAGTTTTACTATCAATTTCTTTCTCAATTATTTTTATATTTGGATGTGTATTATTTTTAAATAAATTTAAGTGATGATCAATATTATTATCTTTAAATTCTATATTTAAAATATTTTTAACTAATTTGTTGAGAAAAGTCCTTTTACCTATACCACTCAATCCATGAATTATAATTGAATTCGGAAGATTATTCGATTTATATCTATTAACAAGATCATTATATTCTTTTTCAAAACCAATTAATTTAACCATTAACTATAAATTTAATTTTTTAATAATAATTTTATGAATAATATCTTTCGACAATGATGCATTCACCATAATGTATCTTTTTGGATTTGCTATTTCTTTATATCCTCTAATTACTTTTTGATGAAATAATAAGTTAGATTTATCATATTTGTTTTTAACTTTTCTTTGTTTTAATCTTTTGATTATTTCTTTTGGATTGATTTTAAAAATAAAAGTATAGTCAGGAAAGAAATTATTTAGAAGTTCTCTGTGAAGTTTTTGAGCTCTTTTAATACCAAACTTATTTACATATCCTTGATAAACAAATGAAGAATCTGCATATCTATCAGAAATGACAATCTTACCTTTTTTAAGATTAGGAATAATTACTTCATTTATATGATTTGACCTAGCTGCCATAAGAAGCAGCAATTCTTCTATATTATTAATTGTAGATTTATTATCTAAAATTAATTTTCTTAATTTTTCTGCAAAATCAGTTCCTCCTGGTTCTCTGGAAACAATAAAAGGAATTTTATTTTTTTTTAAATATTTTGATAAAAGTAATATTTGAGATGACTTTCCACTAGCTTCAGGTCCTTCAAAAGTAATAAACAAACCTTTATTTAATTTCATCTAAACTTCTTCCAAAAATTAAGTATTTTGCTGCAGCAAAAATTTTAAATAAAGGATTGATTTCAGATACATCTTTTTCAGCAATAAGGGGTATTTCTATTTTTGGCTTTCCATCAATATCAATAATTAATTTTCCCAATTCGTCACCTTTTTTTATTGGAGCAGCAATAGGTTTGGTATATTCAATAGATGAATTCATTAATTGAATTTGATCAAATGATAATGTTGAGACTAATTTTTGTGCACTAATTAAATTTATAACACTCTCACTACCCAGCCATACATCTACTTCTTTAATAAATTGATCTTTTTCAACTAATGTTTGTTGCGAAGTTTGATTAAATGCCCAATTTATTAAATTAGAAGATTCATTTAATCTTGATCTAGAGCTATTGGTACCATTGATAACAACTGTAATCCTTCTATCATTCCTTAATGCTGTAGCAGCTATTCCCCACCCGGATTCTTTTGTAAAACCTGTTTTTAATCCATCTGCTCCTTGAACTTGATATAAAAGTTTATTTCTATTCGGTTGAGTAATATCATTATAAGTAAACTCTTCCATTTTGAAATATGTGTAAAGATTTGGAAAATCTCTAATTATTGCATTTGAAAGAACTGCGATATCTTTTACACTGGAATAATGATTATCATCAGGCCAACCAGATGAATTAACAAAATTTGTATTTGTCATTCCTAAGCGTTCTGCATAAACATTCATGAGTTTAGCAAAGTCTTCTTCGGTACCTCCTAAACATTCTGCTAAAGCTATAGAAGCATCATTACCAGATTGAACGATTATACCTTTTAATAAATCATCAACTGTTACATTATCATCTATTTCTAAAAATGTTCTGGAACCTCCCTTTTTATAAGCCTTAGGAGAGACTTTACATTCATTAGAAATTGCAAAATTTGTATTCTTTATTCTATCAAATGCAACGTAAACTGTCATAATTTTAGTCATTGAAGCAGGTATTACTTTTGAATTAGAATTTTTTTCAAAAAGAACTTCATTTGTATCAAAATCAATGACAACGGCTTGCTCTGCCTTTGTATCAATGGCATAAAGTTTTAAAGAAATAATAAAAAATAAAAAAAAGCTAAAAATTTTTACCATAAATATTAATAATTCTTAATTATGACCTTTAT
>CACNLM010000039.1 GCA_902621305.1 uncultured Alphaproteobacteria bacterium | reverse complement strand
CTGATTACGAAGATAAAAAAGTTAACGATAAACAGTTTACTCTATTCAACAATGAGAGTGGTAAATCGTATCAAATTCCAGTTATTGAAAGTAAAGACGGTCCGAATGTTTTGGATATTCGTAAACTTTATCAAGAAACAGGTTTATTTACTTTTGATCCAGGTTTTACTTCAACTGCATCATGTGAATCTGGAATAACATATATAGATGGTGAAAAAGGAATTCTACGTCATAGAGGCTATGATATACACGATTTGGCATCTAAAAGTGAATTTCTTGAAGTTTGTTATCTTTTACTGCACGGTGAATTACCATCTCCTGAAGACAAGCAGAAATTTAAAGATGTAATAACCAATCATACAATGTTGCATGAGCAACTAGTAAATTTATACAGAGGTTTTCGTAGAGATGCGCACCCTATGGCAATTATGGTAGGTGTTGTTGGCGCCCTTTCAGCCTTTTATCATGATAGTACTGATTTTTCAGACATTAATCAAAGAATGATTGCATGTCATAGATTAATAGCAAAAATTCCAACAATAGGTGCAATGGCTTATAAATATTCCATTGGTCAACCATTTGTTTATCCAAGAAATGATCTTTCTTATGCAGAAAATTTTTTATACATGACATTTTCTGTGCCATCAGAAGATTACAAGGTGAGTCCAAAAATTGTAAGAGCAATGGATAGATTTTTTACGTTACATGCTGATCATGAACAAAATGCATCTACTTCAACAGTAAGGTTGGCAGGTTCTTCTGGTGCTAATCCTTTTGCTTGTATAGCTGCTGGTATTGCATCTTTATGGGGACCAGCTCATGGTGGAGCAAATGAAGCAGTAATTAAAATGTTAGAAGAGATTGGTGATGTATCAAATATACAAAAATTTATAGATAAAGCTAAAGATAAAAATGACTCTTTTAGATTAATGGGTTTTGGGCATAGAGTTTATAAAAACTATGATCCAAGAGCAACAGTAATGAAAGAAAGTGCACATGAAGTTTTGGAAGAGCTAAATATGCAAGATGACCCACTGCTTAAAATTGCAATAGAATTAGAAAAAATAGCACTGAAAGATGAATATTTTATTAGTAAAAAATTATTCCCAAATGTAGATTTCTATTCAGGCATAATTTTAAAAGCATTAGGTTTCCCTACAAGCATGTTTACGGTACTATTTGCAATAGGAAGAACTGTAGGATGGATATCACAATGGAAGGAAATGATAGAAGATCCTATTAATAAAATTGGCAGACCTCGTCAATTATACACTGGGTATAAAGCTAGACCTTATCAAGTTGAATCTTCTAGAGAAAAAAAATCAATTTTTAATTGGCTTTGGAAGAAGGATTAATCAAATTATTTATACGATTAACACTCACATCATAAGGGCTAAAATCATTTACAATTTCTTTAAGATACATATTAATTGAATCAATTTGAGTTTCTTGTTTTTTTCTATCATTAAATAAATTTAGAAAAATATTTAATAACTTTTTTTCATTTAAATTTGAGTTAACAACTTCTGGAATAATCATTTGGTTACTTATAATATTTATAAGATTTGCATATTTCACTCTTACAAAAGGCTTGATTAAAATTTCTGTGAAATAATTAAGTTTATAGATTACTATTTGAGGAATATTCCTTTTGGCAATTTCTAAAGAGGCAGTACCAGAACAAGTTATACTTATGTAAACATCTTCATAATATTGATCAAATTTGCTCATATCAGTTGATATTATAGTCTCAGTTTTCCATTGCTTAGTATTTTTTTGAATTAAAGAAGCAAGGTGAGGCAAAGTTGGAATAAATATTTTATAATTTAGATTATTCTTAGATATATATTTTTCAATATAACTAAAATATTTTATCAGTTTTAATACTTCATTTTGTCTACTACCTGGTAAAAAAGAGAGGTACTTGTATTTTCCTTTATTCTCTCTTTTTTTTATATGAAAAATTGGATGCCCAATAAAAGTTTTATTTAGATGATCAAAATTGAAATATTTTTTTTCAAAATTAAACAATAGAAAAATTTCATCAAAAATATTTGCAAATTTTCTAGCCCTATATGATCGCCAAGCCCAAACAGTTGGAGCAACGAC
>CACNLM010000038.1 GCA_902621305.1 uncultured Alphaproteobacteria bacterium | reverse complement strand
CAAATACCACCTTTATGATATTTGTATTTTTCTCTTCTTTAAAATTTTTCAATGGATAAATACAATTAGTTACATTTATTTTTTTATCTAATAAATATTTATAGGTTAAATCAATATTTTTAGGATAAATAAGAGGCTCATCACCTTGTAACATAATTATATTCTTAATTTTTAAATTATTTTTTTTTTCAATTTTTAATAATGCTTCAGCAGTCCTATCTGAAGCTCTTGTATGTTTTTTTGAAGTCATTATCACTTTAGCTCCAAATTTATTACATACATCTTCAATTTCTTTATCACATGTTGCTATAAAAACATCCTTAACCATTTTACTTTTCTTTGCACGATAATAACAATGTGCGACTAATGGGATGCCGGATATTTTTTTTAGTGGTTTACCTGGAAATCTTGAAGATCCCATTCTTACTGGAATTATAGTAACTGATTTCATTTTTTAAAAAGTCCTTCAAGTACATTTTTAATCATTGTGAAATCTAATCCATATCCAATGATTTTAAAACCCTCTTTAATTCTTTGATTGACTTCATATTTTTCTGGATTTATTACATGTATTCCTGCGGGTACCTTGCAGGCAATTGCAGCTTCTAATAATTTTTTTACAGCTTTTTTATATTTTATATTATTAAATTTTCCTGGTATTCCCATAGAACAAGATAGGTCATAAGGACCAATAATAAAACCATCAATCAATTTTGATTTAAAAATTGAGTCAATTTTTTCTATAGTTGCAATATCTTCAATTTGAACAATTAAAGAGAGGTTTGATTTTTGATAATTAAAATATTTTTTAAAATTTTTTCCAAAAAATTGCGCTCTTGATAAACCAACACCTCGTATGCCTTGAGATGGATAATGCATATATGAGTGTATTTGTTTTATTTGTTCTAGATTTTTAATATTTGGACATATAATTCCATTAGAACCAGCATCTAAAACTTTTTGTATAATAGATGGATCAATCTTTGGTATTCTAACGAATGAATAAACATCTTTTAAATTTGCAATCCTTATTAATTTTTCAATTTCTTCAAATGAATTTGATGTGTGCTCAAGATCAAAAGTTATCCAATTAATTGGATAATCGCATATAATTTCTGTAATTTTTTCATCAGCTATTGTCTGCCAAGTACCAAAATTAATTTTTTTGAAAGATGGTTTCTTTATCATACTTATTTAATATCACTTTTTAAAAGTATATAGTCTTTTATTAAATTTTTCTTTATCTTTTTACCAACTACGTGATCTACTTTTGATGGAGAAATACCTATTCCAGGTCTTTTAAAATCAAGATCGGAATATTTAATTATATGTCCTTTTTTAAGTGATTTTTTTAAAACTATACTTCTTCTTGCGTTAATTCTAGCTTTTTTTTGATTATTTACATTACCGAATATATTTTTACCTAATACATTTCTTAAAGAAATTAAATTTTTTTTAAATTTTTTTAAATCATGGTGATCAAATGAATGATAATGATCGTTTCCAGGAGAGGTTTTATCTAGTGTAAAATGCTTTTCAATAATTTCTGCACCCAATAAAGATGCTGTATCTAATATTTTCGTATTGGATGGAAGAGTGTGATCAGAATAACCAATTGTATTATTTGGAAAATTTTTTTTTAAATATGTTATAGACTGTAATTGTGCATTTTTATCTTGAGTAGGGTAATTAAGAACACAATGCAAAATCGCAACATTTTTTTTATCATAAACTTTATCTATCCAAAATAATGTATTTCTTAGTTCTATTTCATGTGATGCTCCCACTGACATTACAATAGGCTTTTTAAAATTAGCAATAAGTTCAATTAATGGCTTATTGGTAAGGTCAGATGATGAAATTTTAAAATTAAAAACTAAATCATTTAAAAATTTTGCTGATTCAAAATCAAATGGGGTACTTAAGAATTCAATTTTTTGTTGATCACAATACTTTTTTAATTGTTCATATTCTTTTTTCCAAAATTTGTCATATTTTTTGAATAGCTCAAATTGACTTTTAGTTTTTTCAAAATTTGTATCCCAGTATGCAGGAGAAAATTTAGAAGCAATTTTATTAGCTTTATATGATTGGAATTTTATTACTTCTGCACCAGATTTTTGAGCTAGTTCAATCATAGTTTTTGCTTTTTC
>CACNLM010000037.1 GCA_902621305.1 uncultured Alphaproteobacteria bacterium | reverse complement strand
TTTTCAATTTTATTTTCACTTTCTCCAAAGTGAATAATTGCTGCCTTCTTAGCTCCCTCAACAGATAATTTTTTAGTTAAGTATCTAGTATCAATTCCAAAAATACATGGAATTTTATTTTTTAAAAAATATGAATTTAAGTCATTTTCTGCTCTCCAATTAGAATACTCTGATAATGGTTGATTTATTACACAACCATCAGCGTAGATTTTTTTTGACTCTTCATCTTCCTGATTTATGCCTACAATTCCAACATGTGGAAAAGTAAATGTAATGATTTGTTTTGTATATGAGGGGTCAGATAATGCTTCTTGATAGCCTGTTTGAGAGGTATTAAAACAAAGCTCACCTACAGCAGCCTTTTTCTCTCCTAATCCATACCCCCATAAGATTTCACCATTTTCTAATACAAGAGCTGCAGTTTTATTGTGTATATGTGGTTTTTTTTTTAAAACTTCCATTATATTTAGATGAAGCAAAATGATAGTTAGTAGGCATTTATAACAATGTAGTCAAGGATTAGTTGAAATTAAAAAGAAGAATTATATTATTAAGTTAAATTTATAAGAAAGTGAAAAATATGAGCTTAAAGGACAAAATTGAAAATGATTATAACAATTCTATAAAAGAAAAAGATAGTAATTCCATCAATACTTTAAGATTAATAAAGAGCGCTATTAAAGATAAGGAAATTTCTCTTAGAGGTAAGCAGGATTCTTTAACCGATTCTGATATTTTAAGTTTACTTCAAAGTTTAGTAAAACAAAGAAAAGATTCAATAGAGGCTTTTGAAAAAGCGAATCGGAATGATCTTATTGAAAATGAACTAAAAGAAATCAAAGTAATAGAAATGTTTTTACCTAAACAAATTGATGAAGATGAAACAACATTGATCATAAAGAATATAATTCAAGAGAATAATTATACATCAATCAAAGAAATGGGTGCTCTCATGAAAATAATTAAGGAAAAATATACTGGAAAAATAGATATGGGTTTAGTAGGAAAAATAGCTAAGTCTTTACTGGGCAATTGATGTCATTTTCAAAAAATGATCTTGAATTAATAAAATCAAAAATTCTTCTTTCACAAGAAATAGAAAAAAAAACAAAAATTATAAAAAAAGGAAAGGATAGTTGGTGTTGTTGCCCATTTCATGATGAAAAAACTCCATCTTGTAAGATAAATGATGATTTAGGTTCTTATTACTGTTTTGGATGTGGTGCTAAAGGAGATATTTTTACAATATATACAGAGCTTTATAATTTTTCATTCCCTGAAGCAGTAAAAGAGTTAGCACAAAGAGTTGGTATTAGAATAGTTGATAATTTTGATTCAAATATAAATAAAAAAAATGATAAAATTTATAAAATTTTAGAAATTTCGACAAAATGGTTTCAAGATAATTTAGAGGTAAATAAAGATTGTCAAAAATCTTACAACAGGCATTGTTGAAATTACTTCACAAAATCATGGATTTGAAGTTGATAGAGATAGTTTTAGCAAAGATATAATTGAAACCCATATCTCACTATTTGACGGGACTAATGAAGGTTTGAAACATAAGCAATTACCAGTATTTAGTGTTCAATATCATCCAGAGGCGTCGCCTGGTCCACATGATAGTCATTATTTGTTTGAAGAATTTTATAGACTTATTGAAAAGAATGCCAAAAAGAACTGACATAAATAAAATATTAATAGTAGGTGCAGGTCCTATCGTTATTGGTCAAGCTTGTGAATTTGATTACTCGGGTGCTCAGGCATGTAAGTCTCTCAAAGATGAAGGTTACAAAATTGTATTAATTAATTCAAATCCTGCAACAATAATGACTGATCCAGAATTAGCTGATCAAACTTATATTGAACCTATAACTAAAGAATTTGTAGAAAAAATAATTGAAATCGAAAAACCAGATGCTCTTCTACCAACTATGGGGGGGCAAACTGCCTTAAACGTTTCAATGGAACTTTTTAATAATCGTATACTTGAAAAACACGGAGTAAAAATGATTGGTGCAAATCCTACAGCAATAGAATTAGCTGAGGATAGGCAAAAATTTAAAGATGCCATGAAAGAAATTGGACTAAACTGTCCTAAAAGTTACGTGGTTAATACTATTGAAGAGTCAAAAAGAGTAAAAAATGAATTAAATTTACCTCTTGTCATAAGACCAAGTTTTACACTTGGAGGTACCGGAGGTGGTGTTGCCTACGATGATGAGGGTTTTATTGATTTATGTAATAGGGGTTTAAATGCTAGCCCAACAAATCAGATACTTATTGAAAAATCTGTTTCAGGTTGGAAAGAATTTGAGATGGAAGTTGTTA
>CACNLM010000036.1 GCA_902621305.1 uncultured Alphaproteobacteria bacterium | reverse complement strand
GGAATTTTTGTAATTATATTTTTATTGTCAATTTATTTCATTAAAAACTTTTCCTCTTATACAAAGTCACATGATTCAAAAACAATTGTTATCGATGAATTTTTAGGTGTTTATTTAATTTTTATATTTTATGATTACATATTTATTTATAATATTTATTTAACTACATTTTTAATATTCATCTTGTTCAGATTTTTTGATATTAAAAAAATATATCCAGCTAATATAATAGATGGAAAAATGAATAATGCACTTGGAGTTATACTTGATGATCTTGTTGCTGCATCTTATACAATTATAGTACTATATATTTTCAATGCCATTATCTGATAAAGTAGTCAAAAAATTATTACAAAAAAAAATTTCGTTATCGATAGCCGAGTCATGTACAGGCGGACTAATAGCAAATACTATTACAAAATATAGTGGAGTTTCAAAAATTTTCTCTTATGGAATTATTAGTTATTCTAATGAAGCTAAAACTAAATATTTATCTGTTTCAAAAACTAATCTCTCTAAATTTGGGGCTGTAAGTAAAGAAGTAGCTGAGGATATGATAAACGGTTTATATGAAAATGAAAAAACAAAAATCTGTATTTCAACAACTGGTATAGCAGGTCCTAAGGGTGGAACAAAATTAAAGCCAGTAGGTCTAGTGTATATTGGAATTAAAGTTAATAAAAATAACTATATTTTCAAAAAAATATACAAAGGAAAAAGATTGGACATACAAAGAAAAACGAGAGATTTTATATTTAGAAAAATTAATAAATTAATCTAATATTTCATCAGCTCGAATTTTAAATGATTCAATCATTTTATTTTCGATCAATGGAAAAAAAGCTTCAGCAATTTTTTGATGAAAAAATCTAGTGAACTCAAATTCAACATTAAAATGTATTCGTGTTTGGTTTTTTTTTAATGATTCAAAAATCCAATTAGTTTTTAAGTCTTTCAAAGGTCCTTTAATGTAAGTTGTACTAATTGAAAGTTTTTTTTTATCAAAAGTTACGTGTGAACCAAAAGTTTGGGGCATAAAATATTTATACCATACGACCATATCAGCATATATTTCATTTTTATTTTTTGAATGAACTCTCATTGCTGAACACCAAGGAATAAAATATGGATAACTCTCAATATCTAAAACAATATCAAAAAGTCCTTTTGCGTCGTGATCGACTATTTCCTCTCTATTTGAAGATTTCATTGAATTAAATGAAGTTTATTTTTCCTATTTTGTTGCATTATTTTAAAATCATCAGAAGCATGATAACTTGAACGAGTTAGCGGTGATGATGCCACCATTAGAAATCCTTTTGCGTATGCCATTTTTTTATATTCATCAAATTCTTGAGGAGTAATAAATTTTTCTAGCTTAGCGTGTTTTGGTGTTGGAGGTAAGTATTGCCCTATTGTAATAAAATCAACATTAGCTGCTCTTAAATCATCCATTACCTGATATACTTCTTCTTTTGTTTCACCTAAACCAACCATTAGACCTGATTTTGTAAATATACTTGGGTTTTTTTCTTTAATTTGACTAAGTAAACTCAAACTTACAAAGTAACGTGAACCCGGACGAATTGATGGATATAATCTTGGCACTGTTTCTAAGTTATGATTGAAGACGTCAGGTAAATTTTTTGATAAAATATCTATAGCTTCAGGTTTATTTTTAAAGTCTGGAGTTAAAATTTCAATTGTGCAACTTGGATTTAAAGATTTAATTGAATCTATAACGTTGATAAAATGTAATGCTCCTCCATCTAGTAGGTCGTCTCTGTCAACACTTGTTATTACAACATGTTCTAAATTCAGTTGCTTAACTGACTCAGCAATTCTTATAGCTTCACCGTGATCTATATAATGAGGTTTACCAGTTTTAATGTTACAAAATGCACAAGCTCTAGTACATATATCTCCAAGGATCATAAATGTTGCATGTTTTTTTTGCCAACATTCAGCTATATTTGGACACGCAGCTTCTTCGCATACAGTTACAATTTTTTTATCTTTTAGGAGTTTATTTGTTTCTTTGAAAAATTTTGAAGTTGGTGCTTTTACTCTAATCCAACTTGGTTTTTTAGGAATTGGATTGGATTTGTTATTAACTTTTTCAGGGTGACGTGGTCCACTCATGAGTGTTAAATAACTTCCATATCCATGCTATTCAACCATATTTGGAAAGGGTCTTCCAAAATATCGCTAAAATCTTTGAGTAATTTTGCCGCAACGGCACCATCTAGTGATCTATGATCTGCTGAAATAGTAGATTTCATTGTATGTCCTATTTCAATACTGCCAGAGTTCACAACAGGTTTTTCAATTATAGATCCAATTGCAATAATACTTGATTGTGGCGGATTAATAATTGCTTGAAATTCTGTGATTCCAAACATGCCTAA
>CACNLM010000035.1 GCA_902621305.1 uncultured Alphaproteobacteria bacterium | reverse complement strand
TTTTGTCTCTATATCCATGATCTTTTTCATAGATAGAAAATAGATTAAAAGAGTTTAATGAAAAAAGTTTATAGTTTTTACTTAATTGATCAAGATTATCCAAATTAATAAAAAGACTTGGTGCCTCATATTTCAATATGTGTTTAAATGGAATAAATCTTTTATGTATAATGCTAGATAATAGTATTTGAGAAATCATTTAAAATTAATTTGCAATCTATTATAAAAATTTTTCTCTCTCTTCCAAGGTAAATCACAATTTAATAAATTACAAATATAAGAAGATGATTGAATGCCATCTTCATGAAAACCATATCCAAGGTAAGCTCCACAGAAAAATGTATTATTCTTTCCTTGAATTTCCATGACATTTTTTTGAGCTAAAATAGTATCGGTGGTATATATTGGATGATTAAATATTGTCTCGTTAATTATATTTTTAGGCTTTTTATATGGATTTACAGTTACAAAATAATTTTGTTTGGTTGGTAATTTTTGCAAGAAATTCATCCAATAAGTTAAAGTAAATTTAGAAGATGATGACTTATTTAAAAAATTCCAACTCGACCAAGCAATTTTTGATTTAGGCATTAAAGAGTGATCGGAGTGAAGTATTGCTGAGTTAGTTGAATATTTAAATTGTGAAAATATTTTTACTTCTTCTTCTGTTGGTTTTTCCAAAATATCCAATACTTGATTTGCATGGGTTGCGAATATTACCTTATTAAACTCTAATATATTATTTTTCTCATCTTCTATTTTAATTTTACTATTTTCTCTAATAATTTTTTTAATTTTGAAATTTGTTTCATACTTAAAAATATTTTTATTAATAATTTTTTTTATATATTCGTTACTACCACCTTCTACGTATTTCCATTGAGGTCTTTTTTTTAAATTAAATAAAGCATGATTTTTAAAAAAATTAATGAATGTTATAAGAGGAAAATTTTTTACATCACTTATATTGCTTGACCATATAGATGATATCATAGGTAAAATATGATAATTTATTAGGTATGTTGAAAAATTATTAGTTTTTAAAAAATCATTTAAGGTTTTAGTTTGCTCTAAATCACTAACATTCAAGCTGTTACATAATAAATAAAGCTTTCTTATTTCAAATAACATTTTAAAAAAATTAAAAGAAAACACATTTCTAAAATTAGCAAAAAGAGAAAATATATTTTTACCACTATATTCAATTTGAGGATCTTGATTTGAGACGGCAAAAGACATATCTGAATTTTTGCATTTCACATTAAGTAATTTAAAAAAATTTGTTAAATCTGGATAATTATTTTCATTGAATACAATAAACCCTGTATCGACTGGGATTGTCTTTGTTGATTCTTCAACATAGATAGTTCTTGTATGTCCGCCCAATTTATTATTTTTTTCAAATAAATGAACATCATATTTTGAAGACAGAAGGTAAGCTGCACTTATTCCTGAAATACCAGAACCAATAATTGCTATTTTTTCTCTCACATCAACTAATAGTTTTAAATGCTGATAGTGCTCTATTTCTTGTTTCTTTTAAATCTACAATTGGTGCTGGATATGAAGTACCAATCTCAAAATTATATTTCTTTTGATCCTCCATAGACATCTCCCAAGGATTATGAATATATTTTTTAGGAATATTATTCAACTCAGGAACAAATTCTTTTACATAATCACCATCTGGATCAAATTTTTGACCCTGCAATATTGGATTAAAAATTCTAAAATATGGACTTGCATCAGCACCACAACCAGAGATCCATTGCCAACCTGCAGAATTAGACCCGACGTCAGCATCAACTAAAGTATCAAAAAACCACTCTTCCCCATTTTTCCAGTGTAACAATAAATTTTTTGTTAGAAACGAGCCTACAATCATTCTTACTCTATTATGCATCCAGCCTGTTTTATATAGTTGTCTCATTCCAGCATCAACAATTGGAATACCAGTTTTACCATTATGCCATAATGATAAATTTTTAGCATTTTTAATCCATGGAAATTTATTAAATTTACTTTGTATAGGTTTATGAGTCATATCTGGATAATGAAATAAAAGATTATAAGAAAAATCTCTCCAGCCAAGTTCAGCAAGAAATTTTTTTTTATTTTCAGGTTCAATTTTTTTTTCAATATTTACGGTATCATAAACTTCCAAAGCAGATATTTCTCCAAAATGAAGATACGGTGATAATTTTGAAGTTAAATCTTTATCGGGCCTATCTCTTCCAACTGAATAGTTATTTGCTTTTTGCGAAATATATTTTTTTAATTGTAATTTTGCATTACTTTCACCGGGTATCCAATATTTTTCAATTTTTTTGATCCATTGCGCTTTTTTGTTTGTTAGATTTAAATCTTGTATAGTTATTTCATTTTTAAATTTTGAATTGGCGTAGCTTATTTTTGTATTTTTAAATTTAATATCTTTTAGTTTTAGTAGCTCATCACAATGTCGCCAGTAAGGCGTAAATACTTTAAAAAAGGTTCCACTTTTATTTTTAATATTCCAAGGTTCATTTAAAA
>CACNLM010000034.1 GCA_902621305.1 uncultured Alphaproteobacteria bacterium | reverse complement strand
CATTTATTTTGATAGATTATATGCCTCATGTAGAGATTTTACAGCAATTTTTGTAAATTTTTTATTAATTAAGACACTTATCTTTATTTCTGATGTGGAAATAGCTAATATATTAATTGAATTATCAGCTAAAGTTGTAAACATTTTCTTTGCTACTCCAGATTGAGACATCATCCCCATACCAATTACTGAAATTTTAGAAATATTTTTATCAGTTTCAATAGATTTAAAATCAATTATATTTTGATTTTCTTCTAATATTTTTTTAGCATTATAAATTTCACTATTTGGAACAGTAAAGGTAATATTTGCAGTCACACCATCTTGTGATGTATTTTGAACAATCATATCTACGTTAATATTATTATTAGCTAACAATCCAAAAATTGTTGCAGATATACCAGGTTTATCAGCAATACCAGATAAAGTTAGTTTTGATTCATTATTACTAAAGCTCACTCCGCTTACAATTTCTTTTTCAATTAATTTATTTTCATCTACAACAAGAGTACCACTTTGTTTTGTTATTGAAGAAAGCACTTGTAATGTAAGATTATTTTTCATAGCTAATTCAACAGAGCGAGTATGAAGTACTTTTGCCCCAGTAGAAGACATTTCTAACATTTCTTCGAATGCTAATTTATTAATTTTTTTAGCTTTGGGTTCCAGATTTGGATCAGTTGAATAAACACCATCAACATCTGTATAAATATCACATCTATCAGCATCAACAGCTGCTGCAACAGCAACTGCAGTTGTATCAGAACCACCCCTTCCTAATGATGTAATCTTTCCATCTATATCGACACCTTGAAATCCAGCTACTACTAAAACATCATAATCATTTAGATATTTATCAATTCTAATTTTATCTATGTTTAAGATTTTAGCTTTTTGATGATTACTGTCAGTTATAATTGGTATTTGCCATCCGAGTAATGGAATAGATTTAATATTTCTTTTTTTTAAAATAGCCGAAAGAAGTCCAACTGAAACAGCTTCACCAGATGTTAGAATTAAATCATTTTCAATAATCTCATTTGACTCAATTTCATCTATATATTCTTGCATTTTATTTGTAACGCCAGACATAGCAGATAAAACAACAATTAACTTTTTATCATTTAGTTGCTTTTCAACAATGTTTGCAACATTATTGATTTTATCGATACTACCAACTGAAGTACCACCAAATTTCATTACTATAAGTTTCATTGACTTAAATATTTTTTAAATTATTTCAGCTATTATAATTATTGTTTCTAACAAACAAGTTTTATGATGAATATAAAAACAAAAAATGAAGAATTTACCTTGTTTAATCAACTTTCGGATGAATGGTGGAATGAAAATGGAAAATTTAAGATTCTTCATCAAATTAAAAGTCATAGAATAACTTACATATTAGATCAAATTGGAAATAGGGATATTAAAAATTTAAAAATACTGGATGTAGGTTGTGGTGGAGGAATTATTTGTGAGCCACTAGCAAGACTAGGTGCTAATGTTACTGGAATAGATTTTGCTCCAAATAATATTCGTGCTGCTAAAATACATTCTAAAAAAAATAAACTTAAAATTAAATATATTTATAAAGATATTGAAAAATCAAAATTAGATGAAAAATATGATTTAATACTAATGTTTGAAGTTTTAGAACATTTAGATAATTGGAAAAAAACCATTAAAAATATTAAAAAAAATTTAAATAAAAATGGTTTAATTATTATTTCCACAATTAATAGAAACTCACTTTCTAAATTCTTTGCAATTAGTATTGCTGAATATGTTCTTAATTGGATACCTAAAGGTACACATGATTACAATAAATTAATTAAACCTGAGGAATTAAAAAAAACTTTAACAAAAGAAAATTTTCATTTTAAAAATATTAAAGGTCTTGTTTTTGATCCATTAAGCATGGAATGGAAATTATCAAAAAACTATATGATCAATTATTTTTGTACCGCTAATTTAATTAATTAGTCTTTTTTGATGAAAAAGGCAATGGTAGTACATCAATATCTTCATCTATTAATTCTTTAGTTTGCTCGATAGAAGCTTCGCCATATATTGCACGTTCCTTCGATTCACCATATTTAATTTTCTTTGCTTCTTCAGAAAATTTATCACCAACATAATCAAATTCTTTTTCTATGATCTTTTTTAGCTTCTTAACATTTGAAGCAATTGATTTATTCATTTTAGATATTTTTGAATTTGATTTTTTAGATACATTTGGCGCCATTAAACCTTTTTTTATTTGAGTACTATTACAGGAAGGACACGTAAGTAAACCTTTTCTTATTTGCGAATTGTAGTCCTTCGTATTTTCGAACCATCCTTCAAAAGAAGAAGTGCAATCAGAACAATTAAGGTTAAATACGATCATATGTCTTATATTGTTTCATCTTTTTTTTTTTCAATATCAAAATCAACATCATCAGATTCTAATTGCATAATTAATGAATTTTTTGAGAAATTCAAATTACATACTGTTCCCTTTGACAATGTTACACCCATAAAAGAATTTAAATTAATATTTATAT
>CACNLM010000033.1 GCA_902621305.1 uncultured Alphaproteobacteria bacterium | reverse complement strand
AACTTGGTCATTTATGGATGAGAAAAAAGCAAAAATTATATCAGATGAAACAATAAATTTAAAAAATCCTATAAGTGCCGATTTAAATACGATGAGACCATCTACTTTTCCAAATTTACTAGAAGCAATCAATCAAAATAAAGCTAGAATGTATTTAAGAGCCAAAATATTTGAAGTAGGTCCTAATTTTTCTAAATCATTACCAGACCATCAAGAAAATGTCGCCACTGCTATAGCCTATGGCTCATCTGATCAACAAAATTGGTTATCAAATAAAAAAAATATTGATGTTTTTAGTATAAAGGCTGATTTATTTTCTATTTTAGCTAATTTAAATGTTCCAATAGACAATTTGATATATGAAAAACTCGAAGGGCAAATCTATCATCCTGGTAAATCATCTTCTTTAAGGCTTGGTAAAAACAAAATAGCTAACTTCGGAGAGTTACATCCAATTTTATTAAAAATAATGGATGTTAATTTTAAGGCATGCGGTTTTGAAATATATTTGGAGAATATTTCACAATTTCAAGAAAACAAATCTTCTTCAAAAGGTGGTTTTGTGAACAATCCTTACCAGATGGTTGAAAGAGATTTTGCTTTTCTGTTTCCAAAAGAAGTTAAGGCTGGTGAAATAATTAAAAAAGTAAAAAAAATAGATAAAAATATAATTAAAAACGTAACAATATTTGATGTTTATGATGGTGATAAACTGCCAGAAAATAAAAAAAGTATTGCGTTTAGGGTATTACTACAACCTCAAGATAAAACATTCAACGAACAAGAAATTGAGGAATTATCAAAAAAAATAATAGACGAAATATCTCAATCGCTTGATGGTTCTATAAGAAACTAATGACAGAACTTAGTTCTATTCGTAATTTCTCAATTGTTGCTCACATAGATCATGGAAAATCAACGTTAGCAGATAGACTAATACAGTTTTGTGGAGGTTTAACTGATAGAGAGATGAAAGAGCAGGTTTTAGACTCAATGGAATTAGAAAGAGAGAGAGGTATTACAATTAAGGCTCAAACAGTGAGACTTTCTTATAAATCAAATGATGGCAAGACTTATATACTTAATATTATGGACACTCCAGGTCATGTAGATTTTTCTTATGAGGTATCCAGATCATTAGCAGCATGTGAGGGATCTTTACTAATAGTAGATTCTACTCAGGGTGTTGAGGCTCAAACATTAGCTAATGCGTATCAGGCAATTAATAATGATCATGAAATTTTGCCAGTTCTAAATAAAATTGACCTTCCTTCTTCTGAGCCAGATAAAATAAAATCACAAATTGAAGACGTGCTTGGCATTGAAACTGATGAGGCTTCCCTTGTTTCAGCAAAAACAGGTGTTGGCATAGAAGATTTATTAAATAAAATAATAACACTTCTCCCCTCTCCATCGGGTGAACTAAATAAAGAATTGAAATGTATGTTAGTAGATAGCTGGTATGATAGCTATCTCGGTGTTGTGGTCCTTGTAAGAGTTATAAATGGAGAGTTAAAAAAGGGTCAGAAAATAAGATTCATGGCAACAGGTGCCACTTACACAATTGATAGAGTAGGTATATTTTCTCCTAAAGCAACTGAAGTTGATGCACTTGGACCAGGGGAAATTGGTTTCATAAATTCTGGCATCAAAAGTGTCTCTGATTGTAAAGTTGGTGACACAATAACAGATGATAAAATTCCAACAAAAGAAGTTCTCCCAGGTTTTAAACCTTCTCAACCGGTTGTTTTTTGTGGTATGTTTCCAGTCGACTCGGATGATTACGAACATATGCGTGATAGTATGTCAAAACTTGCATTGAATGATTCAAGTTTTTCGTATGAACCAGAAGTAAGCCCTGCCTTAGGTTATGGGTTTCGTTGTGGTTTCTTAGGTCTACTACATTTAGAAATTATTAGAGATAGATTTGAAAGAGAGTTTAATTTAGAACTTGTAACTACTGCTCCATCAGTTGTTTATAAAATCTTAATGAAAGATGGATCAATCATAAATCTTCATAATCCTACAGACATGCCAGATCCAGTAAAAGTTGAAAATATTTCTGAACCTTGGATAAAAGCTACAATAATAGTACCTGAAGAATTTTTAGGATCAGTTTTAGAACTTTGTACTTCTAAAAGAGGTATTCAACTTAATATGAGTTATGCAGGCAACAGACCTTTAGTTGAATATAAACTTCCACTTAACGAAGTTGTATTTGATTTTTATGATAGATTAAAATCAATTACAAAAGGATATGCAAGTTTTGATTATGAAATAACTGGTTATGAAATAAACAATTTAGTTAAGGTAGGAATTCTTATAAATGGAGATCCTGTTGATGCACTTTCGTTGATAGTTCATAAAGATAGATCAGAACAAAGAGGTAGAGTATTATGTGAGAGACTAAAAGAGCTAATACCAAGACAACAATTTAAGGTTGCAATTCAGGCAGCTATAGGAGGAAAAGTAATAGCTCGTGAAACAGTGGCATCATTTAGAAAGGACGTAACGCAAAAACTATATGGTGGAGATGTAACAAGGAAGAACAAACTTTTAGATAAACAAAAAAAAGGAAAAAAAAGAATGAGACAGTTTGGAAAAGTTGAT
>CACNLM010000032.1 GCA_902621305.1 uncultured Alphaproteobacteria bacterium | reverse complement strand
GAAACAGCAATCTAATGACTATAAAAATCTATAAACCTTCAAAAACTTCTATGCAGTCAGGTTTTAAAAAAACTAAATTGTGGCTAGCGGAATATATATCTGAGGTTGAAAAAGTAAAAGATTCTTTAATGGGTTGGAATAGTTCATTGGATACCAAATCTCAGATTAAACTTTTTTTTGATACTAAAGAGCAAGCCATTGAATGGGCAAAAAAAAATAATTATCAATATTTTGTCGAAGAACCAAAGCAAAGAAAAATTAAGCCTAAAAGTTATGCTTCAAATTTCGATACAAACAGAAAAGAGCCTTGGACACATTAAGCATAATTTCTTTCCTTATTTTTTAGACTATGATAAATAAAAATTATGCGCCCGTAGCTCAGTGGATAGAGCAACCGCCTTCTAAGCGGTAGGTCAAATGTTCGAATCATTTCGGGCGCGCCAATTAATAAGGAGTTCTATGATACATAATGTTAAATGTCATTGCGGTGCAGTAGAATTAGAAGTTAATAATGATCTTGATATAATTAAACAATGTAACTGTTCAATTTGTAAAAGAAAAAATGCTAAAATGGCAATGGTATCAAAGGAATCTTTATCAATTATAAAGGGAAAAGAATATTTAACTTCATATAAATTTAACACAATGATAGCTGAACATTTCTTTTGTAAAATTTGTGGCATTTATACTCATCATTATAGAAGAAGTGATCCAAATGGTGCGGGGGTAAATATTGGTTGTATAGATGCAATTGATCCTTTTGAATATAAAGCTGATTTTATTGATATGAAGAATAAATAGTTTATGTCATTTGAATTTTTAATCACTAAAATTCAAAA
This sequence comes from uncultured Alphaproteobacteria bacterium, assembly GCA_902621305.1. Lineage (GTDB taxonomy): Bacteria > Pseudomonadota > Alphaproteobacteria > HIMB59 > CACPNW01. The sequence continues at coordinate 1,863 of CACNLM010000032.1, read as the reverse complement.
AAATAATTTTTTACTTATAGGCAGAGCAGGAGTAGACATATACCCTGATCCACCAGGAACAAAAACTGAAAATGCCAAATCCTTTGTTACTCATTTAGGAGGATCTTCTGCAAATATGGGTGTCCAATTAACTTTGTTTGGAGGTAATTGTAATTTACTCACCAGAGTCTCTGATGATGCTTTAGGTAGATTTGCTATTAATCAACTAAATCATTATGGTGTTCAGAATAAATTAGTAAAATTTGAAAAAAATGAGTCAAGAATTTCTTTTGCTATAGTTGAAACCACAGTTAAAGATCATCAATCAATAATTTATAGACATAAAGCTTCAGATTTATTTCTAAATAAAGATGATATTGAAAACTCTAATATACAAAACTTTGATTGTGTATTAATTACTGGTACTTCTCTAGCAGCTGAACCTTCAAGAAGTGCTACTTTATATGCTTTAGATATAGCAAATAAAAATAATATTCCTGTAATTATGGATATTGATTATAGACCATATACTTGGGAGTCATCAAATAAAGCTAAAGAAGTTTATAATTTAGCAGCAAATAAATGTAGTGGTGTAATTGGAAATGATGATGAGTTTGGAGTGTTAGCTGGTGATTACAATAATGGTTTTGATCATGCTAAACAATTGGCGAAAAATGTAAGTTTAATTATTTATAAAAAAGGTGAAAAAGGTTCTATTACTTTTGCAATGAATAAAGAAATTAAAAAAGGAATATTTCCCGTTAAGCCTTTGAAACCAACTGGAGCCGGTGATGCATTTATGGGGTCATTAATTGGATCAATTTTAAAGAATAATGATTTAGAAAAATCTATAGAAATAGGTTCAGCCGCAGCAGCTATTGTAGTAACAAAAGTTGGTTGTGCTCCTGCAATGCCAAATTTAAATGAAATTTTAGAATTTATGAAATATAATAAAATTAATGAAGGAGAATAATATGCATATTCCACCATTTGATAATAAAAACAAGCCAATTGTTGATATTGAGGACAGCAGAGTTCCTTTAAATTATTTTAACATAGTTAAATTAAATAAAGATCAATCTTTTGAGTATCAAACCCCTGGTTATGAAACATGTATAGTGCCTGCCACTGGAACAATTAATGTAGAAATTGAAGGAATAAAAGTTGAGTCATTAGGCACTAGAACAGTTGATGTGTGGGATGGGGAACCAGAAGGTGTTTATGTTCCTTCTAATACAAAAGCTCAATTTACATCTTTAGTAGATAATTCAGAAATTTTTATTGCTGGTGCAAAGTATGATAAAACTCTTGAACCATTTGCTGTTCGAGCAAATGAAATTGATTTAGTGCAGTACGGATCTGATGATACAAAAACTCATAGAAAAATTAAACATATTTTAGGCGCTAAGCATCATGATAAAGTTGGAAGATTGCTTTGTAATGAACTCTATACTGTGGGGCAGGGAGGTTGGTCAGGTTTTCCACCTCATAAACATGATACAGATCGTCTACCTGATGAAACCAGGCACGATGAAACATATAATTACAGATTTAAACCTAATAATGGATTTGGTTTTCAAATGTTTCAGCAAGTTGATGACAAAGTTGGTAAGGCTGAACATATAATTGATGGGTCGACCATTATGATTAGAACAGGCTATCATCCATGTGTTGTAGCACCTGGGTATGAGATGTATTATTTTACAATTCTTGGAGGTTTATCTCAAAGATCTCTTGTCCAATTTTTTCAACCTGAACATGCATATCAAGTTGAAACAATTCCAGGTATTAAAGATATGATTGCTAAATATAAATGACAGCAGTAAATCTAAAAACTTTACTAACTAGAGCCAATCGTAATAATTATTCTGTAGCTGGATTAGT
>CACNLM010000031.1 GCA_902621305.1 uncultured Alphaproteobacteria bacterium | reverse complement strand
TCACCATGTAAATCAAGAATAAAAATTGGAAATTTTATTTGTCCTACTTGGCAATTAGAGGGTGAAAAAATACTGCACGATAACAAAAATTTATTTCTTTACCAAAAACATTCTAAAATGAGAGTATTAAATACACCGGTTTTCTACATTCCTTATATTGTAACTCCATCACCATTAAGAAAGGAAAGAAAATCAGGTTTTCTTACACCTTCAATTTCTTTAAATTTTTTTGATACTAAAACATCTCAATCTACTTCATTTCCCTATTATTTTAATATTGATGTTGATAAGGAGTTATTATTTACTCCAATATTAAATTATGGTGCAGGAACAGATTCTTCACAGAGATTTATTTTTGATTACAATCAAATACTTTCTGGGGGAAATTTTAAAACAGATTTAACTTTCGATTCAAATTTTGAAAAAGAAAATAATAATAAGTGGTTAACAGATGCTAGTTTAATCACAGAATATAATAAGAACCTCAATCAGAATTATAAAATAAACATTAAATCAGCATTACAAACATCTAAAGATTATATTCAAATTACTAAACCAAATGATGAATTAAGTTATACTAATTCACTATCAACAAATTTAAGTTTAGAAGGTTATTATTTAAATAAAATAGATGATTATTTAAGAATTAGTTTAAGTTATTACCAAACTAATCAAAAAAATGAAGACAATAAGACAATACCAATAGTTTTACCTAAAATAGAATACTTTACTGGCTATACAAATAAATTTGGTAATAAAACAAGCACACATTATGAAGCTTATAACATATTTAGAGATAAAAATACTTCGGTTCATTCAAAAAGACAGCAAAAGCTATCTCACAAATATAATTTAAATAAAGAATTTATAAATTATAATTCAAAAATTCAAATTGATGCTGAAATATACAATCAATTATTTAATACTGAAAAAAAACTTATTGAAAGCAATACTTTTCAATCAGGAAGCTACTATAGATTTTTCCCAATATTTGGTATTTCTTCTGAAACTCCATTTAAATTTAAAAAATTTGCAACAAAACTAACATTTATACCTAAAATTCATATGACATTAACACCAGGCATATCAAATAGTAATAAATTATCTAATGAAGATTCTACTAATAATGATTTTACTATAGAAAATATATATCGTTTAAATAGATATAGCGGATCCGATAAAATGGATAATTCTAAAAGAATAACTTATGGATTAAGTGCAAATTCAAAATATTTTAAATCATCTTTGTCGCAATCCTATGAATTTACTTCAAATAGTAACTTTCATAAAGAGCAAGGTAATGATGATAATTTAAGTGATTTATTAGGATCTCTTGAATACATAAATAATCATGAATTTTTTTATAATTTTAGATATGATTTAGGTGAAGCATATCTAAAAAAACAAAATGTAAATTTAACCACAAATAATAGGTTTGGAAAGATAGGCTTATCTTATCTCGATCAAAATTCAAAAGTTAATGAAATTGTAAAAAAGGACTCTGAAACCATTAACTATTCGTTCAGCAGTATTAAATTTTTTGACTTTTCGAATATTAATTTTAATGGTTTATATGATTTAAAAGAAGAAATTAATAAAGAATATTCAATAGGTTATAGTTATTTTGATGAATGCTTTGGCATTAATATAGACTTTAATAGAAAATCTTATAAGGAGGATAATCTTAAACCACAAGATATATTGACAATAATGTTTTCATTCAAAAATATTGGAAGTTATAAATCATCAAATCTTGCAGTATCAGAAAATGATAAACAAGATATAAATTGGGAAAGTAACGATATTAATAACAATATGTTTGAAATTAATGAATAAGTTTTATAATTTATTTATAGCTTCTTTAATTGTATTTTTAATAAATAAAAGCTCATCTTTAGAAAATAAAATAATTTTTAAAATAAATGATAATGTTTTTACAACTTATGATTATGAAATGCGTGTTAAATATTTAGAATTTGTAGGAGATAATACTAATTTGAGCAAAGAAATAATAATGAGTGATTTTATTTCAGCTAATATATTTTATGAGCATTATAAAAAATTAAATATAAAAAATAATTTTAATGACAGAGTAAATGAAATATATGAAAATATTAAGGATTCAAACCAAGCGAATAATAGAACATTTTCTTATAACTTCGATAAAGAAAATATATTATTAAATATAAAAAAAGATTTTATAAGAAAGACAATTCTTCAAGAAATTCTTAATACAAATTTAGAAAATATTAAAATGTCATCAAAAGATATAGATTTATTATATGATATAAAAATTAAATATATAAATTTTCAGAATACAAATAATCTTAATTTAAAAATTAAACTTAGTGAATTAAAAGATATAAATTTTAAAAATGTTGTTTCTTTATTACAAAAAAATAATGTTGATTTTTTTTTAAAAGAACATGAAGTTATTGATATCAATAATATAGATAAAAAAATTAAAAATAATATTTTATCCAATATTGATTATTTTATTTTTGAAAATAATAATGATTTTTCAATAATTTTTATAGATAAAAAATTTGAAACATTTGAAAGTGTAAATGTAAATTTATTTAGTGTTAAATCAAAATCTAAAAAAAACTCTGAACTTCTAAAATGTGAAAAATTAGCAAAAAATGTTAATCAACCAAATATTTTAAGTAAACAATATAAATTTTCAGATCTTAATAAGGAATTAAAAGAAAATTTACTAAATATTAATGATTTT
>CACNLM010000030.1 GCA_902621305.1 uncultured Alphaproteobacteria bacterium | reverse complement strand
TTTGATTTTAATAAATATTCAATTAAATCATACAAAAAACTTGATGATTTGAACAAATCAAAAATTTTAGATTATTCTTTAGAATTAACTTGAAAAAATAATACTTTATAATAATAAGTCCACATATTAAATCTAGCACACAGAAAAAACCGGTGTTTTTATTTCTGTGGAGGTTAAACCGGGAGTTATTATGAATTTACCAGAAGTTAAAATTGAAGATCTTCTAGAGTCAGGTGTACATTTTGGACACAACGTTAGAAGATGGAATCCAAAAATGAAAGAATATATTTATGGTGTTAGAAATAACATACATATCTTTGATTTAAGAATTACTTTAGAATTGCTTAATGTTGCTCTTACAAAAATTCATGAAACAGTTTCTAAATCTGGAAAAATCCTTTTTGTAGGAACAAAAAAACAATGCAGTGATGTTGTTAAAGAATTAGCTATGTTAAATAACAATTTTTATGTAAATAAAAGATGGCTAGGTGGAACATTAACTAATTGGAAAACTATTTCAAATTCTATAAAAAGATTGGATGAAATTGAACTATTTTTAAAAGATAATGACCTGTCAAAAAACTTATCAAAAAAAGAATTATTGGATATTTCTAGAGAACAGCAAAAACTTGAGTTAAATATAGGTGGTATTAGAACACTTAATGGAAAGCCAGATCTTTTGGTTGTGTTTGATGTAATTAAAGATAAAATTGCAGTAAAAGAAGCAACAAAACTTAATATACCAGTAGTTGCAATAGTTGATACTAATGCCGATCCAGAAAATATCGATTATATTATTCCTGGCAATGATGATGCTCTTCGTTCAATTAATTTATATAAAAATTATTTTTTAGAAACCATTCAAGACGCTACTAACTTTCAAGATATAGCAAATATTAAAGATGACGGCGCAGAAGAAATTTTAAAAAAGGATGATAAATAATGTCCAGTTTAACCGAATTAATTAAAGAATTAAGAGAAAAGACAGGTGCTGGGTTTTTGGATTGTAAGAAATCTTTAGAAGATAATAATAACAATATTGAAAAATCAATTGAAGCTTTAAGAAAAAAAGGATTAGCAAAAGCATCCAAAAAGAGTGATCGAGCAGCAATTGAGGGTGCAGTAGGTGTATATTCAAATCAAAATATTACAGCATTAATTAAAGTTAATAGTGAAACTGACTTTGCTGCTAAAAGTGATACTTTTTTAGACTTTCTTGATAGCTTGGGAAATATAGTCTTAGAAAAAAATACAAATATAGATAAAGAACAGTTTCTAAAATTGCAGTTTGAAAAAGGAACCGTGCAAGATTATTTTAATTCAATGATTGCAAAAATAGGAGAAAATTTAATTCTAAATGACTTATTAATCAAGGAAAATAAAAACTCTAACTATTCATTTTACATTCACAATAGTTATAGAAAAAATATTGGAAAAATCATATCAATAATAGAATATTCTACTAAAGAAAATAACACTGAAATTGAAGTCTTATCTAAAAATTTATGTATGCATATTGCAGCAATGAAACCAGAGTCAATGGATATTAATGATTTAGATAAAAATTTAATTAATAATGAAGAAAAAATACAAAAAGAATTAATTTTAAACTCTGGAAAACCATCAAATATAGCAGATAAGATACTAGAGGGTAAAATGAAAAAATATTTTAGTGAAGTAACTCTACTAAATCAATCTTATATTTTAGATCAAGACAAAACGGTCAGAGATATAATTAATCAACACTCAAAATATGAATTTAACTTAATATCCTTTGATTTAATTAATTTATAGAATGAATAAAAGAATATTACTAAAGATCTCAGGTGAATCACTAATGGGATCTTCCAACTATGGTATAGATGTTACAACAATAAATAAAATTTCTAATGAAATCAAAAATGTATATAAAAAAAATTATCAGATTTGTTTAATTATTGGAGGTGGAAATATCTTCAGAGGCATAAAAGGTGCTTCTGAAGGAATAGATAGGTCAACATCCGATTATATGGGTATGTTAGCTACAGTAATGAATGCGCTGTCTTTACAGAGTAGTTTAGAAAAAATAAATGTTCCTACAAGAGTTCAATCAGCTATTAATATGTCTCAAATTGCTGAGCCTTATATTAGAAGAAGAGCAATCAGACATTTAGAAAGAAATAGAATTGTCATATTTGCAGCAGGAACTGGTAATCCTTTCTTTTCTACAGATACTGCTGCAGCTTTAAGGGCATCAGAATTGGATTGTCAATTAATTATTAAAGCAACAAAGGTTGATGGTATATACAATAAAGATCCTGTAAAAAATAAAAATGCAAAATTAATCAAAAATATTACTTACAATGAAGTTATAAAAAAAAATTTAAAAGTAATGGATTTAACTGCAATTAGTCTAGCAAAAGATACAAAAATACCAATTTTCATTACTAATATTTTTAATAAAAATTCATTAATTAATGTTTTGAATCGTAAAGGTTCATATAGTAAAATAAGTTAAATATGAGTGATTTAGAAAATAAGATGAATTCTGCAGTTACACATTTTGAAAAGGAATTAAATTCTTTAAGAACCTCAAGAGCAAATCCATCAATGCTAGACAATATATTAGTAGATGCTTACGGGTCAAGAACTCCTATAAATCAACTTGGTAATATTTCTGTTCAAGATGCAAGTACTATTACAATTCAAGTATGGGATTTATCTTTAATTAAATCAATTGAAAATACAATTGCTGAGTCAAATCTTGGTATTAATCCACAAACAGATGGGCAACTTATTAGACTTCCAATTCCCAAATTGAGTGAAGAAAGAAGAAAAGAAATAATTAAAATAGCTTCAGAATTTGCAGAAAATTCTAAAGTTGCAATTAGAAATATCAGAAGGGATTTTATAGAAACATCTAAAAATGAAAAAAAAGACTTAAATCTCTCAGAAGATGATTTAAAAAGAAAATTAAACGAAATTCAAAAAATAACAGATAATAATATAGAAAAAATTGACAAAATATTAGAATCAAAGAAAACTGATATTTTGAAAGTATAATTTTTGTTGAATAAATTAAATCATATAGCCTTAATTCTTGACGGA
>CACNLM010000029.1 GCA_902621305.1 uncultured Alphaproteobacteria bacterium | reverse complement strand
TTAAAAAATTAAATGAACATTTTAACGATTATTTAACTATTGATTTATACAAATCTATAAATTCTTATTATCTAGTTGAAATTCCTAAAAATTTAACATTTAAAAAAGCTTATCAAAATTATTTTTTACTAAATAAAAAATTAAAAAAAATAATCATACCAATATTTGAATTGACTAATGGTAGAATTCTAACAAAAATAGCAAATAATTGTGATGTTAATACTTATGGAATGCAGCAAGGTTCTTTAGGCTTATTTCATAAATGGAGATTTTTTTATAATATTTATTTTCAATATTTACTTGATCATAAAAATATACCAAAAAATATTTTGCTAGAGGGCGAAATAGCAAAAAAATGGTATGATGAATTTAATATATTTAATACACAAATTATAGGCGCTCCAAGAGTTGTTAAAAAAATAAATAATTTTAAAGATTCTAATTCTAATACATATCTTATTGTATTAGATATGCATAATAATGATATTTATTTAAATTTAATTAAAGAATTAATAAAAAAATACAAAGATAAAATATTTATTGTTAGACCACACCCTAGTAAGTTAAATAATATAAAATCTTATTTTTCAAAACATTTTTTTAAAAACATCAAAATTGATACTAATTCTGATGTTAATATAACTTTAAATTTATTTAATCCTTCTTTAATACTTTTTTCACAATCTGGCTATATTACAGAATTTATGTTATCGAATTGGCCATGTGCAGTCCTAAAAATTAACGGATTGCCAAATTACTCTCCAGCATTAACAAATAAAAAAATATCAAAAAATATAATTTTTGACATTTTTAGTTCTAATCTTAATGATTTTACAAGGGGTATTAATTCTGTTAAAAATATTTCTGAACTAGTTTCCCATGACCATCTAAATTTTATTGGAAATCAATCAACTGAAAAACTAAATTTAATTATTAATAATAAAATATGAAAATTTGTATTTTTTCTCCAAATTTTAAAACTGGTGGCGCTCAAAGAAATTCAATTAATCTTGCAAACTATTATAAAAAATTAAATCATGATGTAACAATACTTACACTAAATAATAGTGGTGATTTGTATAATCAGCTAAATAACGAAGTTAAAAGATATAATTTAAGCACATATAAAATTAGTTTATCAATTTTAAAAATTAACAAATACTTAAATAACAAAAAATTTGATGTTATTATATCGATGATACAAGAAACTAATATTATTATCGGTATAAGTTCAATATTTTCTAGTTACAAATCCATAATTTTAGGAAGAGAGGCTAATACCTTAAATAAAGTAAAAAATTTAAATATATTTCGAAGAATTATTTATACAGCAGTTTTAAAGTTTTCATATAGGCAGTTGCATGCAATTATTAGTAATTCAAATGATACAAGAAATGATCTTTGTGAAATGAATATTAAATCAAAAAAAAATATAAATAAAATAATTTATAATCCTGTTATTGATAAAGAAAATTTCAAACATCAAAAAAGTAATTTATTTAGACATAAATGGGCAGGTGCAGAATTTAAAAAAATATTAATTGCTGGAAGATTAGTTGAGCAAAAAAATCATAAATTTTGTCTTAAAGTATTTAAAAATCTATATTTAGAAAATAAAAATCTAAGGCTCATTGTATTGGGAGATGGTCAATTGAAAAATATGTTAATAAATTATTCGATTAATTTAAATATATCAGAAGCTGTTGATTTTATAGGATTTAAAGAAAATGTCTATGATTACATGAAAATGTGCGATGTATTAGTGGTTACTTCTTTGTATGAAGGATTTGGAAATATTTTGGTGGAAGCTTTATTTAATCAAATGCATATTGTATCCATTAATTGCAAAGGTGGGCCAAAAGAAATTTTAGATAATGGAAAATATGGCTCATTAATCAATGACTATAATATAAAATATTTTAAAGAAGCAATTATGAAAAAATTAAATACAAAAAAAAGAAACATTAATGATCGATTTAATCAGTTTACAACTGAAAAAATATCTCAGGATTATTTAAAATTAATAAATTCTTTATAAAATGGTTTTTTTTATAAAATTTATATTTTGGTCATTTAGAAATAAAACCAATTTATTTTTTTCATTAATTTTTATTAAAAGAAAATTGATAAGGATAATTAAATTCAAAACGAAAAAAAAAATTTACCAAGAGAAAATAAGGTCTGAATCTATTTGTCAAAAAAATTATATAAGCAAAGAGAATTTTTACAAACAAAATAGAATTTATGATATTTATGATTCAAGTAAAATTGAATTTTGTAATTATTCAAAAAAAGATATTAGTTTTAATTTCAATAAATTAGCTGGTGCTGCAGATCTTGAGTTAATATATAATATTTGTAATCATATTAAGCCAAAATTGATAGTTGAAACTGGTGTGGCTTTTGGCTGGTCTTCAAGTGTTTTTTTAAATTATATATATAATCAATCAATAGATACTAAATTATTCTCTTTTGACATGCCTTATTTACTAAGTAAAAATGATAATTATATTGGCAGAGTAGTATGTAAAAAATTTAAAAAAAAATGGAGATTAATAAAAGGCATAGATTATTTATCAATAAAGCAAAATTTACATTTAATGAGAAATATTGATTTATTTCACTATGATAGTGATAAGAGTTATGAAGGAATGATAAAAATCTTTAATATTATTTATCCTCTAGTTAAAGAAAATGGTTATATGATTGTTGATGATATAAATGATAATTTGGCATTCCACAAATTTTGTAACTTATTTTTACTTAAACCAACAATAGTAAAGCTAAACAATAAATATATCGGGATTATAAAAAAATGACTAAAAAAATTTGTTTAGTAATCTCATCATTAAATCAAGGTGGCTCAGAAAAAGTTATGTTAAATTTTACAAAAATTTTGATTTCGTTAAACTTTTTTGTAGATCTTATAGTCATCAAAAATGTAAAAAATGAATATATTTTAAACGAAAATTATAAAAATTTAAAAATAATTAGGTTAAATAAAAAAAATTCAATAAGTTCTATATTATCATTAACTAGGTTATTTTTTACAAATAACTATAAATTTATTATTAGCTCATTGATGCACATT
>CACNLM010000028.1 GCA_902621305.1 uncultured Alphaproteobacteria bacterium | reverse complement strand
ATCATCTTGGAAAATTTCATAAAAAATTCTATCTTTTATTTTAACAGAATCTACAATTACTCCATCAAAATCAAAAATAAATAATTTTTTTTTTGAATATATTTTAATATTTTTTTCTTACTCCTGAAGATCATTTTTCTTAATATTTAAAATTTCATCATATACACCTTGACCAATATCAATAAATTCATTTAAAATTATTTTTTTTGAACTCGTTGGCATTAATTTGTATGGAGTAAGTTTATAATGATATTCTTTTTGCTTATTTTTTTTATAAATAATATTTTTTCGTAAATTAAGAATCTCAAAAATCATTTCTAACACCTCTTTAGATTTCAATTTTTGTGTTCCTGTTATTGTTACTGCCTTATTTTTATATTGATTATTTAATAGTGTTGTAGAAATTGATGCTGCATCTTTTATATGTATGTATTCTCTTTCTTCATCACCAGTGCCATAATAAATTATTTTTTTATTTTCTATTATTTCTTTGATATATTTTCTTAATCCATTCCAATCTTGTGAGTAAGTACCATAAAGTGATCCATATCTTATAATTGTAAAAGGTATTTTAAATTTTTTAGAATAACTTTCTAAAAAAAGCTCGCAAGCTAGTTTTGTAGCACTATAAAAACCTGCCATATCATTAAAAACATACATAGAAGAAGCAAACAATATTCTTTTTAACTTTAAATCTTTTATTTCTTCTAAAAAATTTAAAAAGCATATGAGATTTATATCAATAGTATTTTTTGGGTCTTCATTAGCCTTGTCTAGATCTGCAATACTTGCAAAATAGTAAATTATTTTATATTTTTTTAATTTTTCTTTAATAGATTTTTCAGTTTGTATATTTAAATTTTGGAATTCAATATTTTTATATTTATTAATTATTTTATTTGGTTTTTTAATATCAAATAAGGTAATTTTTTTTTTTTTATTTGCTAGTTCTAAAGCTAAATTTATTCCTAGAAAACCTGACCCTCCAATTATAGCTATATTACTCATAACATTTTTGGCATTGGTAAATTATTCATAGGTAAAAGCTCTCTTGCTTTGGACATTTTCCACTTTCCTTGTTCATTAAAATTTTTATCTTTTATCATCCAATTTTTTCCATATCTATACTCAAGGAATAAACTATATTCTTTTGGGACAAAAAATTCAACATTTTCAACTTTAATTTTTATGAAATTATTGAATAATGTTTTTGGAAATTTATGATATCTACATTTATAAAAATTAATGTACAGATATAAGTAATTTCTAAATAAAATATTAACTAATTTATATGTAAAGATTTTTCTTAATATAAAAAACTTATTTTTTTTACTAAGCAAAATTGTATTAAATAACCTTAATAAATATAGAGATTGTTTGGAAAAAGCTCCTACAGGGGAATTTATCCATCGCATTAAGGCAAAGTTGTGTTTTTTTTTATATAAGTATAAATCTATATCAAGATAATTTTCTCTATTTTTACTTTTTAACTGAATTATATTATCTATAAAAACAAAATTTTTTTGTATTATAATGTTAAAGTTATAATTTTTAAAAAAATCGAGTATTTCAATTTTATTTATTATATCATCATACCACAACCCAATATCTATATCATGATCCCACTCTAATAATTTACCTTCTCTTACTGCACCTAATGCAGAACCTCCTTCAAGCCATAAACTTTTATTAAATTTTTTTTTAAATTCTAAAATTAATTTAAGAGTATTTTGTTTTTTATTAATCAATTTTTTTAGATCTCTTTAATTATCCAATGTTTAGATTTTTCTGAAAAACATAGGTTGCAAGGAATAATATTTTCAACAACACTCCAATTATTATCAATTTTTTTATCACTTCATTCAACAATATGGATTTTTGGAAATTTCGCTTTTAATTTTGAATCTAAATTAATCATTTTGAAAAACTTGGTAACTTATAGTTAATAAAGTTATTATAATCATCTATATCATCAATATCTGCCCAAAGATTGTTAATCATTTTATGTATAACAATTTTTTCATTATTAATACATTGATTGAAAACTTTATATAATGAAATATCATCTAAATTATTAGTGAGATTTTGATTAATTTTTGAAATAATTTTGCTCATAAATAATTTAGAAAAGAAATATACCCCAATAGATATTCCATTAACATTGTCTAATCTATCTAAATTTTTATGAAATTTAGTGATTAATTTACCATTTGAACTTATTTTTACAGGATCATAATCGCTAAATATTTCTTTACTTTTTGTATCAATAAGTACTTTATTTTGCTGATTATCTTGCATAAAATTTTCAACATTTAGTTTGTCTACAATCAGATCGCTAGTAGTGAGTAAACAATTGTTATTACAAAAATCTTTTGCACTCCATAAACTTAACATATTTCCTTTTTTTGATTCGAAATTATACACAAATGTCATTTTATTTTTACCAAAAGTTGATTCTAATACTGATTTTATCTCTTTATGTGTATCTCCAAGAACTATTACAAGATTTTTTGGATTGAATTTTAAAATCCATTCAATTTGATGAACAATAAGTTCTTTGGAATTAATTTTTAATAAACATTTATGTTTAAGTATATTATTAAATCTAGATGAGTTTCCAGCTGCATATATTATTGCATTAAAATCATTAACCATCATTAACCATCATTAACCATCATTTTTTAAATAAAAATATATAAAAATCAGAAATATTATGACTTGTTATATCACTATTAATAAGCAAATCATTATTTTTGAGATAAAAATATGTGTTTTGTTTATCAAGATATTTGTCTATATTTTTAATAGATATTTTTTTTAAAATTGAATTAGTGAAAAAGGCACCAGCAATTCCCTTTAAATAATCCATTCCATCTGTTCCGATAGCTAAAAAAGTAAAATTAAATTTGATATTATTTTTAAATTTTTTAATCATTTTTGTTACCAGATGTTGATTTCTACCACCTTTAGCATTTGGATTATCTACTTTAACAGGAATTTCACCAGTAAAAATTACTACGTGTATACCCTTTGAGGAAAGCTTAAAAATATTTGATATTTTCTTATAAAAATAATCAGTAGATTCATCAACATTTTTTGAATGAATATTTGAGATATATCTAAATGATTTAATTTTTTTATTTTTTAATGAATTTTCCTTTAGTTTTTTTACGAAATCTAATCTTGAGCCAATAATAATGTTCTGGGTTTTTATAATTTT
>CACNLM010000027.1 GCA_902621305.1 uncultured Alphaproteobacteria bacterium | reverse complement strand
GATTTCTATTCCACCAAAAGTCTTAACTTTATTTATATCAAACATGAATGGTTTAATTTTTTCTATATTGATTTCTGAAGAAACAAACTCACTTGCTTCACCACCACACAATTCTAATATCATTTGAGTTGCTGCATCGACTCCCCAATAGATAGAATTAGTATCTATCCCTCTTTCAAAACGGTGGCGTGCATCACTTTGAAGATTAAGTTTTCTTCCAGTTTTAGTAACAGAAACTGGATCAAATAACGCAACTTCTAGAAAAACATTTTTGGTCTCCATACTACAACCACTATCAAGTCCACCCATGACCCCACCAATTCCATGAAGTTTATTTTCATCATCAGAAATAACAATCATATCACTGTCACATTCATAATTAACTTCATTAAGTGCTAAACACTGTTCATTATTATTGGCTAATCGCATTGTTAGATTGCCTGACACTTTGTCAGCATCATAAACATGTAGTGGTCTTCCCAAGTCAAAAGTAATGTAATTTGTAATGTCGACAAGAGCTGATATAGGTCTTAATCCGATTGCAGTTAATCTATCTTGAAGCCATTTAGGGCTTTCAACATTTTTGACATTTTTAAAATATCGACCTGCTACTCCAGGACATAGAATTTTATTTTGAAATTGTTTTTTCCACGTAATTGGACTTTTAAACGAGTCTTTTACTTTTTTATATTTTAATTCTTTTAATTTACCAATACCAGCTGCTGCTAAATCTCTTGCGATGCCTCGGACTGACAAACAGTCAGATCTATTCGGTGTTAAATTAATTTCTATAACAGGTTCATCTATTGCAAAGATTTTACTGAATAAATCACCAATTTTATAATTATCATTTATTTCAATAATGCCATCATGTTCATCAGAGATACCCATTTCTCTTTCTGATACAAGCATTCCACAAGAGTCAACGCCTCTTATTTTAGTTTTTTTTAAATGTAAGTCTGTGCCAGGAATATAACTATTTTCTGGTGCAAAGATTCCAAGCATTCCTTCTCTTGCATTTGGAGCACCACAAACAACTTGATAATTTCCATTTATTGTTTCAACCTGACATACTTTAAGTTTATCTGCATCTGGATGTTTTTCTGCTTTCAAAACTTTAGCTACTGTAAAATTCTTAAATATTTCTGATTTATCTTCTACACTTTCAATTTCTAAACCAATATTTGTTAAAGTATCTGTAATTGTATTTAAATTTTCAGAAGTTTCTAAATGATCTCTCAGCCAATCTAAAGTAAATTTCATTTATAGCCCTGATCGTGTTTGGTTATCCAGAATACTAAAACCATAATGATCCAACCATCTATAATTTGGATCAAAAAAACTTCTTAAGTCTGTAATACCATATTTAAGCATCGATAAACGTTCAATTCCCATTCCAAAGGCAAAACCCTGATATTGTTTTGAATCAATATTACAATTATTAAGAACTATAGGATTAACCATACCACAACCTAGTATTTCTAACCATTTCTCTCCTTCACCAATTTTAATTTTATTATTAACTTTAGTATAAGCTACATCCATTTCCGCACTAGGTTCAGTAAAAGGAAAATAACTAGGACGAAAACGGTACTGTAAGTTTTTTACTTCAAAAAATTCCTCTAAAAACGAAACAAGTGTTGATTTTAAATCTACCATAGTAGAACTTGTATCAACAACTAAACCCTCTACTTGGTGAAACATAGGAGCGTGAGTAGCATCAGAGTCACTTCTATAAGTTCTGCCAGGTACAATAATTTTAATAGGTGGTTTTGTATTGAGCATAGTTCTCACTTGAACAGGGCTAGTATGGGTTCGTAGAACATTATTGTCTCTATTATCCTTAATATAAAAAGTATCCTGCATTTCTCTTGCTGGGTGATGTTCTGGTATATTCAAAGCTGTAAAATTATTAAAATCTGTTTCTATATCTGGACCTGTTTCCACCGCATAATTTAAATTTCCAAAAATTTCTATAATATTAAATATTGTTTGACTAATTGGGTGTATTTTTCCTGCTTCAGAAATATTAGGTGGTAGGGTAACATCAATTGATTCTAAATTAATTCTTTTTGAAATTTCAATATTTTCAATTTCTATTCTTTGGTTTTTAATTCCTTCTTCAATTTCTTTTTTAATAATATTTAATTCCTGTCCTTTGGATTTTTTTTCTTCAATCGACAAAGAACCTAATCCTTTTAAAGCTTCAGGTATTAATCCTTTTTTACCTAAATAATATAATCGAACTTTTTCTAAATCTTCAAAGGATTTTGAAGATTTAATTTTTTTTAAGACGTCAATTTTATCTTCAGTAAATGCCATCAATATCTATTATATTTTATTAATTAAAATTATCTAGCAGATTGAGCTTTATCAACTAAAGCTTTAAAGGCCTCTGGCTGGTTAATTGCAAGATCCGCTAAAATCTTTCTATCTATTTCAATAGATGATTTTTTAAGACCAGATATAAATTGTGAATATGTTAAACCATGAAGTCTGACTCCAGCATTAATTCTTTGAATCCATAAACCCCTAAAATCACTTTTTCTTTTTTTACGATCTCTATAAGCATATTGCATGCCTCTTTCGACAGCCTGAACAGCGACTCGAAAAACATTTTTTCTTCTACCGTAATAACCTTTTGCTCTTTTAATTACTTTTTTGTGTCTAGCTCTTGCTGTAACACCTCGTGATACTCTTGCCATTGATTCCCCCTTACTTGTTGTATGGTAACATATGATCAATCAAGGCAGAGTCACCTGGTGACATAATTGCAGATCTTTTGGTGTTACGAATAAATTTATTGGAACGTTTACTCATTCCATGTCTTTTTCCAGCAGGTTTAAATTTAATTTTACCAGTGCCTGTTCTAGAAAATCTTTTTTTTAAACTACTCTTAGTTTTAAGCTTGGGCATTACTATCTCCTATACTTTAAGTTTACACGTTAGGCTGCCCCGCAGGCCATAACAAGTTTTAGTGGCTTATAATGATAATTGAGTATTTTGCAATATTTAGAATTACTTTGCAACTTGAGGGACAAGTATCATCATTATTTGTCTTCCTTCAAATTTTGGAGCTACTTCAACTTTTGCATATTCTTCTACTTCTGAAGTTAGTTTTTTTAGAAGGTCAAAGCCTAAATTTTGATGCTCCATTTCACGTCCTCTAAAACGCATAGAGACTTTTACTTTATTACCGCCCCCTATAAACTTTGAGAGTGCTTTTATTTTGACATTATAATCATGGGTATCTATTCCTGGTCTCATCTTTATCTCTTTAACTTCAATTGTTTTTTGTTTCTTTTTGGCTTCTTTCTTACTTTTTTGTTCTCTATATTTTAATTTACCATAATCAATAATTTTACAAACTGGTGGATTGGCTTCAGGAGACACTTCAACTAAGTCAAATCCTTCATCTTCTGCCTGAATTAAAGCTTCACGAATGCTTAAGATTCCCATTTGCTTACCGTTGCTAGATATTAATCTTACTTCCCCTGCAGTAATCTGCTCATTGATTCTTGGACCAGTATCTTTCTTTGTTTTGAAATTT
>CACNLM010000026.1 GCA_902621305.1 uncultured Alphaproteobacteria bacterium | reverse complement strand
GTAATATTGAATATTTTTATCAAAACTCAAGCTTGTATGTTTGTTCTTCAAAATGGGAGGGTTTATCAAATGTTTTGATAGAAGCATCATTTAATAATCTTCCAATAGTTTCTGTTCATAAACTTAGTGGTTTAGATTTAATATTAAATAATTATAAATATGGTTTTATTTTGAAGAATGCTTCGTCCACAGATTTACTTTATGCTGTAAAATTAGGACTTAATAAAAAAATTAAAGTACCTCCTATAAAATATTTAAAAAAAACTTTTGATCCTAAAATTTCAATTAATAAAATCATTTCATATATTCATGAAAAATAATAATTATCAAGCCATCCATTTTATTACATCACTCAATATTGGTGGTGCAGAAGGTGCTTTATATAACTATCTTAAAAATACAAGTTCTAGACATCTGATAGTTTGTCTTTTAGATATTGGTTTTTATGGAAAAAAATTAAATAAAGAAAGTAATCATAAAGTAATTGCATTAAACTTTTCAAAATCAATTTTTAAAAATATTTTTAAAATACATAAAATTTATAAAATTATTAAAAATAATAATTTTTTTAAAACCTATTGTTGGATGTATCATTCTTGTTTTATACTTACCTTATATAAATTGTTTTTTAAATTAAAGTTAATATGGATGATAAGACATGGTAATCCAAATATAAAAAATATTAAATTAAGAACTTTTATAATTATATTCATTCTTTCTTATTTTAAAAAACAAGCATATAAAATAGTATACTGTTCCAATAAAAGTAAAATTTATCATGAAAATTTTGGTTTTTATCATAAAAATTCATATGTAATTGAAAATGGCTATGATGAAAAAAAGTTTTTTTATAATAAGAATTTAAATCTTAAAAATAGAATTAAATATTCTATTGATAACGAAACTTTTATTCTAGGAATAGTCGCCAGGTTTCATCCAATTAAAAATCATTCTTTTTTTTTTAAAATAGCTTCTTTATTAAAAATAGTACTAAACAAAAATTTGAAGATTTTCATTATTGGGAAAGATGTTAGTCCAAATAATAAATTATTAAATAAAATGATAAATAAATTTAATTTACAACAAGATGTTTATTTAATTGAAAAAACTGAAAGTATTAACGTATATTATAATACTTTAGATTGTTTATTATTAACCAGCAAAGATGAATCTTTCCCTAATGTTCTTTGTGAAGCTCAAATGACTGGTTTGAGGTGCCTTTCAACTGATGTCGGTGCAGCAAGAGAAATAATAAATAGCGATAAATATATTATTAATTATGATCCTGAAACAGTCAAAAATAGTATTTTAGATTTGTATAATAAAAATGAATTTTTAAAAACAAAAAAAAATGTTAATTCTCTAAGAAATAATATTATATCAAGATATACGATTCAAAAAATGACTCAAAAAATTAATGATCTTTAGTGGAGTTATTAATAATCTATTATTAATTTTAATTTTTCTTCTAAATTTATATTTGATTTTTGAATTTAAAAAAAAAATTAAAAATTTAGATTTTAGATTTATTATATTATTTTTAATTTTTCACTATCTTTCAACTTATTTTTTTATATCAAATATCTATGGAACTAATAATATTGATGCTGAAACCTTCTTTATGCAAGCCAAAGAATACAATTTTACTTCTACCAGTTTTTTTAATTCAAGAACGCTAATTTTATTTATAATTAATTTTTTTCAACTGCATTATCTGCAATATTACAATGTTGTATTATTATTCTCTACACTTGGAATTATTTCTGTATTATTGATTTTATACTCTATAGATAATATTAAAAAAAATAAATTTATTGATATCTGTAATATAATATTCTTATTCACCCCTAGTCTTAATATTTGGACAGGTACAATTTCTAAAGAAGTTTTAGCTATTTTCGGAATATCTTTAGTATTCCTTTACAGAAGAAATAAAAATATTTATCTTTTATTATTAGGATTTGTAGTAATTTGTTTAGTCAGACCTTTCTTAGGTATAATTTTAATTGTAGGTCTTATACTTTATCAATTATCAAGTAATGAACTTTTTCGTACTAAAAATATTGGAGCATTATTATTAGCTTTATTTATTTGTACATTGATTTACACAATGTTTTTTAATTATAATTTAGAACATATCTCTTTTGTTTTAGAAAGACAGATTAACACTACTTCTCGTGGAAATTCTATGTATTATGCCCAAGGAATATTTAGTTCAATATATCATTATGTAACCTTGGGTTTTAAAAGTAACAACATCTTTATGTTTATAAGTTTTGTAGATAGTATTATTTATATTTTCTTTTTCACTGTAATTTTTGTAATTATATTTTTAAATTATAATAATAATTTTCTAAGTAAAGAATTTATCATTAATTTATTCATACTGCTTTTTTTATTAACATTATTATCTTATGTTACAAGAAATTACGGAATTGCATTCAGACAAAGAATATTACTATTACCTTATTTAATTTTATTAATAAATATTTCACCTATTAAAATCATTAATAAAAAATAAATTATCATGAAAAAATGTATTCTTTTATCTGGAAAATCAATTACATTAAATCTTTTTTTTAGCAGTTTTATTAATTTATTTGATATATCTAAATTGCAAATTTGTGTATCTGACCCTGAAAATATTAATAATAAAAAATATATATCTAATAAAATTATACTACCTAAAAGTTATATAGAGTTATTTAATATTATTTTAATATCTAGATCTATAAAATCTTTAAGAAAAATAATCAAAAAGAATTTAAATAAAATATTTATTTTAAATACTCCTCTTCTGTCAATACTTTTTAGATTAGCTTCAATCGGATTAAATGTAGAAATAGTTTATATAGTTCATGGATATAGATTTAACAGACAAAGTAATAAAGTAATATTTTTATTTTTTTTTATGTTAGAGTATCTTCTTAGCTTTAAGGTAAAAAAATACATTACAATTAATAATTATGATTATAATATAACAAAAAAATATTTTTCAAATAATCTTTTAAAAATAAATGGCCTTGGTATTGATTTAAATAAATTTCATAAAAAAAGTAATAAGAAACTTAAAAATTTTTCTATTGGTGTTTTATCTGCTTATAGAAAAAACAAAGGATATAATGATTTAATCAAAATTGCATTAAAATTAAAAAAATATAAAAATATAAAAATACATTGTTATGGTTATGATGATTACTCAAAATATTTATCTCAATGTAATAAACTTAATATCAATAATATTTATTTTAATAATTTTGAGAAAGATATTAAGCCAAAAATAGATGAATTTAATATACTTTTACATTTAAGCTATAGAGAAGGTCTACCTATTGCCCCACTTCAATGCCTTGCTTCTGCAATTCCAGTTATTGGCTATGATATAAGAGGTATGAATGATTTGATAAATAATAATTATAATGGTTATTTGTGTAATTTTAAAAATTTAGAATGTATATTTTTAAAAATAGTAAAAATTTATGAAGATAAAAAATTGTATGAAAATATTTGTAATAATGCTTTCAAATCTATAAAATCTAATTATTCCTCAAATTCAATTGCAAAAATAATTTATAAATATATTCATGAATAATATTGCATATCGTAGAGTTAAACAAAATGATTTACAATTCATAAGAATTCTTTTTTATAAAGTATTCAACAGAAAAATATCTACAACTTATTATAATTGGGCTTATCTAGATCGTAACTACTTTTCATTTGTTGCATTAGCAAATGATAAAATTATTGGCCATGTCGGATTTATAAAAAAAGATATATTTTATAATGAAAAATTTCATAAAGCATTTTTAAGACATTCAAGTTTTGTTTTAAAAAAATATAGAAGAAAA
>CACNLM010000025.1 GCA_902621305.1 uncultured Alphaproteobacteria bacterium | reverse complement strand
TGCAGGAAGCCAAAGTTAAACAAGAAAAAATATTCTATGTTGGTAGAAGCCCAGCCGCGTCTCCTGCCGCTGGTTCTTTAGAAAGACACTTAAGTAACCAAGAAACTATTCTAAAAATGGCAACTGAAGATTCGATTAGTAAAATTATCAAATCTTGGGCAGGTATTTCAACAAAATTAAAGACTAATCTGCCAATTGAATAAATTCATGTAAATGTTATTAAGCATTTAATTAATGAGTACTGAATTAATAGTTCCAACACTTGGAGAGTCAATTACGGAAGCAACTGTTTCAAAATGGCTTAAGAATATAGGTGATAATTTTGAAGCAGATGAACCTTTAGTTGAAATTGAAACTGATAAAATTACAGTTGAAGTACCAGCTCCTCATGCAGGATCTCTAAAAGAAATAAAAGTTTCTGAAGGAACTGATGTTGAAATTGGAGGTATTTTAGGAATCTTAGTTGAATCTAAAGGTAAAAAACCAACTCCTAAAATAACTGAAACTAAAGAAGAAAAAGTAAAAGAAGAAGTAAAAGCAGTTAAGATTGAAACAAAATCTTCACCTGCTAAATCTTCTCCATCTGCAAGAAAAATTGCTGAGGAAAATAATATTAAACTAGAAGATGTCACCTCATCACGTTCTGATGGCAGAATTAATAAAGAAGATGTAGTTTCTCATCTTTCTTCTCCAAATAAAACAAGCACTAACAAAGGTGAAAGAGAAGAAGTAATTAAAATGTCTAAAATTAGACAGACAATATCTAAACGCTTAAAGGAGGCTCAAAATACAGCAGCCATACTTACAACTTTCAATGAAATTAATATGTCTAAAGTTATGGAAATTAGAAAATCGAAAAACCAAGAATTTCAAAGTCGGTATGAAGTTAAATTAGGTTTCATGTCATTTTTTGTTAAAGCTGTAGTAAAAAGTTTGCAAGAGTATCCAGCTGTGAATGCTGAAATTAAAGATGAAAATATAATTTATAAAAACCATTTTGATATAGGTATAGCTGTTGGAACTGAAAAAGGATTAGTCGTACCAATACTTAAAGATGCTGATCAATTGAGTTTTGGAGAAATAGAAACTAAAATTATCGATCTTAGTACAAAAGCCAAAGATGGAACGTTGACCATGGAGGATTTGACTGGTGGCACTTTTACAATTTCAAATGGTGGCGTTTATGGATCAATGCTCAGCACACCTATTATCAATAGACCTCAATCTGGTATTTTAGGGATGCATAATATCCAAAAAAGAGCAGTAGTTGTAAATGATGAAATACTAATTAGACCGATGATGTATGTTGCATTAAGTTATGATCATAGAATTATTGATGGAAAAGAAAGTGTTGGATTTTTAGTGAAGGTAAAAGAACTTCTAGAAGATCCATCCGAATTAGTATTAGGAATATAGAATGGAAGATTTTGATTTAATAGTAATTGGCGCGGGACCTGGTGGATATGTAGCTGCAATCAGAGCAGCTCAACTTGGAATGAAGGTTGCTTGTATAGAAAAAGAGACATCACTTGGTGGAACTTGTTTGAACATTGGATGCATACCTTCTAAGGCATTATTAAATTCATCTGAAAAATATGTTGAAATTTCAAATCACGCTGCAGAGCATGGTATTAAAACATCAAAGATAGATTTAGATCTAAATGTTTTGATGGATCGCAAAACTAAGATTGTAAAAAAACTTACAACAGGGATTGGTTTTTTATTTAAGAAAAATAAAATCACACATATTCCTGGCATGGCTTCATTTGTAGATAAAAATACTATTTCTATTACAAATGGAAAAAATGAAATTACTGCTAGTGCTAAAAATTTTATTATAGCAACAGGTTCATCTTCGATTGAGATACCAAATATCCCTGTCGATGAAAAACAAATAGTATCTTCAACAGGTGCTCTTTCTCTATCTAAAATACCAAAATCACTCCTAGTTATTGGTGGTGGATATATTGGATTAGAGATGGGGTCAGTATGGAGTAGATTAGGTTCAAAGGTAACAGTTGTTGAAGCTCTTGACAGAATTGTTCCAAGTATGGATGGTGAAATTGCAAAAGAGTTTATGAAAATGTTAACTAAACAGGGGTTAGAATTTAAATTATCGCATAAAGTGAGTTCTGCAAAATCTAGTCAATCTGGTGTGGATGTTGAAATGGAAACATCAGATAAAAAGAAAATAAAAGAAAACTATGAAATAGTTTTAATGTCAGTAGGAAGAAAACCAAACACTGAGGGACTGGGTCTCGATAAAATTGGAATTAAATTAACAGAAAAAAAATCTATTGAAATTAAAGATAACTTTAAAACTTCTGTAGAAGGAATCTATGCCATTGGTGATGTAGCGCCAGGACCAATGCTAGCACATAAAGCTGAAGAAGAAGGAGTTGCTTGTGTTGAATTTATAAACGGTCAAAAACCTCATATAAATTATAACGCTATACCAGCCATTGTTTATACTAATCCAGAGATTGCATCAGTTGGAAAAACTGAAGAACAACTCAAGCAAGAAAACAAAGATTTTAAAGTTGGAAAATTTCCCTTTATGGCAAATGGTCGTGCATTAACAACTTCTGCATCAGAGGGTTTTGTTAAAATTTTGGTTGATAAAAAAACAGATGAAATTTTAGGTGCTCATATTATTGGCCATGACGCTGGACAATTGATTGCAGAAATTGTTACCACAATCGAATTTGGTGGTAGCGCTGAAGATATTGCAAGAGTTTGTCATGCTCATCCAACAACTAGTGAAGCTGTTAAAGAAGCAGCCTTAAGTGTGGATGGAAGAGCTATTCATATTTAATTGATGTTTAACACATCAATTAAATTTATTTTTATTTTTTTTATTATTAATACATTTAATCAATCTTTTTCAAAAGAAACTAAGTTTGAAAAAAGGCTTCAAAAGGATATAATTAAACTATCTAAAATAAGTGGTTTTGTAGATAATCAATCACAATTATATGATGACAAGATTATTATAGATAAAAAAAATTCTATTATTATTATTTATAATCATGGCTCACATACTCCAGAAAAGAGAAGAGAAGAATGTGTCAAAGGAGCTGGAAGGATTCCTGAAGTTATTTCTAGTTTACATAATAAAAAAATAAACAATATGACAATAAGAATATACCGTATGTGTTCAGGAGTTAGAGGGCTTGGTGACCATCACTTTGATAGAGTACATAAACTTTTTGTGGATGAGGGTAATCCTAATGGTTTTATTGATCTTATTGATTACGATGGAATAAAATTGTATGACAAAGTTCAACAACATTTAAGAAGACGAGTTGTAATAGACACAATTGATAATCTCATAGAGAAAGGTTACGATAATATTATTCTATCTGGGTTATCTGCAGGTGGTTTTTTATCATTTTATTTAACAGCTCATTTTCCAGATAAAATTAATGGAAGTATTATCTTCAATCCCGCAGCTTTTCAGGGTAAATTATCTAAAAATGCTTATCCACCACGTCAGGTTTTGAGAGACAATTGGGAAAAAGAAATGTCAAAATTTTCTGAGATTAATTCCTTAGTATTTATTCATGATGATGATGGATTAGAAGATAGTACAACTTTATCTTTTTTGACACAAATGAATAAAGTGCAAACAATTAATTATACAAATTTTGGATGTGAGTTTCCTCTTGGTGGTAAATACAAGGCTCACATATTTCCTGTTTATCCAGAAAAGGATAGTTGTTTTACTAAATGGGAGAAAAAAAATAATTATATAGTAAATTATTTAAATGAAATTTTTAATTAATTACTCCTTAGTTAAGGTAACATCTAGGTCACCAACATCAACGGCTGAACAAGCAACTGGACTTGAAATATCACCAAAACCATAATCATCAAAAACACTATAAAGTACACCATCTGAAGTATTAAAATT
The DNA here is from genome assembly GCA_902621305.1 of uncultured Alphaproteobacteria bacterium. Taxonomy (GTDB): domain Bacteria; phylum Pseudomonadota; class Alphaproteobacteria; order HIMB59; genus CACPNW01. Next base: position 362 of record CACNLM010000025.1, on the reverse strand, counting down.
AAATGATATCGAATAGCTTGATGAGGAAGATATAATTATATCTCCAAGTTGATTATCAAAAATCCTCATTGTATCAGCATCACCGTTACCATCTTCGTCTAAGAAGCAGACTTCTATTCCAGGACCATAATCACTTCTAAATGTTCCAGCGGACACATTGTAATCATTTGTACCATCTCCATCTTCATCAACTGATATTGTAGATTGTCCAGCACACATGTAGTCATCTGACTCACCAGGCAATTGTAAATGTGTTACAGAATTTGTCGAACACGTATAATCTGTTCCACTATATGTAATAGTTGGTGCGGTTCCTGATTTTACTGTTTCACTAAGTGCTAGTTCCGGTATCATTGCTTCAT
>CACNLM010000024.1:2500-5989 GCA_902621305.1 uncultured Alphaproteobacteria bacterium | reverse complement strand
TTTTAAAACTTTCAATAGAAAAAAAACTTGTATGTGGGACGATCCTTTCGTGAATATATTTATTTATATCTGCATTTGGTACTTCAATAAAAAAAAGACCATTTTTTTTTAACATTTTTTTTATGATACCTAAAGTTTCAATAATTTCTAGACCCTGAAAATGTTCCAGGGTATGACTCATGACTATCAAGTCAAATTTTTCTTTATAATTGTTAGCCATTTTTTCAGATATTAAATCAACATTTTTAATATATGATTTGTTATTTATTGTTTTATAATCTGAAGAAAAAAATTCAGATTTTTTATTTAAGTGAAATAAGCTGCATATAAAGTTATTTGTAGAAGATCCTATTTCTAAAATATTTAAATTTAAATTAAAATTTATATAATTTGAAATTAGGCTTATTTGGCTAAGCGCTCTCATATCTTGTGTAAAAATAGTATAATCTTCTTCTAATTTAAAAAATCTTTTAAATAAATGTTTATGAAGTTTGCCAGAATAATAATTTTCATAATACAGATCTAAATCTTTTTTCTTAAACGGTTGATTAAAACCATAAGTACAAGTGTTGCAAAAATTTATGAATTTATTATCAAAATCAACTAGCTTATGCATTGTAGTCTGATTATATCTATATGATTTTTTAGTTTCTAAGCTACAAATAGGGCATTTCATATGCATTAAATAATTGAAAAATTTTTAAATATGGCTAAAGACTAACAATTTACATGAAAAATTATTTAATAACAATATTAAACAGAATACAACCGCGGGATGGAGCAGCCCGGTAGCTCGTCAGGCTCATAACCTGAAGGTCGTAGGTTCAAATCCTACTCCCGCAACCAAATTATCTTTAGATTCTCTTATTTTTCAAATTAAAATCATGATTATGTATAAATATCCCCAGAAATACTTATATTTTTTTTATTTTTTATGATTTGACAAGGAATTTTTATACTATTATAGGCACATACTCTTTTCTTTAGAAAAGAACAATCCTCTACTTTTTAAATTATATCGTAGGGTTTTGTATGCTCTTTAATTTGTTAATAAGATAATAAAAGAGATACGTAGACAACAATTCGTAAACAATTTTTTACGAATGTTAAAGGAATACGTATCAACAAATATTTTTTGTTTTTACAAGAAGTATTCCGCTTTAACGGACGTTCCGTAATTTTTGACTTCGGTCAAATTTACTTAACTTAAGAGTTTGATTATGGCTCAGAACGAACGCTGGCGGCATGCCTCATACATGCAAGTCGAACGAAGTCTTCGGACTTAGTGGCGCACGGGTGAGTAACATGTGGGAATCTACCTGAAGGTTCGGAATAACTGCGGGAAACTGTAGCTAATACCGGATGTGTCTGCAAAGAGAAAGATTTATCGCCTTCAGATGAGCCCGCACTAGATTAGCTAGTTGGTGAGGTAACTGCTCCACCAAGGCTACGATCTATAGCTGATTTGAGAGGATGATCAGCCACACTGGGACTGAGACACGGCCCAGACTCCTACGGGAGGCAGCAGTAGGGAATATTGGACAATGGGGGAAACCCTGATCCAGCAATGCCGCGTGAGTGAAGAAGGCCCTCGGGTTGTAAAACTCTTTCATCAATGATGATAATGACATTAGTTGAAGAAGAAGCTCCGGCTAACTTCGTGCCAGCAGCCGCGGTAATACGAAGGGGGCTAGCGTTGTTCGGAATCACTGGGCGTAAAGCGTATGTAGGCGGATCAAAAAGTTAGATGTGAAATCCCTGGGCTCAACCCAGGAACTGCATTTAAAACTAATGATCTAGAAATTGGTAAAGGTTAGTAGAATTTCCAGTGTAGAGGTGAAATTCGTAGATATTGGAAAGAATACCAGAAGCGAAGGCGACTAACTAGGCCACTTTTGACGCTGAGATACGAAAGCGTGGGTAGCAAACAGGATTAGATACCCTGGTAGTCCACGCAGTAAACGATGAGTGCTAGTCGCTGGGACAATAGTTTCAGTGTCGAAGCTAACGCATTAAGCACTCCGCCTGGGAAGTACGGTCGCAAGATTAAAACTCAAATAAATTGACGGGGGCCCGCACAAGCGGTGGAGCATGTGGTTTAATTCGAAGCAACGCGAAGAACCTTACCAGACCTTGACATGGTGTGTATGAGTTACAGAATCGTAACTCTTCAGTTCGGCTGGCACACACACAGGTGCTGCATGGCTGTCGTCAGCTCGTGTCGTGAGATGTTGGGTTAAGTCCCGCAACGAGCGCAACCCTCATTTTTAGTTGCCATCAGGTTATGCTGGGCACTCTAGAAAAACTGCCGGTGATAAGCTGGAGGAAGGCGGGGATGACGTCAAGTCCTCATGGCCCTTACGGTCTGGGCTACACACGTGCTACAATGGTGGTGACAGAGGGCAGCAATATCGCAAGATAAAGCTAATCCCAAAAAACCATCTCAGTTCGGATTGGACTCTGCAACTCGAGTCCATGAAGTTGGAATCGCTAGTAATCGTAGATCAGCGTGCTACGGTGAATACGTTCTCGGGCCTTGTACACACCGCCCGTCACGCCATGGGAGTTGGTTTTACCTTAAGCCGGTGCGCTAACCGTAAGGAAGCAGCCGTCCACGGTAGGGTCAGCGACTGGGGCGAAGTCGTAACAAGGTAACCGTAGGGGAACCTGCGGTTGGATCACCTCCTTTCTAAGGATATTGATAATTAGTTCGCTAATTATCCGGATTGTTGTCTATCTATCTCTTTTAAATATTAGCTAGTACTGGGTGCTTATTTAATTATATTGGGCTGGTAGCTCAGTTGGTTAGAGCGCGCGCTTGATAAGCGTGAGGTCGGAAGTTCAAGTCTTCCTCGGCCCACCAATAATAAGGGGGATTAGCTCAGCTGGGAGAGCGCCTGATTTGCATTCAGGAGGTCAGCGGTTCGATCCCGCTATCCTCCACCACTAAATAATATTAATCTTATTTCTTCTTTAAAATGTTAATATGAAATTATAACTGATCAAAATAAATTTTATTTGATTAAAAATACGTACAAATTTTTCTCTGTACGTAATTGCAATCAAGCGCAAAAGGGCATTTAGTGGATGCCTTGGCATCAAGAGTCGATGAAGGACGTGGCAGGCTGCGAAAAGTTAAGGGGAGTTGTCAACACACTTTGATCCTTAAATATCCGAATGGGGAAACCCAACTCTTTTGAGTTACTTATTAGTGAATTCATAGCTAATAAGAGTCAACCTAGTGAATTGAAATATCTTAGTAGCTAGAGGAAAAGAAATATATTCTGTTAGTAGTGACGAGCGAAAATGGACCAGGCCAGTAGTATTATTATAATAACTAGAACTTTCTGGAAAGTAAGACCATAGTGGGTGATAGTCCCGTATAGGTAAAAATTAATAATATTCTTGAGTAGGGCGGAACACGTGAAATTTTGTCTGAATATGGGGAGACCACTTCCCAAGCCTAAATACTCCTTGATGACCGATAGT
>CACNLM010000023.1 GCA_902621305.1 uncultured Alphaproteobacteria bacterium | reverse complement strand
TAATATCTATCATTCAGAAACAGAAATGATGAGATATTTAAAAAAATTAGAAAATAAAGACGTTGCTTTAAATAGATCAATGATACCTCTTGGATCTTGTACTATGAAATTAAATGCGGCATCTGAAATGCTTCCAATTACCTTACCAGGTTTTTCAAATGCGCATCCATTCTTAGAGCCCCATCAACGTGAGGGATATAATGAAATGATGAGTGAATTAATATCGATGTTAAAAAATATTACTGGTTTTGATGCAGTTTCACTTCAACCTAATGCAGGAGCACAAGGTGAGTTTGCTGGTTTATTAGCTATACAAAAATATCATGAGAAAAATTCAGATACTAAAAGAAATATTTGTATAATTCCTAAAAGCGCTCATGGAACTAATCCAGCCAGTGCACAGATGTGCGGCATGGATATTTTAATTGTAAACTGTGATGACAAAGGTAATGTAGATTTAACTCATTTAGATAAAAAAATAGAAGAGGCAGACGATAGACTGTCTGCTTTAATGATTACTTATCCATCAACACATGGTGTATTCGAAGAAAGTATTGTTGAGATTTGTAAAAAAATTCATGATGCTGGTGGGCAAGTTTATCTAGATGGCGCTAATTATAATGCAATGGTTGGTGTAGCTAAACCAGGTAAATTTGGACCTGATGTATGCCATATGAATCTCCATAAGACATTCTGCATACCTCATGGAGGAGGTGGGCCTGGAGTTGGGGCTATAGGATTAAAAAAACATTTAGCAGATTTTGCTCCTGGGCATCCTATTTTTAAAAATGAAATAGGTTTAACCAATCAGGAGGCAGTTTCAGCAGCGCCTTGGGGCAGTGCATCTATTTTACCTATTTCATATTCTTATATTTCTATGATGGGTGACGATGGTTTAAGATTAGCAACTCAAGTAGCAATATTAAATGCTAATTATATTAAAGAAAGATTAAAAAATTATTACCCTATTTTATATACTGGTAAAAATAATATGGTAGCACATGAATTTATTATTGATATCAGGCCATTTAAACAAGAATTAAATATTTCAGATGAAGATATTGCTAAAAGACTAATTGATTATGGATTTCACGCTCCTACAATGTCTTTTCCAGTTCCAGGCACTCTGATGATTGAACCCACTGAAAGTGAATCAAAAGAGGAGCTAGATAGATTTTGTGAAGCAATGATTTCTATTTATAATGAAATTACTATGATTAGAGATGGTAAATTTGATAAAGTAGATAATCCTATTAAAAATGCCCCACATACCATAGAGGAGGTATCTTCTGATAATTGGGATCATAAATATACCCGTAAAGAAGCTGCTTACCCTCATGCTTATTTAATAAATAATAAATACTGGAGTCCAGTTAGTAGAATTGATAATGTATATGGGGATAGAAATTTATTTTGTGTTTGTCCTCCAATCGATGAATACGAAGAGGCTAAAACTGGATAATTATTATTTATCAATAAATTAAAACACTAATTTAATAACAATTATGATTTATATTAATCTTATTTTAGTTTTTTTAGTCTTGGTCGCAATCCATGAATATGGACATTATATAGTTGCGAGATGGTTTAAAGCTGAAGTTACTGATTTTTCAATTGGATTTGGTAAGCCTCTTTTAAAATATACAGATAGAAATGGCACTACATGGAAATTATCTCCAATTCCATTAGGTGGATATGTAAAAATCAAAGGACTTGATAATATATTTTCTCCAAACCCTAACGATGAACAAGGATCCTTTCAATCCCTTACACTTTTTCAAAAGATACTAGTACTTTTAGCAGGAAGTATTTTTAATATTCTTAGTGCGTGGTTTGCTCTTATCTGCATATTTTTCTTTTTTGGAATTGTTAGTTTAATGCCGATTATTGGATCAGTTAGCGAAAATTCATCAGCATTTGAAAATGATCTTAGAGAAGGAGATAGAATACTTGAAATAAATAATATTAGTATTGAAGAGTTTTCTGATATCCCAAAAGCAATTGCAAATAACCCAAGTATAAATATCTTAATAGAAAGAAATAATCAGATAATTGAAAAAAATTTTGATCTAAAATTTAATGAAGAATTAAATAGGTACATTATCGGAATATCTTCACCTCAAAATCCTATTATTGATAAGTATAATTTAATTGATTCAATTAAAAACTCATCTTTATTTATACCTACATATTATGCTGCTTCTTTTGCATTTCTTCAACAATCTTATAAAGAAAATACATTAGGAGATCAGTTAGCTGGACCAATAGGGATCGTTAAAAATGCAGATCAAATGATGCTAGATCAAGTTAGAGGAGTTCTATTTTTATTTATTATTATTTCTTTGTTTGTAGGTTTATTTAATTTGCTTCCTATTCCTCTTTTAGATGGTGGTCATATAATGTATTTTATTATTAGAAGAATTTTTTCAAACTCTCTTCCTGAGTTTATTACAAGAGTTTATTTGGCTGTGGGGATAACAATAATATCTTTTCTCTTTATAGTTGTGACTTACAACGATATTTTTTATAAATAAATATTATTGGGAGATAAAATGACAAATTTTGAAAAAGTAAAAGAATTTATGACAACTTTTGGTCAAGAAGTAAAAACTAGTGCTGAATTTCCAGAAAATAAAATTGTTGAATTAAGAAAAAAATTGATTGATGAAGAATTTAATGAGTTAAAAGATGCAATTAATGATAATGATATCTTAGAAGTTGCTGATGCATTAACTGATATTTTAGTTGTAACATATGGTGCGGGTGCTGCTTTTGGTATAGATCTAGATCAATGTTTTAACGAAGTTCATCGTAGTAATATGAGTAAACTTTCAGAGGAAGGCAAGCCAATTTATAATGAATTTGGTAAGGTTATGAAGGGTCCTAATTATTCACCTCCAGATTTGAAAAAAATAATTTAAATATTTTTTAAAGCATCATCTAAAGATTTCTTTAAGTCTGAAATATCTTCAATGCCAATTGAAAGTCTTATAAGGGTATCAGAAATTCCTAATTCATCTCTAATTTTTTTATCTATTGATGCATGTGTCATTATAGCTGGATGCTCAATTAAACTTTCAACTCCACCCAAACTTTCTGCTAGTGTAAATATTTGAATTGTTTCAAGAAATTTTTTTGCTGAATTAATATCACCCATTAATTCAATTGATAATATTCCTCCAAATCCAGTCATTTGTTTTTTTGCAATTTCATAACTTGGGTTATTTTCTAGTCCAGGGTAAAATACATTTTTAATTTTAGGATGTTTTAATAAATAATTAGCAATTTCTAAGGCATTATTATTGTGCCTCTCCATTCTTACAGCAAGTGTCTTAATTGATCGAATGAGTAAATAACAATCGAAGGGGCTGGGAACAGCACCAACTGCATTTTGGATATATTTAATTTTATCAGCTAAAATTTTATTATCATTTATAATTAATGCACCTCCAATTATATCTGAATGACCTCCAAGATACTTAGTTGACGAATGTATAACAACATCAGCTCCATTATTTAATGGTTGCTGATTATAAGGTGATGCAAAAGTATTATCACAGACTATAATAATACTATCATCTTTTAAGCTTTCTCTAATTTTTTTTATATCTATAATTTTAAGTAATGGGTTAGAGGGCGTCTCAACCCAAATCATTTTGGTATTTTCTTTTAGATGACCTTGCCAATTATTTTCTTTACTAAGATCGGCATATGTTACTTCCACATCTTGATTCACTGTTTTAATTTTATCAAATATTCTTCTTGTTCCACCGTAAACATCATCGCTACAAATAATTGAATAATTTTTACCTAAAGCATCTGATAATGCAGAAATTGCTGCCATACCTGAACTAAAAGCATAAGCAAATTTACCATCTTCCAATTCAACTAATAACTTTTCTAATATATCTCTTGTTGGGTTTCCTGTTCTTGCATATTCATAAGTAAAGTCACCAGGAGAATTTTGCTTAAAAGTCGACGAAAGATGAATAGGAGGCATTACTGCGCCTGTAGTTTCATCAGCACCATGACCTGAATGAATTACTTTAGAATTAAATTTTTTTGTTTTCATTATTACATCCAATCGGCATAAGGTAAATTTTTGGAAATCAAATATTCTTTATTAAACATTTTATCATAATATTTATTTGCATCATCACAAAGTATTGTCGCAATTTTTTTCCCTTTACCCATTGATTTGGCCAGTTTTACTGCACCACATATATTGACCCCAGAACTTAATCCTAGAAATAATCCATCTGTTTTCATAATTTTAAATAGCATTTCCATACATTCTTGATCAGAAACAAAAAATGATTGGTCTACAAGACAATTTTCTAAATTTTTTGTTACTCTGGCTTGTCCAATACCCTCTGTAATTGATTCCTCTCCTTTTTTTTCTGGTTTACCATTAGTAAAATAATTAAACATTGATGATCCCTGTGAGTCAGTACAAGCGATAATAATTTCTTTATTTTTTGATTTTAGCCCAACGCTCACACCAGTTAAAGTTCCTCCTGTTCCAATTGCACATGTGAAACCATCTATTTTACCATCTGTTTGTTTAAAAATTTCTGCAGATGTTGTTTTTTCATGAAATTTGTAGTTTGCTAAATTTTCAAATTGACCAGCCCAAAAAGTTTTTTTACCTGTTTGTTTTTCAATATCTTTAGCTAATTGCTGCGAGACTTTTTGATAGTTGCCAGGATCGGAATATGGTTTTGCATTAACTAAATGAAGTTTTGCTCCCATATTTTTGAGTATATCTCTTTTAGATTGAACGGTTATGTTAGGCATTACAATTTCCAGATTATAATTTTTTGCATTACAAACTAATGCTAAGCCTATTCCTGTATTCCCAAAAGTACCTTCTACGACAGTTCCACCTGGTTCCAATAATTTTTTTTCTTCTGCATCCTCGATAATACCAAGTGCTGTTCTATCTTTCACTGAACCAGCTGGATTCATAAATTCAGCTTTACCAAATATTTCACAGCCTGAAATCTCTGAAGGGTATTTTAATTTTATTAGGGGGGTGTTACCAATTAATTGAGTAACATTATTTGTTATCATCAATATCTCTTACACCATATGGATTAAATGAAGTATCCTTATTAATATTAATATTTTTAACTGGGTTTCCTACCATTGTTGCATAAGGGGGAACATCTTTTAATACTACTGTATTAGCTCCAACTCTTGCACAACTCCCAATAATAATTGGGCCAAGAATACTTGCTCCACATCCTATGATTACATTATCCTCTATTGTTGGATGTCTTTTTGTATCTCTTTGATCATTGGAATTTTCTGCTGGACTAATTCCTCCAAGTGTAACACCATGATATAAAGTAACATTATCTCCAATTATGCTTGTTTCTCCAATTACAGTTCCCATACCATGATCAATAAATAGGTTTTTACCTATTTTAGCAGCTGGATGAATTTCAATTCCTGTTAAAAAACGACTAAATTGAGAAACTATTCTTGCTAGAGTGTAAAGATTTAAATTCCATAGATTGTTTGCTATTCTATGAAAGAAAACAGACTTTATTCCTGGGTATGTAAGCACGATACTTAGCTTGCTTCTTGCAGCTGGATCTCTTTGAATTATTGAGTCTAAATAATCAGTCATTTCGTAATGCTATTTAGTGATTATTGCATTTTTTTCAATGTAACGAGGATTTCTCTTTAAAATTTATGATTTTAATTATGTCAATTATTGATAGTTTATGTAGATAAAAGATAATCAATATACGATTTGCTAATTTGATGATTACAGTAAATAAAATCAAAATTCATTTATTTAAGTATAAGAATAAAAATCCAGTTTTATCTTCATTTGGCAGAATGACTTTTAGATCATCGTTAATAGTTGAATTAATTGATCAAAATGACAACAGTGGATTTGGAGAAATATGGTGTAATTTCCCAAATCATGCTGGTAGATATAGATTTGAAATTTTTAAAGATTATTTTGTAAATTTACTTAAAAATTTTAATTTTGAAAAGCCGAGTGATCCTTATGATTTTTTTTATGAAAAATTTAATTCAATAAAAATTCAAAGTGGTGATTATGGAGCTTTTAGTAATATTATTTCTGGAATAGATTGTGCTTGTTGGGATTTATTTTCAAAAAATAAAAAAATACCTCTAAACAAATTAATTAATATTAATTCTCCAGATAAGATTCAAGTTTATGCCAGTGGAATTAATAGAGACGAACACCAAGAAAGAATTAGTGAAGCAAGAAAATTAGGAGTAAAAAAATTTAAAATAAAAATTGGTTATAATTTAAATGATGATATTTCAAGTTTAGCATCAATTGAGAAAATTTTAAATGATTCTGAAGATTATATGATTGATGTAAATCAAGCTTGGAAAATAGATAAAGTTAACTCAAATATTAAAGCATTAAATAAGTTCAGATATTATTGGTTAGAAGAGCCAATTAGTGCAGACAATTCTTTAAATGAAATTATTAATTTAATAAATAATAATAAAAATTTAGCCTTTGGTGAAAATATTACTCAAATAAATAATTTTGTTAAATTAAATGATGATACTTCAATTAAATTTTTACAACCAGATATTGCTAGGTATGGAGGTATTTCTCAAATAATAAGTTTAAAAGATAGAATAGTTACTGATAAATTATATCTACATTATTTAGGTGGTGCTGTAGGTTTGGTTACTTCAGCGCATTTAATGTCTGCAATTAATCAAAGTGGTTTTTTAGAATATGATATTAACGAAAATGCACTCAGAACTGATATTTTGAAACCTGCTGTCAAAATAAGAGATGGTAATCTTTTATTAAATTCATCAATAGGTATCGGTTTTAATCTTTCTGAAATGTCAAAAAATTATCTAAATCAATATTATGAATTATAAAATTAAAGTTTACTATGAAGACACCGATGCATCAGGCAGAGTATATCATTCAAATTATTTAAAATATTTAGAGAGGGGTAGGTCAGAATTCTTATATAAATTGGGTTATAATCATCAAAACCTACTCCAATCACTTAATTTTTACTTTGTAGTTAAACATATCGATATTGATTTTAAATTACCTGCATATTTTGAAGATATTTTAGATGTTGAAACAAAAATTCATGAAATTTCAAAAGTAAAAATAATTTTTAATCAGTCTATATTTAGAGAAAAAAATTTATTAATTGATTCGAAGATTTTAATAACTCCTGTAAATGATAAAGGTAAAATTGTAAAAATGCCTATTGAAATGCTTGATAAATTGCAATTATCAAAAA
>CACNLM010000022.1 GCA_902621305.1 uncultured Alphaproteobacteria bacterium | reverse complement strand
TAACATTTCTGTGATAAATAATTACGATATTAAATCTATCTCAAACAAAAAAATTGAATATGATATATTTTTTTATGGGAATTTTAAAATCTTATATAATTTATTTAATATACATAAGTTAAAAATCAATTACACATCTAACATTTGTAAAATTAGCTTAATATGATTAATCAAAAAAGTTTCAATTATCATTTTAATAATACTTTTAGTGAAAATAATTATTTTGTAAATTCCTCTAATTTTAATGCCTTTTCTGGAGTAATTAAAAATGATTTTAAAAATTTATTTTTGTATGGACCTAACAAATCTGGTAAATCTTTTCTAGGTCAAATTTGGATGAAAAAAAATAATGCTATAAGATTAAATAATGATTTAAAAATAATTTTAGATACAAAACTGAATGTTCTAGTTGACGATTTAATTACTCATAATCAAGAAGAAATATTCTATTTAGTAAATAACTGTATTTTAAATAATTTAAAAATATTAATTATTTCTAATACTAAAATAAACGATATTAGTTTTAGATATGAAGATCTATCCTCACGCTTAAAGACTTTTAATAGTTATGAAATTGAAAAACCAGATGATGAAATGCTTATTACAATACTCACGAAATTATTAATTGAAAAACAATTCATAATTAACTCAAATGAAATTTTTGATTATATTCTTAGAAGAATAGATCGTTCCTATCAAGCTATTTATGAAATTGTAACTAAATTAGATGAAATTTCACTTGATAAAAAAAGACAATTAACAATACCATTAATAAAAGAAATACTGTAGATGGTTCAAAAAATTATGAATCATTATAGATCTCATTTATGCTCTGAATTATCTATAAAAAACTTGGGTGATAAAGTTACTTTATCAGGATGGGCTGATACAATTAGAGATCATGGAAATTTATTATTTATAGATTTAAGAGATAATTATGGAATTACACAGTGTGTAATTGACGGAACACATTCTCGATTTGAGGGAATCAGTAAATTAAGTAATGAAAGTGTTTTATCAATTATTGGAGAAGTTGTTAAAAGATCTGATGAGACAATAAATAAAAATCTTCAAACAGGTGAAATTGAAATACAGATTTCAGATTATAAAATTTTATCTAAATCTGATATTCTTCCTTTGCCTGTAAATTCTGATATCGAATATGGTGAAGAAATTAGATTAAAATATAGATTTTTAGATTTAAGAAGAAAAAAACTACACCAAAATATCATTTTAAGAAGCAAAATAATATCAGATATTAGAAAGAAAATGATAGATAGAAACTTTATTGAATTTCAAACTCCCATTCTTACTTCATCATCTCCAGAGGGAGCAAGAGATTATTTAGTCCCATCTAGAATACATCAGGGTAAATTTTATGCTCTCCCTCAAGCACCTCAGCAATTTAAACAATTATTAATGATTGCTGGTTTTGATAAATATTTTCAAATTGCACCATGTTTTAGAGATGAAGATAGTAGGGCAGATCGATCTCCAGGTGAATTCTATCAATTAGATTTTGAAATGAGTTTTGTAACACAGGAAGATGTATTTGAGGCTATTGAACCGGTTTTATTTGAAATATTTGATGAAAATAAGAAAAATAATGAAATTAAGGTAAGTCCGTTTCCATTTAGGAGAATACCTTACAATGAGTCGATGGAAGTTTACGGATCTGATAAGCCTGATTTACGAAATCCACTTGTGATAGATGATTATACAAATGTGTTTAAAGGTTCAAATTTTAAAATATTTAGTAATCAAATAGAAAAAGGATCTGTTGTTAAGGGAATAATTGTTAAAAATACTGGCGATCAACCTAGAAGTTTCTTTGATAAATTAAACAATTGGGCAAGAGAAGAGGGTGCAGCTGGATTAGGCTATATTTCATTTACAGAAAATAGTTTCAAAGGTCCTATTGCAAAGAATTTAAATGAAGATCAATTATTATTGTTAAAACTTGAAGAAAATGACTCAATATTTTTTGTTTGTGATAAATTAAAAGAGGCTCAATTATTTTCAGGTAAAGTAAGAGAAAAAATTTGTAATGACTTAAATTTACTTAATAAAAATGCTTTTGAATTTTGTTGGATAGTTGATTTTCCAATGTATGAAATTGATGAAAAAACTAATAAAATACAATTTAGTCATAATCCCTTTTCAATGCCTCAAGGTGAGATGGATGCTTTAGAAAATAAAGATCCTCTTGATATAAAAGCTTATCAATACGATATTGTGTGTAATGGTGTAGAGTTATCTTCTGGTGCAATTAGAAATCATAAACCAGAAATTATGTATAAAGCATTTGATATAGCTGGATATTCGAAAAAAGAATTAGAAGATAAATTTTCAGGAATGCTTAATGCTCTCAAGTTTGGAGCACCTCCTCACGGAGGTAGCGCACCAGGTATTGATAGAATTGTTATGTTACTTGCTGATGAGCCAAATATTAGAGAAGTAATAGCATTTCCAATGAATCAACAAGCTATGGATTTAATGATGGATGCCCCTGCAAGTATCGATAAAGAAAGATTAGAAGAATTAGGTATTAAATTAATAGATAAAAATTAATCCTGTTCCAAAAATTGCAATAATTGTTCCAACCCACGCCCCATAAGAGGGTATTTTTTTTGTTAATATCCAAAGAAGAAATAATATCATTATTGGACTAGTTGAAGATAAAGTTGCAACAATACCTGCATCAGCTTTTTGTAATGCGATTAAAAGTAAACTCATACCTAAGGCCATTCCTAAAAAGCCACTAAGAATTGATTGGTAAATAATTTTTGCTGTAAGATTAACTTTTGTATTAAAGACTTCATAATCTAAAAAAAATGTAAATGATAAAAAAATACATGAAACAGTAGTTCTAATTGCTGCTGAAGCTATTGGATCTGCTCCATCTGATAATATAGGTTTCATCATAACCAATCCAATTGCTTGGCACAACGCGGCTCCAATAGATAAAATAATTCCTATATAAAGTGAACCTTCTACTTTTTCCCATCTATGCTCAGATCCTTTTTTATCTCCATAAGAAATTGCAAAAACAACACCAAAAAAAACAACAAAACATCCAATAATACTAATAGTTGAAGCAAGTTCATTTAGAAAAAAAATATTAATTACTACAGTAAAAGGAGCAGCTAAAGAAAATAAAATATTATTTCTTCTTGGCCCAATTTTTTGCAAAGCAATAAACAATAAAGTATCACCTAAAAATATCCCTACAATTCCTGAAATAATAATAATAGTTAAGTAATCAATACTAATTGTATTCCAAGTATTTATATAAAATGTGTAAGTAATTAACATTATTGATACAAAAAATAATCTAAGACGATTAAAGGCTAAACCTCCAATAGTTCTTGTAACATCTGCTGATACTAAAGATGCTACTGCCCAACAAAGTGCAGCAGCCATTGCAATAAAGTAATAATAGATCATATTATTTATTAAAATAAACTTAAAATAAATTTAATAGGTATTGATAAATACTCACCTAAGAGATGTTCTTGTAACGCAAATCTTTTAATTAATCCTGTTGCTCTTAATATTGCATATATTACTAAAGCCCATAAATAAATTCCAAAAATAAAATTTATGTATGATATTATTTTTTTAAATTTGTTATAATAATTCATATGAAACCTAAATATTGGAATAAAGGTAAGATTTATCTATCAAATAAAGATAAAGTTTTGAAGAAATTAATTCAAACTTATAGGAATGAATATTTAAATCTAAATTCTAATTATTTTCATTCATTAATTAATTCAATAATTGGTCAACAAATATCAGTATCTGCAGCTGATTCGATGAAAACTAAATTTTTTAAACTTAAAAGAAATATAACACCACAAACTGTATCTAAATTACGTACTACAGATTTACGAAAATGTGGTCTATCAAGACAAAAAATTTTATATATTAGAAATATTTCTAAATTTTTTTTACAAAACAAGAAATTCATAAAAAATATAAATAAAACTTCTGAAGAAGAAATTTATAATAATTTAATTGAAATAAAAGGAGTAGGGAATTGGACTATTCATATGTTTTTAATGTTTAGTTATGGAAGTTCAAATATTTTTCCAACAGGTGATTTAGGGTTTTTAAAAGCTATTTCAAAACTTTATAAGGTTCAACTTCCTATAAGTGAAAGAAAACTTAAGTTGCTTTATAAAAAATGGAGTCCGTATAGTTCACAAGCCACATGGTATTTATGGAGATCACTAGACCCCATTCCAGTTAATTATTGATATTTGCTCCTTGCTCAATCCAAACTTTTAATATTTCTCTTTCATTTTTTGTAATACCAGTAAGATTATTCGGAGGCATAATTTCAGCATCAATAGCCTGAGCTTTGATTAATTTTATATTATTTACAATATCTTGAGCTGTGTCGTATACAACTCCTTTTGGTGCCGCTTCAATACCTTCAAAAGTTGGGTATTTGGCATGACATGTTCCACATCTGTATTTAATTATATTTTGTACTTCATTGAAACTGACTAATTCTAAAGAAAGAGATGCATTTGCATCTTTTTTTTCAAATATTGAAAGACTACTTAAAGTCATTAAAAAAAACATGATTAAACCTGCTGATGGTAAAATCCAAAATTTATATTGTTTTTTATTTCTTAAATTAAAGTAATGGCGAGTTAAAATACCAGCTATCGATATAACAGCTAAAATTAACCAATTATTTACTGCTCCATACGTAAAAGAAAAATGTGAACTAATCATAATAAATAAAACAGGAAGTGTGAAATAATTATTATGAATTGATCTGTTTTTTGCTTCTAATGAAAGATTTAAATTTGGCTTTTGTTTGTTTTCAGCTGATGAAACAAGATTTCTTTGTGCAGGAATAATTACTCTAAAAACATTAGCTGCCATAATGGTGCCAATAATTGCTCCAACATGTATGTATGCAGCTCTTGATCCATAAATTTGAGTTAAAAAATAACTTAATAATACAAATAATAAAACACCAGTTGCAATCAAAGTTTGTTCATTATCTTTTAAAACACTTTTACAAAGATAATCATATAGAAGCCAAGATCCTATAAGTAAGAATATAGATATTAAAATTGCTTGAAAGGGTGTTAATATAATACCGCTTGCTCCCAACATCATAGAGCTTGCATTTAAATAATAGACTAAAATAAGTAATACAAAACCACTTATCCAAGTTGCATATGCTTCCCATTTAAACCAATGAAGAACTTTTGGAAGTTTTTTAGGAGGTCCTTTTAATTTTTCAATTCTATAAAACCCACCTGAATGAACAGACCATAAATAACCGTCAAGGTGTTTAAAATCCGGATCATCTCTTTCCAGTCTACTATCCAGCCAATTAAAGTAAAATGATGTTCCAATCCATGCTACACCAACAATTATATGAACCCATCTAACAATTAAATGTAGCCACTCAGAATATACTGCAAATAAAGTTTCTGATGGAACACCTAAATTATAAAAAGCAGCAGTAAAAGCTATAACTATTGTAGTTGCAATTACAATATAGAGCCTTTGTTCTTTAGATTTTAAACCTGAAAATGCCCCAAGGATAAAAAATAATAATAATCCTAATAATGCTGATGCTGGTAGTGACAAAAGTAAATTATGAAAAAAGGTTTGGAAGTCATAAGATTGAACTGGTGCTACAATTTTTAGAAAAAATTCCATATTAATATCTTATTTTATTTTCTTCTTTTTCCCAAATATTAAATGCTTTTATTGCCTCGTCACGTGATAATTGACTGATAGGAATTTTTCTCTCTTTCATTTCTAGTGATAGTTCATCATAAATAAACTTGTCATCAAATTTAATTTTTGCAGCATCTTCTCTAGAATTACCATAATATACTTTATCTATATGTGACCAATATATCGCACTCAAGCACATAGGACATGGTTCGCAACTGGAATACAATTCACAACCCTCTAAATTAAAGGTATTTAATTTTTGACAAGCATTTCTAATAGCAACAATTTCAGCATGAGCAGTAGGATCATTGTTAAATGTTACTCTATTTACTCCCTCTGCAATAATTTCATTTTCTTTTACAATAACACATCCAAAAGGACCTCCATTATTTTTGATATTTTCAATTGAAAGTAAAATAGCTCTTTTCATAAAATCTATATTTGTCATATAACTTCTTTAATTTTATTATTTGATAAATGTTTTAAGCTATTTTTTATTAATATTATTCTTGTAATTATTGAGAAAGCTATTTCATTCGGATCTTTTGAATTACCAATATCAATTCCAATTGGACACTCAATTTTATCAACTATTGATTTATTGTGACCATTATCAATCAATCTTTTATAAAACCTTTTTTTCTTTGTAAGAGATCCAATTAAACCAACAAAAGTATTATTTTTTTTCAAAATTTCATTTAATATTTTTAAGTCATAATCATGACTGTGAGTTAAGACTATAAAATAAGAATTATCTTCTAGTTTTGATACAATCTCCCAAGGTTTTTTTGAAAGTAAATAATTTATATCTTTGATATTTGTCATTTTTAAATAATCTTCTCTTGAATCAATTATAAAAGTATTAAAATTAATATTTTCTAATTTAGAAATTAATGCTTGACCAATATGTCCTGATCCAAAGATATATAAGTTAGGTTTAACATTATTAACAATGTATTCATCTTTTAGTGCATCTTTGGAATTATTATGTAAACTTAATTTAACTTGTACGTATCCACCACAACATTGTCCAATTCCTGGTCCAAGCGGAATATTCATTACTTTATTAGCTATATTTTTATCTATTAATTTTTTCGCTTCATCTATAACTAAATATTCTAAGTTTCCGCCACCTATAGTTCCAAAGATAGTATCAGTTGAGATTAATATAATGTCATCTAAATTATTGGGCGAAGATCCTTTAACTTCAATAATTTTAGCTTTAACTATTTTACTGTTAAAACTTATATTCTTACTTAACTTTTTAAGATACATATTAGTTCAAACTTTTTAATATATTTTCAGCAGTAGCAGGTGCAATTAATTTTTCAGAATTTTTTCCTTTATTAGCATTACATACTGCGTCCTTTAGTGCGATAAAACTTGAAATTGCTAGCATAAATGGTGGCTCTCCAACAGCTTTAGAGCGATTAATAACCTTTTCTTTATTAAAACCACGATGATATATTTCAACATTAAATTTAAATGGTGTTTCACCGGCAGTAGGTATTTTGTAAGTAGAAGGACTATGAGTTGTTAGAACTCCATTTGATTTCCAAGATACTTCTTCAGTTGTGAGCCAACCTAACCCTTGAATATAGCCACCCTCAATTTGCCCTTTATCAATTCTCTTATTTATAGATTTGCCAACATCATGAATTATATCTACTTGAAGTATTTTATTTTCACCAGTTAATTTATCAATGATTACTTCTGTTACTGCTGCGCCATAAGTAAAATACAAGAACGGCCTTCCTTGAAGTGTTTTTGTATTCACATTAATTTTGTTAGTTTTATAGAAACCTGAAGATGACAATGGAATTCTATTTAAGTAAGCAGTATTTATCAATTCTTTAAAAGATATTTTTCTTTTATCAAAATAAACAAAATTATTTTCATAATTTATTTTGCTATTTGTTTTAAAATAATCATAGATAAATTCATTTAGTCCTGATTTGATATTATTTATAGCATTAACAATTGCTGCTCCATTTATATCAGTTGTAGCTGATGCTGCACTTGCTGATGTGTTAGGCACTTTTTCTGTATCCGTTGAAGAGATTTTTATATTTTCGTAATCAAGGCCAAATTCATTTGAAGCCACTAAAGCAAGTTTCGTCATTAATCCTTGACCCATTTCAATTCCTCCATGATTTAAATGAATGGATCCATCAGTGTAGATATGAACTAAGGCACCACCTTGGTTTAAATGAGTAGTTGTAAATGATAT
>CACNLM010000021.1 GCA_902621305.1 uncultured Alphaproteobacteria bacterium | reverse complement strand
GAATTGTCTTTTTTTGTCAAGATTATCTTGATATGAGTTTCACCGCTACCGTTAAAATTATTATGCCCTTTATGCAAATTTGAATTGTCAACAATTTCCAATAAAAAATTCTCAAATTTATTTGATAATATTTTATCAATTCTTTGCTTACGATTCATTATTTTTAAACTATATATTACCTGTGGGAAAACATAAAATAGATATTAATAAAAATAGTCTTTCTTGGGAAAAAACATTTTTTAGAAAATGTGATAACAAAGATTGTAATAGTGAAGGTAAGTTTAAAGCACCAAAATCTAGAGTTTTGTTAAATCAATATTATTACTTTTGTATGGAACATATTAAGGAATATAATAAGTCATGGGATTTTTATAAAGGATTATCAGTTAATGAAATTGAGAATTCAATGAGAGAAGATATTATTTGGAACAGGCCATCTTGGCCATTAAAGGGAAATTATCACAAAGTAATGGATCAAATTAACAATTTTTTTAACGAAGAAATGAACGATTTAAATATAAATGAACGAGAGAATAATTACTTCAGAAATAAGCTAGTTGATGAAAATCTTACAAAAGAAGAAAATGAAGCTCTATCATTATTCAATCTAGATCTACCATTAAAATTGGATAAAATTAAAAAAACTTACAAAAAACTAGTGAAAATATTTCACCCTGATGTAAATGGTAATGATAAAAAAGCAGAAGAGAAGTTTAAGGAAATAAATAACTCATACAAAATACTTTTAAAAAAATTTAAAAATGACTGATAAAAAAAATATGGAAATATCTCCTAGTATCAAAATTGATTCCAAAGAAATATTTGGGGTTTCCTGTGAGTTTGAGGTTTATAAGTTTAAAGAAAAAACTGAACACGTACCAGAAATAGATCAAACATATATTTTTGATCCAGCCACAACTCTTTCAATACTTGCAGGATTTTCTTCTAATAGAAGAGTTTTGATTCAAGGATACCATGGCACTGGCAAATCTACTCATATCGAACAAGTAGCAGCCAGACTTAATTGGCCATGTATTAGAATTAATTTAGATAGTCACATCAGTAGGATAGATTTGATTGGGAAAGACGCTATCGTACTCAAAGATAATAAACAGGTGACAGAGTTTCAGGATGGCATACTTCCTTGGTCATACAAAAATCCTGTAGCTTTAGTATTTGATGAGTATGATGCAGGCAGACCTGATGTAATGTTTGTAATTCAACGTATTTTGGAGTCAGAAGGTAAATTAACTCTATTGGATCAATCAAGAGTAATTAAACCTCACAAATTTTTTAGGTTGTTTGCTACAGCAAACACTATTGGTCTTGGTGATACATCTGGTTTGTATCATGGTACTCAACAAATAAACCAAGGTCAAATGGATAGATGGAATATTGTATCAACCTTAAATTACCTTAGTAACCAGCAAGAAATCAATATTATCTTAAGTAAATTAAAAAAACTTAATAATAAGAATAGCAAAGACATAGTTAAATGCATGGTAGCTACTGCAGATCTTTCTAGATCAGGATTCATTAATGGTGATATTTCAACTGTTATGAGTCCAAGAACTGTATTGACTTGGGCAGAAAATTATCTTCTATTCAATGATATAGAATATTCTTTTAAACTATCTTTTTTAAATAGATGCGATGAAATGGAGAGATCTATCTTACAGGAATATTTTCAAAGGTCATTTGGAATTGATATTACTGATGCTAAGGTAGCTAATGTCAAAGAATAGCGAAATTATTGAAGATTTTAAAAAGTCATTAAGTGCTACAATAAAATCAATAGGTAAAAAAGAAGATATAGAGATTAATTTTGTTAAAGAAAATCCTTCAATTATTGGTAATACTATAAATCTAACTGAGCCAAAAATTGAAAATTTCAAAAATAATCTAGAATATTTAAGAGCTGAAGCAGACTCTTTTGCATTAGAGTTCAGATTACATTCAAAGGATATACACCAAAACTTTTTAAATCAAGATGAGTTATCAAACGAAATAATTAATGTTTTGGAACAAGCACGAGTAGAAGCTATAGGTAGTAGTGAATTCAAAGGAATACAAAAAAATTTAAAGAATAAGTATATTAGAGATCTTAAAATAGGAAATACTAAAAAAGATCAAAATTTATTAATTAAAGCATTTAAAAATGTAGCATTTGAAGAAATTGTTGACGTAGATTTAGGTGAAATTAATAGTAATTTTAAAAATATTGTAAAAGAAAAATTAAAAAAAAATTATTCAAACTTTTTTATAGATTTAAAGAAATGTCTACATGATCAGGAAAAATATACATCTACCATAGTTGCAAAACTAGATGAACTTGGATTACTTAATAACAGTGTAAACAATACTCAAAATGAAGATATTAATCAAAACGATGAAGATCAAGATAATGAAAATGAAAATAATGATGAACAAAAAAATGATGAACAAACTGAGTCAAATATTGAAATGCAAACAAGTGAAACAGCTGTTGAGCAGTCAGTTTCATTAGAAGAAAATGATGATATGGGAGAAGAAAGCGGGGATACTGAACTAGATTATTTACCAGATAGAAAAATTTTAGAGAATTTAGAGAATTATAAAGTTTATGATTATAATTTTGATGAAATTATTAATGCTGAAGAACTTTGTGATATCAAAGAATTAGAGAAACTTAGAAGAAATCTTGACCAACAAGTGTTTTCTTTTCAACCACTAATTGTTAAAATTGCCAATAGACTGCAAAGAAAACTTTTAGCTCAACAAAATCGTCAATGGGATTTTAATATGGAAGAGGGTTTTCTTGATACATCAAGATTAGCTAAAATTATTGCTAATCCAAATAATAAATTAAGCTACAAAATTGAAAAGGAAGTTGAATTTAAAGATACTATTGTGAGTCTTCTGATTGATAATTCTGGTTCAATGAGAGGCAGACCAATTACGGTTGCTGCCCTTTGTTCAGATATTTTAGCAAAAACATTGGAAAGATGCTTAATTAAATCTGAAATATTAGGGTTTACAACTAAAGCTTGGAAGGGGGGTAACTCCAGAGAAAAATGGATCAAAAATGGAAAGCCTTCTAATCCTGGCAGGTTAAATGATCTAAGACATATTATCTATAAATCTGCAGACTCACCATGGAGGAGATCAAAGAAAAATTTGGGCTTATTATTGAAAGAGGGAATTTTGAAGGAAAATGTCGATGGAGAAGCTTTATCATGGGCTTATAAAAGATTATCTTTTCGAAAGGAAAAAAGAAAAATTCTTATTGTTATAAGTGATGGTGCACCGGTTGATGATTCAACACTTTCTGTAAATCCTGGTAATTATTTAGAAAAAAATTTGAGAGATATAATTGGTGAGATAGAAAAAAAAGAAGAAATTGAATTGATCGCTATAGGAATTGGACATGATGTTTCCAGGTATTATAGTAAGGCAGTAACAATAATGGATGTAGATCAGTTAGGTGAAGTATTACTAAATCAACTATCTACAACTTTTCAATTAGATAATTAAGAATTTAACCATATCTTTTTTGCATTATCAAAATCATTATTATCAATTGAATTTCTAATTTCTTTCATAAGATTATTCATAAAATGGATATTATGATTAGTAAGAAGTTGTAATCCTAGTAATTCTTGTGAAGAAAAAAGATGGTGTAAATATGCCAGTGTAAAGTTCTTACAGGTATAGCAATTACATTCATTATCTATTGGTTTTAAATTATTTTTATATTTAACATTTTTTAAGTTTATTTTACCTTGTTTACCTTTTACTAAAGCTGAACCGTGTCTAGCAATTCTAGTTGGACTTACACAATCAAATGTATCAATTCCATCTGCAACAAAGTCCCATATATCCCTTGGATCACCTATACCAAGTAAATGTACGGGGCGAGAATTATCTAATTTAGAAGAAGTAAAATGAACGATATCTTTCATCTCATCTTTATTTGATCCTAAACTTCCACCAATAGCAATCCCGAAAGTATTAATTTTTTTTGTATTAAATTCAACGCTTTCTTCTCTTAAATCTCTGTAAATCCCACCTTGAACGATCCCATACATTTCTTGTCTACCAGCTGAACCGTTTTTAGGATTATAATTAATTTTAGAGTTAAATGCATTGATTGATCTTAGAGACCATCTATGACTTCTCAACATAGAATCTGATGTATATTTTTTATCTACATTATAAGGAGTGCATTCATCAAAAACTAAGATGAAATCTGCACCAAGATTTCTTTGAACCTCTATTGATTTTTCAGGAGATAGCATATGAGTAGAACCATCTATGTAAGACTTGAATAATGCCCCTTCTTCATTCAAATTTATTAAAGTTTTTTTATTTTTTGAATTTGTTTTTCGCCCTTTTATTTCATCAGCAACTGAGCCATGACCAAGAGAAAAAATTTGAAATCCACCACTATCTGTTAACATAGGTCCATTCCAACCCGTAAATTTATGAAGACCTCCATGCTGAGCTATTAGTTCACTACCTGGCTGAAGCATTAAATGGTAAGTATTAGATAGTATAATTTGTGTATTATTTTTTTTTGCATCATGAGCAGTAAAAGATTTTAGTGCAGCTTTTGTTGCACAAAAGATAAAAGCTGGGGTTTCAATATCACCGTGTGGTGTAGAAATTTTTCCTATTCTTGCTTTATTATTTTTATATGTTTTTTTAACTTTCCAAGAAAAGTTAGTCATTAGTTTTTGGGACAAAAAACTTAGCTATGTAAATAAAAGGAGTGTCAAGTAGAGCTATAAATATTCTAAGAAAATAAGTGCCTAAAATATAAATCATTATGACATTATACATACTTACTGGTTCAGGATTTAATAAGATCCAAGCAAATATACTAAAGACTGTGTTATCAACCAAAGAAGAAATAATAGTAGATAAATTGTTTCTTAACCAGAGAGACTTGCCTGATAAAGATTGTTTCAAATAATTAAAAAACCAAACATCAAAATATTGGCTGATTAAGTATGCTATCATACTAGCTATAAAAAATCTTGTCATTGGAGTAAATACATTTGATAAACTTTCTTGTACCCAATCAGCATCTGATGGTTGAAAACCAATTGTAATTACCATTAATAAAGTCATAAATAAGAAAGCACTAAAACCAATTAAAATATTCATTCTAGCTTTTTCCTTGCCATAATATTCAGATAAAATATCAGTACATAAAAAAGTTGATGCAAAAAGAATGGTTCCTAATGCAACAGGTTCTGGTGAATAAAAGAAATCTACTGTTTTTAAAACTTGGATATTACCTGCGATAACAGCAAGTGCAGAATAGATAAAAATTCCTATATAACCAAATATCCTTAAAAAAATAATAATAGAAAAGAAACAAAAAAGTAGCATTATAAGCCACATTAGTTCAGTGCTGAGGGAATTAAGTATTGTTGTTAATTCAAAGAAAAATCCCATTACGAAAATTTAATTAGATTTTGAAAGAATACTTTTTTTCAATTTTTTAGCTTTTAATGGCAATTTAGAGTTTGGTGTATTAATAAGAAATTCATCTAACCCACCTTTTTTTTCTACTGTACGTATAGTACTGACTGCAACTTTAAGTTGAAATTTTTGACCCAATAATTCGCTAACAAAAGTTGTATTCTGAAGATTTGGTTTAAAACGTCTTTTCGTTCTATTTTTAGCATGACTAACGTTATTACCAGTTTGAAAAGATTTTCCAGTTAATTCACATCTCATTGACATAATAAACTGCATGTAATTATATATATTACTTTGTCAAGTATTCTAAATACTAAATTTATCTATGATATAAGTTGGGACTATTTGATGATTTTTAATTAAATTATTTATCTGATTTAAGTCTTTATGAATACCAGATTTTACTAAAACACTATCTATTTCAAAATTATTTGCACCTTGAATGTCATGAAACAATGAGTCTCCAATAGCTACTGTTCTTTTTTTTTTCAATTTAATAATATTTGTTGCTTGGCTGTATATACTTACATCAGGCTTACCTTTTATTATAACATTTCCACCCATTTTTTTGTATATTTCACCAATAGCACCCATACAAAAAATATTATTGTTACTATTACTTTCAACTGTTTCAAAGTCAGGATTTGCACAGTACATAATTATCTTTTTATTGTAAGCGACTTCTAGTAATGGAATGTAGTCTACTGGTTTTAAATTTTCAAAAGGAGTACAAGCTAAAATTAAATCTGCTTCCTCTACTTTTTCTACAAAATTAAAATTTAAACCATCTCTAAAATCTAGACCATCCTCTTTTTCTTTATCATAAATATGAAAACAATTTTTTTTTTTTTTATCATTGAAAAATTTTTTTTTAAGTAATTGCCAAATCATTTCTCCACTTGTCACTGTATTTATAAAAGAGTTTTTTTTAAAACCAAGCTTTGGTAATCTATCTATAGATGATTTAGATCTTTTTGATGAATTTGAAATTATAAATAATTTTTTATTATTACTATTGAGAATATTGATAGAATTAAAAGCATGATCATATCCAAATGTTCCATCATGCATTACGCCCCATTGATCAATTATAAAATTGTCATAATTATTGATAATTTCTTCAATGGATTTTATTTTTTTCACTACTATACTGATTTGCCAGTAACTTCAGATATATTTTTATATCCATCAGTTTTAATTAGGTCGATCAAGTCACCTTTCATACTATTGATTAAATTTGGACCAGAGTAGACCAAAGCAGTATATAGCTGAACTAAAGAAGCGCCAGATTTAATTTTTTCATAACAATCCCTTCCGCTTGATATGCCCCCCACTCCTATTAATGGTATTTGGCCATTTGTTAATTCATACATTTTTTTTAAAACTAAATTTGAATTATCATATATGGGTTTGCCACTTAGACCTCCTTTTTTTTCTTTATTTATAGAAATTAAATTATCATATCTTTTTATGGTACTATTTGTAAGTATCAATCCATCTATGTTGTTAGCTAAGGAAATTAAAGCTATATCTCTTAGTTGATCTTCATTTAAATCAGGTGAAATTTTAATTAATATTGGCTTGGTATTAATTTTTTTTATTTCATCTCTTTTGTCTATAATTTTTTTAATTAATTTTTCTATCTTTCCTCTTAATTGTAGATTTCTCAAACCTTCAGTATTTGGTGAGGATATGTTTATGGTTATATAACTTGCTAAATCTCCTAACTCTTCTAAACCTGTTAGATAATCGTCAGTAGCTTCAATTGAATTTTTATTTTTTCCAATATTAACTCCAATAATCTTATTATTTAAGTATGATTTTTGGTATTTAACTAAATTTTTTTTTACTTTTTTAATCCCCTTATTATTAAATCCTAATCTATTAATGATGGCTTTATCTTCACTTAATCTAAATACTCTAGGTTTAGAATTACCACTTTGAGGTTGCGGAGTAATTGTGCCAACTTCAAGAAAACCAAAACCAAATGAAAACATTGAATGCATCACTTCAGCGTTTTTATCAAAGCCTGCTGCGAGTCCTATAGGATTAATAAAATCTAAACCCATTAAATGTTGTGAAAGAATAGAATCCTCAATATTTTTTTGTCTTACTTTGAAATATTTTAAAAAATTAATTGTAATAGTATGAGATAACTCGGGTGGTAATAATCTTAAAATTTTTAAAGAAATATTGTACAATAAATTAATTATCTATTAATTTTTTTAGATAATCAATAGTTTCTCTTAAACCAAATAATTTAAAAAATGATCCTAGTCTAGGTCCTTGATCCTGCCCAAGCATAACTTGATATACTAGTTTAAAAAAATCTTTTAAATTTGCAAATTCGTGCTTTTTTCCTACTTCGTATAATAATGTTTGAATGTCTTCAGATGAACTGTTTTTGGTAACCTCATTTTCTAAAACATTAATAATGTCAACAAATACTTCTTTATTACTACTATCAATCTTCAAAAATTTCTTTTTAGGCAAAATAAAATCTTCATAGTAATTTAGTGCAAAATCTATGAGGCGGTCAAATTCAGGATTGTTATGAGCATTAATATTATCATCATATTTATTAATAAAAGACCATATTACTTTTTTATCTTTAGAATTAGAAACATTTACTAGGTTAGTGAGGGTATTGAAATTTATTTCTGATTTAAATTCATTAGGTTTTCCTGAATGAATATGCCAGATTGGATTATCATACTGTTTATTTTTATCTAAACTTGAGTATGAATTATAATGAGAAAGATAATCATCTACAGTTTTAGGAATTACATCAAAGTGAAGTTTTTTTGCTGATTTTGGTTTTTGGAACATATAGAGTGCAAGACTTTCAGGGGAAGCATAACGCAGCCACTCATCCACACTAATACCGTTGCCAACTGACTTAGAAATTTTTTCGCCTTTTTCATCTAAAAACATTTCATAAATTAGATTAGTGGGTGGTTTTTTATTTAATGCTCTACAAATCTTGGATCCTAAATCAACACTTTCTGTAAGATCTTTACCGCACATTTCGTAGTCAACATCAAACGACATCCATCTCATTGCCCAATCGACTTTCCACTGTAACTTACATTTTCCATTAATTACTTCTGTTTCAACTAACTTGTCTAAAGATGGATCTCTGTAAATAATTGTTTTTGAATCCATTTTATATTCTTCAATTTTTACCTGAAGTACTTCACCTGAATTTTCACTTATTGGGAGAAATGGACTATAAGTTTCTTTTCTCTCTGCTCTTAAAGTAGGTAGAATAATATCTAATATTTTTGGATAATGTTCAAATATACTTAATATTGTTTCATTAAAATCTCCATTTTGATATTTTTCTGTTGAGCTAACAAACTCATAGTCAAAATTGAATTCATCTAAGAAACTTCGAAGTTTTGCATTATTATGATGTCCAAAACTTTCAAATTTACCAAATGGATCTGGTATAGAAGTAAGCGGCTTACCTATAAATTTTTCTAACATTTCTTTATTTGGAACATTTTCAGGAACTTTTCTTAATCCATCCATGTCATCGGAAAATGTGATTAGTTTTGTTGGACAATCAATTACATTGCTAAATGCATTTTTTACCATTGATGTTCTTACAACTTCACCAAAAGTTCCAATATGAGGTAAACCAGAGGGCCCATAACCGGTTTCTAGTAATACATATCCCTTAGATGGAATTTTAAAGTTTTGCAAACCACCATTTTTTTTAATGATTTGTAATGCTTCTTTAAAAGGCCAAGCTTTTAAGGATTGTGCTAATTCTTGATCAATCATTTAATTTTGCTCTAATTCTAATTTTTTTACCCAATAACAACTTTAATGAATTTGTGAAATTAAAAATTTCGGATCCTAATTTATTAAATAATTCATTTTCTAGCTCAATAATATTATCAATGATATTACCAATTAAATCATTCCCTGCTCTAGTTAGAATTAAACTATCAGATCTTTTATCTTGTGGTTGTTGTTTTGATATTAACTTCTTTTCTTCTAGTTTAGTAACTCTTAAACTAACAACCGATCTATCTATAGATGCATTTTTACATATATCCTGTTGCGTAATATTTATATTTTCTTGCTGTAATAAATAAATAGTTTCAAGAATAAGATATTCATTTAATGTGATTTCATTCTCTTTTAATTTAAATCTTACTTTAGATTGCCATAAGTTTGATGTTTGCCAAATTAACAATGCTAATCTATTCTCATTAAGAGAAGTGTCTGCCATAGTTTTTATACAAACTGTTTGTATACAAATAATAATTTATGTCAATACTATTCTGGTGCGATTTCTATCTCTATGCCATCAAGTTCTTCAGAAAGTTCAATTTGACAGGATAATCTAGAATTATTTTTAACATCAAAAGCTTGATCGAGCATAGATTCTTCTTCATCATCCATATCTTTCAACCTATTTGTCCATTTTTCATCAATATAAACATGACATGTAGCACAAGCACAACATCCCCCACATGAAGCTTCAATATCGTAGCCATTATCTCTAAGGGTTTCCATTAATGTGAAATTACTATCATATTCAATTTCAGATTTTTTACCTGATCTATCTGTGATTATTAACTTTGGCATTAAACGCCTAGTTTTTTCTGAAGTTCTTTGGAAGATGTTGTATATCTAAAAATGTTTTTCTTATCAGGAAAGCAATACTTGAATACTTCTTGAGCCATTAAGGCAGACTCATGAAATCCTGATAAAATAAGCTTAAGTTTTCCTGGGTACCAATTTATGTCACCTATCGCAAAAATTGAAGGTGTAGAAGTTTGAAATTTTTCAGTGTCCACTTTAATTAAGTTCTCGTGTAAATTTAGACCCCATTCCGCTATTGGACCTAGTTCCATTTTTAAACCAAAAAATGGTAAAAGATAATCTACTTCAATATTTGATTTTTCATCATCATTTTCGTATTCTAGCATTATTCTACTATCTTGAATTTTAGAAATCTTTTTTATTTGGCCCTTTATAAATTTAATTTTTCCTTTTGTTTCTAATTCTTGCATTTTTGAGACAGAATCAGGCGCTGCCCTAAACTCTTTTCTTCTATGTATTAGAGTTACATTGGAATCCTTAGATAGTTCATTTGTCCAATCCAAAGCAGAGTCTCCTCCTCCTGCAATTAAGATTTTTTTATTCTTAAATATTGATTTGTCTCGAATTGCGTAAAAAACATTTTTGTTTTCGAAATTCTCAATATTCTTCCGAAATACTTTTAACTTTATCAAAATCTAAAACATCACAAACTTTATATTCGCAACCAATTTCCTCAGATAATTGTTTTAATTCTGTCTCATTTCTAGAAATAATT
>CACNLM010000020.1 GCA_902621305.1 uncultured Alphaproteobacteria bacterium | reverse complement strand
AAAAAGTTAAACCTTGGTATCAACATATTAAAAGAAACACTATTCCAACAGTATCTGAAAATGCAAATATAGAAATTAAAGTTCTTGTGGGTGAAATAAATGGAACCAAATCCAAAGTTCAAACATATTCACCTGTATCAATATTTGATATTCAATTTTCAAAACCAGATATGACAAAGTTTAATGTTGATAAAGAACAAAATCTTATGATCTATATTATCGATGGTCAATTACAATTTAATGAGGAAGATAAAATCGCTAATAACGGTGATATGATTTACTTTGATCAGTCAAGTGATAAGATTCAACTCACGTCAATATCAGAAAAAGGATCCTACCTAGTTTTAGCAGGTAAGCCACTTAAAGAACCCGTAGCACGTTATGGTCCTTTTGTGGCAAATTCTGAAGGAGAAATCAAGCAAGCAATGATGGACTATCAAGAAGGAAAGATGGGAAGCCTAGCTTAAGCTAATTGACGTAACATTTCACCAGCTACAATAGCAACTGAACTACTAAGATTAATCGATCTAGGTCCCTTTATCATTGGTATTGTTAATCTTTCATCGACAGAGCTATGAACAAAATCAGGTGCTCCTGCACTTTCTCTTCCAAATAAAATAATATCATTTGATTGAAATTTATAATCAAAATAACTTTTTTGACTTTTTGTTGTAAGTAAAATTAATCTATAAGAATTTTCTTTTGACCATTCTTTAAATTTATCCCAACTCAAATGTTTTGTAAGATCAAGATAATCAAAATAATCCATCGAAGCTCTTTTTAGTCGTTTATCATCAATTATAAAACCTGCCGGCTCGATGATATCGATAGGTATTCCAAGACAAGCACCCAATCTAAAAATGTTTCCAGCATTTTGAGGAATATCAGGTTCAAAGAGTGCAATTCTCATAAATTTATACTATATTATGTGAACCTTGCGTCACGCTGGCACACATATATTCAGTATTTTTTTTATTAATTCATATATAACAAAAACAAAAAAAATGGCTAAAAAACCCAAAAATAAGAGAAGAGATTTCCTTCAACTAAGCACTGTAACACTTGGTGCTGTAGGTACAGCTGCATTTATATGGCCATTTCTTAAAAGCATGAGTCCAGCAGAGGATACCTTAGCAGCGGGATCTACAGAAGTAGATATTAGTGCTATTGAAGAAGGTCAAAGTATAACAATAAAGTGGCGTGGAAAACCTGTTTTCATTAAAAAAAGAACAAAAGATGAGATTGATGCAGCTAAAATGGTTCAAGCTTCTGACTTAAGAGATCCACAAGATGATGCAGATAGAGTTCAAAAAGAAGAATGGTTAGTTTTAGTGGGAGTATGCACACACTTAGGTTGTGTTCCGCTTGGTCAGAAAGTTTCTGATATGAAAGGTGAGTACGATGGTTGGTACTGCCCATGTCATGGTTCACATTACGATACATCAGGTAGGATAAGAAAGGGACCAGCACCAAAAAACTTGGACGTTCCGCCCTATACCTTTTTAAATGATAATACTATAAAGATAGGATAACATGGATAAGAATCGAAAAGTACATGAGTTTAAAAATCCTGTCCTCAATTGGATAGAGTTTCGTTTACCAATTATTTCTTACTTCAAAAAAGAATACGGTGACTATCCAATGCCTAAAAATTGTAATTATTTTTGGAGTTTTGGTGCATTAGCAACAATTACGCTTGTTACAATGATAGTAAGCGGAATTTTTCTTGCCATGAATTACACACCACATACTGATATGGCATTTGATAGTGTTGAAAGAATAATGCGAGATGTCAATTACGGTTGGTTAATGCGATACATACATTCCAATGGTGCAGCCTTTTTCTTTATTATAGTTTATATTCATATTGTAAGGGCAATGTATTTTGGTTCCTACAAATATCCAAGAGAACTTAATTGGATTTTAGGTGTCTTCATATTTTTATTAATGATGGCAACTTCTTTTCTTGGTTACACATTACCATGGGGACAAATGTCTTATTGGGGAGCAACAGTTATAACTAACTTATTTAGTGCAATTCCATTTATCGGTGAAGGATTAAAAACATGGCTTCTCGGTGATTATAACGTTGGAAATGCTACTTTAAATCGTTTCTTTGCTCTTCATTACGTTTTACCATTTGTTATTTTTGGTGTTGTAGGTTTACACGTTGCAGCAGTCCACGTTCATGGTTCAAATAACCCTGATGGGATCGATATTAAAACTAACAATGACTCAGTAAACTTTTTTCCATATATGTTAATTAAAGATACAGTAGCTATGTGTGCTTTTGGTGTTGCTATTTCTGCAGTAATATTCTTTGGACCAAATCTTATGGCTGAAGTTGATAATTATATTCCAGCAGATCCACTTGTTACACCAGCTCATATTGTTCCAAACTGGTATCTTGCACCTTTTTACGCAATTTTAAGAGCAGTACCTGATAAATTGGGAGGAGTTCTTTTAATGTTTGGTGCGATAGTAATTCTATTCATTTTACCTTGGTTAGATAGATCAAAAGTAAGAAGCTGTAACTATAGACCAATATATAAATGGTTTATGATGGGCTTTTTTGTTAATTTTTTCGCATTAGGTTATGTTGGTATGCTTCCTGCTGAAGGTTTATATCTTTTAATTGCAAGAGTGGGTTTACTTTACTACTTTGGTTTTTTCTTCATTATCACACCATTTGTTGGTTGGATAGAGAAGCCAAGTAAGTTACCGCTCAGTATTAGTGATGTTTATGCTAAAAACATAGCCCCTAATATTGGTGGAGGAGAAAAAGGAATGCCTGCACCAGCAATGCAAAAAGATACAAATCTATAATGCGCCTATTACTTATTATTTTTTTATTCTTCTCTTCAAATATATTTGCTGCAGAAATGAGTACTGAAAAAATGCCAAAACATGATTGGTCTTTCAAAGGTGTAACGGGAACTTTTGATAGAGCTGCAATTCAAAGGGGATATAAAGTTTATAGAGAAGTATGTGCAGGATGTCATTCTATGAAACTTCTGTATTACAGAGATCTTATTGATGTTGGTTTTTCCGAAGCTCAAGTAAAAGTAATTGCTTCTGAATATACTGTTTTAGACGGTCCAAACGATGATGGAGAAATGTTTGAAAGACCAGCTAGACCAGCAGACAGATTTGTTAATCCATACGCCAATGACAATGAAGCAAGAGCAAATAATAATGGAGCCTATCCTCCTGATTTAAGTGTAATTACAAAAGCTAGAAAATATGGAGTTGATTATATTTACAATCTTCTTCTTGGTTATGTTGAACCTCCAGAGGGAATGGAAGTGGGTAATGGAATGTGGTACAATAAATGGATGGCTGGAAATCAAATAGCTATGCCAGCACCTATAGCAGATGGAAGCGTAGATTATGATGATGGAACAGATAACAACGCGCAACAGTTATCAGCTGATGTAACTCATTTTCTTCACTGGGCTGCTGAACCAGAAATGGAAGAAAGGAAAAATTTAGGAATCAAAGTAATATTATTTTTTATTATTCTAGGAACAATTGTGTACTTAGCAAAAAACAGACTTTGGCGAGACGTTACTTAGACATTGAATAAAAAATTCATTACATCACCATCTTTGACTATATAATCTTTACCTTCTTGTCTTAGCTTTCCTGAATCTCTACTTCCAGCATCACCATTATTTTCTATATAGTCGTCATAAGAGACAGTTTCTGCTCTAATAAATCCTTTTTCAAAATCAGTGTGAATTTTTCCAGCAGCTTGTGGTGCAAGTGTTTCTTTTTTTATTGTCCATGATCTTGTTTCCTTTGGACCACATGTAAAATAGTTAATCAAATCTAAAAGTTCATACCCTGATTTTATAACCTTATTCAATGTTGTTTGATCTAAATTAAGTTCTTTTAGAAATTCAAGTTTTTCATCCTCATTATCTAATTCCGCTATTTGTGCTTCTATTGATGCAGAGATTAAAACTACAGAATGATTATTTTTTTTGGCAAATTTGATGACTTTTTTTGATAACTCGTTTCCAGTGTGAATAGATTCTTCATCAACATTACATATGTACATAGTAGGCTTAAGACTAATTAAGTTTAGACTATTTACAAAGTCAATTTCATTACTAGCAAATTCATCAATTTTTAAGATACTATTAGCATCTAGTATTTGTAAGATTTTATTTATTATCTCAAATTGATGTTTAGCTTCTTTATCGTTGGCTTTTAATTTTTTTTCTAAACTAGTTTTTTTATTATTTAAGCTTTCAAGATCAGCCAATTGCAATTCTAAATTTATTGTTTCAATATCATCTAATGGATCAATTTTTGATGATACATGAGCAATATTAGTATCTTCAAAACATCTAACAACATGTGCTATTGCATCAACTTCTCTTACATGTCCTAAAAATTTATTTCCTAAACCTTCTCCTTGTGAGGCTCCTTTTACTAATCCTGCAATATCAACAAAATCCATGAAAGATGGGATTATTTTTTCACTTTTTCCAATGATTGCAAGTTTGTCTAATCTGTCATCGGGCACTGCAACTCTTCCTATATTTGGTTCTATAGTTGCAAATGGATAATTTGCTGCCTCTGCTTTATTTGATTGGGTAAGAGCATTAAATAAAGTAGATTTACCAACATTTGGTAACCCAACTATCCCGCACTTAAATCCCATAATTAATTTTGCTCACTTATTTTTGTTAAAAATAGAGGAATATCTGAAAATATTAATTCTATATTTTTTACTATTTTATCAATTTTTTTATTTATTATTTCTTCTTCTGATTTTAAAAATTTATTTAAAACATAACTTGAAACTAAATCTTTATGTCCAGGATGATCAATTCCAATACGTATTCTAAAATAATTTTCCCCTATAAATTGGTCAATACTTTCCAATCCATTATGACCTCCGTTTCCACCACCTTGTTTTATTTTTACTTTTGATAATTCTAAATCAAGGTCATCATGTATAACAAACGTATGGTCTAATTTTATTTTATAAAAATTCACAATTTCTGAAACAGCTTTTCCAGATAAATTCATGAATGTAAGAGGTTTTAACACAAAGATTTTTTGATTATTAATTACACCTGAATATAATTCTTTTTTTTTATCTTCTTTGATTTTATCCAAATTAAAATGTGAGATTATATTATCCGCTAAATGGAAACCTACATTATGTCTGGTATTATTATAATTTACACCTGGGTTTCCAAGTCCACAAATTAAAAACATATAATGAAATATAAAGTAAAGTTACTTAGATTCTTTATTTTCTTCTTTATTATCAGAAGATTCTTCCTTCTTATCCTCTGATTTCTCTTCATCACCTTCTACCGCACCTTCTTCAGTTGTTTCTTCAGTTTTAGTTTCAACTTCTACAGTTGGCGGAACTAAAGTAGCTATTACGAAATCTCTATCTGAAATAGTAGGAGCAACTCCATCAGGTAGTTGAATATTACTAATTTTAACTGCATCACCTATTTCACTTTCAATTAAATCAAATTCTAGTTTGCTAGGTATATTATTAGCATTACATGCTAGTTCTACAAGTCTTCTAACAGTATTTAAAACTCCACCTTTTTTCAAACCAGGACATTTATCTTGGTTTAAAAACTCAACTGGAATTTCAACGTTTACTTTTGTATTTTCTTGAACTCTTAGAAAATCAAAATGTATAAGTCGATCACTTACGGGATGATATTGTAATTGTTTGGGAAGTATTTTTTCTTTCTTTCCATCAACATCAAGATCAATAATTGTTGAATAAAAAGAACCAGTTCCCATTAATTTTTTGAGTATTTTATCTTCAAGAGCAATTTTCTTAGGCTCAGTACCCTTGCCATAAATAATGCCAGGAACCAATCCTTTATTTAAAAGACTATGATTTGAATCAATATCTTTATTTCTTTCTATTGCTTTAAAATCACTCATAAAATAAAAAATTTAATCGAAAAGGGCGGACACTGAAGTATCAGTGTTAATCCTTTTAATCGCATCACCCATTAAAGGAGCAATACTAATATGTCTAATGTTTTTTGTGCTTTTTACCTCATTAGAAGGCTCTATTGTATCTGTTAATACCAATTCTTTTATGCTTGAATTTTCAATCTTTTTTAGCGCATCTCCAGATAATACTCCGTGAACAATATAAGAATAAATTTCTTTTGCCCCATTTTTACTCAGAGCTTCAGCAGCGTTACATAACGTGCCTGCAGAATCAGCTATATCATCTAGTAAGATACAAGTTTTATCTTTTACATCTCCGATGATATTCATTACTTCAGACTCACCAGCTTTTTCTCTTCTTTTATCGGCAATTGCCAGTCCAGCCTCTAATCTTTTAGCAAAAGCTCTGGCTCTAACAACACCACCAACATCAGGTGAAGCAACAACTAAATCTTTGTTTCCATTAAATCTTTCTTTAACATCATCGATTATCGGTCTTACTGAAAAAATATTATCTAAAGGAATGTCAAAAAAACCTTGAATTTGACCAGCATGTAAATCCATTGTTAATACCCTATCAGCGCCCGCGGATGTAATTAAATTTGCAACAAGTTTGGCAGTGATTGGTGTTCTAGGTCCAGTCTTTCTATCTTGTCTTGCATATCCGTAATATGGGATAACGGCGGTAATCCTTTTTGCTGAACCTCTTCTTGCAGCATCAATTGTAATTAAAAGTTCCATCAAATGGTCATTTGCTGGATGTGATGTAGATTGAATAATAAACACATCTTCACCTCTAATATTTTCATTTATTTCCACAAATATTTCTCTATCATTAAAAGTTCTAACAGATGCATCTGCTAATGGAACATTAATATGTTTAGAAATTTTTTCTGCTAAGGATTTGCTACTATTACAGGCGATTATTTTCATATAATCAAATTAACTACTATATTAGAATAACAATAGATCAACTAAAATTAATCATTAAATGCAATGATATTGAGCATTCTTCCAGTATCTCTAAATTTTTGTGATTCTCTACGATGGCTAAAAAAAACTTTCTTATTTGAGAAGGTATCTTTGTTAATATTATATATGTTTTTAATACCCAATTCCTTGAATTGATAGTTAATCAATTTTCTTAAATTAAATAAATCTTTATCTTTATTTTTGTGTTTGAAGAAAATAGAGTATCTTTTATTTTTGCTTATAAACTTGCTTTTAAAGTCTTTTGATACTTCAAAGTTTTTAAAGCTTAAACAAGGACCAATAAGAACGACAATATTTTTTTTAATTATTTTTTGTTTAACAAAGTATTCTGTACCTTTAGCAGCTATATTTTTTAATGCCCCTTTCCAGCCTGAATGAAGAGCACATATGTATTTTTTATTTCTATCAAAAATAAAAATTGGACAGCAATCTGCAGTTAAAATTCCTAAAGCTATTTTTTTATTATTTGTAATTAAACCATCTCCAGAATATTTTTTAACTATATTTTTTCTATTAATTTTGATGATTTTGTTGGAGTGTATTTGATTAATAAATTTAACCTTTTTTTTGATCTTTAAATTTTTCAGACAAATATTAATATTTTTTTCTACGTTTATTTTTGTATCTTTGCTGTTTAAGCTACAGTTTAATGAATAGTTTTCTTTTTTTGATACTCCACCATTTCTAGTAAAAAAACCAGCTTTAACAAAAGATTTAATTTTTGTATGTGTAAAATAATTTTTCGTAATCATAAGTTAGAAACAACAAGACATTTAAATAAGTTTCCCATCCTATCAACATTAATTAATCTATCCACTTCTTCATCTATTAATTTTTTCTGTAAATTTAAATTTTTAGTTATTAATTTTTCCTTTCGTTCTAATATTCCATATTTTATCAAAAAATCTCTTTGTGAAGCAAATTCGTTGATCTGTAATTTGTTTTGTTTTGCTATTTCAATTAATTCACTGAAATTGACATGACTTGAAATGTCTTGTTGGCCTATATTTTCAAATATACTGGTTTTTTTATGATTATATATAGTTTGTAACGTAAAATTTTTTATTTTCTCATCATATCCATAATCTATTAAAATACATATACCCCTATTTTTTTTTAGATATTTACAAATTT
Organism: uncultured Alphaproteobacteria bacterium; assembly: GCA_902621305.1. GTDB lineage: Bacteria > Pseudomonadota > Alphaproteobacteria > HIMB59 > CACPNW01. Next base: position 6,035 of record CACNLM010000020.1, on the reverse strand, counting down.
GCTCAAAATATTTATTTCTTGAATGAGAAACTTCATAAATTTTTTGTCTTTTGAATTTACTTAAATAATTTAATATTTTTTTACTAATTACTCGTTTATTTATAGAATAATATTTATTTTCCTTTTCATTAAATTTTACATATCTTTCAAACCAATGATTGTTATTATTTAAAAATTGCCTTACAGGAAAACAGTCAAAAAATTCATTTGAATATATTATTGAAGGCAGTTTAGATCTGAATTTTAAAGTTTCTGACCATCTAATTTTTGATTGCTTAAAATATTTTAAATTTTTTTCTTGTATTTTTTTTAATTCTTTATTTATTTCTATTAAATTAACATTAGCATTTTTAAAAAAGTTAGGAAGTATCTTTGCAGTTCTTTCAATATCTTTAAATAAGGTTCCATTTCCTGGCCCTAATTCAATTAAATTAAATTTTGAGTTAATTTTTTCTTTCCAATGATAAACTAAATATACGCCAATAATTTCTCCAAACATTTGTGAAATTTCTGGAGATGTTACAAAGTCAAATTGTCTTCCTATGGGTTTTTTGCTTAAGTAATAACCATTTTTTTTATACAGAGCCAAATCAATAAATTTATCTAAACGCAAATTTTTTTTATTGTTAAGTAGTTTAATTTTACTAATTTTTCTTTTGCTTAACATTTTGTATTATTAATATTCCAAGAATAAAAAAAGGTATACATAGTATTTGACCCATTGAAATAAAATTAAAAAATAATCCTAGGTGCAAATCTGGTTCTCTGAGGTATTCGATTAAAAATCTAAATATGGAATAAAATATTAAAAAGAGACCACTAATTGCTCCGTAAATTTTGTATTTTTTTATCTTATAAAAATAGATTAATAATATGAGAATTAAAATAATTCCTTCAAGAAAAGCTTCATATATTTGAGAAGGATGTCTTGGTATATTATCTATTGATGGATAAATAACTGAAATATAAAAATCAGTTGGTCTACCTATTAGTTCTGTATTAATAAAGTTTGCAATTCTACCGAAGAATATTCCAATAGGCGCAACGATTGAAACTAAATCAGATAGGTAGAAAAAACTTTTTCTATTAATTTTTGCAAATATTAAAGCACTTATTATTATACCCGTCAGCCCACCATGAAATGACATTCCTCCATTCCAAATTTCAAATAGATAAAAAGGATTAGTTAAAAATTCATTAAGTTGATAAAAAATAACATAACCTGTTCGTCCTCCGATAATTACACCTAATACTGCCCAAATCAGAAAGCTATCTATATTTTTATTACTGTATTGATTTCCATAAATTTTGTTTAATTTTTTAATAATATAAATTCCAAATAGAAATCCCAAAATATATGCTAAACTGTACCATCTTATTTCAATGAAACCGATTGATAAGATGATAGGATCTATTGATGGTTGAATAAAATTCATTTATCTATATTTAATATTATAACATGGTTGATAGAAACAAAATACTTTCCGATTTATCAAAATTTGCAGTTGATACTATGAGCACTTTTTCAGGTATTAAAGAGGAGATTGAAACAATTGTATCTTTACGAGTTAATAAAATAATAAGAAAAATGAACCTTGTTAAAAAAGATGAATTTGATGCATTGAAAAAAATGGTGCAAAAAGTAATGATGGAAAATGAAAAATTAAAAAAAACATCTTCAAGATCAATAAAATCTAAGAAAAAAACAGTAAAAAAGAAAAAAACTATTAAAAAGAAATCAAAAAGGTAGGAATCCTCAACTAATTCACATTTTTTATAGATTTTGCCTTGCAAAATACGAGTCCAATCTAGTAATCAAGATATAGTACTAATTATATGTGCCACGACTATATAGTGTATGGAAAATGAGAATATATTTTTAAATCCTATAGATATCATTGAAGATGTTATTCATCAAAAAAAATGGACTTTTAGTAGAGCTGCTGATCATGAATTGGTTGCCGAGATAGCATCCCATTGGTGCGCTTACAGATTATATTTTACATGGTCTGAAAACATTAATGCGCTAAGTTTTTCAATAACTTTTGATATTAAGTTTCCTGAAACTAAACTTAATAAGGCGTATGAACTACTAGGACTTATAAATGAGAACTTATGGATTGGACATTTTGATATAACTAGTAAAAATGGTATTCCAGCTTTTAGACATACTCTATTATCAAATAATTCAACAGAAACATTGCACAAAAAATTTGAAGATCTTGTTGATATTGGAATTTATGAATGTGAAAAATTTTATCCAAGTTTTCAACAAGTTCTCTTTGATGATATTCCTCCTAAAGAAGCTATAAAATTTTCTAATTTTGAAGTTATTGGCAGAGCTTAATTTTTATAATAAAACTGCTATATTATAGATAGATGAAAAATATCTTATTAATTGGATGTGGTCATATGGGAGGATCTTTAATGTCTGGATGGTCTAACTCTAACAATTACACCATTAGTGTTATAGATAAAAAAAAATTTTCAATTCTTAAAAAAAGAAATAGAAATAAGAAAATAAAATTTTTTAAATCCATCGATGATATCAATAATCAAAATAATTTTGACTATATAATATTTGCAACTCGACCTCTTGAATTAACAAATGTCTTTAAAGAATTAAAAAATGCAAATTTTAGTAAAAAATCTATAGCAATAAGTGTAATAGCTGGCAAAAAAACAGAAATTTTTAAAAAAAATTTATTAAATATTGGTAAAATTGTAAGAGTAATGCCAAACATGCCTGCTTTAATAGGAGAGGGCGTTCATTGTATTTATACGAATAAATTAATTAATAAAAAAGAAATTAAAGAGATTGATAAATTATTCTCCTTGAGTGGCAAAACTCTTTTTTTTAATAGTGAAACTTTTATAGACAAAGCAACAGCAGTATCAGGGAGTGGTCCGGGTTTCATATTTCAATTAATTGATATTATGGAAAAATCTGCAATTAATCTAGGTTTTTCCAAAAACACAGCGAAAATTTTAATTAATGAAACATTTAGAGGTTCTTTAAATCTTCTAAACTCTAATAATATTTCTGCTGAAAAAATGGTTGAAACTGTTGCAACTAGAGGAGGTACAACCGAAGCAGGAATCAAGAAAATGAAAATAAATAAGGTTGATAATATTTTTAATCAAGTTTTTAAGGCGGCATACACACGGGCAAAACAACAAGGTAAAGGTAAATGAATCAAAATAAAATATCTCTAGCAAAAAAGACTTTACAATATTTAGAGAAAAAAAAACTAAGAGACATTAATCTTAAAAATTTTTTATCTGATACTAAAGTGCCAAATATGAATAATAAAATCGATCTAATCTTAAATATTAATGACTTCTTTGATTTTCAATTAAAAAAAAATCTTGTTAATATAGAAAAGTCATCACAAAGAGATATGTTATTTGAAATTATGATGGCACGTTATGATATATTGAATAAATATAGAGTTTCTGTAAAAAATATAATTAATCATTTTATGTCTAGACCACAAGGAGTATTAAAACTTATTCCTAAATTAATTGAAAGCAAAATTTTAATTGCTACTTTTGCAAATATTAATCCTAGTGGTATTCAGGGTGTTATAAAAATAAAAATTATTTTTGCGCTTTATTATATAACCCTATTTACTTGGTTTAATGATGAAAATGAAAGTTTAGAAAAAACAATGAGTGTCTTAGATAAATATTTAAACAATATTGAAAAATTTATAAAATTTTCATGAGCTCTCAAAATTTTATACATTACAAAGAGTTTGAAAATGTAGATATAAGAATAGGAACAGTAATTGAAGCTTATGAATATAATGAGCTTAAAAAACCATCTATAATTTTGAAAATAGATTTTGGTGAAAAAATTGGTATTAAAAAAACTTCTGCACAATTACAAAAATATTATAATAGTGATGAATTAATTAATAAGCAAGTTATTGCTGTTGTAAACTTTGAGCCTAAACAAATTGGTAAAATTATTTCAGAGGTATTAGTTCTTGGTGTGCCAGATTTAGAAAACGAACCAGTTTTATTGTCTCCAGATAAACCAGTAAATAATGGGGGTAAATTATTTTAAAATCAAAGAGGAAGTAAAACTTTAAGTTGAAGACCTCCTAAATTTGACTCAGATAATTTAACATCACCTCCATGTGATCTAATAATATCCCTAGTAATAGTTAATCCTAAACCACTTTCTCCCTTAAGTTTGTTCCTGGAGGGATCTAAAGTAAAAAATGGTTTAAATACATCTTCATATTTATCTCTTGGTATACCTTCACCATCATCGTTAAATTCAATTACACAGTCTTTTTCATTTGTATAAAGAATTATTTCAATTTGTTTTGCATATCTTTTTGAATTATCAATAATATTATTGAACGCTCTTTTGAGTTGGATCTGTCTACCAGAAGTTTGAATAATATTTTTCTCTTTAATAGTTAACTCAACACCATTTTTTTCAATAGTTTTTACAATATCACCAATTAATTCATTTATTATAATTGTTTCTATTGGTTCAGGTGATTCTGTTTTTACAAAACTAACATAACTATCTAACATTGAAGTCATTTCATTAACATCTACTTCTAGTTCAGATTTTGCTTTCTCATCTTTCATCAATGAAATTTGTAATTTCATCCTTGTTAAAGGAGTTCTAAGATCATGGCTAACACCAGCAAGCATTTCTGTTCTTTGCTTTAAAAATCTTTTAATTCTAGTTCTCATCTGATTGAAAGCATTGGCCGTTTGCCTTATTTCATATGCACCTGCAGTCTTAATATCTGGAGCATCTAAACCTCTTCCAAATGTCTCAGCAATTATCGCCAGTCTTTTTAAAGGTCTTAATTGTCTACTCATTAAAAAGTAAGACATAAAAAAAAGAATGATAGAAGCAAAAATCATCCAAAGTAAAAAGACAAAGGCAGATTCACTATATAGCCTGTCTTTATCAACATTAATTTCTAAAATATCATTATCAATCTGAATATATATTAAAACACCTTCTTCAAGATTAGACAAATCATAATCAAACTTTTTTTTTAAATTTCTTAAGGATTGATTTAATCTATTAGATAATATTCCTGAATTTAAACTAAATTTTGAAGCCAATAATTGTTTATCATTAATAATATTGATTTTCATTTTGAAATCCTGATTAGCTATATTAACTGCATTATCAGTAAGATCATTATTTATTAATTTTACTAGAACATTGATATCTGCAGCCACAGACTCTGTTAGTCTTTTAGAAATAATACTCCATGAGGTTTGATAAAAAACGAAAGAAGTAAGTAGAACTATTATAATTATAGGTACAAAGATAATAATTATTGATCTTCCTATTAGTGTAGAAGGTATTATTTTTTTAATCATTAAATTTCATTACAAATTAATTTATATCCTTTACCTCTAATAGTTTTAATAAATTGAGGTTGTTTTGCATTTGTTTCAATTTTTTGTCTTAAACGCGTAACTTGCACATCAACTTTTCTAAGTTCAGTTTCATCAAATTCTTGGTCTGCAAGCTCTTCTCTTAAGACTATATCATTTCTTTTATTTACTAATTTTACAAGCAAATTATTTTCACCTTCTGTTAAATAAATTAATGTATCATTTTTTTGTAATTTAAAATTAGATGTATCAAAGGTAAATTCTCCAAACGAAATCTTAATTTTTTTGTTTTTGAGGCTTTCAAATAAATCAAGTAAATTTTTGATTCTTAAAAATAATTCTTCTGGTTCAAATGGTTTAGATAGATAATCATCAGCACCAATTTTTAATCCATCAATTTTATCTTTGTCTTCTCCCATTGCTGTAAGCATGATTATGGGTGTATTAGAAAATTGTTTTACATGCTCAATAAGCTTTATTCCATCACCACTCGGCATCATTCTATCAAGAATGATTAAATCAAACAAAACTAGAGATAATATCTCTTTTGCTTCATTGTAATCCTCACTTTGATAAACTTGTAAATTTTTTTCAGTTAAATAATCTTTTAACAGTTCTCTCAATCTTTTATCATCATCAACAATCAAGAT
>CACNLM010000019.1 GCA_902621305.1 uncultured Alphaproteobacteria bacterium | reverse complement strand
ACAGGTTTTCCAATAGCAAAAATTGCTGCAAAATTAGCAGTGGGTTACACTTTGGATGAACTTGAAAATGATATTACAACAACAACACCGGCAAGTTTTGAGCCAACTATTGATTATGTTGTAACTAAAATTCCAAGATTTACTTTTGAAAAATTTGTTGGTACTAATTCTGACTTAACGACATCGATGAAATCAGTTGGAGAAGCAATGAGTATAGGTAGATCTTTTAATGAATCAATCCAAAAGGGGTTTAATTCTCTTGAGTACGGCCTAACTGGTTTTGATAAACCAAAACTTGGTTCAAGTGATAAAAAAACAATTTTGAATGAACTTAAAATACAATCTTCTCAACGCTTGTTAGTTGTAGGAGAAGCTCTTAGGATTGGAATAACAGTTGATGAAATAAATCAAATTACAAAATATGATAAATGGTTTTTATACCAAATTAAAACAATAATTGATTTTGAAAAAATTTTAAAAGAAAAAGGCCTAAACAAAGATATTATATTATATGCAAAGAAAATAGGCTTCTCGGATAGTAAAATCTCATCATTATTAAATCTTAAAGAAAAAGAATTAAGAAAATTTAGAGATAATAACGATATTAATCCTGTCTTCAGACTTGTAGATACTTGTGCAGGTGAATTTAGTTCTAAAACTCCATATCTATATTCTACTTACGATTGGGATTTTGAAAATACTAAATTCTGTGAAGCAAAACCTACATCAAAAGATAAAGTAATTATTCTTGGAGGTGGTCCTAATAGAATAGGTCAAGGAATTGAATTTGATTATTGCTGTGTTCATGCTGTATATGCATTGAAAGAAAAGGGCATTGAAACAATAATGATAAATTGTAACCCAGAAACTGTTTCAACTGACTATGATACTGCTGATAGGCTTTATTTTGAACCACTTTCAGCTGAAAGTGTTATTGAAATTTTCAATAAAGAAAAAAGTAATGGAAATGTTCTTGGTGTGTTAGTTCAATTTGGAGGTCAGACTCCTTTAAAAATTGCAAAAGAAATAGAAGAGGCTGGAATAAAAGTTATAGGAACTTCAACTGAAGCAATAGATTTAGCTGAAGATAGAGATAGATTCAGTGAAATATTATTGAAGCTAAAAATTGCTCAACCAAAAAATGCTTTTGCAGATACTGTAGCTCAAACTTTAAAAAAAGCTGAAGAAATTGGATATCCTGTTTTAGTTAGACCTTCATATGTACTTGGGGGAAGAGCTATGCAAATCGCATACGATAAAGATAATTTAGAATCATTTTCTAATGAAGCTCTTGAAGTTTCTTCAAATAATGTAATTTTAATTGATGAGTATCTTGAGAATGCCAAAGAAATAGATGTAGATATAATTAGAGATAAAAATGGAGAAATATATGTAGCTGGGATTATGGAACACATCGAAGAAGCAGGAATTCACTCTGGAGATAGTGCTTGTTCCCTACCTCCATACTCAGTTAGTAAAGAAACTCAGAATAAAATAATTGAATGGGTATCAAAAATTGCCAATGAAATTAATGTTGTTGGATTAATGAATACTCAATTAGCAATTAAAGATAAAAAAATATATGTTCTAGAAGTAAACCCAAGAGCCAGCAGGACTGTACCATTTGTGGCCAAATCAAAAGGTATTCCAGTCGCGAAAATTGCAGCAAAAGTAATGGTCGGGGAAAATCTTAATTCAATTTTGAATGATTATAAAATTAATGAATTAAAAAACTTTAATGTAAAAGAATCTGTTTTTCCTTTCAATAAATTTGATGGTGTTGATCTAATATTAGGTCCTGAAATGAAATCTACAGGAGAAGTTATGGGAATAGATGAAACCTTTTTATCTTCCTATATAAAAAGCCAAATAGCCTGTGGTAATATTCTTCCATCTAAAGGTACAGTATTTATCTCAATAGATAATGATAATAAAAAGTTCATTATTGAGATAGCACATAAGTTAAAAAAATTAGATTTTAATTTACTTGCAACTAAAGGGACGGCTGAATACTTAAATTCTAATAACATCAAGACAAAAATAGTAAATAAAGTAAAAGAAGGTAATCCTCATGTAGTTGACTCATTAATTAATAATGAAATTCAGCTAGTAATTAATACAACAAAAACTCAATCATCTATTAGAGATAGCTATAGTATTAGAAGAACCTCATTAATGTATAATATTCCATATTATACGACAATAGCTGGAGCAAAAGTTGCCGTGGATGCTATTGAACATATGAAAACTCAGAAATTCACAATAAAAAGCCTTCAAACTATAAATTAATTTTATTGACTATAAAAAATAAATAAATCATCATGAGTTTATGAATAAAATTCCTATGACTGCTGAGGGTTATACAAAATTACAAGATGAATTAAAAAAATTAACCTCTGAAGATAGACCAAAAATTATAGAAGAAATTGCCGAAGCTAGAAGCCACGGTGATTTATCTGAAAATGCAGAATATCAATATGCTAAAGAACAACAAAGTTTGATTGAAGGAAGAATTATAGATTTAGAGAGTGCTATTAGTAAAGCAGAGATAATAGATGTTAAATCTGTTGAAGGTGACGATATTAAATTTGGTGCAACAGTTGAAATAGAAGATGATGAAAGTGGAGAGAAACAACAATATCAAATTGTTGGAGAATATGAATCAGATATTGAAAATAAAAAACTTTCAATTACTAGTCCTTTAGCAAGAGGTTTGATTGGTAAAACATTAGAAGACAATGTTGAAATCAATAGTCCAAAAGGTTTAAAAAGTTATACAATATTATCAATAAAATACATTTGAATATAGACAATCCTAAAATTTGGTCATTAACTGATGGTTCACAAGGAATGATAAGTCAGACTAAAGGTCTGGCAAATGAATTGAGTGTGAATATAAAGGAAATTAAAACTGAAATAATTTTTCCTTGGAATAAATTACAGCCAGGGATACTTCCTATTTTTAATTGGATATTTAAAAACAAGTTACCTATAGATGAGATACCTGATTTAGTTATCAGTTGTGGTAGAAAAAGTGTTTACCTATCAATCTATCTTAAAAAAATATATCCAAATATTATTAATATTCATATTCAAAATCCAAAAATTTCTTCAAAAAACTTTTCTTATGTTATAGCTCCAAATCATGATGATTTATATGGTGACAATATAATTAATTCTACGGGTGCAATACATCATTTAAAACAATTTAATAATTTGAAAAATCATTATGAAATTAATACAAAAAATTTGATCACATGTATTATTGGAGGTGAAAATAATCACTATAATTTCTCAAAAGAAAATACTTTAGATCTTTGTAAAAGAATAAAAAAATTAAAATCTCATAATAATGAAATTTTAGTTCTTACCTCGAGAAGAACTAATAAAGAAATTAAGCATATTTTGAAGAAAGAATTGAGCACAACGTCTACATTATGGCTTGGAGAAAGAAAGAATCCATACGAATTTGCTATTTATAATTCCAGTTATTTTATTATTACTTCTGACTCAACCTCTATGATTTCTGAAGCAAGTATATCTGGTAAACCAATTTATGTTTATCAATTACCAATGAAGAGAAAAAGTAAAAGATTTATAAGATTTCATGAAGAATTTAAAAAAATGAATATAACAAAAGATTTTAATACTTTAGACAAATTAGAAAATTGGACATATACGAAACTAGAGGAAAGCAAAAGAATCGCTGGAATTATAAAAAAAAGAATTATAGAAAGGAAAAATGAATCTTGAGAACTTAACTCATGCAGATTTTCCCTTTAATCACTGGGTATTTAGTAATTGTTTAGAAGAAGGCGCATTAGATGAGATTTCCTATAGTAATATTCCTTCAGGAGACAGAATGTACGATGGGACAAGAGCTGCCGATCATACAGGACAGGGAGTTGATGGTAAATTAAGACTTTTTATAACAAAAAATAATTGTCAAAATTTTCCATATCTAACAAAATTAATTCAGTCTTTACAAAGCAAAAAAATGGTAAATAAAATATCAAAAATAATCGATAAAGATTTATCAAATTCATACGTCAGATTAGAAGTAATTGGAGATAAAAAAGGATTTTGGTTAAAACCACACAAAGATATTTCAGAAAAATTAATGACTATGATGGTTTGGGCGAACCCATATAATGAAGCGTCAAATTTGGGTACCGATCTATATGATAAAAATTTTAAATTAGTTAAAACAATTAAATATGTTCATAATAGTGGTTATTTTTTTTCTTCAGGGGATGATACTTGGCATGGACTTGAATTAAAAGAAATTCAAAAGGAAAGAAGATGTATTCAAATAAATTATGTTACTTTTAATACAGATTGGCCAGTTGAAAAAAGTGCTTAAATTATTAATTTAATTATATGACTGAAAAAATAGAAAATGATGTCTTAATTATTGGTTCTGGACCAGCAGGCTATACTGCTGCGATCTATGCAGCAAGAGCAAATTTAAAACCACATTTAGTTTCAGGTTTAGAACCAGGAGGTCAGCTAACTATCACTACGGATGTAGAAAACTATCCAGGATTTGAAAATGTTATTCAAGGCCCTTGGCTTATGGAACAAATGAAAGAACAAGCAATAAAAGTAGGAACTATCTTTCATAATGATATTGTAACTTCAGTTGATTTTGAAAAAAATCCATTTACTTCCAAAACTGAGTCAGGCAAAGAATTTGTTTCCAAATCGATAATTATTGCAACAGGTGCTCAGGCTAGATGGCTGAATTTGGAAAGTGAAAAAAAATTTAAAGGATTTGGTATTTCTGCTTGTGCAACTTGTGATGGTTTTTTCTTCAAAGATCAGCAAGTAGCAGTTATTGGTGGAGGTAATAGTGCAGTAGAGGAAGCAATGTTTTTGACTAAATTTGCTTCAAAGGTTTTGTTAATCCATAGAAGAGATAGTTTACGAGCTGAAAAAATTTTACAAGAAAGACTATTTAACAATAAAAAAATTGAAGTAATTTGGAATAGTAAGGTTTCTGAGTTCGTTGGAGAAGAAAATCCAAATACATTAAAAAAAATTATTTTAGAGAACACACTAGATGGTACCAAAACAACAATAGATGTAAATGGTGCTTTTATAGCTATAGGACATGATCCCGCTACTTCACTTTTTATAGATAAGTTAAAAATGGACGAGGAAAATTATATAATTACTAAACCTGATAGTACTGAAACAAGTATTAGGGGAGTCTTTGCAGCAGGTGATGTAAAAGATAAAATTTATAGGCAGGCTGTAACTGCTGCTGGTATGGGTTGTATGGCTGCTTTAGAGGCTGAAAAATATATAACAGAAAATTAATTATCCCTGTCTGGCCTTCATTCTGGGATTTTTTTTATTAATTACATAAATCCTACCTTTTCTACGAACGACTTTACAATCTTTATCTCTAGTTTTGGCAGTTTTTAATGAACATTTAACTTTCATAAAAAGCGCTTTAAATTCTGGGATTTGTTTTGTCAAACATATATTGTCTAAATTAATATGAGAAAGTTATCTTACCCGGGAAGATCTAATGTTTTAGCTCAAAATGGCATGGTGGCAACATCAAATCCATTAAGTTCCATGGTGGCTATTAATGTACTTCAAAAAGGTGGAAATGCTGTTGATGCTGCTATAGCGGCTTCAGCTGTTCAAGCTGTAGTATGTCCAAGCGCAACAGGTATCGGTGGGGATTGTTTTGCAATTATTTCGATGAATGGGAAAAAACCAATTGCTGTAAACGGTTCTGGAATTGCTCCTAAAAAAGCAAATTTACAGTTTTATAAAGATAATAAAATAAAAAATATTGGTTTAACAAGTCCACATTCAGTCACTATTCCTGGAGCAGTTCATGCATGGTGTTCTATGCATGAAAAATTTGGAAGAATCGATTTTAATGAAGTTTTAAATGGTGCAGAAAATTTTGCTAGAAAAGGATTTCCTGTTCATGAAGTTGAAGCTATTGCATGGAAAGAGAATGAAAAAAAACTTAAAAAAAATTCTAATTCTAAAAGATTATTTTTAAATGCAAATCATAGTTATAGTTACGGTGAAGTTTTTAAGAATATTCCTTTAGCAAATACTTTAAGAATCATCTCAAAAAATAAAATTAAAGGATTTTACCAAAGTGAAATAACTGAGGACATGGTTAAGACACTAAATAAACTTGGAGGACTGCATACAGAAGAAGATTTCTATAATCAAAAAACATTATTTTCAAAAACAATAAAAAATTCATATAGAAATTTAAAAATACATCAATGCCCCTTAAATAGTCCTGGATTAGTTGTTTTGATGATGATGGCAATGACAGAAAAATTAAATATCAAAAAATACCATCCTTCAAGTTTTGAAAGATATCATCTTCAAGCTGAAATTTCAAAAATATGTTTTGAGGTTAAAGAAACTATATTTGGTGATCCTAATTTTAATAATATAAATATAAAAGATTATTTAAGTAATGAATATATAAGCTCTTTATGTTCTAGAATAAATAAAAATAAAATTTATTCTTCAAAAAAAGGCGATGTAACTTCGCACCCTGAAACAATATATTTAAGTGTTGTGGATAGAGATTTGAATTCAGTATCTTTTATTAATTCAATTTGTCATGGTTTTGGAAGTGGAATTACAAGTAATAGAACTGGAATTCTTTTTCAAAATAGAGGTGTAAATTTCAGATTAGAAGATGGTCACCCAAACTCGATTGATAGTCAAAAAAGACCACTTCATACAATAATCCCTGGCCTAATAACTAATAAGAAGGATGAGACTTTGTATTCTTATGGAGTAATGGGAGGGCAATATCAACCAATTGGTCAATCTCATTTGGTTCAGAATATAATCGACTACAATATGTCAGTACAAGAAGGTTTAGATTTACCTCGAGCATTTGCTCTTAATGGCATTTTAAATGTTGAAAATTCATTAGATAATAAAATTGTAAAAAAATTACGAAATATTGGTCATAAAATTAAAATAAATAAAAATGCTATTGGCGGTGGTCAATGTATAAAAATAGATAGAAAAAATGGAGTACTTATTGGAGGATCAGATCCACGAAAGGATGGTATGGCAATAGGTTACTAATTTACACTTTCCCAAAAGTGTCATTATACTGATTATTTACTCTTACAAATGTAGTACACTTACTAAGCTGCTTAAGTGATGAAGCGCCAACGTATGTACAACTACTTCGTACACCTCCAAGAATATCTCTAATTGTACTATCTAGCGAATTCTTCATTTGTATTTTAACTTTTTTACCTTCAGATGATCTATAGTTTGCAAGACCACCATAATGTTTCTCATTTGCTTCTTCAGAACTTGATCCATAAAACTCGATAAATTTATTTCCATTTTCCTCAATTATATCACCACCACCTTCCTTATGACCTGCTAACATTCCGCCAAGCATAACAAAGTCTGCACCAGCACCAAATCCTTTTGCAACATCACCAGGACAAGTACATCCTCCATCAGCGATAATATGCGCTCCTAATCCATGTGCTGCATCAGCACATTCCATTACAGCACTAAGTTGTGGATACCCTACTCCTGTTTGTATTCTAGTGGTACATACACTTCCAGGACCGATACCAACTTTAACAATATCTGCCCCACTTAATACTAATTCTTGAGTCATATCTGCAGTAACAACATTACCTGCAATAATAGTTTTTTTGGATATTTTTTTCTTACTTCTGAAACAAAATTACTAAAATTTTCTGAATAACCATTTGCAACATCAATACAAATAAATTTAAATTTTGGATATTTTTTTAGAATTGAATTTAACCTATTGTAACTGTCTTTACTTGTGCCGCAACTAAGAGCAATTGAATCAAAGAAAATATTTCTTTTATAAATAGTTCCTATTTGATTAATGTCATGCTGTTTTGTTAAAGCAGTCATTAGTTTGTGAGAACTTAGTTTTTTTGCAACATCTATTTCACCAACACCATCCATATTAGAGGCTATTATTGGAATTCCTTTCCATGATGATCTTGAGTGTTTAAAGGTATATTTTCTATTCAAATCAACATCTTTCCTACTTTTTAAAGTACTTCTCTTTGGTCTAAAAAGGACATCTGAGTAGTCAAGTTTAATTTCTTCTTCGATTCTCATAAATACATTCGCATAATTGTATTAAATAATTTAGAAATTAAAACAAATATAAATTGTTATCTATGAACTTAAATACGTTAATAAATGCAAATAAAAGAAAGTTTGATATTAAATTTAAAAAACTTTTAAAAAATAAGCTAGACAAATCAAGTTTATCAAATGCAATCTTTTATGGCTCTATGAATGGAGGAAAAAGAATAAGGCCATTTTTAGTAATGGAGTCTGCAAAAATAGCAAAAATTTCATCAAATGATGCCTTTATCATAGCCTCATGTATTGAATGTATACATTCGTATTCCTTAATTCACGATGATTTACCATCAATGGATGATGATGATTACAGAAGAGGTAAATTAAGTACTCATAAAAAATTTAATGAAGCTACTGCAATATTAGCTGGCGATGCTTTACATGATTTAGCATTTGAATTGATTTCAGGTAATTTTAAAAATAAAAATGTTATTTCTAGATTAAATTTAATAAATTATCTTTCTTTATGTATTGGACATAAAGGATTAGCTCTTGGTCAAGCTTTAGATTTAGAATATGAAAATAAAAAGTTATCTAAAAATAAAATTTTAGATATGTATTCTAGAAAAACTGGCAAGTTATTTGAATTCTCTTTTGCTGCACCTTTTATATTAAAAGATAAAAGTAATATAGAAATTCAATTTGCAAAAGATTATGGAATGTTATTTGGTTTAATATTTCAAATTATAGATGACTTAATCGATGAAATTGGAACCTTTAAGAAAATTGGAAAAACACCAGGTAAAGATATTGAGCAAGGAAAAAGTACCTTACTAAAATTAATTGGTGAAAAACAAGTTACTGATTTGTGTAATAATAAAATTACTACTTTTATAAAAAAATATAAAAATAAAATAAATCAGAACTCTATACTAATAAAAATGCTAAAATTTGGAATGGATCGACTAAATTAAAAATGTACTATTTTTTTTGCTAAGTATAACCCAGATGTAGCTGATACAGCTGTTAATGATCCACCCCAGAACATGTCTACGAAAGTAACGGTTGGTGACCATCCTTTAAGTACTGCCATATTTGTTAAGTTATATGTGCCATATGCAACCAAACCAAATATGAAGCCAGTGTATAGTGTTTTCATTAAGTTTCCAGAATCAACACAAGGTTGAATTACAACCAAAGCCATACCAAAGACATACAATATATAAAAAAGAGCGGCAGCCCACATTATAGGCTTATCAGCTAATAAATTACCTATTAAAGGTCTATAAAAAGATTTTGTAGCAAAGCTTAGCCAAATTACATCTATTATTAAGAAAATCAATGAAGCGATTAGAGTGGCTACTAGTAGACATTTAAGCATATATTATAAATATATCATATTATTAAATTTCAAGAATATTTATTAAAATTTCTATGGTGGGTGTGACAGGGATTGAACCTGTGACCCCTGCCGTGTCGAGGCAGTGCTCTACCGCTGAGCTACACACCCAATAAGTTTATTTTATAAAAATATACTATTTGAAATATAATGACTTTTGTAGGTAAAGCAATAATTGAAAAATTGTTTGAGATTTTTAAATTATACTTAATTTAACCTTTTTTAATCATTAATTAAGTAAATAAATTATAAACATATTGATCAATTTTTTATTAAATAATATTCAGAGTTTAGAATTATTCATACAATTGAATATTAATATTAGGAGATAAATGAGAGTAAAAAAAAACAATTTTACAGAAAAGGAAATCTCTAAAGCTCTAAAAATTTATAATTATTTTATTGAAAATTCATTCTCTAATTTTGAAGAAAAAAAATTATCTAAATTAAAATTTAATTTATTATTAAAAAAAATTAAAAAAAATAAATTGCCATTTATTTTAGCAATTGAAGAAAATGAAGTTATTGGATTAGCCTTTGTAAATAAATTTAGAGAAAAAAGTGGATATAGATTTTCATATGAACATTCAATCTATGTTGATCCAGATTTAATTAATAATGGTTATGGTAATAAAATACTAAAAGAACTTGTTAAAATATGTAAAAAAATTTCAAAGATTAAAAATTTGATAGCAGTGATTGGTGGAAAAAATAATTTTGCTTCTATAAAAATACATAAAAATAATGGGTTTCAATATGTTGGAACAATAAAGAAAGCTGGTTTTAAAAAAAATAAGTGGGTTGATTCTATTTATATGCAAAAAAGGTTATGAAAAAAGTAAACACTAATAATTTTAAAAAAACACTGAGTAAGTTTTCAACAGGAATTACTGTTGTATGTGTTAAAAATAATAATTCAATTTATGGGAAAACTGTTAACTCATTTAACTCTTTATCTCTTAGCCCTCCTATGGTTCTGTTTTCTTTAGGTCATTACTCGTCCTCAATAAAGAAGTTTTCAAAAACTAAATTTTTATCAATAAATATTCTATCTAGTAAACAAAAAAAAATATCTGAAAATTTTGCTTTAACTGATCCTAATTTAGAAGATATAAAATTTATTGAAGGGAAAAATAAAACAGTAATTATCCCAAATTGTATAGCAAATCTTGAATGTGAGCTAATAGAAAAAATCAAAAGAGGTGATCACATAATATTTATATGCAAGATATTGGAATTGCAATCTAACGATAAATTGAAACCACTTGTATATTTTAATTCAAAATATTTTTAAGTGTTTAGAATTTTAAGATATCTAATTTTAATTTCTTTAATATCATCAGGATATTATTTGTTTATTTCTGAATACTTAAATATATCAGAGAAATATTTTTTTGAGGAAGAAATTATAAAAAAAGAAATAGTAGAAGATAAAAAAGAAATTATTCAAAAAAAAGAAGAGGAAGTAGCAACACCTAATATAAAAAAAAATATTGATAAACAAAAATTTGTTGAAAAAAAAATTGAAATTTTACAAGGTGATACTTTTGTATCTATTTTGGAAAATCTAAACTTTAAGCAGAAAAAAATTTATGAAATCATTAGTAAGATCGAAGAATCTTATGATTTAAAGAAAATTAAAACTGGAGAAATTATAAGTGTGTTTGAAAATAATTTTGCTGAAATAAAAAAAATTGAATTTTTTAAAAACAATGAGACTATTATCTCTGTTAATTTAGATAAAGAAATAAATCTAAATATAATAGAATTAACAAAGAATTCATTTATTGAATCTAAAGAGTATACAATTTCAGAATCATTATTTTCAGACGGTATTAAAAATGAGGTATCATCAGATATTTTAGTTAAAATTATACGCCTTTTTAGTTTTGATCTTGATTTTCAAAGAGATATCAGAGTCGATACAGTTGTTTCAATATCCTATGAATTTGATGAAATAGTTGAAACAGGTAGACTAGAATATAACGATATTAAATATGCTTCGATAATAATTGATGGAAAACAGTTAGAATATTTTAAGTTTATTACAGATGATGGTTATATTGATTATTTTAACAGAGAGGGAAAAAATGTTAAAAAATCAATTTTAAAGACACCATTAGATGGCGCAAGAATTTCATCAAATTTTGGTATGCGAAAACATCCTATTTCAGGTTTCAATAAAATGCATAAAGGTGTTGATTTTGCTGCACCCATAGGAACACCAATTTATGCTGGAGGAAATGGAATTGTTGAATATGTTGGAAGGAATGGAGGATATGGGAAATATATTCGTATAAGGCATAATAATGGATATAAAACGGCGTATGCACATCTGTCAAATTATAAGAAAGGTATTTCTAAAGGGATAAGAGTAAACCAGGGTGAAGTTATAGGCTATGTAGGTAGTACAGGAAATTCTACAGGGCCGCATCTTCATTATGAAATTATTTATCAAAATAAACATATAAATCCGTTAAAACTAAAACTTCCTTCTGGAAAAATACTTAAGGGTAAAGAATTAGAAAAATTTAAAGAACAATATAAAATAATATATGCTGATCATTTGAGCATGTTATACGAATAACTACTTTGTTGATCTTGTTCTTTTTTCTTTAGATGGTTCAGCTATAAATGGAATAGATTCGATGGAATCATCTTCTACTTTATCATTATCATTTCCTTCGATAGTTTCATTATCAGTATCTGAAGTTTGTTCATTTGAAGTACTTTGTTTTTGGTCATCAAAATTTGAGTTTTCTTCAATATTAATACCTAGCTCAACCATTATTCTGTAGTAGTGATCAGTAAATTGATAATAATATTCAGATTGAATTCTATCACCTGATCTTGATGCTTCTTTAGCTAATTTTAAGTACTTGTTATATTGCTGGGATACATTTCCTCTGTTTCTATTATTGAAATTTTTGTATCCACCAGGTTTCTTAAAACTGGTTCTTCTATTACTTTTATAAGCGGTTCTACCGTTTTTTTTATACATATTGTTTGGAAATTAAAAATTTTAATAAATTATTAATCTTTTTTCTTACCTATACAGTTCATTTGATTTATTTCAACTTATATCTTTGAAAAACTAAGAATTCTCTCGATTCCTTGAAGATCATTAACAATTTTATTCAAATATAATCCAGAATTTTCAAATATTTCTTCACAATCTTGTCTCTGATTAATACCAATTTCACATACAAAATAAGCACTTTTATTCATTAAATTTTTTAGATTATTTGAATATTCTCTGTAAAATTTTAGCCCATCATCACCCCCAACTAAAGCTAATTTAGGCTCAAAATTTTTAACTTCTGGATCTGCATTATTAAACTGTTCGTTTGTTAGGTATGGTGGATTAGATACAATCAAATCAAACTTGGAATTAATATTTTTAAAATCAATCATCTTAAGTTGGACTTGATTATAACAGTTATGTAATTTTAAATTTTTTTCTGCAACTTCTAATGCTTCTTTAGATATATCTATAGCTGTAATAGATGCATTTTTAAATTCCTTCGCTAGTGATATTGCAATGCAGCCTGATCCAGTACCAATATCTAATATTTTAAATTTAAGATTTTTGTTTCTATAAATATTTAATGCTTCCTCAATTATTAATTCTGTTTCAGGACGTGGATCTAAAACAAAATTATTTACAAAAAAATCATTTTTCCAAAAAGGTTTATTTTTAACAATTTTAGCTATTGGTTGTCTATTAATTCTTTTTTGAAGATAAGATTTAAATTTAACAATATCAATATTGTCTACATTAAGATTACTTAAAATAATTTCATTATTTTTTTTTGAAGCATACTTTAGTAAAATTCTCAGATCTAGTTCTGGATTACTAATATTTTTTTGTTTTAATTTAATTAAACTCTCTTTAATTAAATTATTCATTTTTCATATTTGCTAATTTTGTACTCTCTTCTTCAGCAATTAAAGGATTTATCAACTCATCTATTTTACCCTCAAGTATTTCTGACAGATTGTACAATGTAAGATTTATTCTATGATCAGAAACTCTTCCTTGAGGAAAATTATAGGTTCTTATTCTTTCAGATCTATCTCCGGAACCTACTTGATTTTTTCTTTGCTCAGATCGTTCTTTGTTTTTTTCTTGTATTTGATTGTCTAGTAATCTTGATCGTAAAATCTTTAGAGCTTTTGCTTTATTTTTATGTTGAGATTTTTCATCTTGTTGAGAAACTACTATACCAGTTGGAATGTGTGTTATTCTTACGGCACTATCAGTAGTATTGACAGATTGTCCTCCTGGTCCACTTGATCTAAAAACATCAATTCTTAGATCTTTATCAAGAACTTCAATATCAACTTCTTCAGCCTCAGGTAGAACTGCTACAGTGGCTGCGGATGTATGTACTCTTCCAGTACTTTCAGTCGTAGGAACCCTTTGTACTCTATGAACACCAGATTCGAATTTTAGTTTTGAAAAAACATTTAATCCTGAAATATTACAAATAACCTCCTTTACTCCTTTTAAACCTGTTTCTGATATTGATAAAATATCAAATTTCCATGAATTTAAATCGGCATATCGCTGATACATATTTAGTAAATCAGAAGCAAAAAGAGATGCTTCATCGCCTCCTGTACCAGCTCTGATTTCTAAAATTGAATTTTTAGAGTCATTTTCATCTTTTGGTATTAGTAACTTCAATAATTCCTGTTCAAGATCTTTAATTTGATCTTTTTTTTCAATGAGTTCTAATTCAGCTATTTTACTAATTTCTAAATCATTATCTTTTACTAACTCATTAAGATTTAATACATCTTTTTGTAATTTGTTGTATTCTTGAATTTTTTCTACAATTGGTCGGAGCTCTGAATATTCTCTGTTTAATTTAATTAATTCATTTGAGTCAATATCATTCATATTGTTTAATGAATTTTCAATTAATTTAAACTTTTCTAAAATTATTGAAAATTGTTTATCTAGATTTATCATTCAAATGATTAAATATTTGATTAAGCTTTAATTCTTTTTGTTCGCCAGTCATTAAATTTTTAATTGTGAAAAAATCACCATTAAACTCATTTTCTCCAATAATAATTATATATGATGCTGAAGATGTATTTGCTTTTGTAAATGATTTTTTTAAATTATATTTATAATTCCAGTAATATGAAATTCTATTTTCAGATAAATATTTTTGTAGATAAAGAAAATAGTCTGTAAATTTTTCATTTGTTACTGCAATATGAGTAGGTGAGCTTATTTTTTTTTCGGACTCCATTAATAATGCAATTCTTTCAATGCCTGCGGCCCATCCAATACCAGGTATATCAGGCCCGCCTAATACTTTTATTAAACCATCATATCTTCCACCACCTAATAATGTATCTTGACTTCCTAAATTATCTGATTTGTATTCGAATACTGTATTACAATAATAATCAAGACCTCTAACGAGATTAGCATTTTCTTCAAAATCAATTTCAAGTATATTTAATGATCTTTTTAGATCTTCGTAGTGCTTTTTAGCTTCATCGGTTAAATATTCATAAATTTTAGGTGAAGATAGTGAAATTTCAACATCTTCCTCATTTTTTGAATCTAATATTCTTAATGGGTTAGTTTCAATTTTTTTAATGCTTTCTTCAGATAGTTTTTTTTTATGGGTATTAAAATACTTTGTAAGACTTTTTTTAAAATCAATTAGCGTTTTTTTATCTCCTAGAGAATTAATATGAAGTTTTATTTTTGATTTAGGTAACAATTCATTTAAAATATTATTTGAAAGAGAAATTAACTCAACATCAGCAAGATAATCTCTAGTTCCAAGTATTTCAAAATTAATTTGATTAAATTGTCTATATCTACCCTTTTGCGGCCTTTCCCTTCTAAACATTGGCCCAATTCCAAAAATTTTTAATGGAAGATCGTTTAAGAGATTATTAGTAATAGCCGCTCTGATCATAGGCGTTGTATATTCAGGGCGTAGTGTTAAAAATTCATTATTTCTGTCTTCAAATGAATACATTTCTTTCAATACAACATCAGAATGTTCACCAAGAGGTTTTGCAAATAAATCACTAAATTCAAAAATTGGTGTCTGAATTTCTTTATATTCTTTTAAATTAGCGTTTTTAGAAACAATATTAGAAATAAAATTAAATTTATCTATTTCTTCACCAAATATATCATGTGTTCCCCTTACTGATCTTAACTTCATATTAATTACTAAGTTCTATTTCTTTTGTTTTTTTTCTAATTAGATCTTCAAGATAATTTTCTAAATCAACATTTTTTACAACATTATTTTTTTTACCATCAAGATAAATCATATGTGTATCATTTCCACCGCCAGTTATTCCAATATTTGTCATAGTTGCTTCACCTGGACCATTAACGACACATCCAATTATTGACACTGTAATAGGTGTGGAAATATCATCTAATTTTTTTTCTAAGTTTTTTACAGTTTTTATTACTTCAAATTGTTGTCTAGCACACGAAGGGCATGATATAATTTTTACACCTCTATTCCTTAATCCTAGGCTTTTTAAGATTTCAAAGCCAACTCTTACCTCTTCCTCTGGCTCATCTGACAATGATATTCTTATTGTATCCCCTATTCCTCTCAAAAGTAAATTTCCAACTCCAATTGAAGATTTAATTGAGCCAGTTCTTTTTCCTCCTGCCTCTGTAATACCTAAATGCAATGGATAGTCACATAATTCAGCTAATTGCTCATATGCTTTTATAGACATAAATATATCTGAAGATTTCACACTGATTTTGAAATTAGTAAAATCATTATCTTCAAGTATCTTTATATTTAATTTAGCACTTTCAACTAAGGCTTCTGGGTTAGGTTCAGAAAATTTTTCTAAAATTTGTTTTTCTAAACTTCCTGCATTAACACCGACTCTAATTGAGCAATTATTGTCTTTTGCAGCTTTGATAACTTCTTTTATTCTTTCAATACTTCCAATGTTACCAGGATTAATTCTAATACAAGAAGCACCATTATTTGCTGCTTCGATTCCTCTTTTATAATGAAAATGTATATCTGCAATTATAGGTACAGGGCTATGTTTTACAATTTCTTTTAAAGAATGTGAAGACTCTTTATCTGGAACAGAAACTCGGACTAAATCAACTCCAAGTTTTGCAGATCTTTCTATTTGAGCAATGGTATCCTTGGCATTGGAAGTCAAAGTATTTGTCATTGTTTGAACTGCAATTTGGTTATCGCCACCAATGCTCACATTTCCAACTTTTATAACGCGCGATTTTCTTCTATTAATTTGTTGATACGGTCTTAGCATCTATTTAGTTAGTAAAATCTTTATATAAAACAAAAGAGTCTATAATATCACCGTATTTACCTATCTTTCCTCTTACTTCATTATCTATAAGTACTAAA
>CACNLM010000018.1 GCA_902621305.1 uncultured Alphaproteobacteria bacterium | reverse complement strand
AATTATAGTAAACGTAAAGATCAAAGTGAGTATTTTCATAGTTTTAATATATGTCGATTTATTAAAAATTAAAATAAATTTTAGTTTATTAATTTAATTATTTCATCATGAAGAGAGCTTGTACTGGAAGCAACTAAACTGCCATCTGAGTCTAGCGATATATCTTGTCCAAACTTATCCGTAATTAGTCCACCAGCTCCTTCAATTACATTTACAAGAGCCATATAATCATGCACTTTTAATGTATCTTCTAAAACAATATCAATTAAACCTGAGGCTAACATCCCATACATATAGCAATCACCACCAAGTCTATAATATCTTGATTTTTCTTTTAGTAATTCTAACCCTTTTCTGATTTGAGGTTCATCAAAATATAATCCAGATGTAAAAAGATAGGCATCTTTAATTTGTGTAATAGCACTAGTTTGAACATCTTTTCCATTACATTTTGTCTTTTGATTTTTTACCCCTATCCATCGCTCATTGTGTGCTGGACAATTAATAATCCCTAAAACTGGTTTTTTATTGTGAAGTAATGCAATTAAATTACCAAAATCTTTATGTCCGGCTATATAGCTTCTTGTGCCATCTATAGGATCTAATACCCATATAAATTCAGCATCTATTTTTTCATTTTCATACTCTTCACCTAAAATTCCATGAGTAGGATATTCTTTTCTTATTCTCTCTCTTAATACCTGTTCTGTTTCTTTATCTGCTAGAGTTACAGGACTTTCATCCTCTTTAATTTCTATTTCAATTTTGTTTCTAAAATAATGCATCGAAGTTTTAGATGCATCATCAGCTAAAGAGTTTGCAAATTTTGAAAACTCTTCTGTATCTAAGATCATTACTTTAGTTTATGGAAGTGGTGCTGGATTATCTGAGTGTTCTCTTAGAAAATAAACTAAGTCTGCTCTATCTTTTACCTTTTTCAAACCTGCAAAGTTCATTTTTGTACCTTTTATATATTTTTTTGGTTTATATAAAAATTCTGCTAATTCTTCATATCCCCATTCTCCACCGTATTCAGCTAAAGCTTTAGAGTACGCAAAACCTTCAACATTTGCTTTTGGTCTATTTATAATGTTCCATAAGTGTGGACCTACTTTATTTGCGCTACCTTTTTCGTAATTATGGCACGTAGCACATTTTTTGAATAATTTTTCTCCATTATCAACAGAAGCACTTGCTAATAACATTGAAATTGGCTCTATTACTTCTTCTTTTTTTTCTACCACTCCAACGCCAGTAGAATCCTCAGGAACATCTATTTTATAAGCTGTTTCTTTTTTTTCATCATGATCAATATCAATCACCAAATCTCCAAAATGCCCGATAAGGGTAACAATTAAGACTGCTAATATAATAGATGCTAAAATTTTATTAACTTCAAGCCCAGACATGTATAAGTACATATACAGATTTTTTAGAAGAAAGAATATATTTGTCGTAAGTATGAAATTTAAATTCTCTTGCTTAATTGTCGCATAAATTATGAAAAATATTGTAATTATACCTTCACGAATGGCTTCCACTAGACTGCCGGGCAAACCATTAATGGATATAGATGGTATTCCAATGATCCAACGAGTATGGCAAAAAGCAATTGAGTCAAATATTGGAGAAGTGTTTGTTGCTTGTTCTGAAATTGAAGTTCATGATTTAATCGTAAGTAATGGTGGCAAAGCTATTATGACAGATCCAAATCTCCCCTCTGGAACTGATAGAGTTCATTCCGCTTTTTTAAAGATAAAAAATAACAAAGACATTGATGTAATAATCAATCTGCAAGGTGATATGCCTCTTATTAATCCAGAACATATTCTTAAAGTCATTGACCCATTAAAAAGAAATTTTACCATTGGAACACTTGCAACAAACTTAAATGATAATGAATTAAATAATCCCAATGTAACAAAAGTTGAAGTTGATTTCAAAAAAAATGAAACAGCGCGGGCGTTAAGTTTTTATAGAGAAGTTACTATAGAAAATAAAAACTTATACCATCATGTTGGAATCTATAGTTATACTCCAGATTCAATAAATACATTTATCAATATGCCTAAGTCAAAAAATGAAATAGCTCTAAGCTTAGAACAAATGAGAGCTATGGATTCTAATATTCCAATTGGAGTTACATATGTTCCCGAAGTTCCAATGAGTGTAGATACAAAAGAGGATTTAATAAATATTGAAACTAATATAAGAGAGCACAATGATAAAAGTTGATAGTTTTTCATTTCAAGGTGTAAATGGTGCTTATAGTGAACAAGCTGGAAAAAATATTTTTCCAAACGCTACAAGTATACCGTGTGCAACTTTTGAAGATATCTTTGAACATGTTAGATCAGGAAAATCAGAAGCAGCAATGGTTCCAATAGAAAACTCTCTTGCAGGAAGAGTAGCTGATACTCAAAGATTGATACCCGACTCTGATTTAAAAATAACTTCTGAATATTTTCATGAAGTTAATCATAACTTACTTGGAATAAGAGGTGCAAAAATCTCAGATATTAAAAGAATAAGAAGTCATGAACAGGGAATTGCTCAATGTCGAAACAAAATTTTAAAATTAGATAAGCAAATGATCGTTGAAGCTGACACAGCCGGATCTGCTAAATTAATTTCAGAGTTAAATAATATTGAAGATGGAGCTATCGCATCTGAACTTGCTGCTGATATATATAATCTTGATATATTGGAAAAAAATTTCCAAGATACTCAAAATAACGTAACTCGGTTTCTTGTTATGCAAAAAAATTTATTAGATATAAATTTAGAAACAAAGGATATCCTTACAACATTAGTATTTACTGTTAGAAGTATTCCAGCAGTTTTGTACAAATGTCTTGGTGGATTTGCTAGTAATGGTGTTAACATAACTAAGCTTGAGAGTTACATTCACCCACAGGGTTTTGATGTTGCACAATTTTATATAGATTTTGAGGGACATCCTGAGAATACATCTGTAAAATTAGCACTAGAAGAGATGAAATTTTTTTGTAAGAAGATAGAAATCCTTGGAGTATATGAGAAATCTTCATTCAGGAAAAAATAGGTTTTTTTAAAAAGTCTATTTATATTTTATTTACATTAATGTTATATTGCTACAGGGAGGATTGAGGGCAAATAAATTGCTAATCCAGTCAGATCTGAAAAGAAGCAGCTGTAACAATCTTGTTTGGGTCTCAACTCCTTCCATTAATTATAATGACAGAAGAAAAAAAATACAAAGTCTTAGCTAGAAAATACAGACCACAAAAATTTGAAGATTTAATTGGTCAAGAATTATTAGTAAAAATTCTATCAAACGCTATTAATAATGACCGGCTAGCTCACGCATACATTCTAACAGGTGTCAGAGGTGTTGGAAAAACTACCACTGCTAGACTTATAGCGATGAGTATTAATTGTAAGAATAGAGATAAAAAAAATTGTGAACCATGTGGAAATTGTGATCCATGCAAATCAACAACTTCGGACAGTAATCTTGATGTTATTGAGATTGATGCAGCGTCTAATACTGGCGTTGATGACATTAGAGAAATAATTGACAATGTAAAATATAAACCTGTTATCGGTGATTATAAAATATTTATAATTGATGAAGTTCATATGCTTTCAAAAAGTGCATTCAATGCACTGCTTAAAACTTTAGAAGAACCACCAGAACATGTTAAGTTTATTTTTGCCACAACAGAAATTAAAAAAGTACCAATAACTGTTTTATCTAGGTGTCAGAGATTTGATTTACATAGAATAGAAAATAAAATTTTATCAGATCATTTATTAAAAATTTCCAAACTAGAAAATATTGATATTGATTTAGACGCTATTTCGTTAATTGTTAGATCGGCAGATGGATCTGTAAGAGATGGTCTTAGTCTATTAGATCAAGCAATAACTAGCCCAAATGAAAAAGTTGACT
Organism: uncultured Alphaproteobacteria bacterium; assembly: GCA_902621305.1. GTDB lineage: Bacteria > Pseudomonadota > Alphaproteobacteria > HIMB59 > CACPNW01. The sequence goes on along the minus strand of CACNLM010000018.1, from coordinate 14,626 downwards.
CGCAAACTGTAATAAGCATGCTTGGATTAGCTGATAGAGAAAAAATATTTAACTTAGTTGAAATTATTTTAGAAGGAGATGCGCTTGGTGCAATGAATAAGTATAAAGAATTGTATGAATTAGGAGCGGATATAGCAATGATATTTGATGAACTATTAAACGTAGTACATTTCCTTGTTCAAATAAAAATAGCACCAGATTTAAAAGATGACATTTATATTCCTGAATTTGAAAGAAATAAGGGAGCTGAATTGTCATCAAAAATTACATTAAATAATTTGAATATTATATGGCAAATTTTATTCAAAGGTTATCAAGAACTGCAAAATAGTTCTCATTTATATCAACATGGTGAAATGATTATTTTAAGAATTATTTACTTACACGATGGCCCAAGTCCTGAAGATCTAATTAAAAAATTGGACAAGGAAGTAGTTGAAAAAGAATCCTTAAAAAAAAATCTTGAACTGCAAAATGAAACTAATGAAAGTAGCAAAGTACTAAACTTTAATGAAAATAAAAAAGAAATTTTACCAAAAGAAAATGTAGATATAAAACATGTTCAAGACTACAGACATTTTGTCGATATGTTTTTTAAAAATAGAGAGGGATTACTTCATACTAAGCTATACAATGATGTGAAACTTGTCTCTTTTAAAGAGGGAGAAGTTACCTTAAATACGTCTAAAATCAATGACACTGCCTTCAATAGAACAATTGCAAAATTAATCTCTAAATGGACAGGAAGAATATGGCAGATACATTCATCAACAAGTAATCTTGGAAAAAGTTTGCATGATGAAGATATTATTAATCAACAAAAAGAAATTAAAATAATGAAAAATCATCCAGAAGTAAAAAAAATATTAAATGAATTTCCTGAAAGTAAAATTCACGCTATTACAGAACTCGGTGAAATAAATGATGAAGACACAGATATAAATCAACCAAAGATGAAAAAGGAGAAATAATGGTTAATTTAGGTAATATGATGAAGCAAGCTCAACAGTTGCAAAAAAAAATGGCTGAAGCACAGAATAAACTAAATGATATTGAAGTTGAAGGTACTTCTGGAGGAGGCCTTATTAAAGTAACAGCTACAGCAAAAGGTATATTTAAAAGAATTTCGATTGATGATAGCTTAATCAAACAAGATGAGAAAGAAATACTTGAAGATCTGATAGTCGCTGCAATAAATGATGCAAAAGAAAAAGGAGAAGCCGCAGCCCAAGAAGAAATGAAAAATCTCACAGGTGGTCTACCATTACCTCCAGGAATGAAACTTCCTTTCTAAAAATGGAGCAATCCCCAATAGATAAATTAATAAATGATATTTCAAAACTTCCAGGATTAGGAAGAAGATCGGCGCAAAGAATTGCACTTTTTTTATTAAAAAATAAAGATAAAAATCTATCTCCTCTAATTGAGAGTTTAAACTTATCTTATAATAAAATTATTGAGTGCTCAGAATGTGGAAATATAGATATAGTAAATCCATGTAATATTTGTGGAAATCCTAAAAGGGATAAAGCAACAATTTGTGTTGTTGAGGATGTTTCAGATTTGTGGACATTAGAAAAAGTAGGATTTTATCGTGGCCTCTATAATGTTTTAGGTGGTTCATTATCAGCGATTCAAGGTATAGGAACTGATGAATTGAAAATAGAACATCTACTAAAGAGAATTGAAACAAATAATGTTAAAGAAATTATTCTTGCCTTGAGTACAACTATGGAAGGACAAACAACATCTTTTGTAATTGCAGATAAACTAGAAAAATTTAAAGATTTAAATGTAACAAGACTTGCACAAGGAATCCCTATGGGTGGAGAAGTACACTACTTAGATGAAAACACATTAAATACAGCATTCCAATCTAGAAAAAAAATTACATAAATAAAATGGATAAATTACTTTACGTTCCAAATCCACTATTACGCCAAAAAGCAAATAAAATTCAGTCTGTTGGAATTAAGGAAAAAGAAATTGCCAAAAAAATGATGCAAATTATGTTAAAAGCACCAGGTGTAGGTTTAGCTGCAAATCAAATTGGGATACTAAAACAAATTGTGACTATATTTTTTGTTGATCAAGAGACTAAAAAAGAAACTCAATATACATTATTTAACCCCGATATTGTTTCTTACTCTCAAGAAAAAATTATTATGGAAGAGGGTTGTTTATCTCTTCCTGAACAATTTGCAGAAATAGAGAGATCTCAAAATATAGTAGTCCAGTACTTAGATGAAAATAACAAACAAATAACAAAAGAAGTGAGTGGAGTGGAATCAAGAATTTTACAACATGAAATTGATCATCTTTCTGGAAAGTTATTTGTAGATTATCTTTCTTCATTAAAAAGGAATATAATGATTAAAAAAGTACAAAAATTTTTAAAAAATAAAAAATAATGAATAATATGAAAATAATTTTTATGGGTTCACCCAAAATAGCCTCTGACTATCTTGAGGCTTTAATTAAAAGTAATTTCATAATTTCCGCAGTATTTTCACAACCCCCAAAAAAGAAATCTAGAGGAATGAAAATAATTGAATCTGAAGTCCATCAAATTGCAAGTAAGAATAACATTGAAGTTTTTTGTCCAAATACGTTTGATAAAGATACTATTGAGACAGTAAAAAAATTAAATCCTGATTTAATTATTGTCATGGCATACGGTAAAATATTGCCAAAAGATATTTTAGATTTACCAACATTTGGTTGTATCAATATCCATGTCTCTTTGTTGCCTAGATGGAGGGGGGCAGCCCCAATAGAACATTCTTTAATGAATGGCGATAAAGAGACTGGTATATCAATAATACAGCTAATCGAAAAATTAGATGCTGGACCAATTATTAATCAAAAAAAAATAGATATAGAAGATGATTGTAATAAAAATGAATTAAGTCAAAAATTAACAGAGGTTGGAATCAAATTATTAGTGGACACTATTCCTCTTATATTTGATAAAAAAATTTCTTATTCTGATCAGGATGATAATTATGCAACATATGCAAATAAAATTTCTTCACTAAACAGAAAAATTAATTTTAATAAATCTGTAAATGAAGTTTTAAATCTTATAAGAGCACATTCACCTAAACCTGGTGCTTGGTTTACTATACAAAATGAAAGAATTAAGATCATTAAAGCAAGAAAATCAAACTCTAACGGTAATTCATCGACAATTCTTAATAAGACATTTGATATTGGGTGCAATGATGGAAGTATTGAACCACTAATTTTACAAAGAGAAGGCAAAAATGCTATTTCTAAAGATGATTTTCTTCGGGGATATAGTTTTAAGGTTAATGAAGTAATAAATGCCTAACTACAAAATAACATTAGAATATGATGGAACTAATTATGTTGGTTGGCAACGTCAAGAAAATGGTCCTTCCGTTCAACAATTGGTTGAAGAGGCTATAGAAAAACTATCAAAACAAAAAATAACACTTTTTGGAGCTGGTCGAACAGATGCAGGCGTTCATGCAAGAGGACAAGTAGCTAATTTTGAATTAGAGCAACATTTTGATACTGACACTATTAGAGATGGTATTAATCATTATCTAAGACCCCAACCCATATCTATTTTGCATGCTGAAGAAGTAGATAAAGATTTTAATTCAAGATTTTCAGCAAAATTGAGATGGTATGAATACAAGATCTTAAATAGAAGATCACCAATTACGTTAGAGCAAAACAAAGTTTGGTGTGTACATAAAAAAATAGATGCTGAAAAAATAAAAAAACAATCACAACAATTTATAGGCAAATTTGATTTGTCTGCTTTTAGGTCAATAAATTGCCAATCGAAATCACCAATTAAATCTATTAATTCACTAGATATAAATTTTAATCATGATGAAATAAATTTTTTAATATCAGCTAAATCCTTTTTACATTCTCAAGTTAGAATCATGGTCGGTACACTGGTTGATATAGGACTTAGTAAAATAGAAAAATCTATTTCAGAAATTATTCAATCCAAAAAAAGAGAATATGCAGGAGTTACTGCACCACCTGAAGGATTATATTTATTGAAAATAGATTACTAATAAAAGCCAATTTCTGATAAACAAATATCTGCTTGAAAATCTTTAAATCCAGCAACTAGCCCTAATGTTTTGATATTCTGACCAACTAACTTTTTTGGTTGATAAGCATTTGATTTTTTAAATTCACTAAAGGGTGCTTTTATTACTGTCCACTCAGAATTAGTTTTAAAACTATATTTATAATATTGCCATGGAGCCATCGTCAAAGCGGTTCTTACATGAATTGAATACTCTTCATTATTACCAAACACTTTAAAATAAACACCCTCAAACTCTTCTGTTGATATTGAAGGTTTTAATTGATTTCTTATTTGTATAAAACCACCGTTATTTTCAGTCGTGACATCTCCTGTCATATGATAACAATTAATATCATTAACTTTTGATATGATCGCTTTACCCTGAGATAATCCACCCATTACTCCATCAGTAAAAAAGGCCCAATTTTGACCTTGAGAAGAAACTCCGGGTGTTTCTAAGTTATCAAGTATCATTGTATTCTGAGATTGAAGATTGAATGAAAAAAATAAAATAAAAACAAATATTATTAAACTTTTCAATTTTTACGATTTTCTGCTAATTTTTTTTTGATAAGAGATAAGCCTGTTTCAACTTTTGATTTATATGATTCTTCAAATGCTTTTAATTGCCAATCTGAAAATCTAGATTTTAGTTCAGATAAATTATTTTGTTTCCATTCATTAGAAGTATTTTCATCTTTCCAAATATCTTTTTCTTCATTGGTTCTTCCACAACCGTAACAATATCCTGAGATTGGGTCAGTTTTACATACGCTAATGCAAGGCGAAGTTACTTTGTTCTGTTCCATGATAATATACATATATTTTTTTTTAGTTTATTCCATTAAAACGATGTAAAACTTTAAAATTATGACTGATTTTAGCTATTTAAATGTTGATAATGCTTATAAATTAATCAACCAAAAGGTAACAAAAACTCCTTTGGTAACTAATGATTACATAAATAATCTTTTAGAAGCTGAAATTTATTTTAAACTTGAGAATTTACAAAATACTGGATCATTTAAATTACGTGGAGCGACACATAAAATTACAAAATTAATAGAAACTGTAAAAGACTCAGGTGTAGTAGCATATTCATCAGGTAATCATGCACAGGCTGTTGCCTATGCATCTATGATTAATACTATTAGTGCAAAAATAATAATGCCTAAAACTGCACCTCAAATAAAAATTGAAAATACAAAAAAATATGGAGCAGAGGTAATATTATATGACACTTACTTTCAAAGTAGAGAAGAGATAGGAAATGAAATTCAAAAGAAGGATAATAGAGCTTTAATTAAACCCTATGATGATAAAGATATAATTGCTGGTCAGGGAACTGCAGCTATCGAAATTGTAAATGATTTGAAAGAGCAATCAATTGAACCTGATCTGTATTTATGTTGTTGTGGAGGTGGAGGGCTTATTGCAGGAACATCAACATACTTAAAACATATTTACCCAAATATAAAATCATATTCTGTAGAGCCTGAAGAATTTGATGACACAAAAAGATCTTTAGAAGCTGGTAAACTTATAGAAAATAAAAAAAATGCTAAATCTTTTTGTGATGCACTATTGGCACCACAACCTGGTAATATAACTTTTCAAATTAATTCAAATAATCTTGAAAGAGGACTAAGTGTTTCTGATGAAGAAGTAAAAAAAACTATAATTTTGCTAGCTGAACAACTTAAAATAGTTGTGGAGCCAGGAGGAGCAGTTGCAGCTGCAGCAGCATTAAATAATAAAATTGATGTTAAAAATAAAAAAATTATAGTTATGATTTCTGGTGGTAATATCGATCTAAGTTTATTTAATAACTTATAATGAATCAATCAAATTTAAAAAAATTACAAAATCTATTAAAAGAAAAAGATACCGATATTTTTGTCATTAATAGAAGTGATGAATATTTAAATGAGTATATTTCCCCAAATGCAGAAAGATTAAATTTTATAACAAACTTTTCTGGTTCAGCAGGAAGAGCAATTATAACACCAACAGATGCCTTCTTATATGTTGATGGAAGATATACTTTTCAAGCAAATACTCAAATTAACGCCAAAGAGATTCAAGCAAAACACTTAAATAGCTTTTGGACAGATTTAGAAAAAATTTTATTAGAAGAAGAATATAAAATTGCATTAGATCCAACTCTTCATTCAATCATAGAAATTGAAAAAGTGGTTAAAATGTTAGAGAATTCAAAATCTCAACTCCAACTAACAGATAAAAATTTTGTTGATTTAATATGGGAAAATCAACCAAAAACTCAGTATACAGATATATTTGATCATCCAACAAGTTTTGCTGGTCAGAGCAGAAGTGAGAAATTAGATATTTTAAAAAAATTTTTAGATCAAAATGAAATTGATCATTACTTTGTTTCTGGGCTTGATAATATTGCTTGGCTATTAAATTTAAGAGCAGATGATATAAAATATACACCGTTGCTTTATTCTTATCTTCTAATTTCAAAAAATAATAAACACTCTTTGTATATTAAAGAGTCTTCAATGCCAGAAATTCTAAAAAAAGAAATCCAAACACTAATAAATATTAATAATATTGAAAATATCAGATCAATTTTTAATAACATTGATTCGTCCGAATCAATTGGTCTAGATTTTAATTCCACTACTTTTTATTTTTTAGATCTTTTAAGAAAACAAAAAATAAATACTAAAAATTTAGTAAATCCATGCATTTTGTTAAAAGCTATCAAAAATGAAACTGAACTTGATGGGACAAAAAAAGCACATATAAGAGATGGTGTTAGTATTACCAAATATATTTATTGGTTAAAAAATATCATGGATCCAAAATCAAATGATGAAATAAGTGTTGCACATCATTTAGAAAATCTGCGAAGAAAAAATGAATTATTTCATTCTCTATCTTTTGATACAATATCAGCAATTGATCAAAATGCAGCCCTTCCTCATTACCGTGTTACTGAAGAAGGAAAATCATCTTTCTCAGATAATAATATTTATCTTGTTGACTCAGGAGGGCAATATTTTGATGGAACAACCGATATAACAAGAACTATTATTTTAGGTGAAGCAACAACAGAACAAAAAGATAGATTTACGAGAGTTCTTAAAGGTCATATTGCATTATCAAATCATATTTTTGAAAAGGGAACAAAAGGAACTGATATTGACTATCTAGCAAGAAAAAGTCTACAAGAAATTAATTTAGATTATGATCATGGTACTGGTCACGGTATAGGAAGTTTTTTGAGTGTCCATGAAGCCCCGCAACGTATTGCAAAAAAATCAATGTTTGGTAGCGTTGAGTTGCTTCCAGGAATGATTTTATCCAATGAACCTGGATACTATAAAGAAAATGAATATGGTATAAGAACAGAAAATTTAGTCGTGATAAAAGAGAATAATGATAAGAAACTATATTTTGAAAACATCTCGTGGTGTCCAATAGATTTGGATCTCATTGAAAGTAGCATGCTTGATCAAATTGAAAGAAATTGGTTAAATAAATATCATAGAAAGGTGTATGAAAAGTTGCACACTCACCTTGATAATCAAGAAAGAGATTGGCTTAAAAAGGTAACTTCCGAAGTTTAGTTAAAGCCGCCAATTATGCGGCTTTCTTATTTATATCAAATTCAGTTCTTAGGAGATGCTTATCTAATTCAATTTTCCATTCTTTTCCGTATTCAGATTTGAAATATTTAACTAAATCCTCATCATTATTATAGTTTTTGTCGCTTAAATCCTCGTAAACTTTGTTAAAAAAGTTAAAAACATTAATCATTATTTATTCCTTTCAATTATAAAATAGTAATTATTCTATGCAATCAAAGTATAAAAATATGAATTTTAATATGCAAAATATGCATATATAAATATTTTAAAAACTTAAATGTACTTAAATTATTTAATAATAATTAAAATTAATTGTTCCTGATTGACTTTGTACATTAATACTTCATAGATTTTATAATATTATAACTTTCAATGATAATAATTTTAACACAATGTTTTCCATCTAGAGTAGGGGGAATTGAAACATTGATGCATGACATAGCATTAAATTTAAGTCATAAACACAATGTAAAGGTTTTAGCTGACCAACAAGACAGTACTAAAGATTTAGAATTTGATAAAAACAATAAAAATTTTTCAATATTAAGATTTAAGGGTTTAAAATTTTTAAGAAAAAGAAATAAATTTAATCAACTTAAAAATATTTGTTCTTCAAATAATATTAAAGCAGTTATCACTGATAGCTGGAAAAGTCTTGAGTTACCAATTAATTTTTTAAAAGAAAAAAAAATCCCAATTATTAGTCTTGTACATGGAAACGAAATAATAATCAAAAACGATAATCATCATAAACGAATAAAGAAAGTTTTAGAATTAGCAAACGCATTAGTGGTCAATTCATCATATACTAAAAACTTACTTTCAAAAATAAGTGAAAACTTAAAAAAAATTGAGGTTATTTATCCAGGTGTAAAATCTACTAATGATATTATAGAACAAGCAATAGATTTAGACGATAGTTATCCAACGTTGCTTACTCTTGCCAGATTAGAAAAAAGAAAAGGACATTCGTATATTCTTAAATCTATTTTTAATTTAAAAAAAATTTATCCAAATATTCAATATATAATTGCTGGTGAAGGTGATCAGTTAGAGAATATAAAGAAAGAAATAAAAAATTATAATCTAGAATCAAATGTGAAGTTAGTTGGAACAATAAATGAAAATCAAAAAAAATTCATTTTTTCTAAGACTGATATTATGATCATGCCGACAATAGATGAAACTCATGCAAATTCTATTGAAGGTTTTGGAATCGCCTACATTGAAGCAGCACAATATGGAATTCCTTCAATTGCCTCAAATGTTGGAGGTACTCCTGAAGCTGTATTGCATAATAAAACAGGTTTAATTATTAATAATTTTAATGAATTAGATGAATCAATTAAGAATTTAGTTGAGAACAAACAAAATAGAATTGAATTAGGACAAAATGCAAAAAATAGAGCAGAAAATGAATTAATCTGGGAAAAACAAGTAGTAAAATACAATAAGTTAATAGATGATATTCAATGACTATTTTATTTCATAACACAACTTTTGATAAAATTGATGTTTGGAAAAAAACAATAAAAAAATATTTTAAAAATGAAAAAATAATTTCTTTAAAAGATTATAAAAATTTTCATGATGTAAATTGTGCAATTATTTGGAATCTACCAGATAATATTCTTTCAAGACTAAAAAATCTCCAAGTTATTTTCTCTATGGGAGCTGGAGTAGATCACATTCTAAAACTTAAAAATTATAATAAAAAAATTCCCATAATCAGAATAAAAGATGAAGAAATGGGGGAGAGAATTGCCAATTATTCTTTAGCTCAAATACTAAATTATCAATTAAATTTTAAAATTTTTCAAAATTCTCAAATCAAACAATACTGGTCTGGAGAAAGGACACCAATTGATAATAAAAATTTAACAGTAGGTATTTTAGGTCTAGGCTTTCTTGGAAATCATATTGCAAAATTACTAAATAAATTAAATTATAATGTTATTGCATATAAAAAAAATCGAGCAAAAGTAAAAAATATAAAAATATATACGGGTAAAAATATTATAAGTTTTATCAAAAGCTCTGATGTTATCATTTCTATTCTACCATCAACAGCTCAAACAAATAACATAATAGATAAAAAGTTTTTAAAGAATATGAAAAAAAATTCTTGTTTAATAAATATAGGCAGAGGAAATGCAATTGAAGAGAAAGATCTTCTAAATCATTTAAAGAAAAACAAAAATTTTTATGCTTATTTAGATGTCTTTAAAGATGAACCTTTAAAATCAAGTAGTCAATTTTGGAAACTGCCAAATGTAACTATTACTCCACACGTTGCTGGTGTAACAGCTATAGAGCCATCTGTTAAATATATGTACTCCAAATATAAAAAACTAAAAAGAAATAAAAATATCAAATCAGATGTTAATCCATCTGATGGATATTAATTAACATCAAAGTAATTTTCTAAAATTCTAAAATAAATATTTTCTAATTTAATAATATCTTCAACAAAAACAAATTCATCTACTTTATGAAGAGTTTGATTTCTAAGACCTAACTCTACTACTTCACAATAGTTCTTTATATATCTTGCATCAGAAGTACCACCATCGGTTGCTTGCTCAGGCGGGCTATTTCTACCTGTGACATCAGAAATTGATTTTGAAATAATATTATATAAATCACCGGCTTTATTCAAAAATGACTCAGCTGTTGCATCATAAGTATAAGTGCAACTAGCATTTTCCAGTTTAGAGAAAATCTTTTCTATTTTATTATCAATCCATTTTATAAGTGAGTCAGATGAATGCATATCATTAAATCTAATATTAACTGTTGCTTTAGCTAATTCCGGAATTACGTTTTGAACAGGATTGCCAATATCAATAGTAGCGATTTGAACTGATGTTGGTAAAAAATTTTCATTACCTTCATCTAGCGACTCTTCTAATATACTATTTAATAAATTCACTAAGTGATGTGAAGAATTTTCAGCTAAATGAGAATTCGCCGTATGTCCTTGAATACCTTTTACCTGAAAAAAGAAACTAACTGATCCTCTTCTTCCAATTTTTACTTTATCGCCGACCTCATTTTTAGAAGTTGGTTCACCAACAAGACAATGATCAAATTTATAATTTTGTTTACTTGCCCATTCTAGAATTCTTGGTGTACCGTTTACAGAATCTCTTTCTTCATCTCCTGTAATAATAAATGAAATCTTACCTGGAATATTTTTATATTTATCTACAAATCTTTTAGCGGCACTGATAAAACAAGCAACACTGCTTTTCATATCTTCACTACCTCTTCCATAAAGTTTACCATCATCTATTCTTGCTGAAAAAGGAGGATATTTCCAAGAATTTTCATTTCCTACTGGAACTACATCTGTGTGACCAGCATAAGCAAAATGCTTTCCTTCATTTCCTATCGTTGCAAATAAATTTTTTACTTCATAAGAATTGTTTCCAGAGAAAATTAATGGATGACAGTCACATCCTATAGCACTTAGATGATTTTCAACGACTGTTAAAGCGCCCTCATCTTTTGGAGTTACACTTGCACATTTAACTAAGGATTGTGTAAGAGTAACTGGATCAAAATTAATTTTTGACATTAATCTCTTAAAAGATCATTGATTGATGTTTTGCTTCTAGTTTTTTCATCAACTCTTTTAACAATAACTGCACAGTATAAAGAAGGATTAATATCTCCTTCTTTTTTTCCTGGTATTGTACCTGGTACCACAACTGAATACGCTGGAACTTTTCCCATATGAATTTCCCCAGTTGATCGATCGACTATTTTTGTAGATGCTCCAATAAATACACCCATTGATAAAACCGCACCTTCACCAACAATAACACCTTCAGCCACTTCACTTCTAGCTCCAATAAAACAATTGTCTTCAATAATCACAGGATTTGCTTGAAGAGGTTCAAGTACACCGCCAATACCAGCACCTCCAGAAATATGACAGTTTTTACCTATTTGTGCACATGATCCAACTGTTGCCCAAGTATCAATCATTGTTCCTTCGTCAACATATGCACCAAGATTTACAAAAGAAGGCATTAAAACGACACCTTTAGCAATAAATGCAGATTTTCTTACAACAGCGTCTGGTACATATCGAAATCCTGCTTTCAGATGATCATCTTTAGTCCAATTTGCAGTTTTACTTTCTACTTTATCAAACCAAGTAGCATGCGATGCTTTAATGATTTCATTATCATTTAATCTGAAACTTAAAAGAATTGCCTTTTTAATCCATTGATTAACTTGCCATTCATTATTAATTTTTTCACAAACCCTTAAGCTTCCACTATCAAGTTTGTTTAAAGTTTCATCTACTGCATTTCTAATATCACCTGCAGTATTGACATTAATATTATCTCTCTCCTCAAAGGCATCATTTATAATTCTTTCCAGATCACTCATATTTTACCCTCATTTACATCTTTTAAAAATAAACTCAAATCTCTTGTTTGAAAATCTAAATATTCTTTAGATGCTTCAATATCATCGGAAAAATTTTCATAACCAGCATCAACCCAGACAGGTGTAAAACCAACTTTTTTTGCTGGAACTAAATTCTTTGCAATATCATCAAACATTGCGGATTTATTTGCTTCGATATCAAATAAGTCGATAATTTTTTCATAGGGAGAAATTTCTGGCTTAGGAATATAATTAGCCATTTTAATATCATATATTTCATCAAAAAAGTTTGTTAGATTTATTTTCTCTAACACATCTAAGACATGTTGCTTATTAGCATTTGTATAAATAATTTTTCTTCCCTCAAGTTTATATAATTCATCATTAAGATTTTGATTTGGACCAACAATTGAGTAATCTAACTTATGAACTTCTTCTAAAAAATAATCAGGATCTACACCATGATTATCCATCATGCCTCTTAATGTAGTGCCATGTTGCTTGTAATATTTTGCTTGTAGTTTTTTTGCTTCAGCTAATTCCATATTTAAATTTTTAGCTACAAACTCACCCATTAACTTATGTACTTGCTGAAAAATTCCACTGTCTGCAGAGTACAGTGTGTTATCTAGATCAAATATCCAGGTATTGATGTTATCTTTAAAGCTCATTTAATTACTTGTTATTTGTGTACCAATTCCATGTTCAGTGAATAACTCTAATATTACTGAATGAGGAATTCTTCCATCTAAAATAGTAGATTTTTTAACACCTTTTTTCATTGCATCAATACATGTATTAATTTTCGGCTTCATACCTCCAGAAATATATTCTTTATTAGCAATTTTTTTAGCTTCTTCTAAAGTTATTGATGAGATTAATTTTTCATCTTTGTCTAAAATTCCAGGTACATCGGTTAGTAATAATAATTTACTTGCCTGTAACTCACCTGCTATAAAACCCGCAACAGTGTCAGCATTAATATTATATGTAAAATTATTTTCATCTTTACCTAAAGGAGATATGACAGGTATTTGACCATTTTTTATAAAGCTAGTTAGCATATCTTTGTTTAATTTTTTTGGTTGTCCAACAAAACCAATATCAACTATTTTTTCAATATTTGAATCACTGTCTTTAATTTCCACATTCAATTTAGTTGCAGTGACTAAGTTATCATTACCAGATACTCCTATCGCTTTTCCTCCAGAGGCACTTATAGATTCTACTATTTCTGAATTGATATCCTTAGATAAAACTTCCTCAACTACCTTAATTGTTTCTTTATCAGTAACTCGTAATCCTTCAACAAATTGTGTTGATATATTTTTTGATTTAAGTCTCTCACCAATTTGAGGCCCTCCACCATGAATAATAATTGGTGACACACCTACTTCTTTTAATAACCCAATATCTCTTGAAAAACTCTCAGACAGTTTTTTATCTCCCATTGCATGTCCACCGTATTTTATTACAATGGTATCACCACTGTGTTCTCGAATGTATGGAAGAGCTTCAACTAAGGTTGAGGCTTTATGAATAAAATAAGCCTGATCACTCTCTGATAAAAAATCAAATTTCATATTTATTGTGATAACCCGTATATAGATCTTTGAATCTCTGTAATACCATTATTTTTTTTGGTCTCAGATTGATATATTTTCGTAAATGATTTTTCATAATTTTGCATTAAACTTAAAATTGATTTTTTTTGATATTCTAAATAGTTATTAGATATTTTATCTATTTTAGTTAAAATTATTGAAAATTTTCTTGAACAATCACTCAATAAATCCAACATATCAATATCAGAATTTTTGATACCAACTTTTGAGTCAATGAGTAAAAAAACATGATCAAGTGTATCTCTATTTTCTATATATTCCTCAATCAAGGTCATTAGATTTTCTCGTGCAACTTTTGATACTTTGGCAAAACCATAACCAGGTAAATCAATCATATTTATTTTTTCACTAATTAAAAAAACATTTATAGCCTGCGTTCTTCCTGGAGTTTTACTAGTTTTTGCTAATTTTTTTGTTTTAGTTAACGAATTTATTAAACTAGATTTTCCAACATTAGATCTACCTATAAAACAACATTCTTTTTTTATATCTGAATAAGGAATATCTTTAAATGACTGAAAGGAACCTAAAAACTTATTATTATTAAAAAAGTTATTTAAATTTTTATTTAAGCTAGCCATTTTTGGCTAAAATTCTTCTTTGAATATACCATTGCTGTGCAATTGATAAAATATTGTTCACTGACCAATATAAAACTAAACCAGCTGCAAAACCAGCTAGTACAAAAGTAAATACAAATGGAAGTAATGCAAAAATTCTAGCTTGTGTTGGATCAGCGGGAGCAGGATTTAGTTTTTGTTGTAACCACATAGTGAACCCCATAATGATAGGAAGAATACCAATATCAATTATTGAAAGTATAGGTGGCACATCCCAAGGAACTAATCCAAATATTGTCATTAAGCCTAATGGGTCTGGCGCAGATAGATCATGAA
>CACNLM010000017.1 GCA_902621305.1 uncultured Alphaproteobacteria bacterium | reverse complement strand
GATTGTTGCAAGGAGATGTTGGATCTGGAAAAACTATTGTTGCTTTAATATCAATGATAAAAGTATTTGAAAGTAATTTTCAATCTGCTTTAATGGTGCCTACTACAATTCTTGCATTTCAGCATTATGAAAATATTCTAAATTTATTAAAAGATTCAAAAATAAATGTGCTTGTTCTTACAGGAAAAGATAAGGGTAAGGAAAGGAAAGAAAAATTAGATAAAATTGCAAAAGGAAAAGCAGATATTATAATTGGGACACATGCTTTAATACAAGATACTGTCAAATTTAATAATTTAGGTTTAGCAGTTATTGATGAACAACATAGATTTGGTGTTTATCAAAGAATGGTATTTAACCATAAAAATCATAAACCAAATATTTTAGTAATGAGTGCGACTCCCATTCCAAGAACATTAACTTTAGCAGCATATGGAGATATGAAAGAAAGTAAATTAATTGAAAAACCATTAGGTCGTAAACCAATTATAACTAGCTCTTTATCATTAAAAAAAGAAAATCAACTTATAGATAGAATAAAAGAAAAAATTAAAAATTCATCTTCTAAATTTTACTGGGTATGCCCTTTAATAGAAGAATCTGAAGAGTTAGATCTAAAAGCTGCAGAGGAAAGATATAAAATTTTAAAAAAATATTTCAAAAATAAAGTTCTTTTAATGCATGGACGTTTAAGTGAAATAGAAAAAGAAGAAATAATGACAAAGTTTAAAAATGAGGATTATAAAATTTTAGTTTCAACAACTGTTATTGAAGTTGGTGTAGATATTCCTTCTGCAACAACAATTGTAATTGAACATGCAGAAAGATTCGGTTTAGCTCAACTTCATCAATTGAGAGGTCGTGTTGGTAGAAATGACATTCAATCATATTGTATACTTTTACATAAAGATAATATTGGGGAAATTTCAAAACAAAGGATTGATATAATGAAGCAAACAAATGATGGTTTTAAAATCGCTGAAGAGGATTTAAAAATAAGAGGTCCAGGAGAAATTTTAGGAAAAAAACAATCTGGCAGCCCATCTTTTTATGTAGCTGATCTTAGTTTTGATTACGATCTTTTAGAAGATGCTAAAATTATGGTAGAAGATATATTATACAAAAATCCAAAATTGGAAAACATAGAAGGAGAAAATCTTCGAAACTTATTGTATCTTCAAGAAAGAGATGCAGCAATTTTAACACTTACTGCTGGATAATATTTATGGATATAGAAAAGGGTATTAGATTTGAATGCCAGGGTTCTGGAAATTGTTGTGTTTCAAGAGGTACCTATGGTTTTGTTTATTTAAGTAAGAAAGATATTAAAAAATTGTCAGATGGATTTAAAATAACAGAACAAAACTTTGTAAAAAACTATTGTCAAAAAACTGATGGTTTCATTCACTTAAAGGAACTAAAAAAAAATAATGGAAATTGCATATTTTTGAAAGATAACAAATGCACTGTTTATAAATCAAGACCTATACAATGTAGAACTTGGCCTTTTTGGCCTGAAAATATGAATACAAAAACTTGGAATAACGATATTGCTAAAAATTGCCCTGGTGTAGGTAAAGGTAAAGTAAAAACAAAGAAAGAAATTTTAAAGCAAGTACAAATTGATTATGAAAACGAATTAAATATTAGGAATAAAAATTAACCATCTGACTCAAATTCCATTTCTTTAAAATATCCAATATATTTATGAGTCTTTTTTTTAAGCAATATCTTTATTGTTGTTCCTTCAAGAACTACTTCAAGAATGTTATCATTTTTTCTTAAAATATCACAATTTTTTTCAATACCTGATGCAATATTTTTAATTTTTGCTTTTTTCATTATGGATGGTGAGCCCTGCAGGATTCGAACCTGCGACCCATTCCTTAAAAGGGAATTGCTCTACCAACTGAGCTAAGGGCCCATCGAATTTGTATTCTATATAGTTCAAATATTGTAAGCGCAAGAGATTAACTAAGAGTTTTTTTTATTAAGCTGCTCTAAAGTATTTTTAGAAACAAAATTTGAAACATCACCACCTAGTTTGTGGACTTCTTTAACAAAATTAGATGAAATGAATGAGTTTTTTTCTGAAGTCATAAGAAATATTGTCTCGATATCAGGGTTAAGTTGATAGTTCATGCCTGTCATTTGAAATTCATACTCAAAATCAGATACTGCTCTTAAACCACGTATTATACATGTGGCATTTTGATCTTTAGCAAAAGTTGTAAGTAATCCTGATAATTCAATAACATTAATTTTTGAATTTAGCTCATCTACAGAACTGATATCACTTTTGATAATATTAATTCTTTCTTGAACACTAAATAATGAAACTTTGTTAATATTATTAGCGACAGCTATTACTAAATTATCTACTATTCTTAATGATCTTTTAATTATGTCCATATGACCTGCGGTCATAGGATCAAAAGTACCCGGATATATTCCAATTTTATTCATCATTTTCGAAATCTTGTATTCTAGAAACAGAAACAATTCTATCACTTTCAGGAATCTTAAAAATACTTACACCTTTTGTTGATCTTCCAGCTATTCTAATTTGGTTTACATTAACTCTAATTATTTGACCCTTGTCACTAACAAGAATAATTTCATCGTTGTCCTTAACAACAAAACAATCAACAACTTCACCATTTTTTTCTGATGTAATTATACCAGTTATACCTTTCCCTCCTCTATTTGAAATTCTATATTCATAAGCAGATGATCTTTTTCCAAAACCCTTTGATGTTATAGCTAAAAGAAATTCCTCATTATTATTTAATTCTTCAAATCCATTTTTGAGTGATGAAGTTTCTTTTCTACTTTCGGATGCTGCCCTTAAGTATTCTTGACGAATGCTCATATCAATCACTGAATGTTTTAAAATTGCTAAAGAAATGATTGTATTGCCCTTATCTAATTTTATACCCCTTACACCTGAAGAATTTAAACCAGAAAATAATCTTAATTTTTCAACTGGAAAACGTAAACATTTCCCATTTGATGAAGAAAGTAAAATATCATCATCTACAGTACAAAGCTTAACACCAATTAATTCATCTTTTTCATCAAGCTTAATAGATACTTTGCCTGAGTCCCTCAATTCTCTTTTTCCACTCTTAGCAACATCAATTAATTTATTTTTTCTAACCATTCCATTTTTAGTTGTAAAAATAACATAAAATTTTTCCCACTGATTTTCATCTAGGGGCAATGGTAGAAAGGTTGATATTTTTTCAGAATTTTTAAATGGCAATAAATTTACTATAGGCTTTCCTCTTGCCTTTAAACTAGCTTCAGGAACATCATGAGATTTTAGAGAATAAACCTTTCCTAATGAAGAAAAAACTAGAAGTTTAGTATGAGTATCTGCAAAGTGAATTTCTTTTACAAAATCTTCTTCTCTTGTAGACATACCTGTTTTACCTTTACCTCCTCTATTTTGAGAACGATAATTAGATAATAGTGATCTTTTAATGTAGCCATTATTAGAAATAGTTAAAACTATATCTTCTTGTTGAATATATCTTAAATCATCTACTTGCTCATATTCTTGATCAATAATTTCACTACGTCTTTCAGTTGCAAATTCTTTTTTAATTTCAGCTAATTCATTTTCTATTTCCTTTAGAAGAATATCCCTAGAATTAAGTATAGATAGGTAATTTTTAATTTCTAAAATTAAACTTTCTAAATCTTTTTGTATATCTTCTCTTTCTAAAGCAGTTAATTTTTGTAATCTTAATTCTAAAATAGCTTTAGCCTGTGCTTCAGAAAAATTGAAAGTGTTGTTTTTTAACTCTACAGTATCATCCTCAACTGATTTAATAAAATTAAGATTTTGTTTAGATACTTTCCATTTCTTTTTAATTAATTTTTCTTTTGCTTCTTTTGTATCTTTTGAACTTTTTATTAATTCTATAATTTCATCAATATGTTCATTAGTAACAACCAATCCAACTAAAATATGAGCTTTTTCTCTAGCTTTATTAAGGTCAAATAATGTTCTTTTAATTATTACTTCTTCTCTAAAATCTAAAAATGAAGATAAAATTTCTTTTAAATTCATTTGTTCTGGCTTCCCTTTATTTAAAGCAAGCATATTAGAATTAAATGTCGTTTGAATTAATGTATGTTTATATAATTGATTGAGAATAATGTTTGAGTCTACATCTTTTTTTAATTCTATAACAACCCTAACACCGTTTCTATCTGACTCATCTCTTAAATCTGAAATTCCTTCAACAATTCCATTTTTTACAATTTCCGCAATCCTTTCTAATAATTTTGATTTATTAACCTGATAAGGTATTTCATGAAGAATGATTGCTTCACGATCCTTTTTAAAATTTTCAATACTAGTCTTTGACCTAACTACACACCCTCCTCTTCCAGTTTGAAATGCTTCTGTTATCCCCTTTTTACCAATAATTTGACCTCCTGTTGGAAAATCAGGACCAAAAATATAATTTTGAAGGTCTGAGATATTGCATTCTGGATTTTTAATAAGATATAAAGATGCGTCTATAACTTCTCCTAAGTTATGTGGGGCAATATTAGTCGCCATTCCAACAGCTATTCCTGATGCTCCATTAACTAAAAGATTTGGAAATTGGGATGGCAAAACTGAGGGTTCTTTTGTTGTATCATCATAATTAGACTGAAACGCAACAGTGTTTTTATCAATATCTTCAACAAGCTTTTCGGATACTTTAGCAAGTCTTGCTTCAGTATATCTCATTGCTGCAGGAGGATCGCCATCTAAAGATCCAAAATTCCCTTGACCATCAACTAACTCTAATCGCATAGAAAAATCTTGTGCCATTCTAACCATTGAATTGTAAATAGCTGAGTCTCCGTGAGGATGATATTTACCCATTACATCACCCACTATTCTTGCAGATTTTTTGTATGGTTTATTAAAATTGTACCCTGACTCACTCATAGAGTACAATATTCTTCTGTGAACTGGCTTTAAACCATCTCTACAGTCTGGAAGTGCCCTACTAACTATTACTGACATTGCATAATCCAGGTAGGATTTTTGCATTTCTTGCTCTAAACTTACTGAAGGTATATTAGTAGGCTCTTGATTGTCGTTATTTGATGTATCTATATCGTCAGGCACTAAAAAAATCCAAGTTTTCTAAGAAAAATTAAGTATTTTTTATATCAAAAAGCACAATTTAAACCAATATAAATAAATAATTAAATTATATTAAAAAAACTATATTTTTCAGTAATTAAATTATAATATCTAATATATATATTTAAAAAGGGATATCTTCATCTAAATCATCAGAATCACCTGACTGATTTCCAAAAGAATTATCTTCAATTGGCTTAGATTGATCCATTTCTTGAGAATTATCTGATACCTGAGAATTACTATTTCTGCTGTCTAAGAGGGTTAAATTACAATTATATCCCTGTAAAATGACCTCAGTGGTATATCTATCATTTCCATCTTTATCTTGCCATTTCCTTGTTTGAAGCTCTCCTTCAACATAAATTTTAGATCCTTTTTTTACATATTTTTCTACTATATCGACTAGACCATCTCCAAAAACAACAATGTTATGCCAAGATGTTTTTTCTTTTTGTTCTTGAGTATTTCTATCTTTCCATCTTTTTGATGTTGCAATTGAAAATGAAGCCATTTTTGATCCAGATTGCATAGATCTAATTTCAGGATCTCTTCCCAAGTTTCCTAATAAAATTGTTTTATTAACACTACCAACCATAAGAATTCTATATATATCCATATAACATATTAACCTTATTAGATAACACTAATATTCATGAATTTAGATAAAATTGTTATAAAAGGTGCAAGAGAGCACAATCTTAAAAATATCAACTTAGAAATACCAAAAAATAAACTTGTTGTAATTACAGGTGTAAGTGGCTCAGGAAAATCAACTTTAGCATTTGATACAATTTATTCTGAAGGACAAAGAAAATATGTTGAGAGTCTATCAGCATATGCAAGACAATTTCTTCAAATGATGAATAAGCCAGATGTAGATAGTATTGATGGTCTATCACCAGCTATTTCTATAGAACAAAAAACTACACAAAAAAATCCAAGAAGTACCGTAGGTACAGTTACAGAAATTTACGATTACCTAAGAGTGCTATATGCTAGAATTGGCGTTCCCTACTCTCCCGCAACAGGTAGACCAATTAAATCGCAATCAGTTAGTGAAATGACTGATCTTATAATTAAAAATAATATTGATAAAAGAATTTATATTTTATCTCCAATAGTTAGAGATCGAAAAGGTGAATATCGAAAAGAAATCGAAGATTTAAAAAAAAGAGGTTATCAACGACTTAAAGTAGATAATGTTGTCTATGATATTGATGAAGTGCCTTCGCTTAAAAAGAATTTTAAACATAATATTGATGTTGTAATTGATCGACTTGTTGTAAAAAAAAATATCCAACAAAGACTGAGTGAAAGTATAGAGGTTGCATTAACTTTATCAGATGGTTTGTTGTATTTAGAAAATCTAGATACGAATAAAATATCGATATTTTCATCAAAATTTGCATGTCCTGTGTCTGGATTTAGTATTGAAGAGATTGAACCTAGATTATTTAGTTTTAATGCACCGCAAGGTGCATGTTCTGAGTGTGATGGGTTAGGAGTTGAAAAATATTTTGACGAAAACAAGATTGTGCCAGATGAGACTAGATCAATTTCTGATGGAGCTATTAAACCATGGGAAACAAAAGTATTTGGTTATCAAAAAAAATATTTTGTTGAAACAATAGATAAAATTTTAAGACAATTTAAAGTTAAGAAAAATGTTCCATGGAGTGAAATTCCAAAAAAAGTAAAAAATATAATTCTTTATGGAGATGAGAATAGTGAACTAAATTTTTTATATGATTTTGAGGGAATAATTAACTTTATTGATCGAAAATATGAGGAAACTGAGAGATGGTGGCTTCAGTATGAATTAGAAAAATATTTATCTGAAAGAGACTGTGAAGTTTGCAATGGTTACCGACTTAATGAGAAAGCTTTAGCCGTAAAAATTGATGAAAATCATATTGGTAATATTACTAAAAAATCAATTAGCGAGAGTTTACATTGGTTTTCATCACTTGAAAGTAAACTTGATAAAAACAATAAAAAAATTGCTGAAGGAGTTATTAAAGAAATAAAAGATAGATTAGTTTTTTTAAATAGAGTTGGTTTAGATTATTTATCATTAGCAAGAGCTAGTAAAACTTTATCCGGTGGTGAAAGTCAAAGAATTAGATTGGCAAGTCAAATTGGTTCAGGTTTAACAGGAGTTTTATATGTTTTAGATGAACCATCTATTGGATTACATCAAAAAGATAATCAGCAATTAATTGAAACTTTATTTAGATTAAGAGATTTAGGAAATACAGTAATTGTTGTTGAGCATGATGAAGATGCAATAAGACAATCAGATCATATAATTGATATTGGTGTTAAGGCGGGTATTAATGGAGGTCACATAATTGCAGAGGGAGGACTTAAAAAAATACTTAAAAATAATAAAAGTTTGACAGCAAAATATTTGAATAAATCCTTAGAAATTGAAGTTCCAAAAAATAGAAGAAAATTTAATAAAAATAAAGTTTTTAAACTTAATAAAATAAAAACAAACAACTTAGATAATCTCAATATAACTTTACCTTTAGGAAATTTTATTACTGTTACAGGTGTGTCTGGAAGTGGTAAATCTTCTTTAATTATTGATACACTGTATCAAAGATTAGATGAGTATTTCAATAAATCCTTAAATAAAGATGAAAGTCGTTTTAATTTTAAAGGTATTAATCATATCGATAAAGTAATTGATATTGATCAATCTCCTATTGGAAGAACACCAAGATCAAACCCAGCAACATATACAGGATGTTTTACTCCAATAAGAGATTGGTTTGCAAACTTAAATGAGTCTAGTGCTCGAGGTTATAAACCAGGTCGTTTTTCATTTAACGTTAAGGGCGGTAGATGTGAATCATGCGAAGGTGATGGAGTAAAAAAAATAGAAATGCATTTTTTAGCTGATGTTTATGTCGAGTGTGATATTTGCAAAGGTAAAAGGTATAATAGAGAAACTCTAGAAGTAAAATATAAGGATAAATCTATTTCAGATGTTTTAGAGATGACTGTTGAAGAAGGTTATAAATTTTTTAATAAAATTCCAGCAATAAAACAAAAACTACAAACCCTAATGGATGTTGGATTAGATTATATAAAAATAGGTCAATCAGCTACTACTTTGTCAGGTGGTGAGGCCCAAAGAATAAAATTATCAAAAGAATTATCTAAAAGATCAACAGGAAAAACACTATATATTCTAGATGAACCAACAACCGGTCTTCATTTTGATGATGTTAAAAAATTACTTAAAATTCTTCATACACTCGTTGACGAAGGCAATACTGTAATTGTTATAGAGCATAATCTTGATGTTATTAAAACAGCTGATCATATAATTGATCTAGGTCCACTAGGAGGTGTTAATGGTGGCCAAATTGTTGGAACAGGAACACCTGAAGATATTGCAAATAATAAAAAAAGCTATACAGGTGAGTTTTTAAAGAAAATTTTATAAATCAAAGGAAATAAAATGATAAATCTAGAGTTACCAGATCTACCCTATAGTAAAGATGCTCTAATGCCGTATATGTCGGCTGAAACTTTAGAGTTGCATCATGATAAGCATCACATGGCTTACATAACTAATGGAAATAAGTTTATTAAAGAACAAAATATCGCAGATGACAATGTTAATGATATTGTAATCAATTCTTATCAAAAAAACGCTCCAGTATTCAACAATGTTGCACAACATATAAATCATGTTCATTTTTGGGAAGTGATGAAAAATAATCCAAATGGAAAAATTCCATCAGAGCTCGAAAATAAAATAGTTTCAGACATTGGTTCAGTTGAAAAAATGAAAGAAGATTTTATAAATGCTGGTATTGGTCAATTTGGATCAGGTTGGTGTTGGTTAGTTTTAAATAATGGAAAATTAGAAATTACTAAAACACCAAATGGAGAAAACCCAATCGTAAATGGTCATACTCCTCTACTTGGATGTGATGTTTGGGAACACTCATATTATGTAGATTACAGAAACAGAAGACCTGATTATTTAAAAGCTTTTATCGACAATTTAGTTAATTGGGAAAAAGTTACAGAAAACTTAAATAACGCTTAATCATCTTCATCTTGCGGTCTAAACTTAAAAATTAATAAAGTTGGGACCGCAATAAAAACAGATGAATAAGTACCAATTATTACACCTATAATCATTGTTAAAGCGAAAGGTCTAATAACCTCTCCTCCAAATATAAATAATGAAACTAATGCAAGAAGTGTAGTTAAACTTGTCATTATAGTTCTCGATAAAGTATTATTCACTGATAAGTTAAATAAATCTACTAACTCTAGTTTTTTATATTTTCTTAAATTTTCACGAACTCTATCAAATATTACTACTGTATCATTAATAGAATATCCAGCAATTGTAAGAATTGCAGCTATTGTTGCGAGTGAAAATTCAACATTTAAGATAGAGAGCAATCCAAGAGTAAACAATACATCATGAGTTAACGCAACAACTGCTCCAAAGCCAAATTGCCATTCAAAGCGCAGCCAAATATAAATTAAAATAGCAATTAGTGCAAAAGAAACAGCTTGAAATCCTCTAAATAGAAGTTCAGAACTAATTGTAGGACCAACAAATTCAGACCTTCTAAACTCAACAACCTTGTCTTGAATTAAATTTTTGACAGAATTAACTGTTTCAATACTTTCTTGATTACTTTTGTTTTGAAGTCGTATTAAAATGATATTCTCATTACCAAATTCCTGTAAAGATACATCACTATAAGAAGAAGATAAAATTTCTCTTAGTTCACCAATTGAAGTATTTTTTGTACTTACCTCAATTAAAGTACCACCTTTAAAATCAATTCCAAGATTTAAACCTTTTATACTTAATAGACCAATTGAAATTAATATTGCTAAAATAGAAAAAATTAAAAAATTTCTTCTTAAACCTAAAAAATTTATATTAGGCTCAACAGGAATAATTTTATTTAAACCAAACATTATAGTTTTAATTCCTTTTTATTTGCAAATGATAAGTACATATATACTAAAAAGTTTGTAAGCATTAAAGCTGTGAACATTGACGCTATAACACCCAAGGATAATGTAATTGAAAAACCTCTTATTGGACCAGATCCAAATGCAAATAGTAAAACAGCAGCAATTAAAGTAGTAATATTGGCATCAAGTATAGTTGACATAGCTCTATCGAAACCATTTTTTACAATCTGAAAAACTTTTGTTTGTTTTAAACTCTCTTCTTTAATTCTTTCAAAAATTAGAACATTTGCGTCTACTGCCATTCCAATTGTTAATACAATCCCAGCTATACCAGGCAATGTTAATGTTGCGCCAATAGTTCCTAATAATGAAATAATTATAAACAAATTTACAATTAATGAAACATTAGCTAGAGCGCCAAAAGCTCCATATATGAGTATCATAAATATACATACTAAAACCATACCAATAATAGCAGCTATTTGACCAGCAGCTATAGAGTCTGCTCCTAAACCAGCTCCTACTGATCTTTCTTCAACTATTTCTAAAGGCGCTGGCAAAGCACCAGCTCTTAATAATACAGCTAAATCAGAGGCTTCCTGGGCATTAAAATTTCCAGTTATGATCCCTGAACCTCCTGTAATAGCACTACTAATTCTAGGAGCTGTAATGACCACACCATCTAATACCACAGCAAGATTTTTACCAATATTGTTTGTTGTAACTTTACCAAATTTTTGCGCACCTTCTGTATCAAAACGGAATGACACTGCATGACCTTCAGTTTGATCAAATGAACCTTTAGCATCAACTAAATTTTCTCCACCTACAACTGCTCTTTTATCTAATAAATATTTTGTATTTTCATCATACATGTCTGGGACAATAATTTTTCCAAAAGGAGCTAAATTATTTTGAAGAGCAGAAGTATTATCATTATCTACAATATGAAAAGTAAGTTTGGCCGTTTTACCTAATAAATCCTTGATTCTTTCTGGGTCTTTTACTCCTGGTAATTGTAAAAGTATTCTCTTTTTACCAGATCTTTGGATTAAAGGTTCTTTAGTTCCAGATTCATCAATTCTTTTTCTAACAATCTCAAGCGATTGTTTAATTGCTGAATCTTGAATAATTTTTCTATATTCATCATTTAACTTTATACTAAGCTTATTGTTATTAATCTGTAAAGTAACTCCTCTATACATTTGAAAAAGACTATCTCTTACATCTTTTATTTTTTCAGTATTAGCAAAAAAAATAACAACCGCATTTTCTTGAATATCAATTTTGTCAATTTTTACAGCTTGATCTCTTGAAATTAAACGAGCACTATCAACAAAATTATCTAATTCTTCTTTATATAAAACATCTAGTTGAACTTCTAATAATAAATATGATCCACCTTGTAAGTCTAAACCTAAATTAATCTTATTTTTTAAAAACCAATTTTCTGAATTTTCATCATAAATAATTGAAGGAATTGCAAAAATTATTCCTAATAAGACTAATGATACTACTGTAAATGATTTCCAGATGGGATAATTTTTCATTAATAAAAAAATTTATTTTTTTCTAGAAAATAAAGAGAAGCCAGATTTACTTTTATTCTCTTCTTTTGGTGGTTCTTTTTTTTGAACTTCTGGCATTGCATATAAATCTGCAACCATTCCGGATGCAATTTTTATTTCAACATTTTCAGCAACTTCTAGGGTTAATTCCCTATTATCAGCTACCTTATTTATAGTTCCGATAATTCCACCTGAAGTTACTATTTTATCACCTCTTTTGAGATTGGATAGCATTTCTTTGTGCTGTTTAACTTTTCTTTGTTGTGGTCTAATTAATAAAAAATAAAAAACTACAAATATTAATATAAGTGGTAAAAATGTTCCAAATGCTTCCATAATAGTACCTATGATGATTTAATTTGAGAGATTTATTATACTGTGTAATAAGAAAAATCAAATAAAGTATTTATAATGTTTTTAAGCAATTTTTTATCAAATCTTACACTCTCAAGAGGAAATGCATTTATTTGGGATAGCAAAATAAAAAACCTTAAAATAATCTCTCATTTTAGTTGTTTAGATCTTGATCTTTTAATCGGAATAGAAAGACAAAAGAAAACTATTTATGATAATACGATAAATTTTGCTGAAGGAAATTTTACAAATAATGCCTTGTTATGGGGATCAAGAGGTAATGGTAAAAGCTCGCTAATTAAATCAGTTTATTATGAAATAAATAAAAAAAATAAGAATTTAAAATTAATACAATTAAATAAAAATAATATTTTTGATATTGAAATTATTTATGCAAATTTAAAGAATTATAATTTTATAATTTTTATTGATGATTTATCATTTGAAAAAATAGATAACGATTATAAAATAATTAAATCTACTTTAGATGGAAGTATACAAAATCAGCCTAAAAATATTGTTCTTTATGTAACTTCTAATAGAAGACATTTAATGCCTAGAGATATGATAGAAAATGAAAGATCTTCTGCTATTCATACAGATGAAAGTGTTGAAGAAAAAATAAGTTTAAGTGATCGTTTTGGTTTATGGATTGGTTTTCATAATATTTCTCAAAATGAATTTGTTAAAATAATTTTTAAATATTGTGAAAAGTTTAATCTTCCCTTTAATGAAAATACTGAAAAAGAATCAATTAAATGGAGCTTGCAAAGAGGTAACAGGACAGGCAGATCAGCATGGCAATTTATTATTAATTATGCAGCTGAAAATAATAAAAAAATAGATTTTTAATTTACTCAAAATCAAAATTTATTTTTTCTAAACCTGATACACCGTCCTTTAAATGATAAATATTTGTTTGATTTAGTTGTTCAACAAATCCATTAGCTAATATTGAAGATACGTCTCCATTTTGGCCTATAAAAATAACTTTCTCACCTATTTGTACATTTTCTTTATACTTTTCAAAAAAATCAGGGAAAAAATTTCCATTTTTATCAAATGCTGTAATTTGAATAGCACCAGGTATTTTATTGGTATCAGTTATTTGATAATCATTCCTAATATCTATAATTTTAAAGTCATCAGTCATTGCTAATTTTAACTGATAGCCATCTATTTCTTTATACCCAGGTGGAATTACTTTTATTACTTCAATATCAAAAATAAGATTTGATTTTGGTGGAATCAAACTACCTGCACCAGTTTCACCATAAGCTAACTGATATGGAATAAAGATTGTTCTTTTACCACCCTCTTTCATACCAAGTAAACCAGTTTCCCAACCTAAGATAACTTGCCTTACACCTATTTGAAAATTAAAAAATTGCCCTCTATCATAAGAACTATCAAAAACAGTATTATCTTCTAGCTTGCCAATATAATGAACAGATAATTTAGAGTGATTTTTAACTTCTAAGCCATTACCTATAGACTCACTTAGTATTTCAACTTCATTAGAAAAAGATTTGAAACTAAAAATACAAATAAATAAAATTAAAAAAAATTTATTCATTAATGTGCTTCCTTTAATTGTTTAATTTGTGAAGGTAATGAAACAATTCCACTTAAAACAATAAATAATGCTCCAATATAAGCATATAAATTCATATATTCATTAAATATAAATATTCCAACTAATGATGACCACAATACCTGAAGGTAAACCAAACTGAATACAGAAGCATAATGTTTTTGAGCAATTTTAAATGCAGTTGTTGCAAAAAACATAGCTGAATTAATAAATAATGCAGCAGTTAAAATTAAGAAAAAATCAAAAAGAGATACTTTTAATGGATTCATTAAGAATAAGGGTATTGAAACAAAGTGAACAAAAAAACCACCATACAAGAAATAACCAATATTTGTTGTTACATAACTGTATTTATTTACAATAAAAGTTGTAACGGTAATTAATAATACTCCAATGAGGACAATTAAATAATAAATATTAAAACTTTCAAATCCTGGTTGAATTACAAACAAAACACCTAAAAAACCGATTAAAAGGGAAACATAGGTTAAAATATTTAATTTTTCATTTAAGAAAAATATTGCAAATATTGTACCCATTAAAGGTGCAGTCATATTTAAAGTTGTGAATTCAGGAAGTCTAATTTGTTCAAGTGTTATAAAAGCTATAAATGGCAGAGGAATATTTAAAAGACCTCTAAAAATAGGTGGAAAATAATTAGTGCATTTTACATGTTTTTTTAAAGTTCCATTAATAAAAAAATAAAATGGGAAACATAGGAAAATTGGTATTCCATAAAAAATAAAATGATAAAATTTTATATCTGTTTGAGATAGATAATTTATTATAGCATCATTTGTTACAAAAAATATTCCAGCAAAAAACAAAAGGATTGAAGAATAAATTATACTTTTTTTCATAAATTAATTTTAACAATAATTATAAATCCTTAAGTTGTTTTTTTTTGAGCTTGAAGGGATAGAATTCCACTTAATACAATTAAAAACGCTCCAATTAAAGCAACGAAATTAAGATATTCACTAAAAAATATGATACCAATTAATAATGACCATAATATTTGTAAATAAAATAGAGCAAAAATTGATGAAAAATGATTTTTAGAGTTTTGAAACGCATAAGTTACAAGGTAAACTCCTATTAAAACAATAAAACCAGCAAATAGAGAAATAAAAAATAATTGATAATTAATTAATGGGTCAAATATAAATAAAACAACGGAAACTAAATTTATAGGTACTAATCCATATACAAAAAAACCTAAAGTTGTTGTAATATTTGAATATTTATTCGCTAAAAAACTCTGCAAAGCTAGAGTAAATGCACCATAAATGGGAAGTAAATAATAAAAACTGAAATATTGAAAACCTGGTTGTATAATAAATATAACACCAATAAATCCTAAAAAAATAGCAGTTGTTGTAAAATAATTTATTTTTTCTCCTAAAAATAATATTGCGAGAATTGATCCTAAAATAGGTGAAATCATATTAAGAGTTGTCCATTCTGGTAGTGTAATATTTTGTAAACTTATAAAAAGCATATACGGTAAAGGTAAAAATAAAAAACCTCTTAATATTAAAATTGAATAATTTGATGACCCTAAATAAGTTTTAATATTTCCAGTAAAGTATAAATATATAAATATTAAGATTAACCAAGGACTTCCAAAAAATACATGATGATAAAACTTAAACTTAATTTCTGTTAAATGATTTATTATTGCATCATGTATTACAAATAAGCTTCCACCCAAAATTAATGACAAAGAACAGTACAAAATTTTTTTATTAAACATTAATTTTACTATTTAGGGATTGTGTGAATATAAAAAGTACTTATATTGATAGTGTGATGAATACAAATGAAATAAAAACTTATCGTTTAATAATAAAAGGAAAAGTGCAAGGTGTTGGATTTAGACACTGGTTTAGTGATCTAGCTATTTCTTTAGGATTAAATGGATATGTACAAAATAAAGAAAGTAAAGACGAAGTTGAAGCTATTATTCAGGGAGACATGCAAAGTATTCTATCTATTACAGAGAAAGCGAAAGATGGTCCTTCACTTGCATTAGTTGAAGGCGTAATTCCTAGTAGCATTATAAGTAATGTTAAGTATTCTGGTTTTATAGTTAAGTACGAGACTTAATTAAAAACTTGCTTTATAGTTTTATGAAGAGAATCAAATATTTCATCAATTTGATTTTTTGTAATTATAAATTGAGGACACAAAACAATTGCAGGACCCAAAGGTCTGCAAATTAATCCATTATCAATTGATAAATTAGCAACTTTATCTCCCATGTTAAGATGACCTTCAAATGGCTCTTTTGTATCTTTATTTTTTACCATCTCTAATGCAGCCATTAGACCTATACCTCTAGTTTCTCCAATGTGTTTATAATCATTAAATTCATTTAATCTTTCAAAAAAATAGGGTTCCATTAACTTTACATTATCTAATAAACCTTCATTCATAATGACATCTATTGCTTTCAAAGCAATTGCACATCCAACAGGATGACCACCAGCTGTAAAACCATGTGGAAATTCTTCTGCTTCTTCTGATACTTCAACAAATTTATCTGAAAATTCTTTATTAACTATAACTGCACCCATAGGAAAATACCCAGCTGTTAAACATTTAGATGAGATAATTATATCCGGTTTAATATTGTAGGTTTCACAACCCCATAAATTTCCAGTTCTTCCAAATCCACAAATAACTTCGTCTGCGATAAAAGGAATATTATATTTTTTTAATATTGGCTGAACTAAATCAAAATACGATTTTGAAGGCGGTATACAACCTCCTGCACCTTGAACAGGTTCTGCAACAAAACCTGCAATAGTTTCTGGATCCTCTTTGATGATTTTTTCTTCTAAATTTTTGGCCATCCTAAGGGAAAATTCTTCTTCCGTTTCATTCTCTAATCCATATTTCCAATAATGAGGACATTCAATATGAATAAATTCTTCAGATGGTAAACCAAACTCTTTATTATATGGTTTAGCTGTCATTGAAGAAGCTCCTAAAGTAACGCCATGATATCCATTAATTCTTGTTATAATTTTTCGTCTTTTTGGCTTTCCAATTCTTGCATTTAACATCCATAACATTTTGACCATGGTGTCGTTTGCTTCAGATCCTGAGTTACAAAAGAATACACGACCTTGATCAAAAGGTGATACTTCAATAATTTTTTCAGATAGCTGCAACGTTTCTTCAGACAATCTTCCAAATAAAGAATGATAACCAGCAAATTTTTCATACTGTTTTTTTGCAACTTCAATTAATCCAGGATAATCAAAACCAGCACACTGATTCCATAGACCAGAATTCCCATCTAGATATTTATTACCTTTAGTATCGTAAACATATATTCCTTTTCCATAAGAAATAACTAAAGGGCCTCTTTCATTTAATGACTTCAAGTCAGTAAATCCATATAAATGGCTGGAGGTATTTCTTTGTAACATATCAGTTAAATATTTTTTTTTATAATGAAAAGCAAGATTTTATTTTCAGTTGGGACGATAGGTGTACTTTTTATGATGGCTGGCCAATTATCATTCTCTATAAATGATAGTTATGTCAAACTTGTTGTAAAAAATATTGGTGATGACAATTCATTATATTCTGTAATTTTTATAAGAGGTTTAGTTACATCAAGTTTATTAGGTTTATATTTAGTGTTTTTCGAAAAAAAAAATTTAATTAAAATACTATCAATCAAAAGTTTTCATATAAGAGGTTTGTATGAAGTTTTAACGGCATTATTTTTTTTGGTTGGATTAATATTGCTACCAATATCTGAGGTTTATACACTATTAATGACTAATCCTTTCTTTGTCACAATATTTGCTTTTCTTTTTTTGGGAGAGAAAGTTGGAATAAGAAGATGGTGTGCAGTTATTATTGGGTTCTTAGGGGTGCTAGTAGTTGTAAATCCACAAAATTTTCAATTTAATTATCTTTTAGTGTTACCAATTTTAGCTGCTATTTTTTTAACTATTAGAGATATTGCTACCAAGAGTGTAGCAACTAAATCAAATAGTGTTGAAATTACATTTGTGACAGCATTGTTAATTACTGGGTTTGCAGGATTGGGTTCAATTATTTTTGGCTATCAAGTAAGCGTTGAAGATGTAAATTATATTCTTGCTTCTAGTATATTTGTTTTATTCGGATATTTATTTTCAGTATTAACAGTTTTTTATGCACCACTCTCATTAACCGCCTCTGCAAGATACAGTGTAATTATATTTGGTATGATTTTTGGGTATTTAATACTAGGTGAAACTCCAACTTATAATATGATTATTGGTGCTATAATTATTACCTTAAGTGGTTTATTTGTAATCAAAAGAGAAAGAGAAATAGGTAAAATTAAATAAAATTTTACTGATCCTTACAAAAATTATAAACTTCTTCAACATGACCTTTTACTTTAACTTTATTCCAAGAATTTAGAATTTTTCCATTTTTATCGATTACAAATGTAGATCTATCTATCCCAAAATATTTCCTACCATACATAGATTTTTCTATCCAAATACCAAGTTTATCACAATTTTTTCCTTCATCCGAACCAAGTGGGTATTTCAATTTATACTTATCTGAAAATTTTTTATTCCGATCAACAGGATCTTTAGAAGCTCCTATTACATCAAAGCCAATTTTATTAAATTTTGTTAAATATTTCTGAAAATCTGCAACTTCTACTGAGCATCCACTAGTTAACGCCTTAGGGTAAAAGAATAAAACTGTTTTATTCTTTAATTTAGATGAATCAAACTCATTATCGTTTGTTAATTGAAGTTTTATCTTAGGAATTTTTTTCATAATTATACTACTAGTTTAAGACCGTACCCAGATTTTTTAACTCTTGTTTTAAAATAATTTTTATTAAATTTATTCAATGTTGGTTTTGTATTTATTTGATTTTCGACTTTAATACCAGCTTTCTTAATAGCATTAATTTTATTTTTATTATTTGTTATAAGATTAACTTTATTTATTTTTAATAATTTCAGTATTCTAGCTGCAATATTAAAATCTCTTTCATCATCTAAAAAACCAATATTATGATCGGCGTCTATTGTATC
>CACNLM010000016.1 GCA_902621305.1 uncultured Alphaproteobacteria bacterium | reverse complement strand
TAATAATCTCCATTTTAATTATTTTATCTGGATCGGCAGGTGGTTCACCTCTTGTAATGTTATCTACATATTCCATGCCTTCAGTAACTTGAGCCCAAACAGTATATTGACCATCTAGAAAAGAGCAGTCATTAAAACAAATAAAAAATTGACTATTGGCACTATTTGGATTTTGGGCTCTGGCCATTGACACAGCCCCTCTTCCATGATTTTCTGAAGAGAATTCAGCCTCTATATCAGGAAGTTTTGATCCACCTGTACCAGCTCTTGATAGATTAAAATCGTCATTAGTTGAATTTCCAAATTCTACATCTCCCGTCTGAGCCATAAAACCATCTATTACTCTATGAAACACGACTCCATTATACTGACCTTCTTCAATAAGTTGCTTAATTTGTTTGACATGTTTTGGTGCTACACCTGGTTTTGTCTCTATTACAACAACACCATCTTTAAGTGTCATATGTATAATATCTTTTTTTTCATCAGCCATTAAAATCTCTCCTTTTAAAAATATTGAGAAAATGAAGATGAAAATAAATAGTTTTTTAAATTTAATCATATTTGTTTTCTTTACCTTCACCCAAATTGTTTTATATATATGTAATGCACATCTTTGAAGAAAATATCAAGAAATTAGATTTAAATATTCCTGATATGCCAACACCACTAGCTAATTACGTTCCTTATAAAGTTTCAAATAGTACTGTTTATGTATCAGGTCAAGGACCAGTAATAGATGGAAAAATTTTATATAGTGGTAAAGTTGGTGTAGATATTTCTGAAGAAGATGGAATTAAAGCGGCTGAAATTTGCTGCATTAATATTATCGCAGCTCTAAAAACATCGATAAATGGTGATTGGGATAGATTTGACAGCTTTTTAAAACTTGGAGGTTTTGTTAATTGTAATGACAACTTTACTGATCAACCTAAAATTATAAATGGAGCATCAGATTTATTAGTTAATATTTTTGGTGACAAAGGAAGACATGCGCGGTTCGCAGTTGGTTCAAATGCTCTTCCACTCAATATTTCTGTTGAAATAGACGCAACAATTAAAATTAAATAAATACTCCAAATGAGTGAACATTTTTTTTGCTCTTCGCTCAGTAACATCAAAAGTTCTGATTGGAACGAATGTGTTGGTAATGATCATCCGTTTTTACAATATGAATTTCTTTATGCTTTAGAAAAAAGTAATAGTGCAAATACCAAAACAGGTTGGCAGCCATATCATTATATTGAACAAGAAAATGATAAAATTATCTCATTATGTCCTCTTTATATAAAGAATCATTCTTTTGGAGAATATATTTTTGATCATTCTTGGGCTGATGCCTATCATCGATATGGAATAAACTATTATCCAAAACTTCAATCTGCAATACCATTTACACCAGTAACTGGTGATAGAATTGTTTTAAATAAATCAGTAAAAGATAAGAAGGCAAGGCAAGTTCAAGTAATTAATAATATGATAGACGAGGCAAAAAAAATAAATGTTTCTTCTCTTCATTTTAATTTTGTCAATGATGCATCAAATTGGAATGAAATTGATAATATTATGGTTAGATCAGGAATACAATTTCATTGGAAAAATAATGAATATAAAAATTTTAATGAATTCTTAAATGACTTATCCTCAAGAAAAAGAAAAATTATTAGACGAGAAAGACAATGTATTGAAAATAATAATTTAACTGTAAAATTACTTAATGGAGATGATATTAAAGAAGAGCATATAAATTTTTTTTACGATTGTTATTTAGATACTACAGGAAGAAAATGGGGCTCTACTTATTTAACTAAAGAATTTTTCTTTGAAATATTACATAATTTTAGAAACAAAATATTACTTATAATGGCTTATCAAAAAGATAAAATGGTTGCCTCTGCAATCAATTTTCTAAGTAAAACTCATTTGTATGGACGATTATGGGGATCAAAATATGAAGTGCCATTTTTACATTTTGAACTTTGTTATTATCAAGCAATTGAATATGCAATTCAAAATAAGATTCAAATTGTAGAAGCAGGCGCTCAAGGTGAACATAAATTGCAAAGAGGTTATGCGCCTACAAAAACATGGAGTGCTCATTGGATAAAAGATCAAGAGTTTAGCAAAGCTATTCAAAATTTTCTTGATAATGAAAGTCAGCTTATTGATAATCAAAAAGAAAAATTAGAAGATTATCTTCCTTTCAAAAATTAGGCTAATTCTTTTTTTACTTCTTGTTTATTAGAAAATTCGAAAATAATCTTTTTATCTTTACATGTAATTTCAACATGACCACCTTTAGCAAGTTTACCAAAAATAAGTTCTTCAGCCATTGGTTTTTTTACTTTTTCTTGTATTACTCTACCTAATTCTCTAGCACCATAAACTTCATCATAACCTTCTTCAGCTAAAAACTCTTTTGCCTCTTTATTAATCGATAATGAAACTCCTTTATCTTCTAGTTGTGCTTCAATTTCTATAATAAATTTATCTACTATCGAAAGTACAATATTTTTAGATAAATGATTAAAATGAATAATTGAGTCAATACGGTTTCTAAATTCTGGTGAAAAAATTCTATTTATTGCATCGCTACTATCATCGTTAGATCTTTTTGCATTGAAGCCAATTTTGTTTTTAGATACATCAATTGCACCAGCGTTAGTTGTCATAATTAATATTACATTTCTGAAATCTATCGTCTTACCATTGTGATCGGTTAGTTTTCCATAATCCATAACTTGTAAAAGAATATTAAATAAATCATAGTGGGCTTTTTCAATTTCATCTAATAACAATACGCAATGAGGATTTTGATCAACGCCATCGGTTAATAACCCGCCTTGGTCAAAACCTACATAACCAGGAGGAGCTCCAATAAGTCTACTCACAGTATGACGCTCCATATATTCTGACATATCAAATCTAAGCAATTTAATGCCAAGTGTATTACTTAACTGTTTAGCTACCTCAGTCTTCCCTACCCCTGTAGGCCCAGAAAATAGATATGAGCCAATTGGTTTTCCATCTTCTCTTAATCCTGCTCTTGCCAACTTAATGGAAGATGATAATTCTTCGATTGCTTTATCTTGACCAAAGACGAAATTTTTCAAATCTCTCTCTAAATTTTTTAAACTGTTCTTATCGCTTTGATTAACAGATTTTGTTGGAATTCTTGCCATTAAAGCAACTACAGCTTCAATATCTTTAGAAAGAATAATTTTTTTTCTCTTTTCTTCTGGTAATAAATATTGAGATGCTCCTGCTTCATCGATTACATCAATAGCTTTATCTGGAAGCTTTCTATCGCCTATATATTTATTTGATAACTCAACAGCGCTAATAATTGCTTCTGGTGAATATTTAATATTATGATGTTCTTCATAGTAAGTTTTTAAACCCTCAAGAATTTTAACAGTTTCATCTTTTGATGGTTCCTTAACATCAATTTTTTGGAACCTTCTAACTAAAGCTCTATCTTTTTCAAAATAATTTTTAAATTCCTTATATGTTGTTGATCCAATACATTTAAGGGTACCATTCCCTAGAGATGGTTTTAATAAATTACTTGCATCCATTGATCCTCCACTCGTTGCCCCTGCCCCAATAACTGTGTGGATTTCATCAATAAATAAAACGGCTTTATCTTTTTTTTGTAATTCTTTAAGAACAGCTTTCAATCTTTCTTCAAAATCACCTCTGTATCTTGTGCCTGCTAGTAATGCACCCATATCTAAAGAATAAATTACTGCATCCTCCATAATTTTAGGAACTTTTTTTTCTGTAATTCTTTTAGCTAAACCTTCAGCAATAGCTGTTTTTCCAACACCAGGATCTCCAACGAATAAAGGATTATTTTTCTGTCTTCTGCATAAAATTTGAATTGTTCTATCTAATTCTTTGCTTCTACCAATAAGCTTGTCAATTTTACCATCTTTAGATTTTTCATTTAGGTTTATACAAAATTGACCTAAAGCACTTTTGGGTTTTTGTTGTTCACTATTTTCATTTGTTTGACTATCTACAAATTCTTCATTCTCAAAATTTTCATTAGCTTTTGAAATTCCATGTGAGATATATTGAACAGCATCTAATCTGCTCATGTTTTGTTGATGAAGAAAATATACTGCATGACTCTCTTTCTCTGAAAATAATGCTACAATCATGTTTGCTCCAGTAACACTTTCTCTTCCACTTGATTGAACATGTATAGCAGCTCTTTGTAAAACTCTTTGAAAGCCATTTGTTAATTTTGGTTCGCCAGTGAAGTTTTCTTTTAGATTTTCTAAATCATTAATGATAAACTTTTCAACACTATTTTTTAAGTTAGAAATATCAACTGCACATGCTTTGAGAACACTAACCGCATCTTTATCTTCTAAAAGTGAAAATAATAAATGTTCTAAAGTTACAAATTCATGTTTATAGGTGGTGGCTAGTTGATAGGCTTCCCTTAATGTTTTTTCTAAATTTTGTGATAACATTAACTTTTTTCCATTGTGCACTGAAGCGGGTGTTCATTTTTCTTCGCCATATCCATTACAGATTTACATTTAGACTCAGCCACTTCATAAGTAAATGTTCCACAAACGCCAATACCATTTTTATGAACATGTAACATTATTTGTGTTGCTTCCTCTTGTTTTTTATTAAATATTTTTTCTAATACAATAACAACGAATTCCATGGGTGTATAATCATCATTTAATAATAATACATTATACATTGAGGGTTTTTTTGTCTTTGGCTTTGTGTCTAGTAAAAGACCTCTTTGAAAATCATCCTTATTGTTGTTGTTATTTTGATCTTCATTTGCCATATTTATTAAATAATATGTTTTGAAATATTTTAAAGTATTTTTCTGTTTGAAAGCATCGAAAATCATATGTTAATCAATAAAAAATGAAAAAAAATTTATTATTAATCATATTTTTAAATAGTTTATTAATATTAGGTTTTACATCTAGTCTATTTGCTAAAAAAGCAGCTATAGTAATAGATTTTGACTCAGAAGACGTATTATTTGAAGTCAACGCAGATACTAGAAATTATCCTGCATCTCTAACTAAAATAATGACTCTCTACATTGTTTTTGACTACATTAACAAAGGTAAACTGAATTATGATAGCCAATTAAGTGTGTCAAATATAGCGGCTTCAAGATCCCCTAGTAAACTATATTTAGAACCGGGATCAAGTATCAAAGTTCGAGATGCAATTAATGCACTTATTATTAAATCAGCAAATGATGTAGCAACAGTGGTTTCAGAAAATATTTCAGGAAGTGAAAAAGAATTTGCTAAACTGATGACAAGCTATGCAAAAAAACTAGGAATGAATAATACGACATTTAAAAATGCTTCTGGTCTTCCAAATAGAGCTCAACTAACTACTGCAAGAGATATTGCAAAACTTTCACATGCACTAATTTCAAATTTTCCAAATGAATACAAATTGTTTAGTAATACAGAGTTTTCTTACGCAGGCAAAACTTATAAAACACATAATAAATTAATGTTAAGTTATGAAGGCGCAGATGGAATTAAAACAGGTTATATAAAAGCTTCTGGTTTTCAATTAGCATTTTCAGCAGTAAGAGATAACAAAAGACTGATAGGTGTTATTTTTGGTGGTGATACTGGTAGTCAAAGAAATAAATCACTAAAAATTATTATGGATAAAGAATTTGCTGAATTAAATATTTTTCCTAATGTTAGTGAAAAAAAAATAATAAAAAAGGAAACAAAAAAAATAGAAAAGGCGACATACTCAATAGTTGTTGGAACATTTAAATATAGAAACAATGCAGAAAAACAGATAAAATTAATAAAAAATAAATATCCAGTATCTACAAAAGACAAGGTATCAAACATAGTTCTAATAAAAGTTAACGGTAAACAACTTTATGAATCGAGATTTAAAAACTTTTCTAAAAAAGAAGCATATACAGCATGTAAAAGATTAAAAAAATATAACCGTGATTGTTTTGTTAGATTGTAAATTTGTAATTTACGCCACTAAGAGATAACTGACTCTCTATTATGCCAATTAAAGATTGAAGTCCTTCTTGGGAAGTAGACTCTGCTCTACAAGTTAATTGGTTTTGCGTATTACTAGCTCTCATTAAAAACCATCCATCATCATTTTCAACTCTTATACCGTCAATATCTATTATTTTACCTTCTGTATTTTTTATTCTTTCTTTTATTTCTTCAATAATTAAAAATTTTTTTGTATCATCTATATCAAACCTTGTTTCAGGAGTTGAATAAGTTTTTGGATATATATTAATTAACTCATACAAGGATTGTTCTTGATTACATAATATTCGCAATAAACGTAACGCAACATACATTGCATCATCGTAACCATAAAAATCATCAGCATAACATACATGACCACTCATTTCTCCTGATAAAGGCGATTTTAATTCTTTCATTTTTTCTTTTATTGGAGAGTGGCCAGTTTTGGACATAATAGGATTACAATTAAGTTTTTTTGCTTCATCAAAAAAAACCTTACTACATTTAACATCCATAATTATTTTTGGGTTATCGTATAAGTTAGCAATTTCTGTGCATAGTAATAACATGTACTGATCTGCCCAAACTAAATTCCCTAAGTTGTCTACAACACCCAAACGATCTCCATCTCCATCAAAAGCTAGACCTATGTCACAACTGTTATCTTTAACTGACTTTATCAATTGCTCCATATTTTTTGGAACAGTTGGATCTGGATGATGGTTAGGGAAATTTCCATCAACTTCTTCATTAATTAATATGTTTTCAGAATTATTTAAATTATTTGTAACTTCCTTAATGACAGCTCCCATCGCGCCATTACCAATATCCCAAGCAATTTTTATTTTTTTATTGAGATTAATATTTTGTAATAATCTTTCGGTATAATCTTTTTTAATATCTTGATTAATGATCTCACCATCTTTTAATTTTAAATCATTTTGATCAATTAATTTTTGAAGGCTTTGAATATCTTCAGCATAAAAAGAATGCTTATTTAAAACCATTTTAAAACCATTGTATTCTGAAGGATTATGAGAACCTGTTACCATAATAGCTGCATCTGCATCAAGATGGTAATGAGCAAAGTAAGTCATTGGCGTAGGACCCATACCAATATTAATAACTTTAGCGCCTGAGTCTTTTAAACCATCACAAAGTGCTTTATGTAAATCTGGCGATGTTAATCTTCCATCAAAGCCAGTAGCAATTATATTAGATTTTAATCGATTAATAACCGTGAAGGCGAATGTTCTTCCAATAGTATAGGCGGTATTTTGATTGATATTGTTACCGACCACTCCTCGGATATCATACTCTCTCAAAACCTCTTTATCAAAATTTTCAATTTCCAACTTATTTACCTGTTCCATAATATTCAAATCCCATTTCTTTTAAATCTTCTGGAATATAAATATTTCTTAAATCAAAAATTATTTTTTCTTGTAACAATTTTGATATTTTTTTAAAATTTAAAGCTCTGAATTCATTCCATTCTGTTCCAATTATTATTGCAGAAGATCCTTCACAAGCTTCGTAGGCAGAATTAAAAAAAATGAGATTAGTATTTTCTCTTTTTGCACTATCCATTGCTTCAGGGTCATAACACTGTACTTTAAATCCTTGATCAAAAAGTTTTGATGCAATTTTCATTGATGTGGAATCTCTCACATCATCTGTGTTAGGTTTAAAACTTAAACCAAGAAAAGTAACTGTAGAATTATTTTTTATTTTTGAAGTAATTTTATTGGAAATTTTAATTATTCGATCTTGATTAGATTTATTGACTGCATTAATTATTGATAAATCAATATTTTTCTTTTTAGCTGTTGAATAAAAAGCTTTTACATCTTTTGGAAAACATGATCCTCCATATCCCGGTCCAGCATTTAAAAATTTAGAACCAATACGTTTATCTATCCCCATTGCATGTGCTACTTGCTGAACGTCAGCTCCCACTACTTCACATAAATCAGCAACTTCATTAATAAAGGCTATTTTAGTTGCTAAAAAACTATTGGATGCATATTTAATTATTTCTGAAGTTTCTATTGATGTGGAGACAATTGGAGTTTCTTTGAGAAATAATGGTCTATAAAGTTCTTTCATTATATTTTCAGATTTTTGATTATCTGTTCCTATCACAACTCTATCCGGTCTAATGAAATCATCAATTGCAGATCCTTCACGCAAAAATTCAGGATTAGAAACAACATCAAAAAATTTTTGATCAATTTTTTTTAAAATAATTTTTTTTACTTCTCTTGTAGTTCCAACTGGTACTGTGGATTTAGTTACAACTAAACAATATTTTTTTATGTTTTCTGAAATTTCTTCTGCAACTTGCCATATAAAACTTAGATCAGCTTCATCCTCCAATCTTCTTGTAGGTGTTCCAACAGTAATAAATATAATATCTGTATTATCTAAATTACTTTTTACACTAGAAGCAAAGGATAATAACTTTGTTTTATTAATGTGCTTGTCTAAAAGTTCATCCATTCCAGGTTCAAAAAATGGGCACTTTCCAGATTTAAGCTTCTCGAGACGCTCATTATCTTTATCGATACATTTTACAGAGTAACCAAATTCAGCAAAACATGCTCCTGTTACCAAACCAACGTAACCGGTACCAACGATTGTAATATTCATCATATTGTAGAATTATTAAAATTTCTGTCTCAATAACCTAAATATTTATTATTTGTTATAAATAAATAAGAGATTTTTACTGGAAAAAACTCAGATTTTTATTATTTATATTTAAATTATGCCAGAAACAAAAAAAATTCGAACAGGTATAAACAATATATCAGACGAATGGTTTAGAGCTAATATAGATAGAAAAACTCTAAAAAAACTTTCTAAAAGATCAGATTTTGAGGGCTGGAAACATATAATTATTTTTTCACTTTCATTAGGATCTCTAGGCTTATTATCGATATATACATGGCATAGCTTATGGTTTTTACCTGTGTACCTAGCCTATTGTACGATGTGGGGTGGAGCTGATGCTATTTGGCACGAGTGTGGTCATGGAACTGCTTTCAGAAATAGAAGATTAAATAAATTCTTCTATAACATTGCTAGTTTTATGAATAATTTTGAACCTGTTAGATGGAAGTGGAGTCACTCTCTTCATCATAGCTATACTGCTTCAGTTGATCCTCATGACTACGAAGTTGATGGAAGTATTTTTGCTAAACATACATTATTAAGTTTTATTTTAAATTTTATCCCTGGAATTGGTTTTTTTACAATTCACAAATCTCTTTATGTAGAAATTATTAAACATGCTTTAGGCATTAGGACTGATGTGATGGAAGATTGCATTCCAGAAGATAAAATTAATGATTGTATAAATAGCTCTAGAATTTTTGTTCTTCTATGGATTACAATAATAGGTGTCTCAATTTACTTATCTACCTTTTTGCCAATATTTTTATTTTTAATACCAAAGTTCTTTGGCATTAATGGTATCTGGGGTGTAACACAACATATGGGTCTAAAAGAAAGCGCCAAGGATCACCGACTATCAACAAGATCAGTTAGACTGAATCCAATTTTTAGTTTTATTTATTGGAAGATGGAATACCATATTGAGCACCACATGTTTCCTATGATACCTTCATACAATCTTCCCAAACTATATGAAGTTATAAAAGATCAAATGCCAGAGCCACAAACTCTATATCAAGCTTACAAAGAAATTATACCTGCCGTCATAAAGAAGTCTAAAAATCCCAATTATTTTATTCCGGTTCAAGTTCCAAATAACTAAACTGTTCTTGACACATCTTACACTTTAGCTTTAATTACTTAATAATATGGAGTTAAGAAATTTTATAGACGGTAAATTTATTGATTCATTATCAAAAAAAAATATTCCTGTTCTAAATCCTGCAAATCAAAAAATTGTAGGAAATATTGATGAAGCGTTAGATCAAGAAATTGATTTAGCTTTTCAAGCTGCAAAAAAAGCATTCGATAAAAGAATTTTGGTTGATATGGATTCAAAAGATAAATCAAATATGATGAGAGCCATAGCTCAAAAATTAAGAGAGCGAAAAGATGAAGGCGGAAA
Organism: uncultured Alphaproteobacteria bacterium; assembly: GCA_902621305.1. GTDB lineage: Bacteria > Pseudomonadota > Alphaproteobacteria > HIMB59 > CACPNW01. The sequence continues at coordinate 11,211 of CACNLM010000016.1, read as the reverse complement.
ACTTCTAAGTCAAGAAAATGGAAAAACTATAAAACAATGTGTAGATGAATTTAAAGGTGCTGCGGACACCTTTGATTTTTATGCTGGATTAACAGATAAAATAGAAAATAAATTAATTCCATCTGGTCACGATACATTAAACTATGTTGTTTTAGAGCCTTTTGGGGTTGCGCTTCAAATTGTACCTTGGAATTATCCTGTTTCTATATTTTCAGGAATGGTTGCGCAAAATTGGATTGTGGGAAATACCATAGTTATAAAACCTCCTGAACTTTGTCCTATATCTTCTAATTTTTTTGGTCAAATTTTTGAAGATGTTGGTGTTCCAAAAGGAATTATAAATATTGTTCATGGGTATGGAGAAACAACTGGTCGGAAATTAGTTAAACATCCTGGAAGTGATTATATAGTCTTTACTGGATCGCCTGAAGTTGCTTCAGAGATATTAAAAGAAACAGCAGACAGAATTGTCCCAACACATTTTGAATTAGGTGGAAAATCTGCCGCAATAATTTATCCTGACGCTGACGTAGATAAAGCAGTTGATAGTACAGTTAAGGGAATTTTTAAACCAAATGCCGGACAAATATGTGTGGCAATGTCTAGAGTTATTGTTCATCCTGAAATTAAAGATGAGTACATGACAAAGCTAATTGCAAAAACGCAAAAATTAAAAATAGGCGCAGGTGATGAAGAAGGAACTGAAGTAACACCTTTAATATCAACTGATCAAATGCAAAGAGTCTCAAATTATGTAAAATCTGGAGTACAATCTGGTGCCACTTTGACAATAGGGGGAGATAAAGCTGAGAGAGATGATGGCAATTTTTACCAGCCAACTATTTTTGATAACGTAAAAGTTGATGCAACAATTGCTCAAGAAGAAATATTTGGTCCAGTAACATCAATATTTGATTTTAGAGATGAAGAAGAGGCAATTAGTATAGCTAATTCAACAAAATACGGTCTTGCTTCTGGAGTATTTACCTCAGATGATCAAAAAGCAAAATGGACTGCTGATAGAATTCAGGCTGGTATAATTTGGCAAAATGATTGGTTTGTAGATGGTAATAATCTTCCTGGTGGAGGTTATAAAAGATCTGGTTATGGAAGAGATGGTGGTGTTGATGGTGTTTATAGTCATGGACAAACTAAAAGGATCAGTAAAAGACTCTATTAGTTGACATTTCTCTAAATTCTAAGTTAATAATCATAATAATTTTCAAAAATAATTTTCTGGGAGGAAAAATGAAATATTTAAAAATAATAATTTCTTCATTGATTTTAATATCATTTTCTTCACCATCTTTTTCAATTGAAAGAGATCTAGGTGATGGATGGTGTAAAGATGTAAGAATTCATTTCTTTGCTGGTGGTGCTGAGGGTGATGGATTTGCAGGTATTGTTCAAACTGGTGCAGAAAATGCAATCAGAGACACAGGTGCTGATGCTGAAATTCTGTATTCAGAGTGGCAATCTGAAATAATGATACAACAACTTCGTCAAGCAATTGGAGCAGGTGTTGATGGTATTGCAATGATGGGACACCCAGGTGATGAAGCAATAATGCCATTGGCTGAGGAAGCAAATAAAGCTGGAATATTAATGATGTATCAGAATGTTGATGTACCAAGTGTTAGAGCAAAATATGGTGGCGGTTATGTTGGAGCAAATCTTGCAACACAAGGTTATGCTTTGGGACAAGAAGCAATAAGATTATTTGGTTTTGAAGCAGGTGACACTGCAATCGTTATGGTTCCTACTGGAGATTACTCTAGAGCACAACGTGAAGATAACACTAGAATTGCTTTTGAAGAGCATGGGATGAAAGTTGTAGTTTTGGATGGAACTCCAGAAATGGCTACAGATCCTAACTCTGCTATTCCAGTAATTTCAGCTGCTTTAGCTGCAAATCCTGATGCTAAAATCTTAGTTCATACTGGTGGACAAATGTTAGGTAATGCAGAAACTTTTGCGGTAGCGGCTGGTTACGGCCCAAATGAATTACTTCAGATTGGCTTTGATACTAGTCCTCAAGTCATGTCGGCATTTGTGAATGGATATGCACATTTAACATCTGACCAACAACCATTCCTTCAAGGATATCTTCCAATACTTTCATTATGTCAAATGAAGGTTCTAGGAACTGGTGCTATTAATCAAGATACTGGTGCTGGATTTGTAACTACAGATAATTATGAGTCTGTTATGGATCTTGCTAATGCTGGGTTGAGATAAATAATTTAATTTCAGTGGCCCTAGCTAGATATAGGGCCTCTGATATACTTAAAAATATGGAACCTATAATCGAGTTAAAAAATGTTAGTAAGAGATTTGGTGGAATTACCGCTCTAGACTCAGCATCCTTACATGTAGACGAAGGTGAAGTTGTTGGATTAATAGGTGATAATGGAGCCGGAAAATCAACTTTAATCAAAACTTTAGTTGGAGTGCACCCGCCTGATAGTGGTGATATTATTATAAGGGGTGAAAAAGTACAAAATTGGAATACTAAAAAAGCTAGACAAGCAAAAATTGAAACTGTTTTTCAAGATAGAGCTCTTACTCCTCAACAATCAATAGTTTGGAATATTTTTATGGGTAAGGAGTTGAGACACTCTTTTGGATTTATTAGGGTAAAAGAACAAGTAGAAGAAGCAAATAGAATAATTAGAGAAATTGGTTTTACATCAAAATTAATTGATGCAAATTCTCCTGTAGGTAACCTATCTGGTGGTGAAAGACAGGGAGTTGCAATAGCTAGAGCAATTTATAATGATGCTGAATTAATAATACTAGATGAACCAACAACAGCATTATCATTAATCGAAACACAAAAAGTATTTGATTTTGTTAATAACGTTAAAGCAAAAGGTAGATCAGTTTTATTTATTGGTCATAATATTTTTCATGTATATGATATTTCTGATAGATTTATAATTTTAGACAGAGGAAAAGTAATACACAAACTAAGTAAGGAAGATGTCGGCAGCCCTGAAGAATTAATTAAAATTATGAAAGAAACTGTAACAGGTAAAAAAGAATAATATGGAAAAAAAAGTTACATTGTGGTCTTATCTAGCTGAAAACAGCAGACCAGTAAGTAGTTTATTTTATTTTGCTTTAATAATGACAATCTTTTTTGCTTCTGCACCTCAAGTTTTTTTTGCTCCTAAATTTCATCAAGCTGTTCTAACCGTAATTCCTATTATCATTTTTTTAGTCATACCCCTTGTATTTATTGTAACAATGGGTGAAATTGATCTCTCTTTTGCATCAACCTTTGGATTTGCGGCATGGGTTTTTGCAAGTTTAGTAAAGTATTTTAGCTTTGATCCCTTTCTTGGTTTTATTATAGGAATAATTGGTGGTGCAGTTGTTGGTATTTTAATGGGCTGCTTAGTCGTTTATGGAAGGATATCATCTCTAGTTGCTTCTCTGGGAGCTTTATTTTTAATTCGCGGCTTTTTATTTGTAGTAAGTGATAGTAAATCCATTACAGTCATAGAAGTTCGTGACCACTGGATGCATGCTGCTCTTGTAGGTAAGTTTTATGGTTTCCCTATGCAGTGTTTTTGGGCAGCAATTTTTATAATAATAGCATACTATTTGTATCATAGACATGTTTTTGGGGTACATGTTCACCATGTTGGTGATAATCCTGATAGCGCTGCACAAATGGGTGTTAATGTTGATTTAACACGAATTTATTGTTTTATGTTTTGTGGAATAGGTGCTGGATTTGCGGGTATATTTTCTACTCTAATTAATTTTACGTGGTGGCCAACTCAGGGCTTTGGTTATCTGTTATTAGGATTAGCAGCTGTCTTTGTTGGAGGAACACCAACTTGGGGAGGTGTGGGAACAATATTTGGAGCTGTATTTGGTTCTGGTGTAATTGCATATATGGAAACAGGAATTGTTGCTATGGGATGGAGTGGTCTTTGGAGACAATTTTTTAATGGTCTAATTATTATTCTTGCATTACTAGGACATAGATTCCATGGAAACAGAGTGCGATAATGGTTAACTTAGTTATTTGGAATGAATATGTTCATGAACAGGAAGATGATCATGTTAAATCAATTTACCCCAAAGGTATACATGGCTGTATAAAAGAATTTTTATCTGATGATAAAAGTTTAGAAATTAAAACTGCTACTCTAGAAGAAAAAGATCATGGTTTGAGTGAGGAATTATTAGCAAAAACAGATGTGCTTGTTTGGTGGGGTCACAAGGCACATAAATTAGTCGAAGATAAAATTGTTGATAGAATTCAGCAAAGAGTTTTAGAAGGTATGGGTCTTTTAGTTTTACATTCTGGACATCACTCTAAAATATTCAAAAGAATGATGGGTACAACTGCAAATATTAGATGGGCCGAAAGAGGAGAAAAGGAAAGAGTTTGGGTATGTAACCCAGGTCATCCTATTGCTGAAGGTTTGGGGGAATATTTTGAAATTGATATGACGGAAATGTATGGTGAGCCATTTCAAGTTCCAGCACCAGATGAAACAGTATTTGTAAGTTGGTTTGAAGGTGGAGAGGTGTTTAGATCAGGTTTATGTTACAAAAGAGGGAATGGAAAAATTTTTTATTTTAGACCAGGGCACGAATCTTATCCTGTTTATTATAATAAATATGTTCAAAGAGTTATTAGAAACTCTATTCATTGGGTTTGCCCTGAAAAAACATCCGGTATTTGGATTGATAGAATAGCTAAGGGTATAGATAATATGGAAAGAACAGAACCTGTTCAGCCTATAGAAATAAAAGGATATCAAGTAGATCATAATTATAAAAAATGATTAAAGTTGGCATTGTTGGTACTGGTGGAATAGCTGAATGGCATGCAAGTGCTTTTAAAGATAATAAAGATTCAGACGTTGTTGCAGCATGTGATGTAAACAATGATAGGTTAAATGAATTTTGTGATAAATTTAATATTGATCATCGATATAATAGTGTCGATGAACTATTAGAAAAATCAGATGTTAATGCAATCTCAAATACAACACCAGATGCTTTTCATAAAGAAATATCAATTAAAGCAATAAAAAAAAATAAGCATATTTTTTGTGAAAAACCTCTTGCTGAAAACTATGCAGACGCACAATTAATGTGTGAGGCACTTAAAGGAAGAAACCTAATTAATATGGTAAATTTTAGTTACCGTAATTCATCTGGCTATCAAGAACTCTGCAAAATGGTTCAAGAAGGTAAAATTGGAAATGTGATTCACATGGATGCCAATTATAATCAGTCCTGGTTAACTTCAAATTACTGGGGAAATTGGAAGGAACAAGATAAATGGCTGTGGAGATTATCTACAAAACATGGCAGCAAGGGTACTTTAGGTGACATTGGTGTTCATATATTTGATTTTGCTTCTAGGCCTATTGGAAAAATCAAAAGACTCAATTCATATCTAAAAACTTTTCACTCAAAGGGTAAAAAAATTAAAGATTATGTATTGGATGCAAATGACACTTTCTTATCAATGGTAGAATTTGATAATGGAGCAATTGGCACTGTCAATGCTACTAGATTTGCAACTGGTTATTCAAATAGATTGGAATTAAGAATTTTTGGTGACAAAGGTGCTGTTAAGATTGAATTTGATGATCCAATTTCAGAAGGTAACAAATTTATGTATACAAAAGATATTGAAAGAGAATTTAATAGTAAAGATGATAAAATAAAATGGGAGGAAATTAAACGCCCTCCTTCCTTAACTAATTTTGAGAGATTTATAGAGTCTATAATAAATAATAATAATCACGAGCCTGATTTCAAACGAGGAGCAGAAATCCAGAAAGTGCTTGATAGTTGCTATGAAAGTAGTGAAAATGGATGTTGGGTTGAAGTATAGTGTGTCAAAATAGTTGATTTTTATCTTTATATTTTCATCAATTTTTTTATAAAAGATTATGTCAGAAAAATTAGATAACGTAGATACTAAGTGGTTTAGGGCTGAAATAAGTAAAAAGGACTTAAAACTATTATCAAAAAAAAGTGATCTTAAGGGATTACAGCACGTTACTATATACTTCATATTCCTATTTTTCTTTGGATACATGTCTGCAGTAACTTGGGGAACATGGTGGACTGTATTATGGCTATGGCTTTATGGCGTTTTATTTTACGCAAGTAACCCTATCTGGCACGAATGTGGTCATAGAACAGCTTTCAAATCAAAATATTTAAATGAAATCTTTTATCAAATAGGTTCTTTTATGACAGACTTTGAGCCTACAAGGTGGACATGGAGTCATTTTAGACATCATAGCAACACTGCTTCAGTAAAAGACCCTCATGATTATGAAGCTGCATTATTCCATCAATATCCAACTCTACAAAATTTTCTTTTTAGCTTTGTACCATTTGCAGAGTTAATAAAATTTAAAGACTCATGGAAATTTGAAACAATTAAACATGCTATTGGGCTTACAACCCCTGTTATGAGAGATTGCATACCTCAAAATGAAATTTGGAAATGTAGACTTATTTCAAGAATACATGTTACAATATGGATAGCATCTTTTGTAATATCCATTTATTTAATCAATCCACTTCCAGCTCTTCTAATTTTCTTTCCTAGGTATTGGGGTAATATTATTGAACTTTTTAATCAAACTCAACATATTGGTCTACCTGAAGATATTAAAGATCACAGATATACAACTAGATCAGTGCGCTTAAATCCAGTTTTTAGTTTTTTATATTGGCATATGGAATATCATGTTGAACACCACATGTTTCCATCTGTGCCATCTTACAATTTGCCTAAATTAAGTAATTTAATTAAGAATCAATTACCGAAAGCAAATACTAGTCTATATGATGCATATAAGGAAATTATTCCAGCAATAATAAAACAAAATAAGGATAATTCATTTTATATTTCAAAAATTGTGCCATCATAGAATAAATATAAGATTCTTATTTGAGTTCATCCTTGAGCAAAATCAACAAAATATAAAACTGTTATAATTTGACAGTAAATATCAACAATTAGAAAGTTATTATAAATTGACAATAACTAACGATGGGATAATTGTTTTTTTTTAAATTAGGAGGATTAATGAAAAACTCAATTAAAAGTCTAGTGGTATTTATTTCTTCATTATTTCTAAGTTTCTCTGCATTTGCTGGGGGACACGCATATACTGGTCCGGATCTAAGTGGACAAAAGGTAGTTATGTTTGGTCCTTGGTTATCTCCAGAGCAAGAAACAATGAGAGAAGTAGGCGCTATATTTGAAAAAGCTACAGGAGCAACATTTGAATATGGAGGCTCAGATAGTTTTGAACAACAAGTTATGATCGATCTAAAAGCTGGAAGTGCTGCAGATCTAGTTGTATTTCCACAACCAGGTCTTGCTGCAAATGCTGCAGCTATGGGAGGATTAGTTCCTCTTGGAGATGATATTAAGCAAATGGTTTTAGACAACTATGCTGCCGGACAATCATGGATTGATCTTTCAACTTATGCTGATGAAAATGGTAATGAGCAATTTAATGCTATATTCTTTAGAACTAATGTAAAAAGTTTAGTTTGGTATTCACCTGATAACTTTGAAGATAATGGTTATGAAGTACCTTCATCTATGGAAGAGCTTATGATATTAACGGAGCAAATGGCATCAGATGGAAATACTCCTTGGTGTATTGGTCTAGGTTCCGGAGCAGCTACAGGTTGGCCTGCAACTGACTGGATGGAAGACATAATGCTAAGAACTCATTCTCCAGATGTTTATGACATGTGGGTGTCAAACGAAATGCCTTTCAATGACCCAAGAGTTCTTGAAGCAATGGATTTCTTTGGCTCAATAGCTCTAAACGATAGTTATGTTAATGGTGGATCAAAAGCAGTTGCTACAACTGATTTCAGAGATGCTCCAAATGGTTTATTTACTTCTCCTGCTGAGTGTATGATGCATCGTCAGGCAAGTTTTATTCCTGCATTCTTTCCTGAAGGTGTAGAAGCTGGTGTAGATTATGACTTTTTCTATTTTCCTGCGTTTGCTGGAAAAGATTTAGGTACTCCAGTTTTAGGAGCAGGAACATTGGTAGCAGCTACAAATGACAATCCTGCAACTATAGAGTTTATGAAATTCTTAATGCATCCTGAGGCACATGAATATTGGATGGCTAAGGGAGGTTTCTTAACTCCTCACAAAGGTGTTGATGGCAGTAAATATGCTAGTGATACTTTTAGAAAACTTGGAGAAATATTAACAGGAGCAACAACATTTAGATTTGATGCTTCTGATTTAATGCCAGGTGCTATTGGAGCTGGAACTTTCTGGACTGGTATGGTTGATTATACCAACGGAAAATCAGCAAAAGATGTAGCTGATGCAATCCAAGATAGTTGGGACGCAATTAAATAACTACCTCCTTAAAACAGGCGGACAATTAACTTGTTCGCCTGTTTTTTTTATATATTTAATCATTAATGACTATCCTGAATTTATTATTCATCGTTTTTTTAGGAATATTATTTTTTATCGCTTATTTTCATATCTCAAATTATCTTTTGGATAGTTATGGAGGTAAAAGCGTAAAAAGATATAATTTTGAAAACTCCATAAGAGTTATCGTTTTTATAGCTCCAGCATTTATTGTTTTATTTGTATTTATTTTATATCCAGTTTTTGAAACTATTAGATTAAGTTTCTATGATAAATTTGGCAGAGAATTTGTTGGGTTATATAATTATAAATGGGCTGTAAATGATCCTGAATTTAGAAGAAGTATTTTAAATAATCTTGTTTGGTTGCTTGTTGTTCCAACATTAAGTACTTTTTTTGGTTTAGTTATAGCAAACCTAGCAGATAGAATTTGGTGGGGCTCAATTGCAAAATCAATAATATTTATGCCTATGGCAATTTCATTTGTTGGAGCAGGAGTTATCTGGAAATTTATTTATGAGTATCGAGGACCAGATAATACACAAATTGGTTTACTTAATGCAATAATAGTTTCACTTGGTTATGAACCTCAGGCATGGTTAACAATTCCAATATGGAATAATTTTTTTTTAATGGCGATAATGATTTGGATACAGACAGGATTAGCTCTTGTAATTTTTAGTGCTGCTTTAAGAAGTATACCTAAAGAAATGCTGGAAGCTGCAAGAATTGATGGAGCAAGTGAATTAAAAATATTTTTTTCAATTATTATACCCTATTTAGAACAAACAATTCTTGTCATTTGGACTCTAATCACAATTATTGTTCTCAGAATTTTTGATATTATTTTTGCTATGACCAATGGTGAATGGCAAACTGGAGTATTAGCTAATTTAATGTACGATTGGATGTTTAGAGGTGGTGGAGATTCTGGAAGAGGTAGTGTTTTAGCTATTGTCATTATGATTGGGGTAATACCAATCCTAGCATGGAATTTATATAAACATAGACAGGAGCAAAAAATATAATGAAGAAAATTTCATTATCGTCAATCTTATCACAATTATTGTTATTGTTTTTTGTGATTATATGGATCATTCCAACATTTGGACTCTTTATAAGCTCTTTAAGAGATAAAGATTTGCTAGCTATAAGTGGTTGGTGGACAGCTTTAACTACAACTGAAATAAATGAAATATACAGAATGTCGGGGATGGAATCTCAAATTGAGGAAGATGGTTATTTTAAAATTAAAGGAACATTATTTGAAGACAATTCAGGCAAAAAAATTGAAAGCTTTGGTATAAATTCTAAAAAAATAAATGAATTTAAGATTGGTGATATTGCTATTTTTAAAGATGAGAGTGAAGTCATACTAGATGAGAATGGAAATTATGAATGGAGATCAAAAAGTGAATTTCAAAAGAAAAAAGGGAAACGATTATTTACTACATCATTGAGCCCGCCTTCATTTACTTTTGAAAATTATAGAGAAGTTTTATTCAAAGAAGGAATTGGAAGAGCATTTGTTAACACAATGGCTGTTGCTCTACCTTCAACGTTGATACCATTAATAATATGTTCCTTTTTTGCCTATTCCTTAACTTGGATGAGGTTTTATGGAAGAGACACTCTTTTAGCGATAATAATTGCGTCTCTTGTTGTTCCTCTTCAAATGTCTTTAATACCAATACTAACAATCTATAATGATTTTGGTGCATTATTTGGCGTAGCAGCAAAATCATATCCTGGAGTATGGATGGCGCATACTGGTTTTGGATTAGCTTCGACTACTTTCTTATTGAGAAATTTCTTAAAAAGCTTGCCTAATGAAATGATGGAAGCTGCTAAAGTTGATGGCGCTTCTCATTATGATATTTTTTTACGTATAATTATTCCTTTATCAATACCTGCATTTGCTTCAATATTTATATTGCAATTTTTATGGTGCTGGAATGATTTATTGGTAGGTCTAGTATTCTTAGACCAGGTTCCAAGTGAAATAATTTTAACTGCTAAACTAAAAGAATTACTTGGATCAAGGGGAGAAAATTGGGAAATACTGACAACTGGAGCGTTTGTTTCAATGACAGTACCTTTATTTATCTTTTTTGCCCTTCAGAGATTTTTTATAAGAGGATTAGTAGCAGGATCAGTTAAGGGATAGTATTAAAAACTATTGATTTTTATTTTAAATTATCGATAAATAAACTTATATTTGTATGATGATGTATTCATACACTTGAAGGATCGCTCAAAGGAGGATGAAGTGGCAGATATAAATATAAATACTGTTAATAAATATTTTGGAGACGTCCACGTAATTAAAGACGTATCTCTAGATATCAAAAGTCAATCGTTCACAGTTCTAGTTGGACCTAGTGGTTGTGGAAAATCAACTATGTTAAGAATGATCGCTGGACTTGAAGATATAAATTCAGGTACAATTTCAATTGATGGTCAAGTAGTTAATGATTTACCACCAAAACAAAGAAATATTGCAATGGTGTTTCAATCATATGCTTTATACCCTCACATGACTGTATTTGATAACATGGCTTTTGGTTTGAAGTTAGAAAAAAGATCAAAAGATGAAATTAATGAAAGAGTTAATGAGGCGGCAAGAATTCTTCAAATAGAAGATTATCTTCAAAGAAAGCCAAAACAACTTTCAGGTGGTCAAAGACAACGTGTTGCTATTGGAAGAGCAATTACAAGAAAGCCAAAAGTTTTCTTATTTGATGAACCACTTTCAAACCTTGATGCTGCATTAAGGGTTCAAATGAGAGTTGAAT
>CACNLM010000015.1 GCA_902621305.1 uncultured Alphaproteobacteria bacterium | reverse complement strand
GTCATACTTTGTTTAACATTATTTAGAACTGTTGGTTCCATAAAATATCCTTCACGTTCTAATCTTTTTCCACCATATGCCGCTTCTGCTCCTTCTTGGATTCCTGATCTTGCATAACCTTCAACTTTTTGAAGTTGATTTTCTGATATAACTGGAGTTAGGTCTGTATCTTTTTCTATACCAGGTCCAATTTTTAAAGATTTACTCATCTCAACAAGCTTATCTACTAATTCATCTTTGATTGATTTATGAACTACCAGTCTAGACATCGCTGTACATATTTGACCAGCAACACTAAAAATTCCTGAACGTGCACTTTCTAAAACTTCATTTAAATCAGCATCGGGATAAACAATACCAGCTGACTTACCGCCTAATTCAACTACAGCAGGAATAGCTTTGTCTGCACAAGCATGAAGTATCTTTTTTCCAGTTGCGACCGAACCCGTAAAGACTACGTGATTAACATCTTCATGAGATACAAGATAAGATCCTGCCTCATTCCCATATCCACAAATTATGTTTATTAATCCTTCTGGTACACCAGCATTTTGTATTGCTTTAGCAAAAACTGTTGCTGACAAGGGGGTTAATTCTGCAGTTTTAATAATTGTTGAATTTCCTGTAGCAAAAGAACATGAAAGTGATCTTCCAATCATTGATAATGGAAAATTCCATGGCACAACATGTGCTGATACACCAAATGGTTCTAAAACCGTGTAATCAAAAACATTTTTTGCAACAGGTATTGTTTTACCCTCAAGTTTATCTGTTAAGCCTGCATAATAATCAAACATATCTGCTACATCATTGAATTCTTTAATTGCTGAAGCTATATTTTTTCCATTTTCATAACAAAGAAGTTCACCACCTTCTTTTGAAACCTTTCTTGTCTCTTCTGCAATTTTTCTCATTAGTTTCGCTCTTGAAAGTAAAGGCATATCTACAAGTACTCTGCTTTTATAAGAATTTTTAGCTGCTTCTACTGCAAGATCAACTTCATTTTTTTTTGCACATGAAATTTCACCAATGATTTTACCATTTGAAGGATCATCAACCTTTATTGTTTCTTTGGAGTCACTTTCAATCCATTTATTATTTATAAAATTCTTATATTTTTCCATTTTCTGCGTTTTTTAATTAATTATTTTTGTTTCATTCTTTATCATTTAGGATATGAAAATGATACAAATTTAATTTTAAGAAACATGAGTATTACGTTTAATCAGTTAAAAAAACTAATAACAAAAAAAGAAATAGATACAGTTTTAGTTTGCGTATCAGATATGCAAGGTAGACTTAATGGTAAACGAGTTACCGGAAAAGCTTTTATTGATTATGTTTATAAAGAAACTCATATGTGCGATTATCTCTATACCGTTGATATGGATATGTTTACTGTACCTGGATATAAATCTTCTTCATGGGAAACTGGTTATGGAGATATGACCGTAATTCCAGATCTCAAAACAATAAAGATAGCAAATTGGTTAAATAAAACAGCTATAGTAATATGTGATTGTTTAGACCATTCAGGAAAAAAACCACTTATTCATTCAACAAGACAGATATTAAAAGATGTTTTAGCTAAGGCGGACAAAATGGGATTTCAATGTATGGTTGGTTCAGAATTAGAATTTTTTCTTTTTAATCAAACTTATGAAGAAATTCATAATAATAATTATACAAAACTTAAAGAATCTTCTTGGTATATTGAAGATTATATGATTTTCCAAACTACGAAAGAAGAGGATGTGATGCAGGAATTAAGGAATTCTCTTCTAGATAGTGGAATTTATGTAGAATGTTCAAAGGGTGAAGCAGCTCCAGGACAAGAAGAAATCAATGTTGTTTTTTCCGATGCATTAAACATGGCTGACAATCATATTTTAATTAAAAATGCGACAAAAGAAATTGCTTATAAACATAACAAAGCCGTGACCTTTATGGCTAAATATAACAAAGAAGTTTGTGGAAGTTCATGTCATATTCATAACTCTTTATTTGATAAGAAAACAAAGATAAATATTTTTTATAACCCTAAGGATAAATATGGAATGTCTGATATTTTTAAAAGTTATCTTGCGGGACAAATTAAATTATTACCAGATATTTCAATTTTTTTAGCACCAAATATTAATTCTTATAAAAGATTTCAAGGTGGATCATTTGCTCCTACAAAATCTGTATGGGGCATTGATAATCGGACTGCTGGGTTTAGACTAGCTGGTCATGGATCATCCATAAGAATTGAATGTCGAGTCCCAGGAGCGGATGTCAATCCTTATCTTTCTTTTGCTGCTTTAGTTGGTGCTGGTTTATACGGTATTAAAAATAAACTTAAATTAGATAAACCTTATTCAGGTAATATTTATGAGAAAAAAGTAAATGAAGTTCCTAAAACACTTAACGAAGCAATCCAACTTGCTAGAAAATCTAAATTTTTAAAAGAGATATTTCCACAAGATGTACTAGATCATTATATCCATGCTGCTGAATGGGAGCAAAAAGATTATGATGGTTCAGTTAATGATTGGCAATTACGAAGATATTTCGAACGAGGTTAATTTTACTAAATGTTAGAGACTATTACTCCAATAGACAACTCCATTTTAGTTAAAAGAGAATATGCAACAGAAGAAGATATTGAAAAAAGTCTCAGCAATTCCTATTCTGTAAGAGAGCATTGGAAAAATATATCTCTAGAAGAAAGAAAAAAGTCAGTTTTAAATTTTGTAGAAATATTTTTAAAAAACAAGGATGTTTCTAGTAATTTATGTAAGCAAATAGGCAGACCTATAGCACAGTGCCCAGGAGAGATGCGAGGTTTTGAAGAAAGAGCTCGTTATATGATTGAAAATGCTGATAGAGCACTATCAAGAGTTGTTTCAATTAAAAATGATGAATTTGATAATTATATAACAAAAGAACCACTAGGAACTATATTTGTAATTGCGCCATGGAATTACCCTTTAAACACTTCTGTTAATTCAATTGTACCAAGTTTACTTGCAGGTAATGCAGTAATATTAAAACATTCTTCTCAAACACCACTCTGTGCTGAAGAATTATATGAGGCAGCTAAACAATCTTCATTACCAAAATATATTTTTCAGTATTTACATTTAGATCATGATCAAACATCAAGAATAATTTCAGATACAAGAATTAATCATGTTTTATTTACAGGTTCTGTAAGTGGGGGAAAACAAATAAAAAAATCTATAGGCACTAGATTTATTGGAGCTGGTTTAGAGTTAGGTGGAAAAGATCCTGCTTATGTTAGAGCTGATTGTGACTTAGATCATGCTGTTGAAAATTTAGTTGATGGATCATACTTCAATTCTGGTCAATCTTGTTGTGGTATTGAAAGAATTTATGTTGATAAAAAAATATACAATACATTTGTAGAAAAATTTAAAGATGTAACTGAGAAATATATTTTAGGAAACCCACTAGAGATGGAGACAAATTTAGGCCCAGTAGTGAAGCAATCTGCTGCAAATTATATTAGATCTGAAGTTAACAACGCAATTAGTCAAGGCGGAAAGAACATTATAGATAACAAAAAATTTAATTTAGATGATGGTAATAATTGTTATGTAAGCCCAAGTGCACTCATCAATGTTGATCATTCGATGAAATATATGATGGAAGAAATATTTGGCCCTTCAGTGGGAATAATGAAAGTAGAAAATGAAAATGAAGCTTTATCTTTGATGAATGATAGTTCTTATGGATTAACAGCAAGTATTTGGACAAATGATAAGTCTTTTGCAGAAAATTTTGGAAAAAATGTTGAGACAGGAACTTTTTTTATGAATAGATGTGATTACTTAGATCCTGGCTTAGCATGGACAGGTGTAAAAGATACTGGAATTGGTGTTACTTTATCTGTTCTAGGATTTGATCATTTAACAAGAGCAAAAAGTTATCATATAAGAAATATTTAAATTTATGGAAAATATAAATTGGAATTATCCAACTACAATTTGGTTTGGTGTTGATAGAATAGTAGAAATAGAAAAAGCCTGTGAAGAATTAAATATTCAAAAACCATTAATAGTTACTGATAATGGAATTTTAAAAACAAACATTATTAATAAGTTAAATGATTGTTTAGATAAACAAGCATCTATTTTTAGTGATGTTAAATCAAATCCTACAGGTAAAAATGTTGAAGATGGTGTTAAAGTTTTTATTGAAAATAAACATGATGGAGTAATAGCCGTTGGTGGAGGTTCGGGTATGGATACAGGAAAGGCAATTGCATTCATGGCTAAGCAAGAAAGACCAATCTGGGATTTTGAAGATATTGGTGATTGGTGGACTAGAGCTAATGCAGATTCAATTTTTCCTATAATTGCTCTACCTACTACAGCTGGAACAGGTTCTGAAACTGGAAGAGCTTCAGTTTTTACTAATGAAAAAACACAAGAAAAAAAAATAATTTTCCATCCAAAAATGCTTCCATCAATTGTTATCCTTGATCCAAATTTGACAATTCCACTTCCTGCAAATTTAACAGCCTTTACAGGAATGGATGCACTAGCTCATTGCTTAGAAGCATATTTGTCTAATATTTTTCATCCTTATTCTCAAGGTATTGCATTAGAGGGTATTAGATTAGTAAAAAATAATCTTGTTCATGCTTTTAATAATGGATCAAACTTAGAAGCTAGATCGCATATGCTAGCATCTTCATCTATGGGCTCAATAGCTTTTCAAAAAGGTTTAGGGGCTATCCATTCTTTAAGTCATCCTGTTGGTGCAATTTATAATACACATCATGGATTAACCAATGCAGTATTTATGCCATATGTTTTACAATTTAATAAAAAAGGTATTGAAGAAAAAATTATAGATATTTCAAGATATATAAATTTAAAATCAGCAACATTTAACAATTTTATGGATTGGATTTTAGAGCTTAGATCTAATTTAAATATTCCTCATACTTTAAGTGAAATAATTGACGATGATAAAAATTTAGAAAAAATGAGTTTAATGGCTTTTGATGATCCTTCCACAAGTACAAATCCTATACCAGTTAATGCAGAAGATTTTTTAAAAATGTATGTTAACGCTTTTAAAGGTGATTTATAAATTTATAATGTTGCTCCAATTATCCAGGGATTAAATTCATCATCCCCATAATCATTTATTTCACTCTTTGATTTTTCACCTGATGCAACTGAAATTATTTTGTCAAATATTTCTTTGCCAACCTCATTAACGCTTGCAACATTATCCATAATTGTACCAGCATTGATATCCATATCTTCACTAAGTTTATTATACATATTTGTATTTGTTGCTATTTTAATACTTGGAGTGGGTTTAAATCCAAAGCAAGAACCTCGACCAGTAGTAAAGCAAATAACATTAGCGCCAGAAGCAACTTGACCAGTCACAGATACAGGATCGTAACCTGGAGAATTCATAAAGTTAAAACCTTTGGTTTTTACCTTTTCAGCATAATCGAGGACATCAACCATATTTCTATTACCAGCTTTTGATACTGCACCTAATGATTTTTCCAGAATTGTAGTTAAACCTCCTTTTTTATTACCAGGACTTGGATTATTATCTAATGTGCTATCGTTGTTAGCTACATATTCTTTCCACCAATCAATTTGTTTGTTTAGTTTTTCTATATTTTTTTCATTTGATGATTTTTCAAATAATAAATGTTCCGCTCCATATATTTCTGGAGTCTCTGATAGTAATGTTGTTCCTCCATGATCAATAATCAAATCTGAAGCAAAACCTAGTGCAGGATTTGCAGTTATCCCAGAATACGAATCTGAACCTCCACATTGTAAAGCAACTGTTAGTTCTGAAACAGGAATATTTTTCCTAGAAATACTATTAATTTCATTTAGTTGATTAATAATTCTTGAAGTTACTTTTGTTATTATTTCATTAGTTCCACCTTCGTCTTGAATATTCAAATATTCAATATTTCTTTTTTCCTGATCATTATTATACAAACTAATTTGGGCACATTCACATCCTAGTCCGATAACAAAAACCTTTCCAAAGTTTGGATGAATTTTAAAACCTTCAATAGTTCTGTTAAACACACTCATAGCGTATCCAGAAGTATTCATGCCACAACCTGATGAATGTTTTAAACAGACCGCTCCATCAATATTTTCAAAATTATTATCTTTTAAATAATTATTTATTTTATCTGATATTTTTTTAACAACAGTTGCAGAACAATTAACTGTACTAATTAAACCTATATAATTTCTAGTACCTGATGATCCATTATTTCTTTTGAAACCCTTAAAGTATTCTGTTTTTTCATTTTTGATAATATCATTTTTAAAATTATTGCGGGTATACTCTCTTTTGAAATCACTATATCCCATATTATGGGAATGCACATGTTCACCAGGTTCTATATTTTTATTAGAGATTCCTATAATCTGACCATACTTAAAAATAAAATCACCACTTTTAATTTTTTTTAAAGAAATTTTATGGCCATAGGGAATGTTATCAATTGATCTAATTCCATAATTTATATTAATATTCTGAGGAATATCCATTGGAGCAATTCCAATATTATCTTTTTCATTTAATTTGATTATGTTAAACATATTTTTGATAAACATATAACATAAATAATCATGAACGAAATCGCAACTTATCCATCACTTAAAGATAGGGTGGTTCTTATTACAGGTGGTGCCTCAGGAATTGGGGAAAGTATCGTTGAACAATTTGTTTCTCAAAAATCAAAAGTAGCATTTTTAGACATAAATGATGAGTTAGGTAATGAGTTATCAAAAAAAATCAAAAACAAATATGATGTTGATAGTCTATTTGTAAAATGTGATTTAAAAAATATAGAACAACTTAAAAGTTCATTAGAAAAAGTAAAAAAAGAAATTGGTCCAATTTCAATTCTAGTAAATAATGCAGCTAATGATGAAAGACATGACATAGATAGTGTCACTCCTGAATATTGGGATGATAGAATGAATATAAATTTGAGACATTATTTTTTTGCAACACAAGCTGTTTATAAAGATATGAAAAATTTTGGTAAAGGTTCTGTTGTAAACATTGGAAGTTTTTCATGGATGATTTCCCAAGGCGGTATGGCTGGATATACCACTGCGAAATCTGCTATTATGGGATTAACGAGAACTTTAGCAAGAGATTTAGGTGTTTATAATATCAGAGTAAATTGTATTGTTCCTGGCTGGATCATTACGGAGAGGCAAAAAAAATTATGGCTTACTCCAGAAATTGAAAAAACCCAACTTGAGAGACAATGTATAAAGAGAATGCTTATGCCTGAAGATATATCTAAGCCAGTTTTGTTTTTTGCATCTGATCAAAGCTCTGGTTGTACTGCACAAAATTATGTAATTGATGGTGGCATAGTCAATTAATGAAAAAAAAATCCAAAATTGCTTTTGGTAGACTAGACTTACTTAGAAATGATACTTTAAATAATAAAAATAAAATTAGAATTGGTTTTATTGGTGGAGGTCCTAATTCATTTATTGGATACACACATAGGTTATCAGCAAGATTTGATAATAAATTTGAATTTGTTGCTGGAATATTTTCAAAAGATAAAAAAAAATCTAAATCTTTTGGTTCTTCATTAGGATTAGCTGATGATCGTTGTTATAGTGATTATAAGTCTATGGCATCCGCTGAGTCAAAAAGAAATGATGGTATTCAAGCGCTTGGAATAATGACTCCATCGGGTGATCATTATAAGATAGCAAAAGCATTTATTGAAAAAGGAATACATATTATTTGTGACAAGCCTTTAACCGCAACAGTTGAGGATGCTATTAAATTAAAAAAAGTAATTTTAAAAAATAAAATTGTATTTGCATTAACACACAATTACTCAAGCTATCCAATGCTACGAGAAGCAAAAAATATTATTTCAAATAATAAATTAGGAAAAATCAATTTAATAAATGTTGAGTATCCCCAAGGTTATACAGTTGGAGTAAAAAAGAAAGATGAAAAAAGAACATTAAAATGGAGACTAGATAAAAAACAATCTGGGCCCTCAATGATATTATCTGAAATTGGAACTCACGCGTATCATTTGTTGAGATATGTGACTGGATTAGAAGTAAACGAAATATCAGCAGAAGTAAATTCATTATCCTCAGAAATTTCAGTTGATGATAATGCTTTTGTATTATTAAGAATGCGAAATAAGGCAAGAGGTATAATCTGGGTATCGTCTGCTGCTACTGGTGGAGAAAATGGTCTAAAAATTAGAGTGTTTGGAACAAAAGGTTCAATAGAGTGGTTACAGGATGATCCAAATAATCTAAAGTTTACAGAACTAGATAAACCAATGAAAGTTATAACAAGAGCAAGTAAATTAGTATCTAAATTTTCACTATCATCTTCAAGAATTGCTGCTGGTCACCCAGAAGGTTTTTTTGAAGCTTTTGCAAATATTTATTCAGAATTTGCTGATCAGATACATAATAAAAATAAAAAATATTCATTTCCAACAATTGATGATGGTGTAGCTGGTATTAAATTTATTTATGCAGCAAAAAAATCTTCTAATTTAAATTCAAAGTGGATAAAAATCTAAAATGATTAATTTTGCCTTATTAGGAACGGGAAGAATTGGGAAATTACATGCGTCAATCATAAATGATCATCCAAAAGCGAACCTCAAATACGTTTATGACATTGATACAAGCTCTGCTAAAAAAATTGCAAAAAAATATAGTTGTGAAGTTGCAAAGACTGCAAAGGAAGCAATTTCTTCAGATCAAATAAATGCTATTTTAATTGCTTCTGCTACCCCGACTCATACAGATTATATTTCTTTAGGAGCAGAATGTAATAAAGCTATATTATGTGAAAAGCCAATTGATTTAGATATAAATAAAGTAAATAAATGTTGGCAAAAAATTAAAAAATATAAACCAACTATTCAAATTGGTTTTAATCGTAGATTTGATCCTAACCATAATAAAGTACAAAGTGAGGTTCTATCAGGAAATATTGGGAAAATTGAAATGATTGTAATCACAAGTAGGGACCCTTCTCCACCCAGTATTGATTATTTAAAACAATCAGGTGGAATTTTTAGGGATTGTTCAATACATGATTTTGATTTGGCACGATTTATTCTTAATAATGATCCAATTGTAGAAGTTTTTGCACAAGGTTCTGTAAATGTCTCAAATGATTTTAAGGTTACCAATGATTATGACACAACAATGTGTTTTATGAAATCAAAAAAAGGGGTTTTAGTTCATATAAATAATTCAAGAAGAGCTGTATATGGTTATGATCAAAGACTTGAAGTATTTGGAAGTAATGGAATGTTAATTTCTGATAATGTTCCAAATAATGATATCAATTACTATAATCAAAATCTGTCCTTTGCAAAAAAACCTATTAAAAATTTTTTTATCGAAAGATACAAAGATGCTTATCAAATACAATTAGATCAATTTATTAAATCAATAAAAAATAAAAAAAATACATCAGTTACTTTCGAGGATGGAAAGAATGCTTTAATTCTTGCTAATTCAGCTACTAAATCAGTAAAATTAAATAAAGTTGTAAAACCAAAATTTTAGTTATAAATAAATTCTATGAATGAACAATTTAAAGATAAGGTCATTATAGTTACAGGTAGTACACAAGGTAGCGGTGCTGAAACAGCGAGATTATTAGCTAGCAGAGGTGCTAGAGCAATTACAATTTGTGGAAGACAAGAAAATAAAGGTCTTGAAGTTAAAAATCAGATTGAGAAATTAGGCACTAAGTGTTTGTATATAAAAGCAGACCTTAAAAATGTTAATGATTGCAAAAAAATTATTTTGGAGACTGATAAAAAATTTGGAACAATAAATTCTTTAATTAATGTTGCAGGATATACTGAAAGAGGAACAATTCTAA
This sequence comes from uncultured Alphaproteobacteria bacterium, assembly GCA_902621305.1. Classification (GTDB taxonomy): domain Bacteria; phylum Pseudomonadota; class Alphaproteobacteria; order HIMB59; genus CACPNW01. Next base: position 13,675 of record CACNLM010000015.1, on the reverse strand, counting down.
GTGCTACTCTAGAAAATTATGAAAATAATTATAATATTAATACCCGTGCACCTTTCATATTAATGCAAGAGACAATTAAAATAATGATTAGAGATAAGAACAAAGGAACAATTGCAAATGTATTATCTATGGCAATGTATAGTGGTATGCCATTTATTGTTGCTTATAGTGGTTCAAAAGCTGCTTTAGCTACAATGACAAAAAATATTGCAAATTCTGTCGCTAGTTATCAAATAAGAGTAAATGCCTTAAATATTGGATGGACAGATACTCCTGCTGAACATGATATTCAAACAAGAGTTCATAAAAAAAATCCTAATTGGTTGCAAAATGAAGAAAAAAAAGTTCCTTTTAACAGATTGATTAAGCCTATCGATGTAGCAAAGGCATTAGCTTTTATGTGCTCAGAAGAATCTGGATTAATGACAGGTAGTGTAATTGATTTTGATCAAACAGTACATGGCTGGCATTCTTATTCAGCATATGAAACTAGAGTTTTGGATGATTCTCTACTAGGAGAATAATTACTCATTTATTTCTCAACCATTTTTTAATTTTTAACTATAATTTATAATTTACACAAATTTAAATATTAATTAATAAACCAAAAATGGGAAAAAAAATAATTTCTATTAATGAAGGAAAATTATCAGAGTTTAAACTTCATAGTATTTGGCTTCGTGAAAGATTAAATGGGAGTGAATTTGTAGATCAAAATAATCTACAACGTTTATATGAACCAAGCCTCCTAGATGATAATCTATTTATAAATTCTCATAATGTTAACGAAAATATATTAAATGTTGAATTTAGTGATGGAGCAAAAGGATCTTTTAATATTGATGATCTTTATAATGAAATTAATAATATTGATGTCATACCTGAAAAAAAAATATGGAATGTCAGTGAACAAAATTTAGAAATTTTTGATAATAATAAAATCTTTGAAAATAAAAAAGAACTTATCAATATGCTTAAAGTATTTTATCAATATGGTTATGTAATAATCGAAAATACAAAAGCAGAAGAAAATGAAGTTATAAATTTTGCTGAAAAATTAGGCCCAGTCCGAGCAACGAATTTTGGAAAATTATTTAACGTTGTCTCAAAACCAAATCCAAATGATCTTGCTTATACTGCATTAGAGTTAACATCGCATTCAGATAACCCATATAGAAAGCCTGTTCCTGGAATTCAATTACTTCATTGTATTGCTAATGAATCTACAGGAGGAGATTCAAGTTTAGTTGACGGTTTTAGTGTTGCAAATTTTTTAAAACATAACCAACCTGAATATTATAAAGTATTAACTGAAACTAATGTTACTTTTAAATTTACAGATATTGATACTATTTTAGTTGATGAAGCAAAATTAATTGAACTTGATCATAATAATAACTTTAGACAAATACGATTTAGTGGAAGACTTGATTATGTTCCATTATTAGAGGAAAATAATCTTGATCTCTTTTATAAGGCTAGAAAATATATGTTCAAACTTTGTAATTCTGATGATTTCAAAATTAAATTTAGATTATCTAAAGGAATGATTGCAATGTTTGATAACCTGAGATTATTACATGGAAGAACTAAATTTGATCCAAATACTGGTTTTAGACATCTTCAAGGATGTTATATTGATCATGATGTCACTGAGGGTAAGCTTAGAAGGTTATTAAAACCCTAATTGACTTCGAAGATCTTTTCAGCAGGATAAAAATTTAATATTTTACTATACCAATTACTAAAATTATTTCTTTCAATTAATGAAACTGTAAATCCACCAAATCCACCACCAGTCAATCTGGCACCTAGAGCCCCACATTCAACCGATCTCTGAACAATTAAATCAACATCCAAAGTAGATGCTTCAAAATCTTTAGAATATGATAAGTGACTTTCATTCATTAATTTTCCAAACTCCTGAATATTATTTTCTATTAAATTTTTTTTCGCATTAATTACTCTATCATTTTCAAAAACTACATGCTTCGCTCTTTTTGCTATAGTATTATTGTCAAATTTATTTGTTTGAAAATTTTCTTTTTTAACTCCACCCAAATATTCTACACCAAGTTTTTTTTCCGCCTCTTGGAGTTCAGCAAATCTTTCATTATAAGAGCTATCTCTTAAATTTCGTTGTACTTCAGAGTCAATCAAACAAAATTTCCAATTTTCTGGAAAATTAATAAGTTCGTATTCTAAATTCTTACAATTCATAAAGAATGCTTTGCCATGAATACCAATAGAAGAAACCATTTGATCCATTATTCCACCAGAAACACCTATATAGTTGAATTCTACTTTCTTTGCTAATTTTGCAATTTCTAGATCTTTGATTTTTGTTTCAAAAAAAGTATTAAGTGCTTTTAGTGTAGCAACACACAATGCTGAAGATGATGAAATACCTCTTTCTAAAGGTATGTCAGATGAAATTAAAATGTTTAAAAATCTAGATGAAATCTTATTTTCATCAAAAAAAATTTGCAAACAACCTTTTATATAATCAACCCACTCATTGTTGGTTGATTTTTTGAAATCTTTGAATTTTTTCTTTTCTTTAAAATGTTGAGAATAAACTGTGAATTCATTAGAATTATTTTGAGATATCTCAATGGTATTCTTAAAAGATAAAAGTGTAGGCATGACATATCCACCAGTATAATCGGTATGTTCACCAATTAAATTTACTCTTGCATGAGCACTTTCCTTTACTTCTCCGTCTATATTAAATATATCTTTAAAACTCATATAATGGCCCGTTATGACTCATCAAATTAATATATCTTTTACAAAAGAAAATAAATTAAAAATTATTCTTGATGATAAATTACTAGATTCAAATTTTAAATTGTGTTTCTCATTAGTTTATTCAATAAAATCTATAACCGGAGCCCATATAACTAAGCAAATTGGACGCTATTATGAGTTATCTATAGAAAAAAATTTAATCTTATTAGATCTACAAATTCCTAGAATTGGTAACTTCAACCTTTCGTGCGGTCCGGAAGGTATTTTCATTATTGATACATTAAAAAATAGTAAATTAAATATAAATGTTTCAGATTTAATATTTGAAAAACCAATTAAAAAGAAAACTTATGAAGATTTAAAAACAAAATATTTTATACCTATTATTCCTGAGCCAGAAAAAATTCATTTACAAAATGAATTTATAAATATTGAAAATAAAACATTTAATCTAAATAAGGAAATTGAAATTATTTCTAATTTGCAAAATATTATTTCCAAATTAGATATTAATTTTACTTCTGAAAAAGGATTTCCAATTTTCTTTAAAAAAGATGATCAATTGTTAAACGATCAATATTTTATACATATAACAAAAGATAATATTGAGATTAAATATAATAATTATGGCGGAAAGCTATATGGTTTAATATCTTTAGTTCATTTAATTGATTTCCATCAAACAAAGCTTCCAGTTTGCACAATACACGATAATCCAAAATATCAATGGAGAGGAATGCATCTCGATTGTGCAAGACAATTCTATACTATTGATGAAATCAAACGTTTATTTAATTACATGGCATTATTTAAGCTTAATAGATTTCACTGGCATTTAACAGATAACGAAGCGTGGAGAATTGAAATTAAAAAATATCCAGATCTAGCATTAAATGGAGGATACAGAGGATATAATTTTAAAATACCACCATTGTACGGAAGTGGTTATGATAAATATGGCGGACATTACTCACAGGAAGATATCAAAGATTTAATTATATATGCAAAAAAATTAAATATCGAGATTATGCCTGAAATTGATTTACCAGCACATTCTTGGGCATTACTAGAAATCATGCCAGAACTTAGAGAACAGTGTTCAAATATAGTTAGTGAAGATGTTGGTTCGTATAAGAATAATACCATAAATCCTTCCTTAGAAAAAACTGTAATTTTTTTAAAAGATATGTTGAATGAAGTAAGTGATATTTTCTCATATGATGTAATTCATGTTGGCGTTGATGAAAGACCAAGTAATGCGTGGGAAGGTTCTCCAGCAATTATCGAGTTTATGAAAAAAAATAATATTAAATCACAAGAGGAATATCAAGATTACTATATGAACTTTTTAATAGATTTTCTAAAATCAAAAAATAAAAGAACAGCTGCATGGAATGAGGCGGCAGTCTCTCCTCATATCGATCATGGTGTGGGTGGAAGTGCTGGAAAAATTGATAAATCATGTTTGATCTTTTCATGGGAGCATTCAGATGTTGCAAAAGAAACTACAGATAAGGGATTTGAAACAATACTTTGTCCTGGTCAAAAAACATATTTTGATATGGCTTATAACAATTCAACTGAAGAAAGAGGTATTTGTTGGGCTGCAACTATAGAAGTAAAAGATATTCATGAATGGGATCCAATAAAAGATATAAATAAATCAGAATTGATAAAAGGGTTACAAGGTCAACTGTGGTCAGAGACAATTACAGATAAAAAATTTTTTGATCAAATGATCAATCCAAGATTAGCAACTTTATCAGAAGTTGCATGGAAAGGAAAAATTTCAAGAAAATGGATAGAATTTCGTTCAGCACTTCTAAATTCTATGGATTTTTTAAAAAAATTAGGCTGGCGATATCACAATTTTTAATGTTAAAGTAAAATAAATATGAAAATAGGCGCAGTCGGTTTTGGGAGTAGGACAGCAGGTGTTTATAATGAATTTTCAAAAGTTAATCCAAATTTTGAAATGGTTGCTTATGTAGATCCTCACCCAATAGGTAAAGATTTTGCTGAGAAAAATAATTTTTTTCCAAATAAATCATATTTAAGTTTAAACGAAATGTTGGATCGTGAGAAACTAGATATGTTAATGATTGGGTCCCCTAATCATTTACATTTAGATCATATTAAGCTTGGATTAAGAGCAGGATTACAAATATTTGCTGAGAAACCTATAGTAATAAGCGAACAAGAAACTTTTGAGTTAGCAAAATTAATAAAAGAATATGGCAAAGAAAGAATTATAGTTGGCTTAGTTCTTAGATATTCGCAACATGCAAGATCTGTGAGAAAATTATTAGATCAAAATGCTATTGGAAATATAATATCGATTGAAGCTTCAGAACATATTGCACCCTCGCATGGTGCTTTTTTTATGAGAAACTGGAGAAGAAAACAAAAATATTCTGGAGGCTTTATGCTGGAGAAATGTTGCCATGACATTGACTTCTATTCAATGATTACGAAGAGTAGACCTATTAAAGTAGCTAGTTTTGGTTCAAGAAGATCTTTTATACCCAATAATCTTCCAGAGGGTTCTCATGAACAATATACAAAAGACAGGTTGAAAGGTTGGGAGTCAAAATCAAATGTTTTTGATAGTGATGCTGATATTGTCGATCATCAAGTTGCAATAATAGAATATGAAAATAAAGCAGTATTATCTTTTCACACTAATATGAAAGTTCCAGACGAATTTAGAAGATTTGCTGTAATAGGATCTGCAGGAATGATTGAGGGGGATTTTGTTAGAGGATTTATGAAAGCTCATGATGAAAATAATAATGTACTTATTGACGAAGATTATGGAGCAGCTTTTGGAAAAGAAATTAAAGGTCACTATGGTGCAGATAGCATGATGGCTCAAGACATTAATAATTATTTGTTAAAAAATAATAAAGAATTACCAGTTGGTGTAATAGAGTGTATGGAAGCAGGAATTGTAGCAATGAAAATTGATGAGTCTAGAAATACAGGTAAAGTAATTGACTTAAAAAGTACTTGGGATAAATTTGACTCTTTATTAACCTAGCATATGAAACAAAAATTAAAATCATATAATACCCAGACTTATTTAGCATATGCTTTGATTGCTCCAGCTGCACTTTATATAGTTCTCATTGTTGCTTGGCCATTATTAGAAACAATTAGATTGTCTTTTACAAATTCTAGCCTAGCAGGAGAAGATTATGTTGGATTTGAAAATTATCAAAAAATGCTTTCAAGTAAAAAATTTAATGGGATTGTAACTAGAACTTTTGTTTGGATGTTTTTTTCAGTATCTTTAAAACTTATTATTGGTTTAATTGGAGCTGTTTTACTAAATGCTAATTTAAAAGGAAGATCAATATTCAGAGTTCTTGTAATGCCTCCCTGGGTAGTGCCTATTGCAATTGGAATGTTGGGTTGGTTATGGTTATACAATGGATATTTTGGGATAATTGCTGGTGTTGGTATGAGAACTGGTATTTTAGATGGTCCATTTGGTTTTCTTGCATACAAGCAAAGTGCTTTTATTTCTACAATTATAGCAGATGTTTGGGTTGGAACGCCAATGGTAACAGTTTTTTTTCTCGCCGCAATGCAAGGTGTTCCAAGAGATTTATATGAGGCAGCCTATTGTGATGGTGCTTCAAGGTGGGATAGATTTTTTAAAATTACCCTTCCTCAAATAACTCCAGTAATAATTACAATGTCATTACTGTCTGCGATTTGGACTTTCAATTCATTTGAAATCATTTGGATATTAACCGAGGGTGGGCCTAGAGGTGCAACAACAACATTAATAATAGACACATACAAACAAGCTTTAGGAAATTATAAATTTGGAAGAGGAGCAGCAAGAGCTGTAGTTGTCATGATTTTATTAACTTTATTTGCTGGTTTCTACCTAGCACTTCTTGCAAGAATAAACAAAAAAATTTCTCATGAATAAATATAATACTTTTGAAAAAATACTTATCTATTCAGGTATTTTAGTCTTTATGACTTTTATACTTTTGCCTTTTGTAGAAATGTTTTATGCATCCCTTCGTCCATTAGATCATTTATTTAGATCTCCATATCAGTTTTATTCTGATGATTTATCTTTTTGGGCATATAGAGAAATGTGGAATACAGTTCCAATGCTTGGAAGATATATATTTAATAGTTTTTTTTTAGCGACTTCAGTTGCAGTAATAACACTTATTTTTGTAATCCCAGCAGCTTATTCTTATGCTCGTTTCAAATTTCCAGCAAAGAATACAAGTCTATATGTATTGCTTGCAATAAATATGTTCTCAGGAGCAGTTCTTTTAATTCCTTTATATAAAGTTTTAAGAACTTTTGGTTTGTTGAATAGTTATCAAGCAATGATTGTACCTGGAGTAGCATTTTTAATTCCTACATCTATTTGGTTATTAAAATCATACTTTGAAAAAATACCAATTGATTTAGAAGAAGCTGCTTTTGTAGACGGGGCTTCAAGAGTACAGATCCTTCGTCATATAATAGCTCCACTTAGTACTCCTGGATTGGTTGTAGTTGGAATATATGCATTTATTGGCGCTTATGCACAACAATTCTTATTTGCAATAACGTTTAATCAAAAAAAAGAATATATGCCTATTCCTTCAGGATTATATGAATTTATAGGATATCAAAGTGTTAAATGGAATGAAATGATGGCAGCTTCTCTTGTTGGGATAGCACCTGTTTTTATTAGTTTTTATTTTTTTACAAAAATATATTGTTGAAGGACTTACTGCAGGAGCAGTTAAAAACTAAATTGGATAAATATAATTTATACGAAAAGATAATCTTATATTTAGGTATACTAGTTTTCATGACTTTTATACTTCTACCGTTTGTAGAAATGTTCTATGCATCTCTCCGTCCTTTGGATCATTTATTTAGATCTCCATATCAGTTTTATTCTGATGATTTATCTTTTTGGGCATATAGAGAAATGTGGAAAACTGTTCCAATGTTGCCGCGATATATTTTTAATAGTTTTTTTCTTGCTAGTGTAACATCTTTAATTACTTTGTTATTTGTTATTCCTGCCGCTTATTCTTATGCTCGTTTCAGATTTCCTTTTAAGAATTCATCTTTATATATTTTACTAGCAATAAATATGTTTTCAGGTGCTGTACTTTTAATTCCATTATATAAAGTTTTAAGAACTTTTGGTCTTCTTAATACATACCAAGCAATGATAGTACCAGGTGTCGCCTTCTTAATACCTACCGCAATATGGTTGTTAAAATCATACTTTGAAAAAATCCCAATTGATTTGGAAGAGGCTGCATTCGTAGATGGAGCTTCAAGGGTTCAAATTTTAAGACACATTATAGCACCACTTAGTACTCCTGGCTTAGTAGTTGTTGGGATATATGCTTTTATAGGATCATATGCACAACAGTTCTTATTTGCGATAACTTTTAATCAAAAAAAAGAGTACATGCCTATTCCCTCAGGACTCTATGAATTTATTGGTTACACGACAGTTAAATGGAATGAAATGATGGCAGCCTCTCTTGTTGGTATAGCACCTGTATTAATCATTTTTCTTTTTCTACAGAAATATATTGTTGCTGGTTTGACTTCTGGAGCTGTAAAAAACTAGAGAAATACTTAAAATCTAACTTGCTTCATAGAGCCAGATGATGTTATCTCTTCTTTATAATTTAAATGGAGGAAATATGAATTTCAAAAAACTATCTTCATTTCTTACAATTGCTATACTTTCACTTGTTGGCTTTAAAGCATATGCTGCTGACGTACACGGTGTATTCTGTGGTAGTGATCTTCGACCTAATTATGTTGAAATAGCTGATAAGTACATGGAAGACAATCCTGGAGTAAACGTAACTCTAGAGGCTGTTCCTTGGGGAACATGTCAAGATAAAGTAATCAATCTTGCTATCGCGGGTGATCCTGTTGCATTTTCATATGTTGGATCAAGAACTCTAAAAGGTCTTGCAGAAAATGGACATATTTTAGAAACAAATATTCCTGCTTCACAACAAGCAATGTATCAACCAGGTATCTTAAACACAGTAACACACATGGGTAAAACTTGGGGTTTCCCTCATGCGTTTTCAACTAAAGCACTTTTCATGAATTGTGGTCTTTTAGAAAAAGCTGGTGTTGCATGTGAAGGTCCTCAAACTTGGGATCAACTATATTCAATGGCTGAAGCTGTAACTAAAAATGTTGATGGAGCGTCAGGAATTGGACTAGCTGGTAAAGATTTTGATAATACTATGCACCAATTCTTAAACTACCTATACAGTAATGGAGGACAAGTTATTGATCCAGTTACAAACGAAATAACTTTGAACTCATCTAATGCTGTTGAAACATTAGAATTTTATGGAAAATTAGCAAATGTTTCTCAAGAAGGCCCTTTAGCTTGGGAGAGATCTCAGTTAACAGAACTCTTTAATGATGAAAAAATTGCTATGTATATTAATGGGCCTTGGGGTAGAGGTCAGCATAAGGAAGGTCTAGATGTAAAAACAGTTAGAATTCCAGCTGGACCACAAGGAAGTCAAGGTACTCTTTTAATTACAGATAGTCTTGCTGTATTTTCAAACACTGGTGTCGAGAAAGAGGCAATGGAAATAGCTAGCATAATCGCCTCTGGTGATTCTCAATACAGTCTTGATACTGATTGGGGTTTAACACCAATTATGCAATATCCTCAAATTGGAAATGAAGCTCCATATAATGAAGATTATTGGATGATGTTTATTGATGCGATTGGCGATGGAGGACCAGAGCCACTGTTTGTAGACTACAAAGCTTTTCAAGCTGTTATGAACTCAATGATTCAAGGTGCAATTCTTGGTGAAGGAGATGCTGCTGATTTAGTAGCCGAAGCAGCTGAAGAATTAGAAGAATACAAATAATCATATTATTTTGCTAGGGCAATATTTGCCCTAGCATCAAGTATAAAATTCAAATGAGTAAATTAACAAGATCTTATTCCTCAAAAATTAATTCAATTTTAAAGAAAATAATAAAGGAAGAAGAAAAAAAATTCTTACAGTGTGCTAAATTAATTAGTAAATCATATAAAAAAGGTGGACAGTTATATATTTTTGGAACTGGACACTCTAGATTACTTGGAGAAGAATCATTTCATAGAGCAGGCGGTTTTGCTGCCGCATGTCCAATAAGAGATGATGATCTCAGTTTTAAAAAAGGAGCAAGAAAAGCCACTGCTCTAGAAAGAACTCCAAATATTGCAAAAAAAGCTCTAGCTAAATATAAAATTACTAGCAAAGATATTTTGATGATTGTATCTAATTCAGGTGTCAATCACGCACCTGTTGAAGCAGCTTTGATTGCTAAGAAAAAGAAAATAAAAACTATTTCACTAACATCTGTTAAATTTTCTAAACAAGCTCCTCTATCTAAATTAAATAAAAGATTATTTGAAATAACGGATATATTCATTGATAATAAGATTCCACCTGGTGATGCGATTATAAATGTAAAAGATAATATGGTTGGGCCAGCCTCAACAATTACCGGTTCTTTTATTTTAAATTCTATTTTAATTGAAGTAGCAAATATCTTAAAAAATGAAAAATTATTCCCATTCTATATCAGTGTAAATATGCCAAATGCTAAAAAAAATAATGATATATTAGAGAAAAAATTTAGTAAGATTAATCCTCATTTATAATTTTTCTTAATTTTTTTAAAAATCACGAAATTGCTATATAAGATATTAAAGTTAGATGACTGATCAAAATAAAGTTAGTGGGAAAATTATAAATCATAATTCTTCCTATGTTGGTGATGTATATTTCAACGAAAAAATTATCGACTTGAAAATAAAAGACTCTGTAGATTATGATAATATTATAATCCCTGGTTTTATTGATCTCCATTGTCATGGTGGTAATGGTTTTGATGTTATGGAGGGCTCGCAATCAATTATTGAAATGTCAAAATATCATTTAAGACATGGAACAACTTCCATAATGCCAACTACTTGGACTAATACCTTAGAAAATACAATTTTAGCGTTAAAAGGATTTAATGAAATAAAGAGAGATAATGGTAATAATATCCTTGGAGTTCATTTAGAGGGACCTTTTATTAATCCTAATAAACTTGGCGCTCAACCAAATTTAACTGAGAAACCATCTTTAGATTTTATAAAAAAAATTCTTGAAATTTCTGATGTAAAAATAATTACTTTAGCTCCAGAAATTGAAGGAATGCAAGAATTTATAAATGATTTAGTGGAGCTAAATATTAAGATTCAATTTGGTCACACTTTGGCAGACTTTGATTGCTGTGAAAAAATTATGAAAAATTATGAAATTGGTTTTACACATTTGTATAATGCTATGTCTGGTAATGATCATAGATCCCCAGGAGTTTTATCAGCTGCTCTTTCAAAAGGAAAATATGCTGAAATAATTTGTGACAATATTCATGTTAGTAAAGAAGCAATAAAAATTGCAAAAAAATGTATTCCTGGTTTGTATACAATAACAGATTCTATTAACGCAAGCGGATTGAATGATGGAGAATATATTTTCGCAAAAAATAATATAAAAAAAGAAAATGATTCAGTAAAAATTAAGTCTGATGGTACTTTAGCAGGAAGTATTGTTACTATGGATCAAACTTTTAAAAATTTAATATCAATGGATTTTTCATTAGAAGAAGCAGTTGCTTTAACTAGTTATAATGCTTCTAAATATTTGAATCTAGATAATGTTGGCATAATTCAAAAAAATTTTTTAAGTAATTTTCTTATTTTAGATAAAGAATTTAACCTTAAAGAAGTTTATTTAAGAGGAAAAAAAATTAATGTCTAGTTCCCAAGTTTTATCGGAAGCACTCTCAATTCCAAATAAAATTAATCATTTTATCTTGAATGATAAAAATAATTATCAGGAAATATCAAATTTAATATCAGAAAAAAAAATTGATTATGTTGTTACTGTGGCAAGAGGTACTTCAGATTGTGCAGCTCTTTATTTGTCTTATATGTTTGCAAAATATCTTGGTTTACCAACATATAGCATGCCTCCATCTATAATCACTTTAGAGGAATCAAAATTTGATTTTTCGAGAGCATTAGTTTTCATTATTTCTCAATCTGGAAAAAGTGAAGATTTAGTCGAATGCCATAAAATGGTACAAAAAATGGGAGCAAAGACCATATTAATAAGTAATAATTTAAATAGCCCCATTATAAAAACATCCAATTATTTTTTTGATATAAATGCGGGAGAAGAAAAAAGTGTTGCAGCAACAAAAACTTTTGTTATGTCTTTATTGATAATTTTAAAGCTTGTTTTTAATACTCTTAATAAAAAAGATATTAATAAGCAAATTGAAAAGCTAAGTGATCATTTAATTTCAGATAATCAAAATCAATGGAGTCCAAATATATTAGATAAAACGATAAGTAATGGATATATAATTAGTAGGGGCGTTGGATACGCAATTTCTAATGAAATATCTCTAAAGTTTAAAGAGTTGTGTCAAGAAATGATAGAACCTTTCAGTAGCGCTGAAGTAATGCATGGACCAAAAAGCCTGATAGAAAACTCATTCAAGTTATTTACAATATCGCTTAGAGATAAAAGTGGGATGATAGTAGCAAAAGATTCTAGTCAAATTATTTCACTAACTAACCTTCACTATGAAATTACTTATGATGAAAACTCAAATACAAAATTAAGATATAATACAAGTGAAATGATAGAATTAGATCCAATAATAGTTCTATCAAAATTTTATCCATGGATTGTTAATTACTCATTTGAAAAAGGATTAGATCCAGACAATCCTAGATATTTAACTAAAGTAACCCAAACATTTTAATTTGAATAATATTGATATAGCAATTATTGGTGCAGGCTCTGCAGGAAGTATAATAGCAAATAAACTTATTAGTAAAACTAATTTGAATATTGCCCTCATTGAGGCTGGACCTAAAGATAACAATCCTATTATTGACGTTCCTCTTGGTTATGGAATGACATTCTATAATAAAAAAATTAATTGGAACTTCTATTCAGAAAAACAAGATAATTTATTCAAAAGGCAAATATATTATCCGAGAGGTAAAGTTTTAGGGGGTTCTGGCTCAATAAACGCAATGGTGTATGCAAGAGGATTAAAAACGGATTATGAAAATTGGGGTAAAAACAAGGAATGGAGTTTTGAAAATATAAAAAAAATATACAGTTCTATGGAACAACAAATAAATGATGATAAAGAATTTCTTACAAAAGAAAAGATTCCAGTAAATAATGTAAGTAAGCATCATCATCCAATTTTAGAATATTTTTTTGATGCTAGTAATGAAATTGGTATTAAAAAAAATACAAATTTAACTACATCAATCGAAAATCAAGTAGGTCATTATAATATTAATACTTACAACGGTACTAGACATACATCATCAAAAGTTTTTTTAAGGCCTGTATTAAAAAATCCTAGATTAACTATATTAGACAATACTCAAGTTAAAAATTTAATAATTAAAGATAAAAAAATTACTGGTATTAAAATTCAAAATAAATCAATAGAACAAATAATACACCTATCACATGGAGCAATTTTATGTTCTGGCTCAATAATGACACCTTACTTGTTAATGCATTCTGGTATTGGTGACAAAGAGCATTTAAAAAAATTTGATAAAGAAATAATAATTGATAATTCTAATGTGGGAAGAAATCTTCAGGATCATCTTGGGTTAGATTATTTATTTAAAACTCATCATCATTCACTAAATAAATCGTTAGGAACTTGGCCAGGCAGAATTATTTCTGTGTTAAAATATATTTATAATAGGAAAGGGCCATTATCACTAAGTATTAATCAGTCTGGGGGATATGTAAATTGGCATTCAAAACATCATTATCCCAACTTACAGATTTATTTTAAT
>CACNLM010000014.1 GCA_902621305.1 uncultured Alphaproteobacteria bacterium | reverse complement strand
AAAGAGTTTCAATTGATGGATTAGGAGAACTTGAGTCAAGTAAGTTTGATCTCAAATAATTAACCATCTTTTCATCACTCATTTTTTTTAAGGATAGAGTTTTAAGTAAAGGATCAAGATAAAGACCTGGTAATCCTCTTTCATTTAAATTTGACATATCCCATCCACTTCCTTTTACAAAAAGTACATCATTATCTTTTCCAAATAAATTTTTTTTAATTGATTTTACAGATGTATTACCTCCTCCATGTAAAACAAGTTCTGGATTATTACCTAATAAATGCGTTGAATATATTCTTAATGCTAAATCTGTGCTGACTTTCTTTAACTGATATTCTTTGATATATTTTTTAGCTAAATGTAAAAAAAGATATTTTAGAAAAAAGTTTAGAGGTTAATTTTTATAGTCATCATAATATTGTTCAAAAAATTGCAAATATTATGGTATCTCAAGGTTTTGGAGGTTCAATTTCTCTTAATTTGTCAAAACAATCTATAAATCCTGGTAAGGATTTCGGACCATATGGTATTGCAAAAGCTAGCTCATTATTTTCTATGAAACAATATGCTTTAGAATTTGGAAAATATAACATTCGAGTTAATGGAATTAATGCTGATAGAATAAAAAGTGGTTTATTAACTGACCAGTTTATTAAAGAAAGAGCAAAAGCAAGAAATATGTCTTCAACTGAATATTTAAATAATAATTTACTTCAAAAACAAGTAACAGCAGAAGATGTTGCTGAAGCATTTTTTGCACAATTATCTTTTGAAAAAACAACCGGGAATATTATTACTGTTGATGGTGGTAATATTGAAGCTAGTTTAAGATAGGTGTTATTAAAATTTTTAGAAAAACTTGGAAGAAAGAAAATTGTTCTAGATAGAGGACCATCTCATCCTGAATTTCATAAAGCAAAACCATGGATGGAAAGATACTACTTATTATTTAGAAAAAGACCAAAATGGTTTCCATTTAATATTTTGATTCATAAAATGTTAGATGATGACCACGGTGAAGGAGTTCATAATCATCTTTGTCCTTATATAACAATTATTTTAAAAGGCGGTTATTGGGAAACTACAAAAAAAGGAAAATTTTGGAGACCACCTGGATACATTGGTTTTAGATCTGCTGATCATCTACACAGAGTTGACTTAAAACCAAATACAAACACAATGACATTATTTATCCCTGGACCTTTTGGTTTTAGAAAAACTAAAAGAGCTGATTATAAAACAAAAATATAATTATTTAAATAAATTAAATTGTTCCATCGTATATCAATTTACATCCACTCAAAAAAAGCAAAACATAAACAATATTAAAAAATAATTTTTCTGGAATTCTTTTTTGCACAAAGTAACCCATTAAAACACTAATAAAAGCTAGTGGAAGTAAATAGAGAGAAATTATAAGATTTGAAGGTGCTAATAATCCCACAAAATAATATGGAACTAATTTTACAAGATTTATAACCATAAATGCTAAGGTCATTGTTCCAATAAATGAAATTTTATCTAGCTTTAAAGGCAGCATATAAAAGTTAATTGGTGGATTTCCTGCATGAATTAAAAAACTTGTATATCCAGCGACAGAGGACCAAAAGTATCCTTTAAGTTTTGTTGGTTTTAGTAAATAATTGTTTTTCTGAATAAATGAAACTAGAACAAAAATAATTGATATAGCACCAACCATTATTCTTATTTGATCTTCATTCGTAAACTCAAAGGTTAAAGTTCCAAATAAAATACCAATTATGGATGCTGGGATTATAATTTTTAAAATACTATTTATCCACTTTTTCCAATACAAATAGATCGCTGAAAAATCCATTATTATTAAAAGTGGCAACAAAATACCAGCAGCTTGTAAAGGACTCATTGCAAATGACATAACAGGAACAGCTAACATTGCTATTGGCCCAGGTACACCACCTTTAGATAAACCAAATACAAAAACTCCTAATGATGCAAAAATATAAAAATAAAAGTCCATTTAATTAAAAATTTTTAATGCATTTTTTATATCTTTTATTTGATCATCAATATCTTCCAATCCACAATACAATCTAATTAATGTTCCAGTATTCCTATTTTTAAACTCTCTTTTATCTAGTGGAGGAAAGGTAATGAGACTATCAAAACCACCCCAACTGTATCCTAATTTAAAAACTTTAAGTTTGTTAAAAAACTTTTCAATTTGTTTATTTGAATATTTCTTTTTTAGCATAAATGAAAATAAACCCGAGCTTCCAGAGAAATCTCTTTTCCATATTTTATGGTTCTTAGTATGAGGTAATGCTGGATGAAATACATCTGCTACAAGATCATGTTCTAATAAATATTTTGCCATTAACAATGCATTTTTTTCAATTTCTCTCATTCGAATTTCAAGTGTTGGCAATCCTCTAATGGCCAAATATACTTCATCTGATCCAGGACATATTCCTAAAGTTTTTGCAGCAGTTCTAATTTTTCTAGCATATTTTTTATTTGATGAAACAAAACCGATTAATACGTCCGAGTGACCATTTATATACTTAGTCCCCGCATCGATTATAATGTCTATTCCCAGTTTAATTGGATTGCAAAATAATGGTGATGCCCATGTATTATCCATTACAGTTGGTATATTATTTTTTTTAGCTATATTTGTTATGAAAGGTATATCAATTATATCAAATGTAGCAGTTCCAGGAGATTCTAAATAAATAAGTTTTGTTTTTTTATTTATTAATTTTTCAAAATTATTAATTTTATTGATTGGATGATAATATTTTATTTTTACTTTGTACTGTTTAAGAATATTTTCACAAAAAGTTCTTGTTGGGCTGTAGACACTATCATTTATTAAAACTTCATCTCCAGATTTTAATATAGCAAAAAAAGGAATTATTATTGAAGCAAGTCCAGAAGGAGACAAGACAGTATCATAACAATGATATAATTCTGAGATACTATCTTCTAATTGTTTATGAAAAGGATTTTGATTAATTCCATAAAATGTTCTTCTATCATCTGCATTTTTAATATCATTTAAATAATCCTGATAACTATTAAAGATCATAGTTGATCCTTTGTATGTACCTGGATTGATAAAACCTTTTTGTTTAAGTGGATTTCTTCCTATCTTAGTAAGCTTTGTTTTAATTTTCACTATATCAATATCTAGTATATTATTAATATTTAAACACTAATTGTAGAAAAATATTAAAATACAAAATGTATCATTTGGATTAGCTTATAAATTTGGTATAGGGAAGCAATCTTTGAAAAAAGATATTTAAATAATTATTTAAACGGAGAAAATAATATGAAAAAACTACTATCTATTTTCGCAGTTTTAGCTTTTGCATTTTCTGCAAACGCCGGAACTTTAGATGATGTAAAAAATAGAGGTTTTCTAAAATGTGGTGTAACCACTGGTCTTATTGGTTTCGCAGCACCTGATGATGCTGGAAACTGGGCTGGTTTCGACGTAGACGTATGTCGTGCAGTTGCAGCAGCAATTTTTGGAGACTCAAGCAAAGTTGAATTTACAACTACAACTGGTAAATCACGTTTCCCAACTTTAGCGTCTGGTGAAATTGATATGCTTGCAAGAAATACTACTTGGACTCTAAGTCGTGATGTTAATCTTGGTTTTGAGTTTGTTGGTGTAAACTACTATGACGGACAAGGTTTCATGATTCCATCAGCTTTAGGTGTTGATGATGCAACTGGTCTTGATGGTGCTACAGTTTGTATTCAAACAGGAACAACTACTGAGTTAAACTTAGCAGATTTCTTCAGAGCTAATGGTATTGGTTATGAAGCACTTCCAATCGAAACAAATGATGAAGCAAGAGAAAACTTATTTGCTGGTAGATGTGATGTATACACTACTGATGCATCAGGTCTTTCTGCTACAAGAGCACAAGCTGATGATCCAGATAAATGGGTTGTTCTACCAAATATCATTTCAAAAGAACCTCTTGGACCACTTGTAAGACACGGTGATCACCAATGGGGTGACGTTGTGAGATGGTCTCTTAATACTATGATAATTGCCGAGGAACTTGGAGTATCTTCTTCAAACGTAGATGAAAGCAAAGGTTCAAACATACCTGAAGTTTTAAGACTTCTTGGTGTTGAAGGTGGTTATGGTGAAATGTTAGAATTAAGTAATGATTTTGCTTATAATATCATTAAACAAGTTGGTAACTATTCAGAGTCTTTTGATAGAAATATCGGACCTGATACACCTCTTGGAATTGGAAGAAATCTAAACGCATTATGGACTGACGGAGGTATTTTATACGCTCCACCATTTAGATAGAAACTAATTAGTTTTTAATATAATAAATGGGGGGATGAAAATCCCCCCAATTTTTTTTAGTAGAAATGCAAAATAATTTATTTCAAGATCAAAAATTTAGAGGTATTTTATATCAAACCCTTGTTGTTGGTTTTTTTGCATTAGGTTTATATTTTGTAATTAATACAACTGCTTACAATCTTGAAAAGAGAAATATTGCAACTGGATTTGGTTTTTTAAATAACCCGGCTGGGTTTGATATTAGTTTTTCTCCCTTTCTTGATTTTAAGTCAACAGATACTCATTTAAAAGTTTATTTTGTTGGAGTTTTAAATACACTTTTAGTTTCTTTTTGTGGGTGTATAGCTGCAACAATTCTGGGTTTTATAGTTGGTATTATAAGACTATCTTCTAATTGGCTCTTAAGTAGAATTGCTTATATTTATGTTGAATTTACTAGAAATACACCTTTGCTTCTTCAAATTATATTATGGTATGCAATTTTAATTCAATTACCAAGAATAAAACAAGCCCCACAGATTTGGGAAACATTTTATATTTCAAACAGAGGATTATTTGGACCAAAACCTATATTTCTTGACGGGTCAAATATTGTTATTCTTAGTCTTATCTTAGGCTGTATTATAAGTTTTTTTATAGCTAGATGGGCTAAGAAAAGGCAAGACACAACTGGTCAACAGTTTCCAACTTTTACAACTAACTTAAGTATAATAGTTTTTTTACCTTTATTTGTATTTTTTATAATGGGATCTCCTATAACTTTAGAATATCCAGTTTTAAAAGGTTTTAATTTTAAAGGAGGCGCGGTTATTAGACCTGAATTTATAGCAATGTTTCTCGCCTTATCAATTTACACTGCAGCTTTTATTTCTGAAACAGTAAGATCTGGAATTTTATCTGTTACTAAAGGACAAAGAGAAGCTTCTGGAGCATTAGGATTGAAAAAAAATTGGATTATGAGATTAATTATTATTCCTCAAGCCTTAAGAGTAATAGTACCGCCTTTAACAAGTCAGTATCTAAATTTAACAAAAAACTCTTCTTTAGGAATCGCTGTTGGATATGCTGATCTTGTCCATGGCTTTGGTGGAATTAGCTTAAACCAAACGGGTCAAGCTATTGAATGTATGGCTATAACTATGGCAACTTATTTACTAATAAGTTTAACAATTTCTTTTTTTATGAACATTTATAACAGAAGCATTCAATTTAAGGAAAAATAATGGAAAATAATTCAAATTTTGAAATAAGGAAACCGCCTGTTGCAACAACTGGTATTCTTGGTTGGTGTAGACAACATTTATTTTCAAATTGGGTAAATTCATTTATTACACTTCTTGTCATATATTTTCTATATCAATTAATACCATGGTTTTTAGATTGGTCTGTATTTAGTGCAGATTTTTGGACAAATTATAAAGGAGAATTAATCGTAGATAGAACGTTTTGTTCTAGAGTAGCTGATCCTGAAGGTGATCATGGGGCATGTTGGGCAATTATTATTGTACGTTTTTATCAATTTATGTATGGATTTTATCCATCAGAACAAGTTTGGAGAGTTAACTTAACATATTTCCTTCTTGTAGTTGCTCTACTTCCTTTGTTGATAGAAAAAATCCCTGGAAGAAAACACTTAATTAAATTTACTATCGCTTTTCCAATAGTAGCTTTTATATTGCTTTATGGAGGATTTGGATTTCAAATTATTCCTACTAATAAATGGGGAGGTTTATTAGTAACTCTTGTCCTTGGTGTATTCGGCATTGCTATAGCTTTCCCATTAGGCATCTTACTCGCTCTCGGTAGAAGATCTCAGTTACCTGTAATAAGTATGTTTTGCACTTTGTTTATAGAATTTATAAGAGGCGTTCCATTAATTACACTTCTTTTTTTTGGTATGGTAATGCTTCCTTTGTTTTTACCGGAAGGTTTAAATTTAGATGGATTGGTGAGAGTACTTGTTGCTGTAACATTATTTCAAGCTGCTTATATGGCTGAAGTTATTCGTGGAGGCTTACAAGCAATTCCAAGGGGTCAATATGAAGCTGCTCAATCGGTTGGATTGAGTTATTGGCAAATGAATAGAAAAATTATACTTCCCCAAGCTATTAGAATTTCAATACCATCTATTGTAAATACTTCTATTGGATTGTTTAAAGATACAACTCTAGTAATTATTATTGGTTTACTTGATTTACTTGGAATAGGAAGAGGGGCATTAGCTGATGCTACTTGGATGGGTTTATCCAATGAAGTTTACGTCTTTGTAGCATTAGTTTTTTTTATTTTCACTTTTTCAATGTCCAGATATAGTTTGTATTTGGAAAAGAAACTAAAAACGGGTATTAATATGGGAGCAGATTAATTATGTCAGAAAATTCAATAATTTCATTACAAAATGTTAATAAATGGTTTGGTGATTTCCAAGTTCTAAAAGATGTGAATTTAGAGGTAAAAAAGAAAGAAAGAATAGTTGTCTGTGGTCCTTCAGGATCAGGTAAATCAACAATGATAAGATGCATTAATCGATTAGAAGAACATCAAGAAGGAAAAATTGTCGTAGATGGAATTGAACTTACAGGTAATCTAAAAAATATCGATAGTGTTAGAAAAGAAGTAGGCATGGTATTTCAACAGTTTAACTTGTTTCCTCATTTATCTGTAAAAGAAAACATAACATTAGCTCCAATCTGGGTAAAAAAAATGCCTAAAGCTGAAGCAGAAGAGCTCGCAATGAAACAATTAGAGATTGTTAAGATCCCAGAGCAAGCAAATAAATATCCTGGTCAACTATCTGGAGGCCAGCAACAAAGAGTGGCTATTGCAAGATCCCTTGCAATGAACCCTAACATTATGCTTTTTGATGAGCCAACTTCAGCTCTAGATCCTGAAATGATCAAAGAAGTTTTAGATGTTATGGTTGATTTAGCCGAAGGGGGAATGACTATGATCGTTGTTACACACGAAATGGGTTTTGCTAAAACAGTTGCTGATAGAATGGTGTTTATGGATGAAGGAAAAATTGTTGAGGAAGCTAGCCCAGATAAGTTTTTTAATAATCCAGAGAGTGATCGTACAAAGTTATTTTTAAGTCAGATTCTTCATCAGTAATTTAAGAAGATAATAATAAATTAACTCTTCTATTCATTTTACCTTTGTTTTCTATTTTGCCGATTTGAATTTTACCAATCTCATTAGTTGATTTCACATGTGTACCACCACAAGGTTGTAAATCAACATCACCAATTCTAATTAATCTTATTTTACCATCTACTTGCGGAGGTTTTACTGACATAGTTCTGACTAGTTCAGGTTTTTCTTCTAATATACTACTTTCAATTACTTCACTAGTAACGGTATGATTATCTTCAACTAACAAATTTATTTTTTCTTCCAATTCTTCTTTATTTATTTGTTTATTTGGATCATTAAAATCTAATCGACTTTTTTCATAACCAATTTGACCGCCGGTAACTCCTAAAGGGACTATAGAACATAACAAGTGCAGAGCAGTATGCATTCTCATATGCTTGTATCGTAAATTCCAATTTATTTTTCCAATTATGTTAACATTCTCTTCTAGATCTTTGAGATCATCTACAATATTTATTATTTTATTATTTTCTTTTATAGTATCTAAAACTTCTATTTTTACACTTTCAGCTTCTATTGCACCTGTGTCCCCAGGTTGACCACCACTTTTTGCATAAAATGCTGTCTTATCTAATTCAATACGATTTTCTTCTTTCACAATACCTATAATTTTTGCTTTAAATTCTTTAAGGTATGCATCATCTTCGAATAATTTTGTCATAGCGTTTTTTAACAGTATTTTAAAAATATTATATTGACTTTTTTCTCATTCTGAATAAATTAGAACAAAAGTAGAACAAATAATTTTATAAATAGTATACTTATTATTTATCAATTATTTAAATATTTTTTCTAATATTATGTCTAAAAAAATAGAAAACTTAATATTTAAAGCTGAATCCAAAGGAGATCAAATAACACCTTATTTTCTTGATACAGTATCTGCAGGTTTTCCATCTCCAGCTACTGATTATATGGAAAACAAACTTGATCTTAATGAATATTTGGTTCAACGTCCAACAGCAACCTATATCGTTAAAGCTAATGGCCCTTCTATGACCGATGCAGGCATATTATCAGGTGATTTACTTATTGTTGATAGAAGTATTACACCTCGTAACGACAATATTGTTATAGCCTCCATCTTTGGTGACCTAACAGTTAAAAAACTGAAAAAGAAAGATCAGTCACTATTTTTAATTTCTGCCAATAGTGAGTATCCTAGTATTCAAGTTAAAGAAGAAATGGAGTGTTTTATATGGGGGGTAGTGACATATGTCATACACAAAACTACTTAATAGAAATCATAACTCAGTAAATCAATCTATAGCATTGATAGATTGCAATAATTTTTATGCATCATGTGAAAGAATATTTAATCCAAAACTTATAGGAAAACCAATTGTTGTACTTTCCAATAATGATGGTTGTATCATTGCACGATCAAAAGAAGCAAAAAAATTAGGGATAAAAATGGGTGAACCTTATTTTAAAGCAAAAAATATTATTGAAAAAAATGATGTTAAAGTTTTTTCATCTAATTATTCTTTGTACGGTGATATTTCTCAGAGAGTAATGGAGACTTTATCAAGTTTCTCTTCAGAGGTAGAAATCTACTCTATAGATGAAGCATTTCTTGGTTTAAATGGTTTTGAGAACTATGAATTAAACACTTATTGCAGACATATTAGACAAACAATTAAGAGGTGGGTTGGTATTCCAGTTAGTATTGGAGTGGGCCCAACAAAAACACTATCAAAAATAGCTAATCATTTAGCAAAAAAACAACCAGACTATAAAGGTGTGTGCATACTAAAAAATAAAATAGAAATAAAAAAAGCATTAGAATTAACATTCATTGAAGAAGTATGGGGTATTGGAAGAAGATTATCTCTTTTCCTGAAAAAATATAATATTTATAATGCTTATCAATTTTCACAAATGGATAGAGGATGGATAAGAAAAAATATGGGTGTGGTGGGAGAGAAGACATACCTAGAATTAAATAGTATATCGTGTTTAGAACTTGATTTGGTTCCAAGTGATAAACAAAGTTGTTGTGTTTCAAGATCATTTAGTCAGCCAATAGAAAAATTATTTGATTTGGAGGAATCAATATCAACTTATGGATCAAGAGTATCAGAGAAGATAAGGGAAGAGGGGCTAGTCGCTGAGTCGATGAGTATTTTTG
Source organism: uncultured Alphaproteobacteria bacterium (assembly GCA_902621305.1). Lineage (GTDB taxonomy): Bacteria > Pseudomonadota > Alphaproteobacteria > HIMB59 > CACPNW01. The sequence goes on along the minus strand of CACNLM010000014.1, from coordinate 14,552 downwards.
TTTTGACAAATCATTTTAATAGAAGAGAGAAACAATATTCAAATTCAATAAAACTACACTTACCTTTTCCAACAAATAATAGTATAAAAATTGTTAAAAGAGCTCTTGAAGGAATTAGAAAAATATATCGACCAGGATTTCGTTATAAAAAAGCTGGAATTATATTATGCGGTCTTAGCAGGCACAATGTAACTAGAGGATTGCTTGATTATGACCGTGATACATCGGATAGAATAATGAATACTATTGATAATATTAATTCTAGATATGGAAGTTCAACGTTAAAGATAGCTTCTGAAGGTATAGAAAAAATATGGAAGATGAAAAGAGAAAATGTATCCCCATGTTACACAACACGTTTTGAAGAATTGGTGGAAGTTAAGGCTTAGATAAAATGGCTCCCCGGGCCGGGCTCGAACCAGCGACCGATCGGTTAACAGCCGATTGCTCTACCACTGAGCTACCGAGGAACACAATTTTGTTGATAATAAAAAAAAATTAAAAAACAAGAAAAATTTGGAGGCTCGGAGCGGAATCGAACCGCTGTGCAAGGCTTTGCAGGCCCCTACATCACCACTCTGCCACCGAGCCTAAAAAAAAATGACAATTATCACTATATTATTTCTAGTCAATTAATGAAAAAAAATTCTAAAGATTAGTAATATAATTTAAATAATTGATTATATAATAGGTTTATATAAAGCATCCTTTAAGAAATGAATGAAACATTTGAAATTGCAAGAAAAAATATGGTTGTTAATCAGTTGAGACCAAATAAAATTAATGAAGAAAATATATTACAAATATTTGAAAAAATTCCTAAAGAAAATTATTTGGATGTCAGCTTAGGTAAGAATTGTTACCTAGATAATAATTTAGATATAACTGACAAAAGAGGATATCTTAAAAATTTACACCTTGCTCAAATTATAAAATATTCGAAAATTTTACCTAATGATAAGGTATTACATATAGGTGGCTTAACTGGCTACTTTTCCACTCTAATTAGCTCACTATGTAGAGAACTTCATGTTGTAGAAGAAAATAAAGAACTATTTAAATTATTAGAACATAATATTAACAATACTGATAATACTAATATTAGTTTATTTAATCATAATTTATTGGATGGATTATCTGATAAAGCTCCATTCAACTTAATTATTATTGACGGACCAATTTTTAAAATAACTGATAAGTTAAAAAAGCAACTAGCAATGAATGGAGGAAGATTAATATATATTAAAAAAATATATGATAATTTGGGTAAAGCTTATAAAATTATAAGAAATGAAGATTTATATTCATCTGAGTATTTATTTGATGTAATGAGTAGTTATCAAATTCAAGAAAAAAAAGAGGATTTTAAATTTTAAATGAGATTATTTATATTATTGTTAATACTTATTTATTCTAAATCTATATTTGCTCTATCGATTGATGATTCTGTAAAAAGTACGATTGCAAATAATTTGAAAGTAAAAATTGCTTTTGAAAAACTGAATGAAAGCAAAGAAATTATTGAGGTAGCTATAGGCAAAAAACTTCCAACAGTTACTGGCACAATTTCTAGTACATATAGTAATAGTGATACAACATCGGCAGCAGGTGTATCAACAACACCAGAGACTTTTACAGATAAATATAAAATTAGTATTACTCAAAATTTGTATGATGGCGGTGAAAAAAGTTTAGAAATTGAAAGATCAAAAATTATTTACGAAAATGCAGTTATAAACTTTTATAAAACAGTTCAAGATCTATCTTTAACAGCTGTAGATGGTTATTTAACAGTAATAAATTATGAAAAATCATTAGAGGCTTCCGAAAAGAATTTTGATTCTGTTTCAAGATTTTTAGAAGAAGTAAAATTAAAATATGAATTGGGATCAGCAACCATAACTGAATTGAAAAATGCTGAGAGCGCTTTTTCAATTGCTGAAACAAATCTTTTTTCAGCCGAACAAAACTACAAAGTTAGCTTAAAAACATTTAAATCAATTGTTGGTAAAGAAGCTATTAATTTAGAAGATTATGTAAATATAGAAGATGATTTGAATTTTGATAACATACTTTCTGAAGTTTATAAGAATAATTTTAATATTTTAATTGCTCAAAATAATATTAAAATTAAAGAACTTGATCTCTCAAAAGAAAAAGGTTCTAATAGACCTAAGTTAGATATAACAGCTTCCACTGAGTATTCGGATGGTTCACGAATAGATGCGGGAAGTGAAAATACCAATGCAACAATAGGGTTAACTTTAACAATTCCTATATTTCAGCAAAACATTGACAAATCAGACATTAGAAAAATAAATTCTCAAATTTTACAAACTGAAATTGAGATAGAGGATCTTAAAGAAAATTTAAACATTGAGGTATCAAACTATTATAAAAACTATTTAGTTAGTAAATCAAATTTAAATACATCTTTATTAACTATAGAGTATGCAAATACTCTTCTAGAAAGTACTCAGGAAGAATACAACCTTGGGACTAAATCTATCACTGATCTAATAGAAGCAGAAACTAATCTTTTAAACGTAAATGTTGAATATTTTAATGCAAACAAAAACTATCTGATTAATTATTTTAATTTACTAGCTTTAGATGGTTCACTGGTTAAATTATTTGAGGAGTATCTTCCTAGCTATAATTAGAGTTTTATTAATTTAATTAAACATTTATAATACCAATATGAATACAAAAAATTCTATCAATGAATCACTTGAAGTCATACGAAGAGCACTCGAAGATGAAAAAAACATTTCAGATCAGGATTTATCATCAGATATTTTGATACTTAACAAAAAGGTTAATAGTGATGGTACAATAAAATTACTCCAAAAAGACGAAAATATAAATAGTGAAATTAATGAAATTATTGACCAAAAACTTTCCTATCTTGTAGAAAATAAAATTGAAAAAATTCTTGATGAAAAAATCCCAAAATTACTAAAAAATTATTTCGATACAAAATAGTTACAATGCAGCTTGATAAATTTTTTGATTTTTTAAAAGAAGAAAAAAACCTTTACTCGCAATGGGAGCAATCAAATTGTTTCAAACCAAAAAAAGGAGGTGAATCATATTCTATAATGATGCCACCACCTAATGTTACAGGTAGCTTACATATGGGTCATGCTTTAACCTTCACAATTCAAGACATATTAATCAGATACCATAGAATAAAGGGTATGGAAGTATTGTGGCAACCAGGGACAGATCATGCAGGAATAGCTACTCAGATGGTAGTCGAAAGAAAATTAAGTGAGTCAAAGCTAGATCGAAGATCTCTAGGTAGAGAAAAGTTTATTGAAAAAGTATGGGAATGGAAAAGAGAGTCTGGTGGTCAGATAAGTAATCAATTAAGAAGACTTGGTGCTTCTGCTGATTGGTCAAGAGAAAGATTTACTATGGATGAAGGTCTTTCTAATGCAGTTAAGAAAGTTTTTGTAAATTTATTTAATGATGGAATTATTTATAAAGATAAAAGATTGGTTAATTGGGATCCAAAACTTTTAACAGCTATTTCTGATCTAGAAGTAGAGCAAAGAGATACTGAAGGAAGTTTATGGCATATTAAATATCCTATAGATGAAAATAATCATATCATAGTCGCTACAACAAGACCTGAGACGATGTTAGGTGATACTGCAGTTGCCGTTCATCCAGATGATGAAAAATATAAAAATCTAATTGGTAAATTTTGTAACTTACCAATTTCAAATAAAAAAATACCAATCATTGCTGATGAATATGCAGATCCTGAAAAAGGCTCTGGAGCTGTAAAAATTACACCTGCACATGACTTTAATGATTTTGAGGTAGGAAAGAGACATGATTTAGAATTTATTAATATTTTTGATGAAAATGCTAAACTGAACTCAAATGTGCCTGAAGAATTTCAAAATTTAGATAGATTTGAAGCAAGAAAACTAATTTTAAAAAAATTAGATGAAATGAATTTATTAATTAAAGAAGAAAAACAGCAAATGGTCATACCATATGGTGATAGATCAGGTGTTGTTATTGAGCCATGGCTTACAGACCAATGGTTTTGTGATGCAAAAAAATTATCAGTTGATCCAATATCAGCTGTTAGAGATAATAGTTCTAAATTTATTCCCAAACAATGGGAAAATACATTTTATAATTGGATGGAAAATATTCAACCTTGGTGTATTTCAAGACAGTTATGGTGGGGGCACCAAATTCCTGCATGGTATGGTCCTGATAATAAATATTTTGTAAGTGAAACTCTAGAAGGGGCAAAAAATCAATCAAAAGAATTTTATGGAAAAGATGTTGAGCTTAAACAAGATGAAGACGTTCTAGATACTTGGTTTTCTTCTGCTCTATGGACATTCTCTACTTTAGATTGGCCAAATAAAACTTATGAATTAGATAAGTTTTATCCCGGCAATGTTTTGGTTACTGGTTTTGATATCATATTTTTTTGGGTTGCGCGGATGATGATGATGGGTTCTTATTTTATGAAGGAAACTCCATTTAAAGATATTTATATTCATCCTTTAATACGTGATGAAAAAGGACAAAAAATGTCTAAATCAAAAGGGAACATAATTGATCCTTTAGAGTTATTAGATAAATATGGTGCTGATACATTAAGATTTACACTAACAGCACTATTAAATCCTGGAAGAGATGTAAAATTATCTGAAGCTAGAGTTAAAGGATATAAATCATTCACAAATAAAATTTGGAATGCTGGAAAATTTTTACAATTGAATAATTCAATTTTTATAGATGATATTTCAATTGATTCAATTATTTTTGATGCAAACAAATGGATAATAAAAGAATTGAATGATTTGAACACTCAACTTGATCAATTAACTAAAAAGTATTTGTTTCATGAAATAGCCAATAAAATTTATCATTTCGTATGGCATACTTATTGTGATTGGTACATTGAAATTATTAAACAAAATTTTGAAAATGAAAAATTTGCTGATGAAATTAAAAAAGTTTCTGGATGGACATTTATTCAAGTTTTAAAAATTATACATCCTATTATGCCATTTATCAGTGAAAAATTATGGAGATCTTTAGTCGATGATAAATCATATTTAATGAACCAAGTTTTTCAAAATTATTCAACAAATAACTCTTTTAATAATTCTAAAAAAAACTTCGAAATATTTATTGAATTTATAACATCTATAAGAAATTTAAGATCAGAACTAAATATACCCTATAAACAATTAATTAATATCTCCATAGAAGCAAAAAATGAAGAACTTAATAATTTTCTAATTGCCTATAAAAATGAAATTAGTAATTTTCTAAAAACCAAAGATATTAGTTTTAATAAAATTCAGCCAAATAAGAATTCAGCTTTAATCGTATTAAGATCATTGTCAGTTTTAATCCCTTTGGATGGTATTATTGACTCGGAAGCAGAACTAAAAAAATTAAATAAGAAAAAGCAAGTTGAGCAAGAAAAATTTAATAAAGTTAATGACAAGTTAAACAATGATAACTTTATGAATAAAGCTTCAGAAGAAATTATTAATAAATTTAAAAATGAGGCAAATATTTATAAATCTTCTATTGAAAAAATTGATCAAATAATAAATACTATTAAATAGAATGGAAGATAAAGGATCAAATAGAAAATCTAACCTACCTAGTAGATATGTTAGTGTAGGGCCTAAAAGTGCACCTCATAGATCGTATTATTATGCTATGGGTTTGAAAGAACATGAAATTTATCAACCATTTGTAGGTGTTGTTAGCACTTGGAATGAATCAGCTCCTTGCAACATTACTCTTCAAGATCAAGCGCAACATGTGAAGACAGGTGTAAAAGATGCTGGAGGAACACCAAGAGAATTTACAACTATAACAGTAACAGATGGAATTGCGATGGGGCATGAGGCAATGAAATCTTCTCTTATTAGCAGAGAGGTAATTGCAGATTCCATTGAATTATCTGTGAGAGGTCACTGTTATGACGCAATAGTTGGACTTGCAGGCTGTGATAAATCTTTGCCAGGTTTAATGATGGCTATGGTTAGATTAAATGTACCATCTGTATTCATTTATGGAGGTTCAATCTTACCAGGAAAATATAAGGGAAAAGATGTAACTGTTATTGATGTTTTTGAAGCAGTGGGAAAACATGCTGCTGGAACTATCTCAGATCAAGATTTAAAAGATATTGAACAAGTTGCCTGTCCATCCGCTGGATCGTGTGGAGGTCAGTTTACAGCAAATACTATGGCATGTATTTCAGAAGCGGTTGGTTTAGCTCTAACAAATTCAGCTATGCCGCCAGCAGTAAATACTGAAGAAAGAAAAGCTTATGGTGAAAAGAGTGGTAAAGCTATAATGAATTTATTAGAAAAAAATATAAGACCAAGGGATATAGTAACTATTGAATCATTAGTAAATGCTGCAAGAGTAGTTGCAGCTACTGGAGGTTCAACCAATGCAGCACTCCATCTTCCTGCGATAGCTAATGAAGCAGGTTTAAAATTTACATTAAGGGATGTAGTAGAAATTTATAATTCAACTCCTTATATCGGAGATATGCAACCTGGTGGAAAGTACGTTGCTAAAGATTTATATGATGTAGGAGGTGTGCCAGTTGTTATAAAATCTTTATTAGATGGTGGTTATATAAACGGTGACTGCATAACTGTTACAGGAAAAACAATAGCTGAAAATCATAAAGAAATAATATTCCCTACAAATCAAGATGTTGTTTATAAGTGTGATAATCCAATTAGTGAAAATAGTTCAGTCGTAGGATTGTGGGGTAACCTTGCTCCAGATGGATGTATATCAAAAATAGCAGGTTTAAAAAATTTATCTTTTAAAGGAAAAGCTAAATGTTTTGACTCTGAAGAAGATGCTTTAACTGCAGTTTTAAAAAATGAAATTAAAGCAGGAGATGCGGTAATAATTAGATATGAAGGTCCTAAAGGAGGACCTGGTATGCGTGAAATGCTTTCAACAACAGGCGCAATATATGGTCAAGGGTTAGGTGAAACTGTTGCTTTAATTACAGATGGACGATTTTCAGGTGGCACAAGAGGATTTTGTATTGGTCATGTAGGACCAGAAGCAGCTGTAGGAGGTATGATAGGTTTACTTAAAGATGGCGATGAAATTATTATCGATGCTGTTAAAGGCGAAATCAACGTCACACTTTCAGATGAAGAAATAGAAAAGAGAAAAAAAGATTGGAAGCCAAGAAAAACTAATCATAATTCTGGATCTATATGGAAATATTCTCAAACTGTTGGGCCAGCTTACGAAGGTGCTGTTACTCAACCAGGTGCAAAAGACGAAACGCATACATACGCTGATATTTAATTTTAATTAACTAGTTCAATTGTAACTGGTGTGTGATCAGAAGCTTTTTCCCATCCTCTTGGTTCACGATTAACATTAACTGATTTAATCAAATCAGTTATTTCTGGTGAAGTAAGAAAATGATCAATTCTTAGACCATTACCTTTTTGCCAATTTCCGCCTCTATAACCCCAAAAAGTCCAGTTTGTATTTCCATCAACAAAGTATTTAACTGTATCAACAAAACCTAAATGTAAAAGATATCTAAATTTTTCTCTTGTTAATGGATGGGCACAAGCATCATTTTTAAAATTTTCTGGTGAATAAACATCTTCATCATTAGGTATTACATTAAAATCTCCACCTATAATAACTGGTTGATTATTATCAATTAACTCTTTGATATATTTATTAAAATTTATCATCCAATCTATTTTGTAATCAAATTTTTCTGTTTCAATAGGATTTCCATTTGGAAGATAAATATTTATTAATTTAATTTTACTTTTTATATTTTTTAAGGATATTTCTGTTTCAATTAATCTTGAATTAATATCTTTGTAATCAGGAATATTTAAATTTGAAATTTCAATATTTTCTTTGCTAAGTATGGCTACTCCATTCCAAGCTTTTTGCCCATTTACATAACATTTATAATTAATATTTTCTAATTCCTTTTTAGGAAAACTTTCATTTGTACATTTTAATTCTTGAATTAAATATAAATCCGATTGATCTTTTTTTATAAATTTTGTTAAATGTTCAATTCTTGCATTAACTGAATTAACATTCCAGGTTGTAATTTTCATTTATATTGAAAAAGAAGTTCCACATCCACATGATGAAGATGCTAGTGGATTGGAAATTTTAAATGAGGATCCAATCAATTCATTAACATAATCAATTTTCGATCCTTTTATTAATTCAATTGAAGTTTTATCTATCAATACATCAGCGTTTTTGTAATTAAAGATTAAATCATCATCATTTGGTTTATCAGAAAAATCAAATTTATATTGAAATCCAGCACAACCACCACCTAATACGGTAATTCTGAAATAGTTAGATTTTTCAGAAAGAAGTACTTTGTTGATATGATTTTGAGCACTTTCCGTAACTTCAATTATATTGTTCATTTATCTAAATATTGTTATTAGTTATTATTTTACAATTATAATATAAATTTTCTTATGTTCAAACATTTAGCTTCAAATCCTTATAATTCAAATGGAAGATTATATAATGAGCTAGATGATGATTTGAGAAATCCATTTGAAAGAGACAGAGCTAGAGTTATTCATTCTAATTCATTTAGAAAATTAAAACACAAAACCCAAGTTTTTATTGAAAGTGAGAGTGATTATTTTAGGACAAGACTTACTCATTCTTTGGAAGTCGCTCAAATATCAAGATCAATTTGTAGATTACTTGAATTAAATGAAGATCTAGGCGAAACAGTTGCTCTCGCACATGATTTGGGTCATCCTCCTTTTGGTCATATTGGCGAAGATGCACTTGATAATTCAATGAAAAAGTTTGGAGGTTTTAATCATAATGATCAAACTTTGAGAGTTTTAACATTTGTTGAAAAAAGACATCCTGATTTTGATGGATTAAATCTGACATGGGAAAGCTTAGAGGGAATAATAAAACATAATGGAATTTTGAGTGGACATTTACCTTATCACTTAGATAATTATTCAAAATTACATAATCTAAATTTAACTGATCAACCTTATTTAGAATCACAGATAGCAAGTATATCTGATGATATTGCTTATAATAATCACGATGTAGAGGATGCTATTAGAGCAAACTTAATATCATTAGATGATATTGCAGAGTTAAGTTTTTTTGAAAAAATTATAATTAATTTAAAGGATCACTACAAAGATATTCCAAATAAACTTCTAGTGTATCAAGTTTTAAGAAACTCCATATCTAATATGATAAATGATATATATGAAACTACAAAAAAGAATTTAATTGAAAATAATATAAATTCTATTGATGATATACGTAAAAAAAATAATTTTGTTGTTTCATTTTCAAATAAAATGAAGAAAAATTGTGACATAATTAAAAAATTCTTATTTAATAAAGTTTATAATCACAGTCATTTATCAGATAAGAGACAGTATTCAAAAAAGGTTATATCTACTTTGTTTACTTATTTTGTAAAAAATAATAATAAACTACCAGTAGATTGGAGAAATCAAAATATTGAAATTGAAAGATTAATTTGTGATTATATTTCAGGAATGACGGATAGATTTGCTCTAAATTTGTATAAGGAGATTAGTGAATAATTTTATAAAAGACCTTTCAGATTTTTTATTTGATTTTACAGATTTTTTAGAGGGTAATAAATTCATATCTCCAATCAATAAAAAACAGATTAGCATCGATTACTCTTCAAATAATAAACAAGGCGATTTAGCGACAAATTTTTATTTAATTATTAAAAGAAAAATTATTAATGAAAATTTTAATATTGAAAAAGAACTTAATAATAGAATTACATCAATTCAATTTATTGATCATTTTGTGGTTTCAAAAAATGGTTTTATAAATTTCTTTCTCAAAGATAAATTTGTATTAAGAAGTTTAAAAGAAATTTATAGTAAAAGTTTTTTAAATTTTATTAATTATGGTGCAGGTAAAAAAATAAATGTTGAATTTGTTTCAGCAAATCCAACTGGACCATTGCATATAGCTCATATAAGAGGTGCTGTATTTGGAGATGTATTAAGCTCACTTTATACTAAAACAGGTTTTGATGTTACCAGAGAGTATTACGTAAATGATGCAGGTTCTCAAATTGATAAATTATCAAACTCTCTTTTGAAACGATATTTGCAATTATTTGATAAAAAAATTGATTTAGAAGTAGATGAGTACCCTGGTGAATACTTAATAGATATTGCTAAAAAAATAAAAAATGAAGATGATGATAAGTGGTTAAATTTTCAGCAAGAAGAAACTATCCAATATTTTAAAAATTATGCATTAAAAAATATACTTTTAACTATAAAATCAGATTTAGAATTAATAAATATAAGGTTTGATAAATTTACTCACGAAACTGAAATAGAAAAAAGTAAAATTATTGATGAACTTTTTAAAATTTTGGATGAAAAAAAATTATTATATGAAGGTATTTTAGAAAAGCCAAAAGGTGATGACTCTGATTGGGAGCCAAGAGAGCAATTATTATTTAGATCCTCTAAATTACTAGATAATGAAGATCGGGCATTAAAAAAATCAAATGGTGAATGGACCTATTTTGCTAATGATGCAGCTTATCATTTAGATAAATGTAAAAGAAATTTTGATAGATTAGTCAATATCTGGGGATCTGATCATATTGGCTATATTCCAAGAATGAATTCTTTAATTAAAGCCATTAAAGATGATGAAACTTATTTAAACATTTTAACTTGTCAGATTGTAAGCCTAATTCAAAATAAACAAAAAATTAAAATGTCAAAAAGATCTGGAAATTTTGTGACATTAGCTAATGTTCATTCTAAAGTTGGTAAAGATCCTATAAGGTATTATATGATTTCTACTAAGAATGAGACAGCAATTGACTTTGATTTAGATGCTGTTGTTGAAAAAAATAAAGATAATAAAGTTTTTTACTGTCAATACGCACACGCTAGAGCTTCATCAGTAATTAATAAAGCTAACGAATTAGGTATAAAAATTAAAAATGATTATAATTTCACTTCGATACAAAATTTATCTGATGAGGAGTTAAAATTAATTAAAAAGTTAATTTCTTATCCTTATTTATTGTATCAATCATCATACTATAATGAACCACATCGACTAATCAATTACTTAGAAGAAATATCGGCTGATTTTCATTCAATTTGGAATAAAGGTAAAGATAATGAATCACTTCGTTTTATAGATGAAAAAAATACAGAAAAGACAATTTCAAAAATATTTTGGTTGCAGTCATTTAGAGTTGTTTTAAAAGATATATTTTCAATTATTGATATAAGTGCACCTGAAACGATGTAATGATTAAAAGAATTATTTTTAAAAGAAAAAATAATTACTTATTAAAATATTCTTTATTTTTATTGCTATTTATTATTATTCTTTATGTTTTCTCATTTTATTATTTTATAAATAAGGATTATTTTGTTATTCCTAAATTTACTGATAAATATTTTGTTATTCCTGCCAATAAAGAAGGTGAGGTTGTTGATTACTTAGACAAGAAAAGTTTAAATAATATAGATGAAGGAGTTCAAGATTTCGAATTTAAAAACACAAGCGAAGTTGATTTTACAATACAATTATATAGCAATGATACTTTTGAAAATATTAATATTTACTTAAATAATTTATTAGAAAATAAAAAAGAAATTATAGATCATGAAGATATTTTTGTTTTTTATAAAAAAACTGAAATAGGTACTCAATATTTTATTACCTATAAAAATTACATTTCTAAGAATAATGCTTTTGAAGCTTGTGATTTATTAACTATTGTTAAGAGTTGCATAATACTTAATTTACATAATTAATAATATTGAGAGAATCCCAATAATTTTATATAAATAATTGTGTTAAATGTTCCAGATACAGAAGTAAAAGAAGGTCAATTTAACCTATTGTTAAGTAATTTTGAGGGCCCCATAGACCTATTGTTAGTTTTGGCTAGATCACAGAAGGTTGATTTATCTGATATATCTATATCCGAATTAGCTGATCAATATATTAACTTTATTAATCAATATAGAAATATTCATATTGAAATAGCTGCAGATTATCTAGTGATGGCGGCATGGCTAACGTATTTGAAATCAAGATTACTATTGCCTAAAGAAGAAAAAACAGATGAATATACCGCTGATGAATTAGAAGAGGCTCTAAAATATCAATTACAGAGACTAGAGGCTTTTCAAAATATTTCTAAAATCATATATTCAAGACCACTTGTTAATAGAGATGTTTTTTATGGGGGATCATCTGAAGGTCTCAAGGTTAAATATAATATAAATTATACTTCTAATTTATATGACTTACTAAAATCATATAGTCAAATGCTTAAATCGAATGAAAAGGTAAAACAATTAACTATTGAGTATTCAGAACTTTATTCAGTTGATCAAGCAATTAAAAGATTAAAAGGTATTTTTGGTAATATTTCAGAATGGACAAATTTTTTAAATGTAATTCCAAATTTAATTAAAGCTAATAAAACAATTAATAAATCAATTATCTCATCTAACTTTGTGGCTTCTTTAGAATTATCAAAAAACGGCTTTATCGATTTAAAACAAGATGAAAGTTTCGGAAACATTTATATAAAATTTAATCAAAATGGATAATAAAGATATTAAAATTTTAGAAGCAATATTATTTGCATCAGGAGAGCCACTTGATGAAAATGATTTAAAAGAAAAAATTAAAGACAAAAAAAATATAAATAACCTATTACAAGAAATAAAAGATTTTTATAAAAAACGAGGGATAAATTTAATTAAGACTGGCAACAAATGGTCTTTTAGGACAGCAGAAAATCTCAGTGATGAATTAACTATTTTTAAGACACAGAAAAGAAAATTATCAAGAGCAGCACTTGAAACATTATCAATAATTGCCTATCAGCAACCAATAACAAGATCAGAAATTGAAAATATTAGAGGTGTTCAAATGGGTAGAGGCTCCCTAGATCATTTGATGGAAATAGGATGGATACGTCCTTCAGGTAGGAAAACTATACCAGGTAAACCAACTTTATGGTCTACCACAGATTTGTTTGTTGAGCATTTTGGATTAAATAGTCTATCGGATTTACCTAATAAAGAAGAGCTAAAGGCAAGTGGTTTTCTTGATAAACGTGCAGCAATTGCAACTATTAGCGACCTAGCAAAAAATGATGAAAATTTACAAAGCAATGATAATTTAGAACAGGTTGATGAAAATAATATTGATGATTTTATTTCAAATAATTAATTAATTTATTATTAACAATCTAGAGTGTTATCTTTTTCCCATTTAGTCACTGATCTTTTCTTATCAAATCGCCCTTGTTTTTTGAAAGCGTCTATTTCGTTTCTCTTTAATTTTATATAACTATCAATATTTTTTTTTCCAAACGCTTTATTTAGAACTCTACTATTACCTAACATATTTAATGCTTCAGAAACATTATTTGGTAGCTTAGGTAAATTAGGATATTTCATATAATCTGCATACATATTACAGAATAAAGGTTCCCCTGGATTTATTTTTTTATCCATACCCTCTAAACCAGCAGCGAGCACGCCAGCCTGTAATAAATATGGATTTGCCGAACCATCCATTAACCTAAGTTCAAATCTTCCTTCTTCAGGAATTCTGATCATATGTGTTCTATTATTTCCTGTATAAGATATGCTGCTAGGAGACCAAGTTGCCCCTGATTTAGTTGGTGAAGCATTTATTCTTCTGTAACTGTTTATTGTTGGATTAAAAAAAGCTGATAATGGTTGAGCATTCTTTATTACTCCACCTAAAAATGTGTAACCCAATTTGCTAAGACCTAATTTATCTTTTTTATCCAGAAATTGATTTTTACCTTTTCTCCAAACAGAGATATGTGCATGGCAACCATTACCTGTTAAATTATTGAATGGTTTTGGCATAAATGTTGCCCTTAGACCATGTTTTTCAGCTAGATTTTTAACCATAAATTTAAAAAATACGTGTCTATCTGCAGTTACTAAACAATCTGAGTAATCCCAATTCATTTCAAATTGACCATTCGCATCTTCATGGTCATTTTGATAAGGTTTCCATCCCAACTCAATCATGCTATCACATATCTCTTTAATTAAATCATACCTTCTCATTAATGCAGATTGATCATAACAAGGTTTTGACTGTATATCTCTTTGGTCCGCAATAGTTGATCCATCTTCAGAGATTAAAAAAAATTCACACTCAACACCTGACTTCATTTGAAGTTTTTTTTCACTTAATTTTTTTATTTGATTTTTCAACATTACTCTAGGTGATGCATCTACAGCTACACCATCCATATATAAATCTGAAGCTAACCATCCTATTTCTTTATTCCATGGTAATTGAATTAAACTATTTGGATCAGGTATTGCAAACATATCACTGTCTGCTGGCGACATATCTAGCCAAGTAGCAAAACCTGCAAAACCAGCTCCATTCTTTTGCATCTCATTAATTGCTTGTGCTGGTACTAA
>CACNLM010000013.1 GCA_902621305.1 uncultured Alphaproteobacteria bacterium | reverse complement strand
AATATCTACCGGATATTGACGACTTATTAAAAAATCAAAAAACTTTCTTTGAAGAAATAATTCAAATGTTTGATAAATATAAAGATATAACTGTGAATGGTAATAAAGTTAAAATTAGTTTTGTTACTGATGGCGGAATGCTTGTTGAAAGTAATATTAATTATTCACAAATTTCAAAAAAAAACTCCATAAATGCAATATTAATAAAACTAAATTTTACTGATGGAACTTTTCTAGAGTTAGATAGTGAGTGTAACAACAAAAAATTTACTTTATCCTCAAATCAAACTGAAAAAGAAGATCCAATAGAAAGTGCCTTAAGAAAACTGAAATCATTATTTGAAAATGAATTAATCACTCAAGAAGAATATGATGCTAAGAGAAAAGAAATCTTAGATGAAATGTAAAAATTTGATAGAGTTACAATAGAGTTTTACTAGATTTTGAGGGTTCATAAGGCAAATATTATGTTGGTCAGGAATTCGAATCTCTTCACCTGCTCCAATAAAACAGCCAAAATTTTAGTTACTATTTTTATTGCGTGCCAAATAAGCGTCAGTTACGAATAAAAGAATGTTTTCCAAAGTTTTAATTTTTAAGTTAAAATATTATAAACTTATTTAAAGCTAAGTTTGGACACTTTCTAATTTTTATTTTAAAGACTATAACTCAATTAATTAAACCTTATTCTGATCATATAAAACATGAAAAGTTTATTTTTAAAAATCTTTTATATTATAAGAAAATTTCCATTTTTAAAAAGATTGTCTAATTCTCTTTTAAGAAGATTTCTTTTTAAGATTAATAAAGATAAATTTCATTATAATTTTAAAGGAGTAAAATTTTTTTTGAATATAAGAGATTCCATAGATAGAGAATTGTTTATGAACGGCTATTATGAAGAAAAACAACTAAATATACTTTCGAAGAGTATAGAAAAATATTCAATAGACTATTTTATAGATATTGGATCAAATATAGGAATCTATTCCATTTTGATGGCAAAAAATTATTCTAACTTGACTATCCATGCTTTTGAGCCACATAAAGATGCATTCAAAAGATTAAGTCAAAATATAAATTTAAATAACTTTACTAATAAAATTTACTTATATGATTGTGCGCTTTCAAGTAAAAATGGAGATAGTTTTCTTGAATCAAAAAATAGATTTGAGCTAAGTCAGTCTGGGGGCGCTAAGATTAGTAAAAATGGTAATATGAAAATAAAATATAAAATAGGTGATGATTTAATAAAAATAAAAAATGAACATATTGCCATAAAAATTGATACAGAAGGTCATGAGTTATCTGTACTTAAAGGTATAAAAAATTTACTTACTAACAATAAAGTTTTTCTTCAAATAGAAATATTTCCAAATAATTCAACTAATGTAAATACGTATTTAAGTAATTTAGGATTTAAATTAATTGCAAAAAGTCAATTCACTCACCAAGAAAATATTCTAGATTATTTCTTTGAAAAAAACTTTGTATAAATTTTCGTGACTAAAACTTTCCTAACGTCAAATTTTATCGATTATGAAGATTTTAAATTAAAGTTCTTACAACTTAGGCAATCAAATTATTAAGATAATTAGTATTTATTTAAAATTTTAATAATTAATGTTTAGTTAATTATTTAAGATATAGTAATATCAATTAGAACCATTCGTAAAACCAGCTTCCATAAAGATTCTTAGAAATTAATTCAGATTTAAGTTTAAGATATTCACTTTTAAACACCTCATTTTTCATAACCAATTTTGTTTTATCATCATTATAGATTTTTTTTCCAAATGGATTGCCATGTGTTTCACAAATAACCATCTTTATCTTATCTCTATAATTAATTATTTCTGGCATAATTGAATACTCAGACCCCTCAATGTCTATTTTTATTAAATCAATTTTTTTATTTTCTTCCAGTATATTTTTTATATTAATACACTCTATTTCTATTTTTTTTTTAAGATCTATATTATCTTTTTCTGGCCTTAATGTTGCACCTTGAATATATTTGATATCATTTATACCTTTGGAATTTTTATGAAAATATAAATTTGACTTTCCATCAAAATTTGAAACAGCTGTATTGAAAAGATTAATCTTGGGTTTATCTCTAAATCTATCTAACATATACTTATAGCAACTTATGTTAGGTTCATATGAATAAATTGTAGGTTCAAATTTTTCGTATAGAAATTCTGTAACATCACCAATATTTGCACCAATATCTATTACAAATGAGTCTTTGCTAATATGTTTTAGATTAGCTAAAAAATTATAAAATTTATACTCTAAATTATTTCTGACTTTCATTACTTTATTTTAATATACTATTTCTATTTACTAAAATTAAATTTTAATATTTTTCAAGATTTACTTATTTGTTTCAATATAATGATTTGCCTTTACTCTGATCTTTACCTATAAAATATTAGTTTATGAAAGAAATAATTGAAATAGATTCAATGTTTGGAAAAATTAAAACATTTAAAAATGATTTAATAACAGATCAAATAATAAAATTTGGCAATCATACAAGACCAGAATTTGCATTTGCCACTTCAATAATTTCTAAAGAATTTAATATTTTTGATCTAGGCGCACATATTGGCACTTTTACTTTGAAAGCAATAAGAAAAATAGATAACAAGTCAAAATTATTAGCAGTGGAAGCAGATAATGACAATTATAATATACTAAAACAAAACACTCAAAATTATCAAAATATAATACAATTTAATTCATTTCTAGGAGATATAAATGAGAGTTATCAATTTGTTAAAGGCAGTAATAACAACAGTGGGGGTGGGTCATTAATAAAAATTTCAAATGGAAAAAATAAGATATATTCCATAGATAAATTAGTCGAAAAATTTTTTGAACCTGATTATCTAAAAATTGATATTGAAGGACTTGAAAGTAAACTAGTTGAGAATTCAAATTATATTAGAGATAACAAACCAATTCTCTATATAGAAATAAATAATAATGCACTGTTAAAAAATAATTCATCTTCTAAAGAATTTCTAAAGGTATTAAGTGATCATGGATATCATTTTTTTAGAAACATAGGTTTTAGAAACGCTAATAACGATCTATACCTCTCATGTTATATGCATAATATTCATGATTTTCCTTTGTCAAATATTTTTGATGTTCTATGCATTTGCAAAAACAATATAATTTATGACTATCTAATTAAGTCTTCCGTAAAAATTAATAAAAATAAATAAAATGGATGTTAAATTTAAATTTGTTCCTAGTAAAATTAATCACAATCCAATTATAAATAAGTCTATTTTTTTTATGCATATACCTAAAAGTGGAGGAACAACAATTGATCGTATATTTGCAAAACTTTCAGTAATTTTGAAAAACTTTGATTTTGAAAGATTTAAATATAATCTTGATTTAAAAAAAAAATTATTACTATCTGATAATAATTACTTGAAACCTAAATTCTATTCAGGTCACTTAGATTACAACTTCTGTGATAATTTAAACAACATATTTAAGTGCTCTTTAGTGAGAGAACCAATTAGTAGAGTGGTTTCACATTATAAGTTTATGTTGTATAAATTAAAACAAACGCCAGAAAATTATACTTTTAAAGATTTTATTAACCAAGAAATCACCAAAAACAGAGACAATATAATTACTAGACATTTTAGCGGCCTATT
Organism: uncultured Alphaproteobacteria bacterium; assembly: GCA_902621305.1. GTDB lineage: Bacteria > Pseudomonadota > Alphaproteobacteria > HIMB59 > CACPNW01. The sequence continues at coordinate 20,923 of CACNLM010000013.1, read as the reverse complement.
AGGACAAAAAAAATTTATAACAAGAAAAGATTTTGAGTCAGCTTGTATCAATTTAAATAATTTTGATAGTATTTATACATTTGATAAATGGGATAATTTTTTATCTGATCTTTTAAGCAATTTTGGCTTACCTTCAATTTTATATTCAAACTTTCAGCAACATGCATATAATTTTTCTTTTATTCCTCAAGATAGCCATATTCAAGTAATCAGAAAGCATTTTAAATATGATCTTGAGCTTTATTCAAAAATATTACTTATTAAAAATAATTTTGAATTTAAGAAAAATGATATTTACAATAAAAATATTTGTATAGTTTCACCATTTCTTAAAACTAAAGATAGTTTGTATACAGAAGAGGAAGTTAAAAGATTATTTAAAAATAAAAATGAAAAATAAATATCTTATAATTCAAATTGACATAGGTGTTGGTACTCAATGGGGCAATGATCAAACAATTAATCCTATAAGAGAAATATGTCTGCCTTCAGTAAAAGAGTATTGTAGCAAATTTAACTATGATTATTTACTAATTAAAGATAGCACATACGATAAACTATATGGAAGTTATGATTTTTTAGAAACTAAAAGAAAACATTTTTCTTTTGAAAGATATTTTCATTTTATCAATGATTATGATTTCACAATTTATTTAGATAATGACATATTTGTTTACCCAGATTCAGAAGAATTACCTAAAATCTATGGTTTAATGAATGTAAGAGAGCCAGAGGGAAATAGTTCTAAAATCTTTAGGGAAGTAAATAATCTTGACCAAAATGTTGGTTATTTCAATTCTGGTGTAACAATGTGTGATAAGAAAACTGCCAAAATTTTATCAAATTATATGATTAATAGACTAGATAATAGAAATAGAGCAAAAGGAAAAAATTCTGATAACATGCTTTTGAATGAATTTATAATTGAAAACAGAAATATTTTTACAGAACTGGGTAATGAGTGGAACTACATGCCTTTTCTTACAAACTCTCAAAAGAATAAAAGCCCAAACTTTTTTCATTTTGTTGGAATCCATGGTAAAAATTTAATAAACAAACTTCAAAAAAATAGAATAAGCATATTAGATTTTTTAAAAGAATTAAAAAAATAAATAATAAAAATTTAAAAAAATTTTTTATTTATTAAACTTTATGTATTTTAAAAAAATGATAAAATAAAAATATGAAAATATTTAATCTTTTCCCATTAACAGTTTTACAAAGTAAAATTTACTTGGAGGATGAAGAACGAAAAATCTTAGTTAATGAGATTAACAAAGTAAAAAATCAAGATCATAAACAAAAAAAATCTTTGTATGCTTGGACTGGAGATACTAATGGTCATGAATTTTTATTCTCTAATAATCTATTTAAAAACCTTTCTAACAAAATATCATCAGTCATAATTGAATATCTAAAGACATTAGAGATTAATACAGAATACTTAGATATTTATTATCAAAGATCATGGGCAACTTACACGGAAAATGAACAAAGTATAAATTTTCATACTCATTCTCAATCAAATATAAGTTTTGCATATTATCTTCTTAAACCAAATAAATCAGGAGGGATTATTTTTAAATCTAATGAATTACAAAATGAAATTGCTAAAAATATTTTTACTAATAGTAAATTAGAGAAATCATTAATTAATAAACCTAATCCATATAATTCTGACAGATCAATGTTTGATTTAGAACAAGATTCTATCATTATATTTCCATCAAAAACACCACATGCCACTGTGCCAAACAGGTCTGGTTTACCACGAATTTCAATATCTGGAGATATTTCAATTATGCTTAAAGATAGTAAAGGATTTGAACATTTAATGCCAAACTTTAGTAATTGGACAAAATTTTAAATTATTTTTAGTTTATTTTAAAAATTTTTATGAATTAATTTCCTTTCATTGTTATTCTTATATTAAAACTAATTACAATTCTTTCTTCGTTTGACAAATTTTCGTTTACTGAATGATCCAAATAACTAGGAAATAAAACAAGTGCCCCTTCTTTTGGATTTATAGAATTTACTTGAGCATTAAGGAAATTTGACCCATTTATATTAGGGTGTGAGTAGACTGGAGCAGGTCTTGGGTCATAAAATACAATATCACCACAATTTTCAGGAGCTCTAACATAATATGCGCCGCTAATTGTACTATTTCCATGTTGATGACGTAAGTTTGTTGATCCACCCGTATTTATAATAGCCCACATGTTGTTAATTTTTACCGTTTGTTTTTGTTTTTCCCAGTTCATGTCTAGCATTACATTTTCAATCGCTGGTAAAATGAAGGAAATAAATTTTTGCGAATTTTTATCTTTTAGGTCAAAATCTTTTGAGTGCCAACCATTAACATTACTTTTTTTAATTCCAATTTTATCTTTATTACTTTCAGATTTTATAAATTTATACATTTCTTCATTAATAACTTTATAATTATCAAGTTTTATAGTCCAAACCGGCGTTGGAAAAAGAAGATTAGGTTTTGTCATAATCATATACTATAGCATATTGCTATTTCAGTAAATATATCAAGTATTCTTGAAAATACAAATGGTACTCATTCAACTTTTTATATTAAAATATTCCTTGATTATTTTTATTGTTTTAATAATTCTTAAATGATGTAAATTATAATTTTTCCTACCTGATTTAATTTTTGGATTATTTTTCATTAATTCACTAATGTAATTTGGAATTTTATTATTCTTACTCAATGTTTAAAAAGTCTATTCTTAATAAAAAATAATGATATTCTATTTTTATTTGCATATGAGACTATCTTTCCATCATTAATTGATCCACTAGGTTGTGCAATAATTTTACAACCTCTTCTATTAAGTAAACTTATACTATCAGTAAATGGAAAAAAACCATCTGATACACAGACAAAGGAACTATTTCTGAAGTAAATATTTTTATTTTTAATGGCAAAATTCAATGCATCAACTCTGTTTGTTTGACCGTGTCCTAGCCCAAGTGTCTGTTTGTTTTTAGATAGAACTATGGCATTTGATTTCAAATGTTTAACAACCTTTAAAGAAAATATTAAATCATCTATTGATTTCTTAGATATGTTTTTTTCAGACACTAATTTTATAAAATTTTTATTTATAGGACTTACATCTATAGTTTGATAAAGTTCACCAAATAAAGTAGATCTAGAACTTAATTTTTCCTTTCTATAATTTGGTATTTTAAATAAGATTAGCTTTTTTTTAGACTTCAATATCTTTTCTGCATTTTTATCAAAATCTGGTGCAACAACCATCTCAAAAAATTTACCTATTATACTCTTAGCAATATTCAAATTTAATTTTCTATTTAAAAAAACGATACCTCCAAATGCACTTTTAGAGTCACTTCTATAAGATTTTTTAAAAGCATCTAAAATGGTTTTTGAAGATGCAACTCCACATGGATTTGTATGTTTAATAATAATTGAAGTAGGTTCGCTAAATTCATTTAAACATTTTAAACCACTATCAAGGTCTATAATGTTGTTATAACTTATTTCTTTTCCACTAATTTGAAAATCAAGTATAGATCTATTATTTTTGTTAACTAAATGGGCTTTCTGATTTGGATTTTCTCCATATCTTAATTTAGTTTTTTTATATTTTGATTTCATTGAACCACTTAGCAATTATTTTGTCATATTCTGCAGTTTCTTTAAATACTTTATAAGCCATTTTTTTTCTAAAAATAATATCTGTATCACCATTATTTTTTTCAATATTTTGTATTAAATCCTCATAATCTTTTGTGTCCATAATTGGAGTTATAAACTTAAAATTTTTACTTGCAGCTCTCAATAAGCTAGGACCACCTATGTCAATCATTTCAATTATTTTGTTTTTATTTTTTATATTAGAATAATTTTTAAACGGATACAAATTTACAACAACTATGTTTATCTTGGGAACCTTTAAGGATAAAAATTGTCTGTTATGATTTTTATTATTTCGAACATATAGTATAGAAGCATAAATTCTTGGGTTAAGAGTCTTAATTCTTCCATCAAACATTTCTTTAAATTTAGTTACTTTGGAAATATCAATACATTTAAATCCCATAGATCGAATTTTATTTCCAGTTGATCCAGTAGAAATAATATCATAGTCATTTTTTATTAAATTTGAGCAAAGATATTTTAATTTGTTTTTGTTATATACGGATATAAGAGCAAATTTTTTTTTTAAATTTTTTCTAGTGACCATCTTTTTATAGTTTTATCATCTTTTATTATACCTTTAATTACAATTTGTTTAATAGGTTTGGTGAAATTATTATCTACTAAAATACTATCCTCAATAATTAATTCAGTATCACTTTTAAATAACCAGATGTTATTTAATTTTGTTTTTAAAATTATATTTTTTTTACTGTTTGTAAAATTATAAGTCATATCATCAGCTAAGTGAAATCTTATATGATAGATCAATCTATCTTCAACATTTTTAAATGAGATTAAAGTGTCTTCACCCTCTAACTTGCTTAAATTTTTAAAAACAATTAATTTTCTTTTAATTATTTTGTTAAATTTCCTCATATAACCATTATGAGATCCCTCAAATACTTCTTTTTCATTATTAGTTTCTCTTCTAAAAACTACTGATTGAGGAAACTTGATGTGAGGATTCCTTTCTTTTATTTCACTTATATTTGTATTTTGTAGCACAATTGTAGAATGAGCAGCACTATATCTTAGGTACTCTGGGTTCTTACCAAAATTTTCTGAAGCCCCACAATTAGTAAATATTTTTTCACCATAACCACTCAATTCAATAGATAATGTTCCTGCGCTTAGATTAGAACTAATCATATCTTTATTAGGCTGAACTACATCGAAAAATATTTTTTTATTTCTATCCCCATAAAAAGCAATTCCATTATTAATATAAGAAAAATTTCTTTTAACTAAATATGTGTCTTTATTTAACGACTTATAAATAATTTTTGAATAAATGTTATTTGATCCATTAAAAAGAGGTAAACTACCATCATTATGAAAATATTGATTCAATATTGATGTCATTTTTAAAATTAATTCATCAAATATATTAGATTCTTTAAAATCAAAAAAAAGTAATATATTTTTAAGTTCATTCAAATTATTTATAAATTTAGAATGCTCTAGAACATTGTAACTTTTATGCATTCCTATTTTGTCAATTTGATAATTTACTATAAACTTTATATAATCTAGTTTTCTATTATTTAATTTATTAACAATTAATGAAGATAGTAAATTTGCTAAAATATCATATGATGAAACTTCACTTATTTGTTTAGAATTAAATTCAAATAAAACTCTTTGTATATGAAAGAATATCACTTTATCTAACTTTTTTTTATCAGCTAATTTTGAAGAAGAGTTAATATATTCATAATTATATATTAAGTTTATTAACCTTCTTGCAGGCAGATCTTCAGACCAAGGAAAACCCAATCTGTTTCTGTTTTCTTTAAACCACCCAAATATAGCCTTCCTAGATAAATTTAATCCAATTTTTCCACCAAGACTATTAGAAAAATTTAAAAAATCAAAAGTATGCACATTTCTATTTTTTAAAGCATAAAAATTCTCTTTAAAAATAAATAGTTTAATTTGTTTATAATTTGTAAAATCGATTTTTCTAAAATTTAAATTTACAAATGATAAATTTTTGTGAGTTTTAAATCTATAAATAATATAAATAAAAATAATCTTTCTTATTATTAAAATCATTTTATTTTTTTTAAATAAGCTGCAAAATATCCGTCAACATTATACTTTAGTATAGTATCTGGCAATGTACGTATAAAATTATTATGTCTGAGTTTTAAATATTTTTTATTTTTATCAAGCAATTTAAATTTATAAAGTTTGAAATCTTTATGTAAGTTAAGAAAATTCATTATTTGGTCCTCAGTTTCACTCTTTAAAAATGAACATACCATATAGAGTATCAAGCCATTTACATTTAATAAACTTGAAGCTTTATCAAGTAAATTTTTTTGCAACACATTTAACTCAATTATATTAGGACTATCTTTTCTAAAAAAAATTTCTGGGTTTTTTCTTATTGTGCCTACAGCTGAACAAGGAGCATCTATTACTATAAAATCAAATTTTTCTTTTTCATCAAAATTTATAAAATTTTTGTTTATTATTTTTGTATTAAATCTTAATCTTTTTAAATTTGACTTGAGTATCTTAATTCTAGTTTTACTCTTATCATTTAAAACTAATTTTGTATTTTTTGACAAAAGTTGAAATGACTTCCCACCTGGTGCAGCACAAGCATCTAAAAATTTTTTATTTTTGTCTTTGATTTCTAAGTTTTGTAATGGAAAAAAAGATGCAAAATCTTGAACCCACCAATCACCTTTAATAAAAGATTTCAATACGGTAATATCTTTTTTATTAGTTAAAAACCCTGAAATCTCAGTAGATCTTATTAAATTTTCTTCAAAATTATTCAACTTGTCTTTATCTTTAAAAACTATGTGAAGGCTAGGTTTGTTACAAAAATTTTTTAAAAAATTTTGTTTTTCGTGTTTTGTTAAATCTTTACAATTATTTTTAAACCACTTTGGCAAATCTTCAAACTTTGTACTTATATTTTTTAAAATTTCTTTATCTCTTGATATATTCTTTAGAGTCGCATTGATGAAACCATGAAAAATTTTTAATTTTTTTGCAATTTCTACAGAGCAATTTATAACTGCATATTCTTTAAAATTTAAAAATACTATTTGAGTGACAGAACTTATCAACAAAATTTTTTCATTATCTTTTATTTTTTTTTTAGTATATTTTTCTATTATTCTTAATGAATGCAAATGTAACCTCATTGAATTTAGAATTACATTATTCAAAAAAGAAATATCCTCCTTTTTGTGTTTTTTGATTATATTTTGTATGTCTTTATTGTTTAAAGATTTGTTAAACTTATAAATAGAATATAAAATGTTATGAACATCTAATCTAACTCTTTCTCCTCTAATCATAATTAATAATATTCTGTATTTATTTAAATTAGTTATATAATAAATTTAAAAAATAAAATATATTGACTTATGCGCGGTAATCTTGAGACTATTGTAGGAGCAATGTTTGCCGGTAAAACAAGTGAATTATTAAAAAGAATACTATGGGCAAAACACCAAAATAAAAAAATTATTGTTATTAAGCCGAGTATTGACAATCGATATTCAAATAAAAAAATTATAACTCATAATGATTTAAGTCATGAATGTTTTGCAATGAGTAATTGGAATAATGCTTTAAACAAATATATTTTTGAAAAAAATAAAGTTGACATGGTTTTTTTGGATGAAATTCAATTTATGGATACTAATGATACCCTTACCAATGTTGAAAATATTTTAAACAAAGGAATTGATGTTGTTTGCGCTGGACTTGATCAAGATTCAAGAGGAAAACCTTGGGAAACTTCTTCAATGCTTTTAGGATTATCAGATAAAATTTTAAAAATTTATGGCTTTTGCAATGTTTGTGGTCTCGAAGCTACTAAAACTTATAGAAAAACTGAAGGAGGGGAAAGAACACAAGTTGGGGCAGCAAATATATATGAACCTAGGTGTTTAAAACACTGGCAGCCAAGATAAAATTTATTTATTTTTTCTATTTTCAATTAAATTATCTACAACAGAAGGATCTGCTAAAGTAGAGATATCTCCTAAATTTTCAAATTCATTTGAAGCAATTTTTCTCAAAATTCTTCTCATAATTTTACCAGATCTAGTTTTTGGTAAACCATCTGTAATATGTATGTGGTCTGGAGTAGCAATTGGACCAATTTTTTCTCTAATTGTTTTTTTCAAATCTAATTCTAAATTTTCAGAGATATCAACCCCAACCTTAAGAGATACATAGCAATACAAACCATTACCTTTAATATCATGAGGATAACCAACAACTGCTGCTTCAGAAACATCCTTATGTGAAACAAAAGCACTTTCAATTTCTGCAGTACCTAGATTATGTCCTGATACAATAATTACATCATCTACTCTTCCTGTAATCCAATAGTACCCATCTTCATCTCTTTTGCACCCATCTCCGGTAAAATATTTTCCATCAAATTGTGAAAAATATGTATCAATGAATCTTTTATGATCTCCATAAACAGTGCGCATTTGACCAGGCCATGAACGCTTCATACATAACATTCCTTCACATTCACCCTCTAATTCATTGCCATCTTTATCTACAATACATGGTTCAATTCCAAAAAAAGGTTTTGAAGCAGAACCAGGCTTCAATCTAATAGCACCTGTTTGAGGTGATATGAGGATTCCTCCTGTCTCAGTTTGCCACCATGTATCTACAATTGGACATTTAGAGTTACCTACCACCTCATAGTACCACTTCCATGCTTCTGGATTAATCGGTTCCCCAACAGTTCCCAAGAGTTTTAAAGAGGTTCTATTAGTCTTTGTAACAAAATTATCACCCTCTCTCATTAAAGCTCTAATTGCGGTTGGAGCTGTATAAAATATATTTACTTTATGTTTATCAACTATCTGCCAAAACCTAGAGAAGTCAGGATAATTTGGAACACCTTCAAACATCAAAGTTGTGGCACCATTGGCAAGTGGTCCATAAATTATATAACTATGACCAGTAATCCAACCTATGTCTGCAGTACACCAATAAATATCTTCATCGTTATAATTAAAAATATATTCATGTGTCATTGAAGCGTAAACTATATATCCACCTGATGTATGCATAACTCCTTTAGGTTTTCCAGTTGATCCTGAAGTATACAAAATGAATAAAGGATCTTCTGCATTTAAAACCTCTGGTTCACAATAACTATCTACTTCTTTCATGAGATCATCATAAAATAAATCTCTATCTTTTTTTAATTCTATTTCTTTATTAGTTCTTTTAATAACTAAGCATTTTTTAACATCAGGACATATTTCTAGAGCTTTATCTGTTGTTAGTTTTAATGGTATAGTTTTACCACCTCTAACTCCTTCATCTGCAGTTACAATGTATTCTGATTTACAATCCTTAATTCTACCAGCTATAGAGTCAGCGGAAAAACCTCCAAATATAATTGAATGAACTGCTCCAATTCTTGCACAAGCTAACATAATGTAAGCTAATTCAGGTATCATTGTTAAGTATATTGTTACTTTATCACCTTTTTTTACACCGATTTTTTTTAGTACATTGGCTGCTTTTGATACATTTATCAATAGATCTTTATAAGAAATCTTCTTTGTTTCATTCGGGTTATCTCCTTCCCAAATGATTGCAATTTTATTTGGACTATTCTTAGCATGCCTATCTATACAATTATAAGACACATTAAGATTGCCATCTTCAAACCATTTAATACTTACATCATCTTTAGAATATTTTACGTTTTTGATTTTTGTAAATTGTCTAACCCAATCAACTCTGTTTGCCTGTTTTGCCCAAAAATCGTCATTATCTTGAAGAGATGCACTATACATTGAGGAATATTTCTCTTTACCAATCTTTGCATTTTCTAACCATTCTTTTTTGATTTCCATATTATTAGAGTAATTCAAATTAATTAAATATCAACAAATAATTAATTTTTTAACTTAATTTGACATTTTTATTATTAAGTCCCACTCTCCTTTTTTTAATGGCATTACAGATAGCCTGCTTTGTTTAACAAGAGCAATATCTTTCAATTTAATATTTTCTTTTATTTGATCAAGAGATACAGGATTTTCTAGTTTTTTTGTTGCCTTAACATCAACTACTACGAAACGCTCTGTTTTATCAGTAGGATCTGGATAATATTCTTTTACTACTTTAACAATTCCAATAACACTTCTTTCTGTAACGGAATGATAAAAAAAACATAAATCATTTTTTTTCATTTTTTTTAAATTATTTCTTGCTTGATAATTTCTAACTCCATCCCACATGGATGAACCCTCTTTAACCTGATCCTCCCATGACCATGCATCTGGTTCAGATTTCAAAAGCCAGTAATTAATTTTCATTTATTAAATTGTATATTAAGCATTTCTATAAACAATAATTTTGCTCAAAGATTTTCATTATAAAGGAGACATATTCATCTTTCATATGCCTATTATCATCTTTAAATGGGTCTACTAAATAATCCTTGGTAATTTCATAAGATGGAAAATAATAGATGTCATTATTTCCTTTATATTTTGTTAATATATTATCAAGAGCAACTCTTAAAATTGATTTTGATATAGAATTAGCAGTAATACAAGATTGATCTCTGAACGTTGCCATTAAAGGTATCGGAGACAGAGTAAATATAATTTTTGCTGAGGGTAAATTCTTTTTGATAATTTTACAAATATTATCAAGATTTCTTGTATTCTCATCTACAGAAGATAATTTAAAACCATGTTTTTTTTCATTAAATTCTGAAGCAGGTATTGCTTTCCAAAATACTTGATTATTTTCTTTGCTATACCATACTTCAGATAGTCCTACAGTTATTACAAATATATCTATTTGTTTTAGCAAACTTAAAGTTTCATTTCTTACCTCTTCATCTTTTCTAGCAAAATGACTTGGCGAATAATACCAAGTATTTTTTTCTATATTTTTATTTTCAAAAGCCCATAATAATTGCTCCACAACTGTAAATGTATTAGCCATACCTTCTCCATATCTAATAATATGTGAGTTAAGACCATATTTTTTATTAAAAACTAAATAATTTTTAATTGATAAGTACTCAGAAACACTAGATGCAAAACAACTCCCAAAGGCAATAATTTTTTTATTTTTGTCTATAAATGGTTTTTTTGGAGAATACCCTTTCATGATATATTCAGAAATAAAATCATTTTGCTTAAAATGTTTTTTAGAAGGTATAAAATTACAATTTTTGCCCCTGAACCAATGACCGCCGAATATCTGTTCATCACTCTTTGTTTTAACTCTAAAATTTTCTAATTTTTCATTTTTCATATTTTTTTTAAATATCTAGAACATAAATTATAATAAGTCTCCAATTAAATCATAATCATCAGAATAAATTTTTTTTAATTTAATTATTTGATTAGTCTTTAAATTAATATTTGCGTCAGTACCACCAGTTTGAATTCGTGGAAATTCAACTTTGTTTTGAAAGAAATTATTTACACCATTTATAAAAGTTTCCATATTTGAAATATTTGCAACTATTGTAAAATATTTTAAATCGTTACCTAGCCAATAACTTTGAGGAAGAAAGTGTCTATTATCATATAAATTATTTTCCAGTTTTTCAATTATCTCGTCTATATTCAAATTTTGGAAACCAGTATCTTTGTGAAATAGTATTCTGTTTTTATAAGCTGATATAAATCTTTTTATCGGATTTCTAACTATACAGCATTTTTCATCAACATCAATTTTTTTAAATGGGTTATAGCTTGGAAGAAAGTTTACTAAATTATATTTCTTATCTAAGTTTTTATATTTTAAATCACTATTGAGTCTATATTCGGGTACTTTGTCAGCAAGGAAATAATAATTTTTATCTATTTTCAAATGCTTTAAAAAAAATAATTTTGCTGAAGAATTTGCATTTTTTGCCACTGGATAATACACAAGTTTCTTTCCTGTTTTTTTATTTTGAAAAACAGCATAAGTAATTTCTTTATTCATCGCATTTTTATTTATTTAATTTATTATTTACTTCCATTCTTGGTACGGGTTTAAAATATATATTGTTTTTACTAATATGATAATTTTTATAGCACGCCCAAGCAATCATTGCTGCATTATCACCCATCATTTCCTTTAAAGGATAATATATTTCGATATTTCTATTAATAAAATAATTCTCTATTTCATTTTTTATATATTTATTGTTAGATACACCACCCACAACTGAAAGTGATTTTATATTTTCATTTTCTAATTTTAACCTTTCTAAGCCTCTTTCTATCTTTTCAATTAATATTTCAGTAATATTTTTCTGAAATGATGCAGATAGGTCTTTGATAAATTTTTTATCAATTTTATTTTTCTTCGTTAATAGATTTATATGAGTTTTAATTCCAGAAAATGAAAAATTAAAATTTTTTTCTTTTACCAAAGGCTTTGGTAAAATAAATTTATTTTCATTTCCACCCATTGCTTCTCTTTCAATTTCACTACCACCAGGATAGGGTAATCCTATTAATTTTGCAGTTTTGTCAAAAGCCTCTCCAATTGCATCATCAACACTCTCGCCTAATAGTTTAATATTTTTATCATCTTTCATTAGATAGATTTGAGTATGACCACCTGTTAAGAGTAATACTAGACATGGAAATTTTATATCATTATTAAAACTTGTGGAAAGAATATGACCCTCAAGGTGATTAATTGGAATAAATGGTTTTCGATAAGAAATTGCTAATGATTTTGTAAAAGTTGATCCAACCAATAAACTTCCTATAAGTCCTGGTCCACAAGTTGCTGCAAATACATCTATTATATTCGGATCTATTTTTTTCGTATTAAATAAATAACTTGTCATGTTTTGAATTTTTTCCAAATGCGATCTCGATGCTAACTCTGGAACAACACCACCATGTTTTTTATGAATCTCTTGGGAAAAAGTAATATGTTCTATAATATTTCTACCTTCCATTAGACATATTGATGTTTCGTCGCATGAGGTTTCTGTAGCAAATACAAGCATAATTTTTTGGTATAGTATTTTACACTGTTAAACAACAAACTAATAATGCTAAAAAAAGGTAATGAAAAAAGTTTTTAATAGTTTTTATGTTTTATCTAAATTTTCATTAAGTTTTATTCTTCTCCTATGTGTTATTTTCTTAATTTATCTTCTTTATATAAATTATCAAAACGAAGATGAATTATCCAAAACTCAGCTTAAGTTAGAGAATGAACTTAGGTTAAATATTAACGAAAATTCTGAATTTATTAAAAATATAACTAAGGAGATATTAGAAACAAAAAATGCTTTAACAAATATAGAAAAACTTATTAAAGAAAATTCAAATAAAGAGTCACAGGTTGATTTGACGCCTATTAATGAAAGCATAGATTTATTAAATAAGAATTTCAATTCTCTAAATTATGAGATTTCTTCTTTAAAAAATAAAAATATTGAAGATCAGTCCAACAATAATCATGAACTAGTAAAACAATCTATTAATGAAGTAATAGAATTAATAAAATTTAAATACGAAAATAATATGAGCTTTGATAGAGAGTTCAAATATCTTGAAACAAATTTAGAAAATAACAAAAGCCCTATATTGGAAAAATTATCAATTCTAAAAAGAAATAAATTTAAAGGTCATTTATTTTTAGAAGATCAATTTAATGATGAAGTTAATTTATATTTGAAGAATATTGTGAATGAAAATAATAGTTTATTTAACAAAATTTTTTTACCCTACATAAATCTTGCTCCATCTTCAGAAAATATTATTTCTGACGAAAAAATATTAATATTAGAAGAAACTAAATTTTTTATCAAAAATAGAAATATAATTAAAGCTTTTGAAAGTATAAGTAAGATAGAAAATTATAAAATTTTTTTTAAATCATCTTTAAAAGAGATGAATAACTATAATAGTTTTATAACAGAAATATCAAAATTAAATAATGTATAGATTTTCAATTTTTGTATTGCAATTATTGTTATTAATTATAACGCTCACTTTTATTTTTACCAATCCATTTATTGTATCCTTAGATATAGGAAACTTAAAATATAGTTTTTCTTCAAATTTATTTGCTGTTGTTTTTATAGCTCTTATTTTTCTTTTATATTTGGTACTATATTTATTTTTCAGATCGAGACTTTCACTTGGTAAATATTTCCTTAAAAATAAATATAATAAAATTGAAAAAGGTTACTTACACTTTGTCGATGCAATGATAGCTGTTGCAAACAAAGATAACAAGACAGCTTCAAAATCACATAAAAAAATGATTAGTTATCTTAAAGATGACCCATCATTATCTTTATTACTAAAGTCTGAAGTTTTAAAGATAGAAAAGAAATTCCCAGAATTAAACAATGTCTATGAAGATATGATTAAATCAAAAAAGACAGAAACACTAGGATATAGAGGTTTAATGGAACAAAATTTAAGAAATCAAGATTATCATCACGCTTTCTTATACGGAGAAAAATTATTTTCAATTAATCCAAATATTGAAAAACTTTATGACACACTAATATTTATTGCAGCAAAAACAAAAAACTGGAATCAAATTATTTTATTATCAAATAAAGCTTTTTCAAATAAAATAATAAGTAAAAATGATTTAAATGAAAATAAATCTATAGGTTTTTATGAAATAGCTAAAATAAAATTTGATAGTGATATTAAAGATGCTCTTAAAAATATTTTAAAAGCTCTAGAATTAAAAAATAGCTTTGCCCCATATGTTAAACTTCATTTGGAAATTATTGTAAACTTAAACGATAAAAGAAATCTTAAAAAATTAATTAAGAGATATTGGAGTTTAAATCCAAGCTCTCTACTTCGTCCTATCATAACAAAAATACTTAATGATAACGATCTTACTGATATGAAATTCATTAATGAAATAATTAAAAATAATGCCAAAGAAGAAGAATCCAAAAAACTTTTAATTTATTTTGCTATTAAAAATTTAAAATGGGATATTGCTAGAGACAATATTGCAGGAATGATTGGCCCTAGTCCTACTAAAGATATCTGTTATTTTATGTCTGATTTAGAACTTGGGGAAAATAATGATAAGCAAAAAAGTGATGCTTGGATAATGAGAGCTGAAAATGCTAAATTGGAAAATAGTTGGATATGTAGAATTACAAACCAATCACAAGAGGAATGGAGCTCCTTATCTAATTCTGGTAATTACAATTCTCTTGTTTGGTCATCTCCAATGATGATAAGACAAAATATAAATTAGTATGAAATTAAATTTTTTTATAGGATATGATTCTAAAGAGGATATTGCTTATAGAGTTTGTAAGTATTCACTTTTAAAGCGTACCAATGCATATGTAAACGTTATGTCTTTAAAAATCGATGAGCTTATTGCTAAAAACTTATACACCAGAAGCATTGATCCTTTAGCATCTACACAATTTACTTATTCCAGATTTTTAGTTCCAAAACTCACAAATTATGAAGGATGGGCAGTTTTCTGTGATTGTGACTTTATTTTTTTAAATGATATATCCAACTTATTTAAAAATCTTGATGAAAATAAAGCTGTTTACTGTGTTAAACATGACTATACACCCAAAGAGAAACATAAAATGGATGGACAAAAACAAACAATTTATCCAAGAAAAAATTGGTCTAGTTTTATTTTATATAATTGTTCTCATCCTAGTACAAAACAATTAACTGTCGAAAAAGTTAATAAAGAAACAGGTGCATACCTTCATCAATTTAAATGGTGTGAAGATGATGAAATTGGATCTTTAGACGAAAGATGGAATTGGTTAGAAGGATGGACTTCAGGTCACAATAAAGATAAACCTTACGCAGTTCATTTCACTAGAGGAGGTCCGTGGTTTTCTGAATGGCAGGATGTTGAGTTTGCAAAAGAGTGGCTTGAAGAAAGGGATGAATATCTTTCTTTAAAATTTAAATCATAAGTTTAAATATCTTTGTAAATTTATAGAGCCATTTAAAAAACTCTGCCTGTCAATTAATTCAACAGAATTATACCAGGGTGTTTTATTGTTTTTTTGATTCCAATAATGAAAAAGAGCATAATTATCAGGTTTTATTAGTAGAGTTTTGACACCTAGTGATCCAGCAAGGTGAGCAGTGCTATTACTAATTGTTATGAAGATGTCCAGTGATTTCAAAAGAGAGGCTATGCTTTCAAAATCATTATTAAGATCTAAATCTTTTACATTAAGAAGTTTATTTTTTTTACTATTAAATTTATTAATTTCATCCAAAACATTACCATATTGCAAATTAAAGACATTGCAATTTGGAAGCCTAAATAAATTTTCAAAGTTATCTAAATCCAATGATTTGTCAGATGAATATCTATTGTTAAAGCTTTTCCAAGAAATACCAATATTATTCTTATTTTTGTATTTTAATAATTTATTTTGTATTTCTTTATATTTTTTTTCATCTACTTTAAGATAAGGTACATTAATAAAATTTTTTAAATTTTTACGAAAATATTTCCCTAAACTTCCAGCATAAAGAACATAGTCAATTTTTTCAAATTTATAGTCTTCATTTGAAATACTTCCAAGTTTAACAAAATTATTACTATATTTAGGAAAAGATCTTTTAAATAAATTTAGTAGTCTCGGATCACACTCAATAATAATATTATCTATATTTCTCAAAAGATCACCATACATAGAGCCATAAAGAATTTCATCTCCTACTCCTTGTTCTCTTACAACTAAAAATTTACTCTTTGAATTTTCTAAAACATTCTTCCTAAATAATTTTTTATTTAATTTTTCAACGTTTTCATTTTTTCTTATAAACTCATTCAACTTGAGTCTTCCATCAAAATACTTCCAACCATTTTCATAATCATGATCTTTAAGAAAAATAAATGATAATGTTTTTTGCACATCACCATCTTCTGGTTTCAAGTCTAAGGCTTTAAAACTATTTTTTTTTGCATCTTCATGTTTATTTAAATCAAAATAAGTTTTTGATAGATTATTATAAATATATGGATTGTTAGGATTTAGTGTAATTGCTTTCGAATAGTATTTAATAGCTTTATTACTTTTACCCTCTTCTCTATAAAATCCAGCTATATTATTTATAACATGATATGAATCTCCCTTAATTCTTAATGCCTCTAAGAAAAATATTTCAGCTTTCTCTGTATCGCGTTTTTCATGATAAATTCTTCCTAATGAATTAAGTGCAGATAAATTATTTGGATCAATTGATAAAACATTTTTAAAGATCTTTATTGAACTATCAAAACTACCTTCAGCAAAGAAACATTGACCTAATATATTAAGACAAACTACATCTTTATTATTTTTACCAAGATAATAATCACATATTTTTCTTGAAATTTTAATATTATTTAATTTTAAATTTGCAAAAGCCTTATCTTTATGAACATTTTCAAATTGTTGTATTTCTAAAATATCTTCGATTACTTTTAATGCATCGTAATATTTTTCTTCCAAAAAATAAATATTATAAAGATTAATCATTGCCTTAATGTTTTTTTCTACCTTAATTAAATAATTATAATTTAACTTTGCCTCCTTATTTAAATTGAGTTTTTGTTGTATTACCGCTAAATTATAACGTAGTAGATTGTTTTCCTTATTTTTTTTAAATATCTTTTCTAATTCTTTATAACTTTTTAATTTATTGCCAGACTCAAATTTTTTAAGAAGGTTATTAATTTGTAAATTTAAATTCATTATCTTTCTCTAAAATATTATTTATTAGAATAATTGTATCACTTATTGATTTTTCAATACCTAAAACTTTTATGTTTTTATACCAAATTGAAGAACCAGTTTGTGTATTCCAGTAGTAATAAGTAGATGATTTCTTTGGACAAATAAGTATTGTTGGTACACCTAGAGCGCCCGCAAAGTGTGCTGTTGAATTACTAACTGTGATAAATATATCTAAATTTTTCAATAATCCCATACATGATTCAATATCATTAAATAAATCTAGATCATTAAATACTTTTAAGTTTTTATTTTGTTCTAATATATATGTTTTATCTGATTCTATATCCCCGTATTGTAAATTTATAATTAATCTATTGTTTTTAAATAATGGTTCAAAATCTTTTATAGATAATGATTTTAAACTTCCGTAAATATTTACAACACTTTTCCAAGATATACCTATCTTTAATTTATCTTGATAATTTTTTAATTTTTCTTTGAATTTATAAACAATATCTTTTCTTGCAACCAAATAATGACCATAATCAAAATCATCTTTATTTTTCCTAAAAAATTTAATTAAACTTCCAGCATATGTAATTTTATCAAAATCAGATATACTAGTGCTGTTTGAATAATATCCATCCTCTACAAATATTTTTTTTTCAAATGATCGATTAAAAATAGATACTAATCTTTTATCAGCTTCTATTTTAATATTCTCAAATCTGTTTATAATCTCAGGATATACTGAGCTAAATAAAACTTCTTCTCCTATCCCCTGTTCTCTTAAAACTAGTAATTTATCATTTTGATTAATTGTTAAATCATCAAATAAATTATTTTTTACTAAATCAAAATAATTTAACTTATCTTTATTTTTTTCAATTAATAATCTTGAATCAAAAAGTTTCCAAGATTGTTCGAAATTATTTAATTTTAATTGTAATGTACTATAAGCATACATTAATTTGTAATCATAAGGATTAATTTTTAGAGCTTTATCATAGAAAATTTTTGCTTCTTTTTCATTATTGTCTCTACAGTAGCATATAGCCAAATTAGAAAGGATTTCTTGATTATTTGGATCTAAATTTAAAGCTTCATTGTAATATTTTATTGCCCCTATAATATCATCCTGAAGACTTAAAACATTGGCAAGGTTGATTAGGGTTAAAACATTTTTTTTATCAACTTTGTAGGCACTATTAAAAATTTTTTTAGCTTCATCAAGTTTTTCTAATTCAATTAAGCAAGTACCTAAATTATTATAACTATCTACATAACGATCATTAATCTTTATAGCTGTATTAAAATAAATTTTTGCTTTCTCAAAAAGATTATTTTTATGATATATTAAGCCTATAATATTATATCCAAAGTAATCTTTATCTTTTAGACTTGAAATATTCTCAATACATTTTTTTGCTTCAATATAATCATTCTTTAAAAAATATATATAGGATTTATCTCGTAACGCATCGTAATTTTTATTATCTATTTCAAGTATAATGTTAATTTTTTCTAAAGCTTCATTTAACAAACCTTTTTCCAAAAGTAATTTATATAATTGAGTAAGGTATGAAGTATTATTTTTTTCAACATACAAAATCTTTTCTAAAGCTTTAATTGATGTATCAATATCCCCAACTTTTTTAGCAATTTGAAACAAAACGTTTTGAACACTCATTATTTTAGTGTGTTTTTCAGATAATTTTTTAATATCCTTGTAAGCTGTTTTTGTATTTACATTGTTGAATGTATAAATAATTCTTTTAAGTTTATTTTCTAAGTCAGACATAAAAAAACCCAGTCTTTAAAAGACTGGGTATAATAAAATGATATTTGTGTTTTAAAAGAATTATCTTCTTTGACCAAATAATTGAAGTAATAAAATGAATAGGTTGATGAAATCCAAATATAATTTTAATGCACCCATCAAAGCTTTTTTTGATCCTATTTCTTCACTATCACCACCGTAATACATATTTTTAATGTTTTGTGTATCATATGCAGTCAAACCCACAAAAACTAAAACACCTATAACTGAAATTACAAAAGCCATGAGCCCTGATTGGAAAAATATGTTTACTACACTTGCTATAATTACACCAATTAGGCCCATAAACAAAAAGCCACCTAGTTTAGTTAAATCTCTTTTAGTTGTGTATCCATAAAGACTCATTGCACCAAAAGTACCAGCAGTTATAAAAAACACTCTTGCAATTGACTCTCCTGTAAATTGAATAAATATTGATGCCATTGATAAACCCATTACAGAAGCAAAAATCCAAAATGTTATTTGAGCTGCAGAAGATGACATTTTATTTATTCTTGCACTTAAATAAAAAACAAAGCCAAGAGGTGCAAGCATTATAACCCATGCTAGTCCTGAGTTAAATAGCGTGTTACCAAGAGGGGTTAAAACAACACCTTGTGGTAAATAAGCCTCAACTGATGCTTTTCCAAAAAAATAAGCAATGAAACCGGTAAGAACTAAACCTGTAGTCATATAATTGTAGACTTTAAGCATATACGCTCTCAAGCCTTCATCAATTGCTGCCTGATCTACTGATTTAGTGTAAGATCGTTGATTAAAGTCTAAAGCCATAATTTCTCCTTTTAATTATTACTAATATCGCTATAAATCTGACAATTTCAAGGCATTTTATAAAAATAGTATGAAGTATAGAAAACTAGGGACTACAGATTTAGATGTAAGTGCTATTTGTCTTGGTACCATGACTTGGGGAGAACAAAATAATCAAGATGATGGCTTTGAACAGATGGATTATGCATTTGAAAGAGGTGTAAATTTTTTTGATACAGCTGAAGTTTATTCAATACCACCAAGAGAGAAAACTTATGGAAAAACTGAGGAAATAATTGGAAACTGGTTTAATCAAAATAATAAAAGAAAAGACATAATACTTGCAACCAAAATTTGTGCAAAAAATGAGGATACAAACTGGATAAGAGAAGGTGGTGCTAAATTATTTTTTGATAAAAAAAATATTAATGATGCTATAGAGGGAAGTCTTAAAAGATTAAAGACTGATTACATTGATTTATACCAGCTTCATGCTCCAGAAAGAAAAGTTCCTAAGTTTGGCCAACTTGATTTTGAATATGATCCTACCGATACATGGGTTGAGTTTGAAGAAGTGCTCTACAATCTGCAAGATTTAATTAAACAAGGAAAAATAAGGCATATAGGTGTATCCAATGAAACACCATGGGGTGTTATGAAATATATGAAATTATCAGAAGAAAAACATCTTCCTAGGATGATGTCTATTCAAAATGTTTATAGTTTAGTAAATAGAATTTTTGATATCCATAACTCAGAAGTTTCAATTAGAGAAAATTGCGGTTTACTTGCATATTCACCGTTAGCAGGAGGAAGATTAAGTGGTAAATACATTGGTGGAAAAAATCCGCCTAATACAAGATTTACACTATGGGCTAACCGCTTTGATAGACACAACACAATGAGAGGAGAAAACGCCATAGAAAAATATGTTAACCTTGCCAAAAAGCATGGC
>CACNLM010000012.1 GCA_902621305.1 uncultured Alphaproteobacteria bacterium | reverse complement strand
GCTATTAGAATATTTTCTCTTACTTTTATCGAATACATAATTAATATTTAACTAGATGCATTATTGTATCCTTATTTTGAAGGATTTTATAGTAATCTTTTTCTAAATCAAAAAAATTACTTTCACTAGTAATTAATTTTTCTAATTTTGAATTTTTTAAAGATTTAATTGCTAATTTTAATCTCCCCTCAAAATCATATTTATTTTTCATATATTTTGGTATTTTAGAAACCTGTGAGCTAATAATTTTTAATCTTTTAGAATGAAAATACCCACCTAAGGCAACTTCTCCTTTATTTTTACCATACCAACTAGCTTCTACTATTTTTCCTTCGATAGATAATTTTTCCATTAAAGAGTTTAAAACTTTATAATTAGCTGTAGTGTTTATTGCTACATCTATTTTCTCAATCTTTCTTATATCAATAAAATTTAATCCTAAATAGTTGGCAATTTTTCTTTTATTTTTATTATTATCAAAAACATATACATTTTTATATCCATTAATTTTAAAAAAAAATGCAGTTAATAATCCTACAGAGCCAAGTCCTACAATTAGAATTTTGTTATTACTTTTAGATTGAGCGTCCCAAAAGATATTAATTGCTGTTTCCATATTTGCAGTTAGAACATATTTTCTCAAATTTCCTTTTGGTAAAAAAAATAAATTTTGAATAGAAATTTCATATAAATCTTGATGAGGATAAAGACTAAATATTTTTTTATTTATATATTTCCTTGGACCATCGATAATATTCCCAACATTTATATAACCGTATTTTATAGGTAAATTAAATGAACCCTCTTGAAAAGGGGCTTTCATTAATTCAAATTGATCCTTACTTACGCTTTTAGATGAAACTAATTTTTCAGTTCCCTTGCTAATGCCAGAGTAAATAGTTTTAACTAAAACTGTTTTGTTATTTTTATTGTAAACAAGTTTTTTTTGATAAATTTTAGCTTGTTTTTTTTTATCAATCCATAAAGAATAAGATTTCATAATTTACTTATAAATGTATAATAAAAAAATGCTAACAAACTTTTGGGAAGAATTAACAACAAATGAAATTAAAAAAATAAATAGAAAAACAGTTTTAATTTTCCCATTTTCATCAATAGAACAACATGGTCCGCATCTTCCATTAAATACTGATAAAAAAATTCTTGAAGGAATATTATTAGAATTTAATAAAAAATATAATTCAAATAAATATTTAATTATGCCTGAGATATATTTTGGTTCAGCTGCTGAACATACAGATTTTGATGGAACAATAAGTATTGATTCATTGGAATTTATATCGCACTCTTTGTCAATATTAAAAAATGTATGTAAATTGAAATTTAAAAATATATTACTTTTAAATAGTCATGGTGGACAAATTAGCCATATAGATATTATTGCTAAAGAATTGAAATCAGAATTTAAGATAAACATAGTAAAAGGCACATATTTTTTATTTGATCAATTTAAAGGAATAATATCAAGTAAAGAAAAAGACTTTGGTTATCACGGTGGAGAATTTGAAACATCTATTATGTTATATTTATTTCCAAACCTAGTTAGGCAATCTAAAATTTCTAAACATAGATTATCTTTCGATTATTTATCATCTAAAACTATTTCTTATGAGAAAAATATTAAAAAAGCTTGGGTAACTAAAGAATTAAGTAAAAGTGGAATTATTGGAGATCCTAGAAAATCCAATGCGCAGATAGGAAAAAAAATAATTGATAGAGTAACACAAAAATTAAATAAAATAATAAACGAGATGTTTTAGATTTTTATTTATCAAAAATTAAATTAAAAAAATTTTTCGTATATCTCATTGTATTCACAATCATATACCTCACAGTTATCAAGCATATATTCAGTTATTTGACTTAAGAATGTACCATGACTGACTAATACAATTTTTTGTAAATTAAGGTTTTTGATAGATAGCAAAAAAGACCTTAATCTAATTTTAATATCATTGTGAGACTCTTGTATAATTTTTTTTTCATTAATAGGTTTGTTATTATTCCACCAAAAATCATTTAAATTATTAAAATCAAAATTATTGAATTCTTTTTTTAATTTTTTTGGCTGTCTTCCTACATCACATGAGTGATACAAATGTTCTCTTATTAATGGTTCAATTACAGGTTTATTAGATGGAAAAACTATAGAGAATGTTTCCAGTGTTCTTGTTAAGGGGGAACAAAAATAATTATCAAATTTGAGATTTTTAATTCTATTATTTAATTTTTTTGCTTGCTCAACTCCTCTTTGAGTAATTCTTGCATCATAATAATAAGTTGGATTATCTAAATCTGATGCTGCATTAGCTTCTGACTCTGCATGTCTAATAAGATATAATTTCATTTTTTAACTATAAATACGATAAACGTTCATGCATCAGTAAGTATAAAACTTAGCTTTATTTACGGGAAGAAACGGCCAATAGCAATGGCACAATCATAACTAAGGTTGTTAAGACTGATGGATTAAATAACCAATAAAGAACACCAAGAGAAAATATTAACATCCAGAATTCATTTTTATATAAAAATTTCATTAATTTTTTAATTATATTAATTCAAATTATTTTCTACTAATACTTTTTTAACAGTTTCACCCATTACAGATGGATTTTTAGAAATTGTAACCCCACACTCTTTAAGAAGTTCTACTTTTTCTATTGCACTTTCACCATAAGCAGAAACAATTGCACCAGCATGCCCCATCACACGACCTTTTGGTGCAGTTAGTCCTGCTATATACGCAATTACCGGTTTACTCATATTTTCTTTAGCAAATTGTCCAGCTTCAACTTCTTGTGGACCACCTATTTCACCTATCATTAAAACTGCAATAGTTTCATCATCATTTTCAAACTTTTCAATTATATCTCTAAAAGAACTTCCATTTATTGGATCGCCTCCTATACCTACACTTGTTGAAACACCAATTTCCAAATCTTTAAGTTGTTGTGCAGCTTCATATCCCAAAGTGCCAGATCTACTAACTATTCCTATTTTACCTTCTTTGTAAATATGACCAGGCATAATACCCAACATAGATTTACCAGGGCTAATTATTCCTGCACAATTTGGACCTACTAATCCCATTTTTTTATCTTTTGGATATCTTCTCATGTATCTTTTTATTTTAACCATATCATGAGAAGGAATACCATCAGTAATAGCCACGCAGGTCTTAATACCTGCATCAGCAGCTTCCATTGCTGAGTCAGCTGCAAAGGCTGGTGGGACAAATAAAATTGATGTTGATGCTCCAGTTTGATCTACAGCTTCTTTAACAGTATTAAAAACAGGAAGATTTAAATGAGTCATGCCACCCTTACCAGGTGTTACCCCACCAACAACGTTAGAACCATACTTAATCATTTCTTCAGCATGAAAACTTCCAATTTTTCCAGTGAATCCTTGGACTAAAATCTTTGTATTTTTGTGAATGATTATAGACATAATTATCCAAGAGCCTTCACTGCTTTATTTGCTGCATCTTCTAAAGTTGAAGCTTCAATGTAATTTATATTGCTTTTTTTAAGTATTTCGTTTCCCTTTTCGACGTTAGTTCCAGCTAAACGTATAACTAAAGGATGTTTAATTTCAATTTTTGATAAAGCTTGAACAATTCCTTCTGCAACCCAATCACATCTGTTAATCCCTGCAAAGATATTAACTAATATTACCTTAACTTTTGTGTCCATAGAGATTAATTTAAAAGCTTTAACTATTTTTTCAGGTGTTGCACCTCCACCAACATCTAAAAAATTTGCAGGTTCACCACCGGCAAGTTTTATCATATCCATTGAAGCCATTGCTAAGCCTGCACCATTAATAATATTACCAATATTCCCATCTAAGCTTACATAATTCATTCCTCTGTCAGAAGCATAAACTTCATTTGAATTTTCTTGTGTTTTATCTCTAAGTTCTGCAATTTCATCTCTTCTAAATATTGCATTATTATCAAAACTCATTTTACAATCTAATGCTAGTATTTCATCTTGGTGTGATACAACTAATGGGTTAACTTCAACCATTGTTGCATCAAGCTCACTAAAAGCTTTATAACAACCAATAATTGTATTTGCAGCTCTTGAGATCAATTTGGATTCAATTCCTAAACCAAAAGCTATTTCTCTTGCTTGAAATTGTTGAATACCAACTGCAACTTCTATTTTTGATCGTATAATTGTTTCAGGTTTTTCTTTTGAAATTTCTTCGACACTCATTCCACCTTCTGTTGAGGCTACAACCATTATACTTTCTGAAGATCTATCAAACACTAAACCTAAATATAATTCATGTTTGATATCAGTTGCTTCTTCAATATAAATTCTATTTATTATCTTACCCTCTGGACCAGTTTGGTTTGTAATTAATTTTTTACCTAACAATTTATCAGTTGCATCAGCAACTTCTAATGGAGAATTACATATTATAATTCCTCCCGCTTTACCCCTAGCACCAGAGTGAACTTGCGCTTTTACAACCCATTTAGAACCACCAATTTCTCTCGCTTTATTTTCTGCATTTTCTGGACTATAAACAATACCACCAGTGGGAATTTTAACACCAAAATCAGACAATATTTTTTTTGCTTGATATTCGTGTATATCCATTACTTACTTTCAATTAACTTATTAATATTTACAACATTTTCAGCCATTCTTGCAGATGCAGCATCGATCATTCTGCCATCAAGCTGAGCAGCGCCCTTTCCTTCAGCAGCTGCTTTTTCTAATTCTAATAATATTCTTTTTGCTTTATCTATTTCTTCTTTGGGCGGAGAAAAAACTTCATTAGCTAAATCTATTTGCGATGGATGTATTGCCCATTTACCCTCAAAACCAATTGCTGCCGCTCTTTTTGCTGCATCAAGATATCCTTGTTTGTCATTAAAGTCTCCAAAAGGTCCGTCTATTGCTCTTAAGCCATATGATCTACAGGTCATTACTAAAGTTGATAAGCCATGATGCCATTGATCACCAGGGTAATCAGGATTTAAACCTCCTATGACAACAGTTCTTGCTCGCATACTTGCAGCATAATCTGCAACTCCAAAGTGTAATGCTTCTAGTCTAGAACTTGATGTTGCAATTGATTGGATGTTAGACATTCCTAGTGCTGTTTCAATTAAACATTCTAAACCTATTCTATTATTAAATTTTTTATTTTGTTCAATTTGATTGAGCATACAATCAACCATATATACATCAGATGATGAGCCTACTTTTGGAATTAATAATGTATCAATCTTATCGCCGACCTCTTCTATAATTTCAATCACATCACGATACATATAATGTGTATCCAAGCCATTAATTCTTATAGAGATTGTTTTACCTTCTTCTCTCCAATTATATTCTTTTATTGCATTTATAACATTTTTTCTTGCATCAATTTTATCATTTGGAGATACTGCATCTTCTAAATCTAAAAAAATATAATCAGCATTTGATTTTAATGCTTTTTCAAACATCTTTGGATTAGAACCTGGAACAGCCAATTCACTTCTGTGTAATCTAGATTTTGCAGGTTTATAAAATAAATGGCTCATTAAAGAAAAATTATATATTTGATTAATATTATAAAAGCGATAAAAAAATTTAAATATTATAAAGATATTTCTTTAAGGCAATTTTCATCATTATTTTTTGGATTATTTACAATTTTTGATACTGGATAAAAGTCTAAATCATCCTCGATAACACTTTTGTTTTTATGTAGAAATTCATTTTCATTATCATTAAGAAAATCAAGACCTTCATTATGAGACATAATAAGAGGCATTCTATTATGTATATGGGAAAGATTTTCATTTGCCTCCTTAGTAATGATACAGACAACATTCACTTTTTTATTATCTCTTATTTCTTCCCTCCAAATTCCACCAAAAAATAATAATTCATTACTAGGAATTGATATTAAATAGGGTTGTTTTTGATTATTTATATTTTTCCATTCATAATATCCATTTGCAATAATAAGACATTTTCTTTTAGTAAATGATTCTTTAAATAAATATTTATCATTAATCGTTTCAATTCTTGCATTAATAACAAATTGAGTAACATTATTTTGTTTACTAAAAAAACTATAACTCCAAATAAAAGTATCTATTAAAAGTTTATGATTATTTTCATAAATAATATTAATGATATTAGAAGGTGATATATTGTAAGACTTATGTGCATAATTTAAAACTTCTGAGTTAGGAAATAGTTTTGTAATTTTTTCTTTATCTTCAGTGCTTGTAAATCTTCCGCACACTATGATGCTTGTGATAAAGGCATTGGTCTAGAAACACCAACAGTCATCCAGCAATCTTTAAACTCACCGTTTTGCTCTACTTTTTCTACTGTCCATTCGAAACCAAATTTTTTTCCATTAATATCTGTAAGCTCTACAAAGTAATATGAACTTTTTTCTTGTTCCTGAACAGGAATTATTTTGTGTTCTAAGTGATCAATCATCATAGCATAAGATGGATTTTTAATCATCCTAATAAAATTGTCTAGAGGACCTGTGTACATTCTATTATTGGGATGTGCAAATTCCCAAGTTTGTTCAATACCGGCATCGTCAAAAGGTAAATTATTTTTTTGTAGTGCTTTTAATTGAATTGAAATAACTTCTTTAGGGCCAATTGAAGGGTCTGGTTTTATCATTTCTCCATAAACATTTTTTGATAATAAAATAAACAAACTAAACAATATAATTTTGTGCATATTTTTAAAATAGTGTAATTACAATTTAAGGCAATATGTATATTTATGATTTTATCCAAGGATTAATAATTGGAGGAACATTAATTATAGCCATAGGACCTCAAAATTTATTTGTAATACAGCAAGGGCTTAAAAAATCTTATGTTTTTACAGTTACTTTATTTTGCAGTCTATCAGACAGTTTACTAATTATAATCGGAATATATCTATCTAAATATATTGTTCAAATTAATCCAAGTATTATAGGAATAGTAAAAGTATTAGGTGGAATTTGGCTTATATTTTATGGATTAAATAAAGTTACAAAATTAAATAAATTTAAAGATATAAATAAAGAATTAAATATAATTAACGAATTCGGTAAAATATTAATTACCTTACTCCTTATTACATACGCAAATCCTCATGTTTATCTAGATACAATTATTTTGCTGGGATCATTATCAACAAATTTTAATGATCAATTTTCATTTGGCATTGGAGCAATTTCAGCTAGTTTTTTGTTTTTCTTTTCTTTGGGATATATGTCAAAGTTCTTATCAAAATATATTTATTCAAATAAAACTTGGTTTTGGATTGATCTAACCATTGGCATGCTAATGATTAGTTATGGAATATATTTTATAATTTTTTAAAGAAAGTTTCTAAGTTTTTACATACCTGATCAACATTTAATTTTGTAAATACAAGAGGTGGTTTTATTTTAATAACATTGTCATAAGGGCCATCAGTGCTCAACAAAATACCTTGATTTCTCATATAATTAATAAGTAATTTAGCTAATTTTTTGTTTGGTTTAGACACATTACTATTTTTAATAATATCTATTCCTAAAAAAAGCCCCCTACCTCTAACTTCACTAATATATTTTTTATATTTAAGTTGGATTTTTTTTAATTCTTTTAAAAAATAATTACCAACAAACAAAGCATTTTTTTGTAATTTATTATTATCAATAGTCTCTAATACTGCTTTACCGATAGCGCAGGAAACGGGATTACCACCGAATGAATTAAAATATTCCATCCCATTATTAAAAGTTGAAGCTATTTTTTCTGTAGTTATAACAGCGGCTATAGGGTGACCATTACCCATAGGTTTGCCCAAGGTTACTATATCAGGAACAACATCATGCTCTTCAAATGACCAAAAATTTCTTCCAACGCGTCCAAAACCAGTTTGTACTTCATCAACAATACATAATGCATTGTTTCTTCTAATTTCTGAAAATATTTCTTTTAAATAATTTTTTGGAAGAATTACTTGACCACCGCAACCAAGTATACTTTCAGTAAAAAAACATGCAATTTTTGTTTCTTTAATTTTATTTCTAATTACTGTTTTTGCTTCATCTATATATTTTTGAATCCAATTTGAATTTTGATATCTCCACTTACCTCTTAAAGGATCAGGCATATCTAATACGTGAACATAATCTTTTTTACCTAAACCACCATTACTATTAAATTTGTATGGACTTAGATCAATTAAAGCATTGGTATGCCCATGATAAGCATTGTCCATCACAAAGACATCTTTTGCACTAGTATAAGTTTGAGCTATTCTATAAGCTAAATCATTAGCTTCAGATCCTGTACATACGAAAAATATCTTATTTAATTTTTTTGGAAACTTACTTAAAAGTAATTCACTATAATCGTTAATTGTATCGTATAGATATCTCGTATTAGTATTAAGTTTTAAATTTTGCTTAATCATAGCTTCATGGACATAGGAATTTGAATGCCCAACATGGGAAATATTATTTACACAATCTAAGTATCTCCTGCCATATCTATCAAAAAAATACTGATCTTTAGCTTCAAGCATATGAAGAGGTTTCTTGTAAGAAATTGATAAATTATCAGAAATATTTTTTCTTCTTTTTTTTAAAGTATCTTTAAAATTATTATTATTAGAATAAAAAGATTTTGGAATTCGTAGAATTAAATTTGGATCAGGTGAAATTTTATTCCAAATATTGAATAAAAATTCTTCACCTACTCCTGGAAAATTCTTATCATGTCCTAATAAATCTAAAATAATTTGAAAATGTAAATGTGGTAACCATTTTCCATTTTCATTAGAATTACCAATTTTACCAATCCATTCACCTTTCTTAATTTTTTTTCCAATTTTTAGTTTTTGAAACATTATTTTGGATAAATGACCGTATAGAGTATAAAATTTATATTTTTTAAAACTATGTTCTAAAACTAGAGTGGGACCATAGTCATATTTGAAATTATTATTTTTTAAAATTATAATTTTACCATCAATTGGAGCAAATAAATCTGTTCCTTTATCAATAAAGATATCTACGCCTAAATGAATATTACGTCTTTCATTCGTATTTAATTCAGAAATAAAGTTAGGTCCCTTATAAACTTTTCTTTTTTCATTGTATAAACCTATACCTATACTAGAATTATCTTCTTTAAATATTTTATTAACTCTTTTTTTAAGTGAACTATTATCTGGGTTACCTTTTAATAAAAGTGAATCAGAACTTAATTTTAAGATAGATTTATTTTTATCAAGTAAATTAAAATTAAAAATATTACCAAAGTTGAATTTATTTATATAATTTATAATTTTATTATGGTGGTGAATAATATCAAAGCCGCATATTTCGCGAACAATATATATTAAAAAATTGATAGGAATTTTATCTAATTTTTCTAATAAAGACCATGCATCTTTCTCACTAATACTTAAATATTGATTTGATGGATATTTAATTCTTTGTTTTTTTGCCATTACAACAGTAATCATAAGTCTTGACTTACATAATGATATTAATGAATTAATTTCATCCTCATTAATAGAAAACTGTTTATTGTACTCTGTTATTATATTCTTAAGTGTAAGATAAATATTATCATTGTTCATTAATGCATATGAAAGACATATAGCTAAATCATTTATTGTTGGAGAATAAATAGAATCTCCATAATCTAGTAAACCACAAACATTGTTTTCTTTAATAACAATATTATAATTATTTGGATCTGAATGAGTTATTGAAAATCTTAATTTATTTAAATTATTTTTTACAAATTTTTCATATTCTGAAAAACATTTTAATAAAATTAATTTTTTTGAACCAGTAAAAATATTAATATCTTTTTTAATCCATTTTATATTTGATGGATCCCAAATAAAATTTCTATGGGCATCTATATCGTTAAATGCTTTCAACTTAGTTGATACTTTGCCAAGTAACTTACCTAAAGAATTTTCAATTTTATCGTTACTTTTTGTATCTCCATACATTCGCCCTTCAATATAAGATAAGATCCTAACAAAGCATTCTCTATTTTTTTTATCTAAATATTTTACAATCTTTGTATGGTGTATTTTTGGTATAAAAGATTTAAGACTAAGATCACTTCGTAAATAATTAATTAATCTATCTTGGTATTTTAATATATTTATTTTTTCTGATGGGTTTGAAATTTTTAATACATATTTTTTTTTATTATTTATGAATATAATAAAATTTATATCCCTTTCACTATCAAGTTGTTTAATTTTGAGTAATTTATTTCTTAAGAAAGAAAAATTAATCTTTAACCATTTAATTAAATGTTTATTATCAATAATAGGTGGATCAACATCAAAAACTGACATAAAAGGTGTATAATTCATAATGCTGAAATCTAAAAACATTTTTGTTTGTATTGGGGCAATTCATCACGATTATTTATTAAATCTTAAAAAAAATATTATTAATTTTAGATCTAATCAAATTACACAAAAAAGCAGAATTGGTGGAGTCGCGTACAATATTGCAGAATTGCTTTCGAATTTTGTTGATGTAAACTTTTATAGTTTAGCTATAAATGAAGAGATTAGAAAAAAAATCTCAAAAAAAATATATTTTCATCAAGTGAATAAAGATTATGCAGATAGATACTATTTAGCTTTATCAGATAAAAATAACAAATTTTTATTAGGATTAGCTAACACAGATGAATATGAAAATAATAAATCTTTAAAAATACCAAACATCAAGAATAAAAATATAATATTTGATCTAAATTTTTCTAAAACCTATTTGGAAAAATCAATAAATAAACTATCAAAAAAAAATAAAATTATTGTGTGCGCAACATCAGTGCATAAAGTTATTAAAATTAAAAGGATTATAAATAAAGTTGATTTTATATTCTTAAATAAAGCAGAGTTACTTAAACTTACAAATTCTTCAAATATAATTTTAGGTGTAAAAAAAATATTAAAACAAAATAAAAAAATAAAAATAATTACTACTAATTCAAAAAATAATGTAATCTTTGGAAGTAATGAATTTATAAAAAAAATAAAACCCCCATCAATCAAAGTAGTAAACGAAAATGGAGCTGGTGACGCACTAGCAGCTATGATGCTGTATTTGTTCAGTATAAATGAAAAAATGAATTATATTTTGAAAACTTCTGTAGCATGCGGGTCTTATTATGCTAGTGGTAAAAGTCTAAAAACTAAGAGTGATTTTTTAAAAATTAAAAATCTTTCTAAGAGAGTGAGTGTACAATAGTATGCATGAAATATTTGATTTAAGTAAAAAAGTTCAAGAAGCAATAAATAGAAAAAAACCGATAGTAGCTTTAGAAAGTACATTGATTAGTCATGGATTGCCCTACCCAGAAAATATTAAAGTCGCAAATGATTCTATCAAGGCTATTGAAGATAATGGTGCAATTGCTGCAACAATAGGAATAATCAGAGGTAAGGTTAAAATAGGATTATCGGAAGAAGATATTCAAATATTAGCAAAAGAGAAAAATGTTCAAAAAGTTTCTAACCACAATATAAATTTATCAATATTTAATAAAGAAAATGCTGCGACAACAGTAGCAAGTACAATTTCTATAGCTTCTAAATTTCAAATAAGATTTTTTGCAACAGGAGGAATTGGTGGTGTGCATCTAAATGCTGAAAATACCAATGATGTATCTGCAGATTTATATGCACTTTCTGAGAATTCAAATTTTGTAATCTGTAGTGGTGCTAAATCTATTTTAGATCTAAGTAAAACAAATGAACTTCTTGAAACTTTAGGAATAACAAGAATTGGTTATCAAACAAATTATATGCCTGGTTTTTGGTATGAAGAAACAGAAAATAAAGTCGATAATAAATTTGATGAAATTCATGAAATTTCTTCTTTTTTAAAACTCAATGAAAATATGGAAAATAAAAAATCAATTCTCATATTTAATAAAGTTCCATTTGAAAAAGCACTTAATAAAAATGACGTAGAAAAATGGATAAATAATGCAACAATACAAGCTGATAGAAATAATATTAGTGGAAAAGAATTAACACCATTTCTTATAAAAGAAATTAATGAACAATCAAAAAATCAAACTCTAAATGCTAATGTATCTTTAATAATTAATAATGCAAATTTAGCTGGAAAGATTGCAAAGAGTTTTTATACTTAAGGTAATAACGATAATTTAGCTTTAAGTAATTGAAAAAATTTTTCATCATTAGCTTCATTCATCACAAAACAATTTACTGGTCTTTTGGTAACACCAAGCCAATCAACAACGGTCTCCCCTCTTGTTAATTCAGAATTTTCTTCAACTGTAACATTAACATCTTTTCCACTAAAAATAGATGAATCTAATAAATATGCAATGACACATGGGTCATGCAGGGGCGTTTCCTCAGTTTCGTACAATTCTTTATGAAATATTGTATAAAATTCCATTAATTCTCCAAAAAACTTAGAACTTTTATTTTTATTTTCATTCATTGATTTGATAATTTTTGAATTTACATTGACCTGATGAGTAACATCTAAACCCATCATTGTTAAAGGAATACCTGACTCTAAAACAATATTAGCTGCATGTGGATCCACATAAATATTAAATTCAGCTGAAGGTGTAGTATTTCCTAAGCACATAGCGGCCCCACCCATAAAAACTATTTCTTTTATATTTTCTTTAATAGACGGATCTTTTTTTAAACTTAAGGCAATATTTGTAAGAGGTCCAGTTGGACATAAATAAATTTGCTCTGTTGAAGATTTACAAGTTTGTACTATGAAATCAACTGCATGTTTTTCTTGAGGTTTATAATTTGTATCTATTATTATAGGATCACCTTTTTTATCTAATCCAGTTTTTCCGTGAACATATTCAGCTGTAAATAATTCATAATGAATAGGTTTATTTGCACCAGAGTAAACTTTGATGTCCGTTCTTTCAATTAAAGTACAAACTTTAAGAGCATTATTTACTGTATTATTTAAACCACTATTTCCACCAACACAGGTGATACCCAATATGTCAATCTCTTTAGAAGAAGCAGCTAACATTATTGCTACAGCATCATCATGACCTGGATCACAATCTAAAATAATTTTTTTAGTCATTAATAAAACTTTTAAGAGGTATTGAAGATCTTTGTAACCAATTCCATTCAGGATATTCGTTGTTATTATCAATTACATGAATTGTGTAAGCATGTCTTGATTTTAAACTTGTGTTCTCACATGAATAATGAGGTAGTCTGCCATGTAATAAAACAAGCGATCCTTTTTTTACTTCTACAAAAGTATCAGTTTCAGGAAATGGTTCACTATTTAAATCTATCATTTTCATTTTACCATCTACTTTTTTAAAAAGTTTTCTTAATGGACCTTTATGACCTCCACTTGCAACCTGTAAGCATCCGTTTTTTTTATTTGCATCTTCTAATGCGAACCAAAAACCAATAGTACTTTCTGGCTCAGTATATAAAAAAGTGGAATCTTGATGACAAACTACTTCACCACCAATTTTTGGTTGCTTAAAAATATACATAGACTGAAGTAATTTCGGTTTTGAGAAACCAAGTGATAAAGCAATATCTTGAAGTTTTTGTTTATGAGAGAATTTATAAAAGACTTTATCTAAGTCATGCAACGCATGACCAATTTTATTTACAATAAAATGTTTATTCTCTTCTATATTGTCATCATTTAAATTAGCTTTTTCTTCAAAGAAAAAACGAATTTTATCTCCTGATTCTAAAAAATAACTATCATCATTATGAGTTTGATTGACTGTATCAAAAATAGATTTTTGATTATTAAAATTATTATGTTCTATAAGATATGATGATCGTTCCATTAATTCATCACATTCTTTATCTGTGTTGAAATTTTCAATAACCAAGTATCCATTATTATTCCAAAAATTAATCATTTCATCGTTTAAGGGTAAATTATTTGTTGAAAAATATTTCATTATATTCCTATTAATTTTGTCAAGAATGGTAAACCAACTTTGATAATGTTTAATAACTGTGGTATTAAGAATTTTCCAGTTGTAGCAAGAAAGAAAATTAAACCTCCAATTATGACTATCAGAATTAAATTTCTATAAAAGTTACCATAATTATTATATTGTGATTTAGCTCTTGATCGCAAGATAAATAGTATAATTACTATTACAATTAAAACTAATAACAATCGGAACATATATTTTTTATATTTAGTAAAAATTAATTTGCAATACTAATTATATCTTAATAAATAGTTTTTAGTAGATGATCAGGTTAAGCATATTTTTTTTATCAATTTTTTCTTTAATTTATGGAATATTTTTTTTATTTTTTCCATATAGTTTTGTCAATTTAACTTCTGCTGGAAGTACAAATATTGCATGACTTAGAAACCTTGGTGGAGCTATAACAGGTCTTTTATTTATTGGTCTTTTCATGATCTACTTAAATACTAAGGGCTCAATCAGATTACTTAATGTTATTATTATTACATCCGTAATACAGACATCCGCTTTGATATATTCAAGAATAGCAAATGAATTTTCCGCAAATAATTTGATAATTATTGATATAACTATTTATGCAGCAATAATTGTTACTATTTATTTATTATTCATTTCAATTAGATTTAAAAAACTATTTATTTAAATTTAAAAAAAATTCTAAGTAATAAAAAAATAATTAAAAGTAAAAAAATTAAAATTAATTCAAATGATAAAATATTACTAAGTTGAAATTCTTTAATTTCAATAAGATCAGAAAATTGATGACCAATAAATGAAAAAAGAAGAAAATAAGGAGTAAAACCAATAAAAGATGAAATTATAAATTTAGTTTTAGAAATATTCAATGTAGATAAAAATAAATTTTGAACAAATAATGGCACCCCAAAGATAAGTCGTAATAAAACTAAATATTCAAAAGATGATTTTTTAATAATTTTATTTAGTTTATCACTAAATTTTTCAATTTGTTTATTAAAATATTTTTTAAATAAATTTTTAAAAAAAAGAAAAAAACATAAACTACCTAAAACAATAGTTGTTATATTAATTATAAAACCTGTAATAAATCCAAAAAAGAAACTTGATGCAAGTATAATTATTAAACTACCAGGTAGAGAAAATGTAAAAAATAAGAATGAAAATAAAAAATATAAAATTAAAGATAATTCTAAATTATTTTTGATTAATAAATCAAATTGAATTAAAAAATTAAAAATAACATCAATCATTTAATAATTTTATAACCTTTGAAAAAAATAAATGATGTAATAATCAAAGTTAATAAAATAAAAAATATTATAAAGATATTTTCAACTAAATTAAAAGAAAATTCATCATTAAATGAATTCCTAAAAAAGCTTACAACATAATAGTAAGGATTATATAAAAGTATAGCCTTCAAATTATCAGGCAGATAATTTATTGAAAAAAAGGTTCCTGATAAAAAATTAATAGGCGCAACAAAAAAGCTTGAGAATGTACTTTGTGAATCCCAAGAATTAAAAATTATTCCTACGAAACATCCTAAACATGAGAAAAATATTATAACTAATAATAGGTAGTAAAAAAAATAAAAATAGTTATAAATTTCAATATCTATCAAAAAAGTAAATATAAAAAAATTAAACAGTGCTAAAATAATTCCAATAATAAGAGATGTGAATATTAAAGATATTAATATTTCAATCCTATAGATAGGTGCCATTAACCAATCATCTAAAGAACCAATTTGTTTCATATGAATTAAAGTAGCAGACGAATTATCATAGCTTTCCTGAGCAACGATCATAATGATTAATCCAGGAGCAATAAATTCAACGAAAGAACCTGAATCCATGGAAAGTGAGTAATAATTTTCTACTGTTATAAAAACTAATATAAATAAAAGATTTGTAGTTAAAGGCGCTAATAAAGAATAATGATACTCTTGTAGAAATTCTTTAATTCTAAATGCGATTATTGAATAAATCGCACTAAAATTTAACATCAATTAAGATTACTTAGAAAAGTATTTTTGAACAAGATTCACCCAAAAATTTACACCAATAGGCAATAAATTATCATTAAAATCATACTTTGTTGTATGTAGATGAGCGCTATGTTTTGCATCTCCTTGACCAAGATAAAGATAGGAGCCAGGTTTTTTTTCTAACAAATATGAAAAATCTTCTCCTCCCATCGACGGGTCAATATCGGTAATAACTTTATCATCACCGACTAAATCTTTAGCTACATTTGCTGCAAATTTTGTTTCTTCTTTAGAATTGATAGTAGGTGGATATTTATTTACTAAATCAAATTCAATTTTTATCTCTGCACCATGTGCATCGGCTATACCTTTACATAATTCATTTAATCTTTTCTCTATATATGCTCGTGTTTCTCTTCGAAAAGTTCTAATAGTCCCGCCCATTTTAACTTGATCGTCGATTACATTATAAGCTGTACCAGCATTAATTTTTGTAATACTTATAAGAGCTTTATCAACAGGATCTGTAGATCTACTTATAATTGTTTGAACAGCGGAAATAACTTGTGCAGAAATTACTACAGGATCAATTGCTAGGTGAGGTGATGCAGCATGACCACCCTTTCCTTTTACAGTAATATCAAATTCATCAACTGCTGCCATCATAGGTCCACTATTAACACCAAACGTACCTAAAGGTAACTCAGGCCAATTATGAAGTGCATAAACTTCATCAATTTTAAAATCATCAAACATACCATCTTGAATCATTTTTTCTCCTCCAGCAAAACCTTCTTCTCCTGGTTGAAAAATGAAATATACTCTTCCATTAAAATTATTATTTTCACTTAGATATTTTGCTGCCCCAAGAAGCATTGTGGTATGACCATCATGGCCACAACCATGCATCATACCTTTATTTTGAGATTTATGATTAAATTCGTTTTGTTCTGGCATAGGAAGAGCGTCAAAATCTGCTCTTAAACCAATTGTCTTATCATTATTAACTTCATTACCATCTACCCAAGCAACAACACCTGTATTAGCGTAACCATCTTTAAATTTAATATTAAATTCACTTAACTTATTTTTTATATATTTTGATGTTTCAAATTCTTGAAGACCTATCTCAGGAATTTTATGTAAATCCTGACGCCATTCTGTCATCTGATCTTGCATTTGATTTATACTGTTTAAAATTGGCATTATAGTATTCCGAAGAAACCTTTTTTATTAAGTTTTTCTTCACATTGTTTTAATTGTTTATTAAACATCTTAGTATTTCTTTCTACATTTTTAGCAACATCAATCAACCAATCTTTACTTTTATATGTCTTTTTCGACCATCCGTTTTGACCTTCATGGTATGCTAAATATTGATTATAGTAATCATTTTTTGAAATTCCAATCATATTTTCAGACTGCGTTGTGTACCATCCAATAAAATCAGTTACATCTTTAAAATTTGCCCTTGAAGCATTTTGATTTCCAGTTTTATTTTTATACCAATCCCATGTAGGGTTTGTTATTTGTGCATAACCAAAAGCAGTTGATGGTCTTGAAGTTGGTATTAAACCTAAAAATTTTTTTCTTTTCGGTTTTGCAAATTGAGTAAAAGATGATTCTTGTTTTATAACTGCCAATTGGAATGCTATTGGGGTATTCCATTTATCATAAGAATTTTTAGTTGCCTTATACCAGCTTTTCTTTTCATCGAAAATTATACAACTATCAGCAGTATTTGTTAACTGATTTGAAGTACATGCATATAAAAATAACAATGTAATGCACAATAATTTTAAAAAATTATCATATTTCATTATAAATCTAGATACCATAACTTTTACTTATATAGTCTTAAATGTGGCAAAAAATTATTGCTTACTATTGAATTATAGATATGAATGCTTAAATTTCAAAAATGGCAGAAAAAACAAAAGAAAACTTAACATTTCAAGCTGAAGTCAGTAAGCTTTTAGATCTTGTTGCTAATTCTCTTTATAGTGAAAGGGAAATATTTCTAAGAGAACTAATATCAAATTCAGCTGATGCCTGCGAAAAATTAAGATATCAATCACTCTCCAAAAAAAATCTTTTGAAAGATGAAAAGAATTTAAAAATTAATATCAGAGTTTCAAAAAAGAAAAAAATTATTGAAATTGAAGATAATGGAATTGGAATGTCAAAAAATGAACTTATTGATAATTTAGGAACTATAGCAAGATCAGGAACTAGTAAATTTATTGAAGCAATGAAAAATAAAAAAAGCAACGAAATTTCTGCAATTGGACAGTTTGGTGTTGGTTTTTATTCCTCATATATGGTTGCAGATAATGTTGAAGTACTTTCTAAAGATGCTGAAAATGAAGAAACAAATCTTTGGTCATCTAATGGAAAAGAAAATTATACCATAGAAGAAGCTAAAAAAGATAAAAGAGGTACTTGCATAACATTAAATATAAAGAAGGATGCTGATGAATTTTTAGATTCATTTCGATTAAGATCAATTATCACTAAATACTCAAATTATATTCCTTTTCCAATTTATCTTAAAGATCTTGATGATAAAGAAAAAGAAGAAAAAATAAATGAAGGTAGTCCATTATGGCTAAAAGATAAAAAAGATATAAAAGAGGAAGACTATAAACAATTTTATAATAATATTTCATTTAACTTTGATGATCCCTTAAAAACTATTCACTATAACGCTGAGGGTGTTATTAGTTATAAGGCTTTACTCTATTTTCCTACAAATCAACCTATGGATTTATTCAATGCCGATAGGAAAAATAAAATAAAATTATATGTTCAAAAAGTTTTTATCACTGATGATTGTGAAGACATAATTCCTAATTGGTTACGTTTTATCCCAGGAGTAGTCGATTCACAGGATATTTCTCTAAATATAAGTAGAGAAATGCTTCAAAATAATCCTATTATTACAAAAATAAAAAAAGGTATTACAAATAAAATTTTAAGTGAAATTGATAGCTTAGCTAAGAAAGAAAAGGGTAAATTTGAGACATTTTGGAATAATTTTGGTCCAGTACTAAAAGAAGGGTTATATGAACATAATGATCATCATGAAAAAATCCTACCGCTATTAAGGTTTGAAAATTCTTTAAATGATAAAAAAATATCACTTGAAGAGTACACTAAATTAATGGCTAAAGATCAAAAAGAAATTTATTATTTTGCTAATACTGATAAGGATCATATTAAAAACTCCCCTCAATTAGAAGTTTTCACTGATAAAAAGATACCAGTTTTGTTTATGGTTGATGCAGTAGATGAGTTTTGGATTCAAAATGTAAATAAATTTAAAGATTTAGAATTTAAATCAATAACTAAAGGTAAAGTTGATGTTTCAAAAGTTGGTGAAAAATCAAATAAGAAAGATGAAAATAAAAAAGAAATAGATAGTAAAATCAATGATTTAATTAACATACTTAAAACAGAGCTAAAAGAGACAATATCTGATGTAATTGTATCTGAGAGATTAACAAAAAGCCCAATTCTGCTTGTTGCTGAAGAAGCTGGGATGGATATAAATATGGAAAAACTGATGAAAATGCATAATCAAAAAACTCCTGTTTCAAAAAAGATACTTGAAATTAATCCAAACCATCCAATGATTGTAAATTTATCTCAAAATTTAACAAAAATTGACCATAAAAAAGCTTCAAATTTAATTTTAGATCAAGCTAATATATTAGATGGTAACATTCTCTCAAATCCATCCGCTTACTTAGAAAATTTAACTGAAATTTTTATTAAGTAACTGAATTTATAATTTTATTATTATTAAAAAATTCAACAAACTGATTAGCAACCATTTCTGCTACAACTATTTGTGCTTCATCAGTAGAGGCAGCAATATGTGGAGTTAAAATTATATTATCTAAATTATAAAACCCACTTTCTAATAAAGGCTCATTTTTGAAAACATCTAATGCAGCGCCTTTAATTTCTTTTTTTTCAAGAGCGTTTTTAAGATCATCTTCATTAACTAAGTTACCTCTAGCGGTGTTAATAATTATGCAATTTTTTTTCATTAGTGATAAATGATTTTTATTCATAATCGGATTACCATCTTTATTGGGTTTACAGTGAAATGAAATTATGTCTGAATTTTTAATAATCTCATCGATAGAACAAGAATTATATTCAGGATAGCTATCCTTAATTGTTTTAAAGTATGAAGAAAATATTGAAACGTGCATTCCCAATACATTAGATATTTCTGCAACTCTTTTACCTACATTACCAAAACCAACGATACCAATTTTCTTGCCTTTAATTTCATTTCCTTTTAATTTCTTTTTTTCCCAAAGACCCTTATGGGTTGTCTCATTGGCAACAGTAATTTTTCTTTGCAATGCAAAAATTAAACCAATTGTGTGTTCTGCTGTAGCATTTGTATTGCCTCCTGGAGTATTCATTACGATAATGTTTTTATTTTTAGCAGCTTCCACATCAACATTATCAACTCCTGCTCCTGCTCTACCTATAATTTTTAAATTTGAAAGAGAATCAATTAAATCTTTTCTCACTTTAGTTGCAGAACGAATAATTAAACCATCATAGTTATCAATTATTTTTTTTAATTCTTTAGGAGATAAATTTGTTTTTGTATCAACTGAAATATTATTTTTTTTTAAAATTTCAGATGCAATGTTATCTAGTGAATCTGATATTAGTACTTTAGGCATTTTTTGATTTAATTTCTGAATAAGCCCAATCAATCCAAGGTAAAACTAATTCTACATCTGAAGTTTGAACCGTGCCTCCAGCCCATATTCTAAAAGAAGGTGGTGCTTTAGGATATCCATTGCAATCAAATCCAACATTATTTTCAGAAAGTAATTTACATATATCAGCCATTACAGCTCTTTGATCATTTTCATCTTTATTAGTAAACCAATCTTCAACAATTTTAAAAGTTATTCCAGTGTTTGATATATAATTATCATCTTCAATTTCAGATAAAAAGGTCACCCAATCTCTCTCATTAATCCATTCTCTAATTTTCTTTAAAGAATTCTGGGATTTAGAAATTAATGAATTTAATCCTCCTTGAGAAGAAACCCAGTTTAATGAGTCAATTATATCTTCAACACATATCATTGAGGGTGTATTAATTGTGTTTCCTTCAAAAATACCTTTTATCAATTTTTGGTTTTCAGCTAATCTAAATAATTTTGGTACTGGCCAACTAGGTGTAAAACTTTCTAATCTTTCAACAACGCGTGGAGAAATTGCTATCATTCCATGAGCAGCCTCTCCTCCAAGTATTTTTTGCCAAGACCAAGTTATAACATCGCATTTATTATAATCTATAGGCATACCAAAGATTGCTGAAGTAGCATCACAAATGGTTAGGCCTTTTCTGTCATCAGGTATCCAATCTCCATTTGGAACTTTGACACCAGATGTTGTCCCATTCCAAGTAAAAATAACGTCATTATCAAAATTGACTTTGCTTAGGTCAGGTAGTTTCCCATAATCTTCTTCATGAATATTTAAATTATCTAATTTTAATTCGCTGATTGCATCGATTACCCAATCTTTACCAAAATTTTCCCATGCAAGAATATCGACTCCCGTTTTACCTAATAGGCACCACATAGCAGCTTCTAAAGCACCAGTGTTTGATCCAGGCATGATGCCCAATAAATAATCATCAGGTAATTTAAGAATATCTTTAGATTTATCTATTGCTTCTTTTAATCTTGCTTTACATTCAACAGATCTGTGAGATCTACCAGTTAAAGCATTACTCAAAACAGATATGTCCCAGCCTGGTCTTTTTGAAGTTGGTCCACTTGAAAAATTTGGATTATTAGGTTTAGTATTAGGTTTATTCATACATTTTTTTCAAACTCATAAACTACTAA
Source organism: uncultured Alphaproteobacteria bacterium (assembly GCA_902621305.1). Taxonomy (GTDB): domain Bacteria; phylum Pseudomonadota; class Alphaproteobacteria; order HIMB59; genus CACPNW01. The sequence goes on along the minus strand of CACNLM010000012.1, from coordinate 7,197 downwards.
GCCATCTAGAGGTTTTGGATCAAACCATGTTGATTTAGGGGGCATAGTCAAATTTTTATTCGCGACTGTAATAACATCACTTATTGAAGATGGGAAGATAGAAAATGCCACACTGTCATTATTTTCATCAACTTTTTTTTCTAAAGCTTCCAAACCATGACATCCGGCAATAAATCTTATTCTTTCATCATTATTAACATCAGATATATTTAAATGTTTTTTGAAAATAAAATTATTTAAAATATTAATATCTAGTGTATCAACAAAATTATCAGTTTTTAATTCAGTTTTAAAATGTAATGAATACCATTTTTTTTCATGATACATTCCAAATTGTTTATTAGATTGAGGTTTGAAAGGATTTTTTTCTTTTTTTATTTCAAAGTTTTCAGAAAGAATTTCTAAAAAATTTTCTTCACTCAAACCATTTAAATCTTTAACAACTCTATTATAATCAAATATTTTAGCTTCATCACTTGGAAACGCCGCTATCATAAAATCTTCTTGTAAAATATTTTTATTATAATTTAATTCACCAATTATTTTCATTGCACCCATTCTATGATGTCCATCAGCAATATAAAAATTATCTACCTCATTTATAAACAATGAAGATAGCTTTTTAATGAAAAATTCATCAGAGACACACCAAAGTTTATGAATAGATTTATCAAAACTTTCAAAATCATAATCTGGAGTATTTGATATTATAGAGGATAATAAATCTTTTATCTTTTTGTTTTTTTTATATACCACATAAATAGGACCAATTTGTGTTTTTATATTTAACATTTGCTCTGCTCTTTCTCTCATCCTTGTTTCATAAATTTTTTCATGCGCTTTAATTTTTTCATCTACGAAATCTGATATTTTAGAAAGAGATAAAAAACCTAGTTGAGTATGGCCTTTAAATTCAATTTGATAAATGTAATAAAATAATTCTTTATCTTTTTTAATTACATCATTTTCTTTCATTTCATTAAAATGAGATTTAGCTTCTAAGAGCGTATCTGCTTCTTTTAATTGCCCAACAGGATTCAAAATTTTTAAATAATTCCAATAATTATTTTTTTTAAATATTTCTATATTTTCAATACTTAAATGATCAGTAGAGGGAGCAATTAAATTTTTTGCATCTTCGTTGTAAGGACGTGTTCCTTTAAAAGGTTTAATTTCAACCATAATAAAGAAACACCTTTAATTAAATAAAAAAAAATTTAAACTTAAATTACGCTACTTCTGGTATTTGAGAAATAGATTTACCTATTCCATCATCATCAATAACATCATCAGCCATTGATCCATTTAGATAATCATCATAAGCTGACATATCAAAATATCCATGGCCACATAAATTAAAGAGAATAGTTTTTGACTCGCCTTTTTCTTTACATTCTAAAGCTGCATCAATAGCACCCTTGATTGCATGGTTTCCTTCTGGAGCAGGAATAATTCCTTCTTGTTTTGCAAAGGTTAAACCAGCTTCAAAACAATCTTTTTGACCGTAAGCCTTTGCTCTCATCAGACCTAACTCATATAAGTGGCTTAAATGATAAGACATGCCATGGTATCTTAATCCACCAGAGTGATTAGCCGGAGGTAAGAAATCAGATCCAAGAGTATGCATTTTAATTAATGGAGTCATTTTTGCCATATCACCATGATCATAAGCATACTTACCTTTAGTAAATGAAGGACATGATGCAGGCTCGCAACCAATTATATCAATTTTTTGACCACCTCTTAACTGTTGTCCTAAAAATGGAAACATTAACCCAGAAAGATTACTACCACCACCTGTACAGCCAACAATAATATCAGGATAATCTCCAGCCATCTCCATTTGCATAATAGCTTCATTACCATTTATAGTTTGATGCATTAGAACGTGGCCTAAAACACTTCCAAGTGAGTATTTTGCTTTACCTCCACTTTTAACAGTTGCTTCTATTGCTTCTGATATAGCTATTCCCAAACTACCAGGGTTATCAGGATTTTCTGATAATAACTTGTTACCGAAGTCAGTTAAATTAGATGGACTAGCGTGACAGTTAGCGCCGAACGATTGCATCATTAATTTTCTGTAAGGTTTATGATCAAAACTAACCTTAACCATGAAAACTTCTATATCTATACCAAAGATCTGACCTGCAAAAGCTAATGAGCTTCCCCACTGACCTGCGCCCGTTTCAGTAAAAATTTTACTAATTCCTTCTTCTTTATTAAAAAATGCTTGCGGAACTGCAGTATTTGGTTTGTGACTTCCTGTAGGACTAACACCTTCATATTTGTAATAAATTTTAGCTGGTGTATCTAAAAACTTTTCTAACCTTCTTGCTCTAAATAAAGGAGAAGGTCTCCATTGTTTGTATACTTCCCTTACTGGCTCAGGAATTTCTATTTCTCTTTCGGTAGAAACTTCTTGCATAATTAAACTCATTGGAAATAAAGGAGCAAAGTCATCAGGACCAGCTGGTTGTTTAGTTCCAGGGTGTAATGGTGGTGGTGGTGGACTTGGTAAGTCTGCATTAATATTATACCAAAACTTTGGTGCTTTATTTTCTTCAAGTAAGTATTTAATTGAGTCGCTCATGATAAAAGTATATTGGACTATAAAAAATTAAATTTCAACCATAAATGAAATACTTAAACTTCAAAAATGTGTCTATTTTTATTGCTGTTTTATTAGTATTATATGTTTTTTACGGATATTTTACTCATTGATCTTTTTTGCCCAACAAACAAACCAATAAAAACTAGAATAATTCCGACTACAGAACTAAATACTATTTGTTCAGAAAGAAATATGTATCCCCATATTAATGCAAAAACAGGAATTAAATAGGCAACATAAGACAAGAAAACCGGACCAGATTGTTTAACTATATGATAGCGCATATGAAATGCAATAGCTGTTGGAAAAACACCTAAATAAATAATAGAAATTAAAGAAATCTTATTAATATTATTCTCATAATTAATAAAATCATAGAATAAAAAAGGTAATGATATTATCGCTCCAAATAATGTAGCAAAAGTAGTAATCGAAATAGGGCTTAATTTCTTTAATTTATTATAAGCAGCAATATTTGAAATCATATAGCCAAATGCAGCTATAATTACAAAAATTTTTGCTAAAGTACTAATGTAGTTTTCATCTTGAAAATTAAATTTACTTATATCTAAAATAAAAATAATACCTACAAAACCTATAATAATTGATAAAAATTTAAACCAAGTAAACTTATCGTCTGAAGTTAAAACATGAGACATTAGTAATGTTATTAAGGGACCAACAGACATTAATAACCCTGCAGTAGAAGAAGGAATGTATTGTTCAGCCCAACTAATCAGATAGAATGGTAAAAAATTTCCAGTAATGCCAATAAAAGAAAGAATTAAAACTAAATCGAGATTTAATTTAGGATGATTGTTATATGAATAATATAAAATAATTAAGAAAATTGATGCTATAATTAATCTTAAGGAAGCAATACTTGTAGGTGTAAAACTAAACAGACAAATTTTAATAACAAAAAAAGAAGATCCCCAAATAGCAGCTAAAATTATAAGAAGTATTAAATTATTTGATACTAATTTGTTTAACAAAAATTAGATTTTATTTTTTGGTTGTGGAATTTCAATATTGTCAGAAGGTTTCATAAATTCATCTCTTCTTCCATCCCAAAGATAATCTGCATAATCAAACTCTGTAATCATTCTATCAGATCGTTCAAATGTTAAACCGTATTTCCTACAATAACTAGCAAATTCTTCAGCATTATCCATTGGTAAATTCTCTACAGTCCATTTTCTAGAACTTCTATCAAATTTGAAACCATTTTTTTTGAACCAATCTCTGTGATAATATGAATCTCTACCAAAAGCTGAAAAAGTTATTTTCTTAGTCATAATGATATGCGCTCTTACATGAAAAACTTAGAAATAACAAATTTAATTTTTAAAATTAATTTTATTTAAAATAGTAGAAATCTAGTAGTATTTATAATAAGATAATATTATGGATCTTTACAGTAGTAGTGAAATAACAGTTCATCAATTAAATGAACTTAAACAAGATGATAAAAAAATTCAAATTATAGATGTAAGAGAAGATACTGAGAGAGATCATGCACATATTAAAGGCACAATACACATGAAACTTTCAGAGATTGCTAAAAGATATACCGAATTAGATAAGAAAAAAAATATTTTTGTAATGTGTCATACCGGAACAAGAAGCCAAGCTGTATGTAAATGGCTTAAAGCAAAAGGTTATAATCATTGTGTTAATGTACTTGGCGGAATAGACGCATGGGCTGCTTTAATTGACAGAAATATAAGAAGATATTAAGAAATACTCTCTAAGTACAAACCTAGAAAAATAATAATTACACTAACAAAAAACATTATTATCCTGAACAGGATTTCAATAAAAAGATTAAATCTTATTCGTTTTTTTATAATTAGTTTGTATAGAGGATTACTAATTGATAGAGAAATTAATACTATCCCAATAATAATAACTAACCAATGCATAAAGTTAAAAAATACATAGCTGAAGATTTAAAATTTTCAAATCAAACTATCAAAGAAATGAAGATTAATTCAAAAAAATTTTATAATAAAATTAAAAAAAGAAGAAGCATACGTGAATTTTCAAAAGATAAAATCAATATAAATATTATAAAAAATGCGATCTTATCTGGAGGATCAGCTCCAAGTGGAGCAAATCTTCAACCTTGGCATTTTGTAGTAATAAAAAATAAAAACGTAAAAAAGAAGATTAGAATAGAAGCAGAAAAAGAAGAAGAAAATTTTTATAAGTACAAAGCTCCTAAAGAATGGTTAGATGCATTAACTCCTTTAGGAACTGATGAAAACAAAAAATTTATTGAAAATGCACCTTATTTAATAGCTATATTTGAGAAAAAATTTTCAGTTTCAAAAAATAAGAAAATAAAAAATTATTATGTAAAAGAGTCGGTCGGTATAGCTACTGGTATATTAATTACTTGTTTACATTTTTCTGGCTTAGCAATGTTAACACACACGCCAAGCCCAATGACATTTCTTAATAAAATTTTGAAAAGACCTAGTAATGAAAAACCATTTGTTTTACTCATTGTTGGACGACCAGATAAAGATGTAAAAGTTCCAAAGTTTGCAAAACAAAAGAAAAAGTTTGATGAAATTTCTTCAATTTTTTAACCAAGTTCTTCTGGTTTCATAGTTTCATAAACCTCATAAGGCATATGTATCCAAGGAGAATCTTCTAAATAATCAACATAATAATTTGGTTTAAACGAAGATACTGACTTATAAAACAAAACTCCAGTTCTTATTGGTTCATCTATATAAAAACCGTAAGTATGATTTAACCAATCAATACTTTTTTTAAGAGTAATTCCTGAGTCTGCCAAATCATCTACTATTAAAACTTTTGATCCAATGTTAGGGCTTGTTTTTGCTAAATCTCTTGAAAACGTGATTGCACCTCTTTTATTTTTTACTCCCTCACCTTTATATGATTCAACAGATAGAATTGCTAAAGGAACATCGAAGATTCTTGCCATTACATCCCCTACTCTCATACCTCCTTTTGCGATGCATACAACCTGATTAAATTGCCATCCATCCATATGAATTTGTTTTGCTAAAACTTCTGTTTTACTTCTATATTCGTCCCAACTAATGTGTAAATCAGACATAAATCTTCCTTTGAAATTAAGAATTAAACCTCTCCCTTTAAAAAGAGAGAGGGTTATAAGAATTTTAATTATTGTGGTACTTCGCCGTCAATACCTTGAACATAAAAGTTCATTCCAAGTAACATTCCATCAGGCGCTACTTCACCTTCAGGAACGACAAGCTCACCAGCTTGATTGTAAATTGGACCCGTGAAAGGATGAATAGTTCCATCTTTAATTCCAACTTCCATATTTACTGCTTCTTGAATTAAACTTGCTGGCATAAGTTTAGTATTATATGGTGACATTACAACCATACCTTTATCCATACCATCCCAAGTATCACCAGAAGACCAAGTGCCGTCCACAACAGCTTTTGCTCTTTCAGCATAGTAAGGACCCCAAATATCTTCAATTGAAGTTAAATGTGCATCAGGACAAAATTCTTCTTGGTTTGAAGCTTGACCAAATGCATAAACACCCGCTTTTTGAGCAGCTTGGCATGGAGCATATGTATCAGTATGCTGAACAATTATGTCAGCTCCTTGATTAATTAATGTATTAGCTGCATCAGCTTCTTTACCTGGGTCGTACCAAGTAAATACCCAGATAATTTTCATTTTGATATCTGGATTTACTTTTGAAGCCGCTAAATAAAATGCATTAATTCCTCTTACAACTTCAGGAATAGGGAATGAAGCTATATAACCAATAGTATTAGTTTCAGTCATATGACCGGCAATATGCCCTTCAATCATTCTACCTTCGTAAAATCTAGCTGAATACGTTGCAACGTTATCTGCTTGGATATACCCAGTAGCGTGTTCAAATTTTATATCAGGAAAATCCTTAGCTACTTCATGTGTCTGATCCATATAGTTGAAAGACGTTGTAAATATTAAATCATGTCCTGAGTCTGCTAGTTTTCGGATTGCTCTCACTGCATCTGCGTTTTCAGGAATATTTTCAAGATAAGTAGTAGTAATAGAGTCACCAAGTTGGCTCTCCATATATTTTCTACCTACATCATGCATATATGTCCAACCATGATCACCTGGAGGACCTATGTATATAAATCCAACTTTTTTAGGGTCTGCATATGCTGAACCAAATGCAAATACCAAAAAAGTAGATAAAAAAGTTATTATTCTAATCATTTTAACCTCACCTGCTAATATAACGATTACTCAGGTATATACTTAATATATACAAAAGGGTTTGATCAATAATTCTATATGTTTATAGAAAAAAAAAAGTGGATATTTATCTGCCTTTATAAAAAGGAATAGTTAATGAAGCTGGTGCACTAAGTTTTATTCTTAATTTATTACTAGAAATTAACACTAATACTATTATAGTTGCAACATATGGCGCCATGCTAAAAAATTGACCAGGGAATCTTAAACCTAAAGCCTGAAGGTTCATTTGAAGAATAGTTACACCTCCAAATATATAAGCTCCAATAAGTACTCTTTCTGGTTTCCAGGTTGCAAATACAACTAAAGCT
>CACNLM010000011.1 GCA_902621305.1 uncultured Alphaproteobacteria bacterium | reverse complement strand
TAAATTCATCAAAAAAAATTAAGTATCATTTAGATATAATTAAAAGTTATATTAAATTAGCAAATTTTGACTTTAGGGATAAAAATATTTTTTCCTTAGCAAGTGGAATATGCTACATAGAAGCAGTAACTCTTAACAAAAAAGATTTCAACAAATTGACATGTATAGATTTTTCAAAACATAGAATACATGAATTGGCACCAATAGTATTTAATGAATTTGATTTTACTAATAAACAGATTGAATTAATTGAAGGAAATTTTGATTATTTCAAAACACATGAAAAGTACGATTTAGCTATAATGTCAAAGGCATTGCATCATTTTAATGAGCCTGTTCTGATATTAAAATCGGTAAATGAAATGCTAAATGTAAATGGATTAGTGATAATTTTAGGAGAGCCTCATTTTTCTAATTTAAATTACTTTGTGAAAGTTTTAAAATTTCTAACAAAATTTTTATTAAATTATAAAAATTTTAGGGAAAAAAATAAATTTAGCATCAAATACAGTAATATTTTTAAAAAAAGTCATGTTAAAGGTGATCATAATTGGTCAAATAAAGATTATGTTTCTTTTTTTCAGAAAGCAAATTTTAAAATAATAGAATCAACATATAATAATAATTATAATGAAAAATCTTATCTAATAAAAAAATGGTAGCGGAGGAGGGATTTGAACCCCCGACATCACGAATATGAGCCGTGCGCTCTGACCAACTGAGCTACTCCGCCAATTATTAAAAATTTAAATACTAAATGATTCTCCACATCCACATGTATTTTTTTCATTTGGATTATCAAAAACAAATCTTGATGCAAGTTTATCTTGTCTGTAATCCATAACTGAGCCTAAAAGAAACATTGTAGCTTTAGGATCAATTAAAACTTTTGCACCATCTTTGTTAATAGTTTCAAAATTTTTTAAATCAGATGAATTACCAAAGTCCAATTTATAAGCATATCCACTGCAACCAGACTTATCGATGCCAATAACAACTGAGTCCATTCCAACAGGTGCATTTAATAAAATCTTTTTGATTTGGTTTGATGCATTGGGAGTTATGGATAATATATTATTCATTCTTTAATTATAAATTAATTTAAAAAATATCTAAAGCAAGTTTTGCTTCTTCGGACATTAAATCTTTATGCCATTTTGGATGCCAAACCAGAGATACCTCTATAGAATTTAGATTTGATATATTTTCGACTGATTTTCCAACACTTTCAGGCATAATTCCAGCAACTGGACAATTTGGATTAGTTAAAGTCATTTTAATTTTGACATCATTATTATCATTTATTTTAATTTCGTAAATTAAACCTAAATCATATAAATTGACTGGTATTTCTGGATCCATAACTGTCCTTATGCACTCTATAACCTGATCTTCTTTGATTTTTGGTAATTTATTTGAATTTGAAAAATTTTTTATGTAACTTGAATTTTTATCTGGTAAAAAATCTTTTAAATGCTTTTCTTCCATTAATTATAATAAAATTTTAATAATTTCTTTTATACTATCTACAAAATAATCAACATCATCTTTTGTATTATATACTCCAAATGAAATTCTAGAAGTACCGTTAATATTAAAATACTTCATAAGAGGTTGACAACAATGATGTCCTGTTCTTATAGCTATGTTTTTTTTATCTAACATCGCGCCTAAATCAGAACTATGTACCCCTTCTATATTAAAAGAAATGATTGCTCCTTTATTTTTATCTGATCCATATATTTTTATATTATTGAATTTTGAAAGTTTTTCATAAGCGTAATCATGAAGTTTCATTTCATGATCATAAATAATATTTGGATCTACTTCATTCATAAAATTTAATGAAGAAGAAAATCCAATAACTGGTGCAATGGGAGGAGTTCCTGCCTCAAATTTTTCGTAACCATTCGCATATGTACTTTTATCAATATCTACATCATGAATCATTTGACCTCCTCCTTGGTAGGGAGAAAATTCATCTATCCACTTATCTTTCATATACAGTATACCAAGACCTGAGGGGCCATACATTTTATGTGCAGAAAAAACATAAAAATCAGGATCTAAATCTTTGAGATCAACTTTTTTGTGAGGAGCAAATTGGCAACCATCCAATAGAAGGGGGATATTATATTTTTTTGCAATTTCTTTTACTTTATCAAAATTTGTTATTGATCCTGTAACATTTGACATATGAGTTAATGTAATTAGTTTTGTTTTTGAGTTAATTTTATTATTTAATTCATCATAATTAATTTCACTATTTTCATTTAGTCCCAGAGGAATAATTTTTATCTTTTTTTCAATTAAATGCCAAGGTATCAAATTAGCATGGTGTTCAAGATAACTTAAGATTATTTCATCGCCAACCTCTAAAAATCTTTTAGACATACAAGATGCAATTAAATTTATTCCCTCAGTTGCACTTTTAACAAAAATAATGTTGTTTTCAGAAGTATTTAAATAATCTGAAATTTTCTTTCGTGAATCTTCAAATTTTTTTGTTAACTTTGAGCTTAATTCATAATTACCTCTATGAATATTTGCATATTCATTTGTGTAACAGTTATTAGTGGCTTCAATCATTTCATCAACTTTTAATGCTGAAGCTGCGGTATCTAAAAAAACTAGATTGGGATTTTTTTTAAATACGGGAAATCTTGATTTTAAATTTGAAATATTCATTTCACTTGACTTAAGTATCTTACTAGTTTTTTTTGTATTTTTTCAGACATTTGTTCATTATCAATACTACTTAATTCTTCATTAATAAATGATGATATCAATATTTTAGTTGCTGCAATTTTACTCATACCTCTAGATCGAAGATAAAAAATAGCATTTTCGTCTATAGGACCAATAGTAGAGCCATGACTACATTTCACATCATCAGCATATATTTTTAATTCAGGTTTAGAAAAATACGATGCGTTATCAGATAAAAGTATCCCTTTACTTAGTTGATACCCCTCTGTTTTTTGTGCTTCTTGGTCGACATGAGTGTTACTAAAGTATGTTGCTTTAGAGTGATCGTTCAAAATGCCCTTATAAACTTGATTGCTTTTACAATTCTCAGCTAAATGCTTAACAAATGTTTTGTTATTTGATGTGTTATTATCTTTTAGAAAAAATATTCCTTGTAAATCAGCTTCTGAGTTAGTTTCTATTAGTTCAGAATAATGAAAATTTCTAACGTAACCTTCTGAAAAATTATACACTTTTTGATTGTAAATAGAATCTTTCTTACATGAAGAATGAGTTGTTATTATTAAATTATGATCGGGAGCATTGTCTTGAATTAGAAAATGATTTAACTGAGAATTTTTTTCTAATTTAATTACATTTAATATATTTGATGTAGAATTATTTTTATTTTCAAATTCTTCAATAAGATTTAGAGATGACCCATCTTCACAAATATAATTATTTTTTTGAAAAATTGTTAAATCATCATCAGTTATAATGTTTGATATTTTAATTTTTATGTTATTATTTTTCTTTATAATAATCTTAAAACCGCTATTTAAAAATAATGAATTTAGATTTACAAAATGATCGTTTTTTTCAATTGTATCATTTTTAGAAAAATCATTGTAATCTTCGTCTAAAATTTTTGTAATTTCAATTTTATCATCTTTAAAACTTGCACACTGTCCATTTACAGAAACTATTGAATAACTATTATCATGATTATTGTTAATTACTGATGTTTCTTCTGGGACAAGATATTTATAGTTAAAGTCAAGAAAGTTTTTTAAATTTACGTTTTTTAAACTTTCATTATTTTTTTTATCAAACCTATCTTTTTCAAAAATATTTATTAATTTTTTCCTATGGTTTTCAACATCTTCATTTTCTGTAAAAAAAATGTTTTTTTTATTTTTTAGATAATTATCTTGTATATTCATTACTGAAATTTTTGAAATCCATCTTTTTCTATTTCGACAGCAATTTCAGAGCCTCCTGATTTAACAATAGAGCCATTTACCATAACATGTACGTAATCTGGTTTTATATAATCCAAAAGTTTTTGATAATGAGTAATGATTAAAAATGAATTATCTTTTGTTTTAAGTTTATTAACCCCATCAGTAACTATTTTAAGAGCGTCAATATCAAGTCCTGAGTCAGTTTCATCTAAAATAGCTAAATCTGGATTAAGTATACTCATTTGTAAAATTTCGTAACGTTTTTTTTCACCTCCAGAGAAGCCTGTATTAACTGATCTCTTAAGCATATCAATGTTTATACCTAAATCACTAGCCTTAGATTTTAAAAGCTTAGCAAATGATAAATTATCAATTTCTTCTTCGTTCATACGTTTTCTTTTTGAATTAATTGCAGAATGTAAAAAGGGAGTGATATTTACTCCAGGTATTTCAACTGGATATTGAAAAGCCAAAAACATTCCTTCTTGAGCTCTTTCTTCAATATTTAAATCAAATAAATCGTTATCTTTGAAATTAATTTTGCCATTTAAGATTTCGTAATCCTCTTTACCTGCTAGAACGTTTGCTAATGTGCTTTTACCACATCCATTTGGTCCCATAATTGCATGCACTTCACCTTTATTGATATTCAAGTTAAGCCCTTTAAGAATATTTTTATTTTCAATTTTTACTGATAGATCTTGGATTTCTAAAAACATATTACCCTACACTTCCCTCAAGAGAAATAGATACAAGCTTTTGTGCTTCAACAGCAAATTCCATTGGAAGTTCTTGTAAAACTTGCTTGCAGAAACCATTAACTATTAATGAAACTGCTTCTTCATGGCTTAAACCTCTTTGTCTGCAGTAATAAAGTTGATCTTCATTTATCTTAGAAGTTGAAGCTTCATGTTCAATAACTGCAGTATTATTTTTTGAGTCAATATAAGGAACTGTATGTGCTCCACACTTATTTCCTACTAACAAAGAATCACATTGAGTATAATTTCGTGCCTTATCTGCTTTTCTTAAAAAAGAAACCTCACCTCTGTATGTATTTTGAGATTTACCAAGAGAAATACCTTTTGAAATTATTTTACTTTTGGTATTTTTACCAATGTGAGTCATCTTTGTCCCTGTATCAGCTTGTTGAAAATTATTTGTAATTGCTACAGAGTAAAATTCACCGATTGAATTATCTCCTTTTAAAATACAACTAGGATATTTCCATGTAATAGCAGAACCAGTTTCGACTTGAGTCCATGATATCTTACTATTTTTACCTGCACAAAGACCTCTTTTAGTGACAAAATTGTAAATTCCACCTTTGCCATCTTCATCTCCTGGATACCAATTTTGAACAGTTGAATATTTTATTTCAGCATCTTCTAGAGCGATTAATTCTACATTAGCAGCATGCAATTGATTGTCATCTCTTTTGGGAGCAGTACAGCCTTCTAAGTAACTAACATAACTACCCTTATCTGCAATAATTAGAGTTCTTTCAAATTGGCCAGTATTTTCTGCATTAATTCTAAAATAGGTAGAAAGTTCCATTGGACACTTTACACCTTCTGGAATGTATACAAAGGATCCATCCGTAAACACAGCAGAGTTTAATGCTGAAAAAGAATGATCTCCTGGTGGTATAACAGAACCTAAATATTTTTTTATTAAATCAGGATGTTTCTGAATTGCCTCCCCGATGGAACAAAAAATTATACCAAGTTTTTCTAATTCACCTTTATAGGTGGTTGCAACTGAAACGCTATCAAACACAACATCAACGGCAACACCCGCTAATACTTTTTGCTCCTCTAGAGGAATGCCAAGTTTATTGTATGTCTCTATAAGTTTTGGATCTACTTCGCTGAGATCTTTAGGTTTCTTATCAAAACCTTTTGGAGCTGAATAATAGTAAATATCTTGATAATCAATTTGAGGAAAATTAAGATTTGCCCATTTTGGTTCTTTCATTTTTTTCCATTTTAAAAATGCTTTTAGTCTCCATTCAAGCATCCAATCTGGTTCGTTCTTTTTTAATGATATGAATTTGATAGTATCTTCGTTTAGCCCTTTTTTAGGCTTTTCATTATCTATGTCAGTTACAAAACCATATTTATACTTATTTTTACTATAAGAATCTAATGTATTTAGAGTTTCTGAGTTCACATTACATCATCTAATTCATTAATTAAAAAAATCTAGTTAATTCAACAAGAATTAAGCAAATTTAGAACTGATTTTAAATTTAAGCGGTAATCCAACCACCACCAAGTAATTGGTCATTTTTATAAAAAACACAAGCTTGTCCGGGAGAAGTTTTATCTAATTCAGTTTCAAATGTAAAAGTTCCTTGATCGCTATTAATATCAAGAATTCCTGGTAAATCATCTTGAGTTGATCGAATTTTTGCAGAACAATCAAGTCCTTTAGGAAGAATATTGCCTCCTAACCAATTGATATTTTTAAAACTTATAACATTTTTTTTCAAATTTTCTTTTGTACCTAAAGTAATAGAGTTTTGATCATTATTTATATTAATAACGTATAAAGCTTCTTTCGATCCACTAATACCAATACCTTTTCTTTGACCAATTGTGTAATTACTAATACCATCATGAGTTCCAAGAATATTTTTATCAATATCATAAATTATACCTTTTTTGTTTACGCCAGGATTTAAATTTTTAACAAGATCTCTGTATGAATCAGATGTTACGAAACATATATCTTGACTATCAGGTTTATCACTTACATCCAGTTCATATTTTTTAGCTAATTCTCTAATTTCTGATTTTTTGTAATCTCCAAGAGGAAACCTAACGTAATTTAATTGCTCTTGAAGTGTTGCAAAAAGAAAAAAGCTTTGATCTTTTGAAAAATCTTTTGCTTTGTGCAAACTTGCATTGTTTAAAGAGCCTTTTCTTATAGCATAATGCCCTGTAACTAGAGCGTCTGCTTCAATTTTTTTTGCCTCATTAAGTAAATCTGAAAATTTTACAGTTTCATTACATTTAACACATGGCAATGGAGTTTCTCCACTAGAATAAGAATCTACAAAATTATTTATTACTCCATTATAAAATTTTTCTTGATAATCTAAGACAATATGTTGAAAATTATTTTTATATGCTACATTTTTGGCGTCCTCGATATCAATTCCTGCACAGCATGATTTACTCTTTGACGTTTTAGAATTACTATATAATTTTAATGTTACACCTATGACATTATATCCTTGTTTTTTTAACATGACGGCTGCTACAGAACTATCTACTCCTCCCGACATGGCTACAACTACTTTTGTATCTTTTTCAGACTTATCAAAACCAAGAGAATTCATATATTTAATACATCTATATTTACAAAATCATATAACTTCAATATTAGCTTTATCAAATGGTTGACTTATTAATTCCAGGACCTGAAGGAAAAATAGAAGCTAAATATTCACATAGCAAAAATGATGATTCGCCTATAGTAATATTACTTCATCCTGATCCATCAAAAGGTGGAACAATGCATACAAAAATAGTTTTCAGACTATATAAAATTTTTATAAAAGCTGGTTTTTCAACGATTAGATTTAATTTTAGAGGAGTAGGTAAAAGTGAAGGCGTTTATGATGACGGAGAAGGAGAATTAAGCGATGCAGCTTGTGTTTTGGATTGGTTACAACAATACAATACTAATTCGAAAACATGTTGGGTTGCTGGATTTTCATTTGGGGCTTGGATAGCTATGCAACTTTTAATGAGAAGACCAGAAATTAACGGTTTTGTAAGTATTTCGCCTCCAGCGAATTTACGGGATTTCAGCTTTTTAGCTCCATGCCCATCTTCTGGCTTAATTGTTCATGGTGACAAAGATAATATAGCTTCATTTGATTCTACAAAAATTTTAGTTGAAAAACTTCAACAACAAAAAAAAGTTGATATTAAATTCAAACCTATAAAAGGGGCAGATCATTTTTATGAAAATTTTTCAAATGAATTCGAAGATTCAATAAATGAATATATTTCACAAACAATCGAAACAAAATAATTTGTAATGAAATTAAAATCTGAATTTCTTAATGAAATTAAAGCAAGGGGTTTTATTTATCAAAATGTAGATATTGAGGATTTAGATCAAATATTATTAAAAAATAAAATATCTGGCTATATAGGTTTTGATATAACAAGTGATAGCTTACATGTTGGAAGCTTAATTCAATTAATGCTCCTACACTGGCTTGATTTTTATGGTCATCAATCGATTGCATTAGTTGGAGGAGGAACAACATTGATAGGTGATCCTTCAGGAAAAGATCAAACAAGAAAAATATTAAGTAAAAATGATATAGATAAAAATATTAATAATATAAAAAAAACATTTGATAGATTTATAAATATCAAAAAAAATTCTTTAATAATTAACAATTATGATTGGTTATCTAAGTTAAATTACATTGATTTCTTAAGAGAATTTGGATCAAAAATTACTTTAAATAGAATGCTAACTTTTGAATCTGTTAAAAATAGATTAGATCGCGAACAACCACTAAGTATCTTAGAATTTAATTATATGCTACTTCAAGCTTATGATTACTTACATTTGAATAAAAATTATAATTGTATTTTACAAATGGGAGGATCAGATCAGTGGGGTAATATATTAAGTGGAGTAGATTTAATTAGAAAAATAAATAAAAAAAATGCTTTTGGCATAACATCACCACTTATAACAAATAGTGATGGAACGAAAATGGGAAAAACTGCTGATGGTGCAATTTGGCTTAATAAAGATAAAATATCAAGTTTAGATTTTTTTCAATTTTGGAGAAATGTAAATGATAAGGATGTTTCAAGATTTTTATATTTATTTACTAAGTTGCCATTGAGTGAAATAGGAAAACTTTCAATGCTTAAAAATCAAGAAATAAATGAAGCTAAAAAAATATTAGCCTATGAAGTGACTAAAATTGTAAGAGGTAAAGAGGAAGCCGAAGAAGCACTAGAAATTACAAGCAATGTATTTAGTTCAAAAATTGTAGATGAAAGGTTACCAAATATTTTTCAAAACAAATCAAATTTAAAGAATGAAAAATTTTCTTTGCTAGATGCAATTGAAAAACTCAATTTAGTAAAGAGCAGAAGTGAAATTAAAAGATTAGTTAAATCTAATGGAGTAAAAGTAAACGATATTATATTTAATCATAGTAACTTTTCCTTAAAAGAATTCTCAGATTTAAATGAAATAAAAATCACGATAGGAAAAAAGAAAATTGGAATTATAAAAATAAATTAATTTTTACAAAGTAAGTGAATTTTCTAAAAATTTATCGATTTTGCCATCTAAAACATCACTTACATTAGAAGTTTCATATCCACTTCTTAAATCTTTAATAAGTTTATAAGGGTGTAGAACATAAGATCTAATTTGATGTCCCCAACCTATATCCTTTTTTTCTTTATTTTTTGTATTTTCATCCTCTTTTCTTTTCTGTAATTCTTTTTCATAAATCCTCGATTTAATCATTTTCATAGCATTAGATCTATTTTTGTGTTGAGATCTATCACTTTGACATTGCACCACTATATTGGTTGGTACGTGCGTTATTCTTACTGCACTGTCAGTTTTATTTACATGCTGGCCACCTGCTCCTGATGCTCTATATGTATCAATTCTCAGATCACTCTCTTTTATATCAATTTCTATCTTATCGTCTATTTCTGGATATGTCCAAACACTAGCAAAACTAGTATGCCTTCTTTTATTACTATCAAAAGGGGAAATTCTAACTAATCTATGGATACCGCTTTCTGCTTTTAACCATCCGTATGAATATTCCATTATAATTTTTAGGGTACAAGATTTTATTCCAGCCTCTTCACCTCGCATCTCTTGCAATAAAATAACTTTACAATTTTCTTGTGACTCAGCCCATCGTAAATACATTCTCTGTAGCATTTGAGCCCAATCCTGACTTTCAGTACCACCAGCACCTGCATGAATTTCTATAAAAGAATTTAGATGGTCAGCTTCATCATTTAATAAGTTTAAATATCGAATTTTTTCAGATAACATTAAAGTAGATTCCACTTCATTTTTAAGTTCAATTAAAAGTGAATCATCATTATTTTTTTGAATATAATTGAATATTTCTTCAGTTTCGTTCAGTAATTTTTTTAATTTATCGAAATCATTGATTTTACTTTCAAACATTTTTATATTTTGAAAAATATCTTTAGCTTCTTTATTTTCCCAAATATTTGGATTTGAGCTTTTTAGTTTTAATTCTTCTAAATTATTTTTAAGAGCTTCGTAGTCAAACTGCCCTCCTTATAAGATTAAAGTTAAATCTTATTTTTTTTAAATTCGCTTCAATATTTTCTATTAATTCCATAATAGTATTAATTTAATAAACCACCAGTTCCAGAAATGGAATCATTATTGAAGTTTTCTAACCCATCTAAAATACTAATATTGCCTGAAAATGGTTCAGATCCTAAAATAAAAGGCTCAATAATACTATTTTGCTTATTAGAAACCATCCCAGTATTTGGATCAATTCTTACAAAACTAATTCCTGATGGTACTCTAAATGGTTTTTTATTTTTATTGATTTTTATCTTCTCTGCAAAATTTTTAAATATTGGTACAGCTACACTAGAACCAGTTTGTTTATATCCCAATGATTTTGGTTGATCATATCCAACATATACTCCAATCACTAAATCTGGAGTAAAGCCAATGAACCATGCATCCTTATTTTGATTTGTAGTACCTGTCTTTCCAGCGATAGGAACATCTAAATTTTGTAGTTTTTTTGCTGTACCTCTTTTTATAACTCCTTCCATCATCGATGTAATTTGATATGCAAGTCTTGGATCAATAACAATAGTTTTATTTTCGTTTAAATTTGGTATTTTGATTTTTGAAGATATATTTTCAATTTTACAATCAAGACATTTTTTTAATCTAGTATCAAAAATTTTTTTTCCATCTTTTGAGTATATACTTGTAATTAATTTTGGTTCAATTTTCTTACCTCCATTTGCTATTATTGCATATGCATTTGTTAAATCTTTTAAAGTAATAACACCAGATCCTAATGACATTGACAGTTTTTCATCTAATCCATCACTAATATTAAAATTATTAGCCATACTAAGAATTTTGTTCATTCCAATTCTATTAGCAAGTCTTACTGTCATTAAATTTCTAGATTTTTCTATTCCTGTTCTCATAGTTGTCAGTCCATAGAACTCATCAGTGTAATTAGAAGGTTTCCATTTTGGAAGACCTGGTCCTTGGTCTACTACATAAGGAGCATCTAATATTAAAGTCGAAGGAGAATAGCCTTCATTTAATGCTGCTAAATAGACTATAGGTTTAAATGCTGATCCTGGCTGTCTTTTTGCCTGTGTTGCTCTATTAAATTCACTTTTATTGAAACTATATCCACCAGCAAGTGCTAGAATATCGCCACTGTAAGGATCTAAAACAATTATAGCCCCATTAACTTGCGGTTCTTGATTTATAATATAATCTTCATTATTTTTCTTAATATAAATTACATCGCCCTTTATAAATTTTTCATTTAATAGCCAATCATTGTATTGATTATCTAAATCAATTATTAATTTATCTTTTGCGAGATTATACACTTCAATATTTTTTTTATTTACTTTATCGATAATTACTTCTTGCCAATTTGGATAAAAAGGATTTTTATTTTTATATTCTTGTTTTTTATTTATGAAATTTTCTAAAGTTGTATTCTCTATTAGACCACTCCATCCTTGCTTTTTTTGATAATCAATTAAACCTTCTATAAGACTCAGATTTGCTTTTTCTTGAATTTCAGAGTCAAGTGCTGTTTTAATTATTAATCCCTCTGAATAAAGTTTTTCTTTACCATATTTTTTAAAGAGTTCTTTTCTAATTTCTTCATAATAATAATCAGCATCTGAGAATTCTATATCAACTCTGTTATATACTTCTAGTGGTTTATTTTTATAGTTGAGATCATCATTTTCAATAAATTTATTTGCATACATTCTATCGATTACCCAATTTCTTCTTTCCACCGCTTTCAAATAATTATTTTTAGGATTATAGTTATTTGGAGCTTTAGGTAGTGCAGCAAGGAATGCTATCTCATGTAGTTCAAGATCATATATAGATTTATTAAAATAATTTAAACTTGCAGAACCTATTCCATAAGATCCATAACCTAAATAAATATCATTTAAATATAATTCTAGTATTTTTTCTTTATCTAAAATATTTTCTATTCTTACAGCTAATATAATTTCTTTTATTTTCCTAGAATAACTTAATTCATTAGTTAACAATAAATTTTTTACAACTTGCTGGGTAATTGTAGATGCGCCAACCACTCTTTTATTAGAATTTAAATTTATGATGTTAGTGAATAATGCTCTCAAGATTGCAAATATATCTATACCATAGTGATTATAAAAATTTTTATCCTCAGAAGCCAAAAAAGCATTCTTAATATTTTTAGGTATTCTATTTTCAGGAATAAATATTCTTTCTTCAGTAAAAAAACTTTTTAAAAGTAAACCATCTGAACTATAAATTCTAGAAGATAAATTTGGTTTATAATTTACGATATTCTCATATGATGGTAATTCTGGTGAGTATCGCCAGAGTGTATAAAAAATTGTTGAAATTGAAATAAATGCAAATATGCATAGTAAAATTAATAATAATTTTATATAACCAAGTAAATTAATCATATTTATAAACTACATTGTGAAATAGTTAAAAATGTGACATTAGGCAATTATTATAAAATATTCAAAAATGATTTTAATATATAAAAATTTTTACGGAGTTTCGGCATTATGTCAAAAAATATACTTATTGATACTACAAATAACATTGAAACAAGAATTGCAGTTACGGAAGACGGTAAACTTGATGATTTTGAAATTGAAACCAATAAAAAAAATGCAGTCAAGGGTGATGTTTATCTAGCTAAAATTACAAGAATAGAGCCTTCTCTTCAAGCAGCATTTGTAGATTTTGGTACAAATAGAAATGGTTTTTTACCTCTTACTGAAATACACCCTGACTACTTTAAGATTCCTGCTAAGGATGAACAAAAAATAAAAGAACTTAACGATAAAATATATAATGAACAAGAAGATGATGATTTACAAAACTCAGATAATGTAAATGAGATAAATGAATCTGATAATGACAATATTGAAACGAATTCTGAAGAAGAACAAGAGAGATCAGATGAAAAAACTATCTCTATTAGAAAAAGAAAAATTAAAAAATTAAGCCCAAGAAAAGAATATTTTAATTATTTTAGAAAATATAAAATTCAAGATGTAATTCGACCTAAACAAGTCTTGCTCGTTCAGATAAATAAAGAAGAAAGAGGTCTAAAAGGGGCTGCGCTAACAACATATTTATCTTTTGCAGGAAGATATTGCGTTCTAATGCCAAATAGTATGAATAGTGATGGTATATCTAGAAAAATTGGAGATTTGGAGGAAAGAAAAAAATTAAAGCAGATTTTATCCTCTGTAGAAATACCAGAAAAAATGTCAGTAATAGTAAGAACAGCTGGGATTGGAAGAACAAAAAAAGAAATTTCAAAAGATCTCTCATTCCTTGTAAGTCAATGGAATAAAATTAGAGAAATTACTTTAAAATCAGAGGCACCAGAAATGATTCATGAAGAAGGCAACGTATTAAAAAGAGCAATTAGAGATATGCTAGGTGAAGATGTAGAAAAAATTTTAGTTGAAGGGAAAGATGGATACGATAAAGTTAAAAAAATTACAAAAAATTTAGCACCAACATTTGTTAAAAAAGTTAAACAATATAAATCTGATGAAAACTCACTTTTTGCTTCCAATAATATTGAAACACAAATTAATGATCTTTTTAGTCTAAATGTAAAATTAAAATCTGGTGGTTCCATTGTAATTAACACTACTGAAGCATTAGTGGCGGTAGATGTAAACTCTGGAAAAAATACATCCGAGAGGAATATTGAAAATACTGCTTTAAAAACAAATTTAGAAGCTGCAGTAGAGATAGCCAGACAACTAAGATTAAGAGATCTAGGAGGATTAGTAGTTATAGATTTTATTGATATGGATGATTATCGAAATAATTTTAAAGTTGAAAAAAGTTTAAAAACTGCACTCATAAGAGATAGAGCGAGAGTTCAAATTGGAAGAATAAGTATGTTTGGATTAATGGAACTATCAAGGCAGAGATTAAGATCAAGCTTAATAGATAAATCTTTTGAAAAATGTAACTATTGTAAAGGATCAGGTTTAATTTTGAATTCCTCGTCAATAATTGATCAAATATTAAAAGTAATTAAAGAAAAAATATCTGAAAATAAAAATGTAATAATTAATGTTAAATGTAATAGTGGATTAGCAGAAAATTTACTTAATAATAAAAAAAGTGAGATAAATTCATTAGAAAATAAATTTGAATCAAAGATCAATTTTTATTTTGATCCACAATATTCTTTACATGATCCTGTAATTGAAATTGATCAAGATACTCAACCCAAAAAGATTGAAAAAATAACTACAAAGGAAAAAAATAAAACTTCTAAAATAATTAAAAAAAAGAAAGTAATGAAAACAAAAAAATCAAAAAGTTTTAAAGAAAAGAGTTTAGATGAAAATGAAATAAATAAAGATAATAAAAGTAATACACAAAAAGATGTAAATTTAACAGAGAGCGAAATAAATGAAGAAGAAGAAAAAACTGGATGGTGGTCTTAAAAAAAATATTTATTATTTTCTTATTTTTTATTTTTTCTTCAAAAAATAGTTATAGTTCACAAATACTTGATTATGAAACTGAGGAGTTTATTAAACAAATTTTAGAAGATATAATAGAAGTTAACAAAGTAAATAAAAAAATTAAATTTAAAATATACAACAACAATGAAATAAATGCTTTTGTTGATATTAATAATATAATACATATTAACTCTAGTTTAATAATTTATTGTGCAGATTATGTAGCATTATTATCTGTATTAGCTCACGAAATTGGTCATATAGATCTAAACCACATTGTACTTAGAAAAAAAACAATAGAAAATAGCAAAAAATATAATACATTAGGTCTTCTATCTGTAATAGCTGGCTCAACATTGACTCAAAACCCTCAATTGTTACAAGGAAGTATTCTAACTTCAGCCGCTTTATCAAATCAATATATAGTTTTTACTAAAGATCAAGAAATGGAAGCTGATTTGTATGCACTAAAAACATTAAATTTACTAAATACTAACTCTGAATCTATTGAAACTTTATTAGAGACGATAGAAAAGAAATCATTAGATAAGGGTTTTTCAAAAGATAAACAGAGAATTAGCACTCATCCATATTTTGAGGATAGGATTTTATTAATAAAAAACTTTAAAGATAATAATGAAAAGAAATTTAATGAAATATATAATGACAGATTTAATTACATTAAAGCAAAATTTATAGGCTATAGTGATAATGAAGAAGTTTTAAAAGAATTAAATGAACCTTTTAAAACTTATGCAGAATCAATTAAAAAAGCTAGAAATGGAAATTTAAAAATGTCCTTAGAAAGCTTGAATAAATTAATAAAACAAAATAAAAAAAATTATTTTTTGCTAGAAACTAAAGCAGATATATTATTTTCTTATGGGTATACAGACGAAGCTGTAAAATTTTATAAAAAAAGTTTAGATCAATATCCTCTAAATTATTACGCACAGATTAGAATATTTGAAAATATTAACATTGAAAATTTGTCTAATAGTAGTACGGAGATAATATTTCAAAACAATAAAAAACTTTTATATAAGTTTTTTAACAATAAAAATATTTTATTAAAATATATTGAGTTAGCGGAAAAACTAAATAAAAAAGAATGGTTAAAATTATTAAACTTTGTTTTATCAATTAATGATATCGAAACAGCAGTTTTTGACATTGAAATTAAAAATTTTAAAAATACTAAAAATAAAGATTTATTAAAATTAGTTAATATAATTAAGAATATAAGTTAATGAACGGATCACTAGTATATCAAGATTATATTAAATTAATCGAAAAAAATTTGATAATTTCTGAAAATATTGCAAAAAATCAAATACAACCATCAAGTATAGATTTGTCATTAAGTGAAGAATGTTATGAAATTAAATATAGTTTTTTATCCTATAACTCAAAAGTTAGAGATAAATTAAAAGATTTAGCAATTAAGAAAATAAATTTAAGTAAAGAATTTATTTTTAGAAAAAACAAAACTTATATTGTTAGACTGAATGAAAGTCTTAATTTAAAAAATAATATATTTGGTCACTGCAACCCAAAAAGTAGTACTGGCAGATTAGATATTTTTTGTAGATCACTTGTTGATTATGCAGAAGAATATGAAAAAATTCCTAAAAATTACAAAGGTGAAATTTTTTTAGAAATAACATCAAGATCATTTGATGTATCATTTAAAAAAAATAATTCTTTAAATCAATTAAGACTTGTAAATAAAAATCATAATTATTTAACTGATAAGCAACTAACTAACCTCAATAAAAAACTTAAAATATCTAATCAAACTAGAAACGATGTTAAAATTGATAGAGGATTAAAGTTATCAGTAGATCTAACTGGATCAAATATAATTTCTTTCGTAGCCAAAAAACAAACTCCGGTTCTAAATTTTTCTAAAATTAGATCTCATAAAATAAATGATTTTTGGTATACAATTAGAAAGAAAAATAAAAGATTAGTAATTGAAAAAAATAAATTTTATATTTTAAGATCAAAAGAAAAAGTTGTGATACCTTCAAATTTAGCTGGTGAAATGATCCCGTATGATACAGGTATTGGAGACTTTAGAGCACATTATGCAGGTTTTTTTGATCCTGGTTTTGGTTTACCTAAGGGATCATATGCAGTTTTGGAAGTAAAAACAAATGAAGTACCTTTTTTAATAGAAGATGGTCAAACAATAGCCAGAATTAAATATGAAAAGTTGAACAAAAATAGTAATGTTGTATACGGAAAAAACATTAAGTCAAATTATCAAAACCAAGGATTAAAATTAAGTAAACATTTTAAGTAAGATGAAAAAAGTATTAATTATTAATGGTCCTAATTTAAATTTATTAGGCATTAGAGAAGACAAGATTTATGGAAATGATAGTTTAGATAAAATAAAATCTGAATGTAAAAAAAAAGGTGTTGAGAAGAAATTGGAAATTGTTTTTTTTCAATCTAACAATGAGGGAGAAATAATTGATAAAATTCATGAAGTAAATGATAAATTTGATGGATTAATTATCAATCCCGCAGCATTTACTCATTCTTCAATTGCTATTCTAGATTCATTAAGAGCAATAACAAAACCAAAGATTGAAATCCATCTTTCAAATATATATGCAAGAGAAGAATATAGAAAAAAAAGTATTACTTCCGAAGGAGTGAATGGTTTAATATGTGGATTTGGTGGAAATAGTTATCTTCTAGGAATTGAAGCAATTTACAAATTAATTTATAAATAAGTATGACTAAAATTGATAAAACAGATTTAGAGAATATAAAGTTGATTGTTAAAGAATCAAAAATTAATAATATTGCTAAAATAAAAATAAAAAAAAATGATTATGAAATTGAGATTACCTCAAATGACCTCGTTGAAAACAATATTGCTGTTCAAAAAATAGAAAAAAATACTGAAGCTAAAGAACTTGAAAATACAAATGATGTTGTAAATGAAGATAATATCGTTAAATCTCCAATGGTAGGAGTTGCTTATCTTTCTGCTGATCCAAATTCGCAACCTTATGTTAAAGTTGGTCAACATGTTAAAGCCGGTGATACTTTATTGTTAATTGAAGCAATGAAAACTTTTAATGAAATTAAGGCTCCTAGATCTGGTATTATCAAAAAAATAGTTACGTTGAATAGCCAACCTGTTGAATATGGTGATACTCTTATAATTTTTGAATAATGTTCAAAAAAATACTAATTGCTAATAGAGGTGAAATTGCTTTACGTGTTCTTAGAGCTTGCAGAGAACTAGGAATAAAGACTGTAGCCATTCACTCTGATGTTGATGAGAATGCAATGCATGTAAGAATGGCAGATGAAAGTATTTGTGTTGGACCTGCTTCTGCACAATCTAGTTATTTAAACATACCTGCAATTATAACTGCTGCCACATTAACTGATGTAGACGCAATTCATCCTGGATATGGTTTTTTAAGTGAAAATCAAAGGTTTGCAGAAATTATTGAAGAACACAATATTAAATTTATTGGGCCAAAATCGGAACATATCAAAATGATGGGTAACAAAATTGATGCAAAAAAAATAATGGATGAAACTGGGGTGCCAACAGTAAAAGGTATAAATGACTTAAGCGATAAAAATAAAATTGAAGATTTTATTAAAAAAGTAAAATACCCAATTATAGTAAAAGCAGCGAGTGGTGGTGGTGGAAAAGGAATGAGAATTGTCACAGAAGAAGATGATTTGAATAAAGCTATAAATGAAGCAAAAATTGAAGCTAAAAAATCATTTAATGATGAAAATGTTTATTTAGAAAAATTTTTAACATCACCAAAGCATATTGAAATTCAAGTTCTTTGTGATTCATTTGGAAATGTTGTTACTCTTGGAGAAAGAGATTGCTCAATCCAAAGGAAGCATCAAAAACTTATTGAAGAAAGTCCAAGTTCAGTTCTAACAAACGAAAATAGAGAAAAAATTTCTGAACTTTGTAGAAAATCCATGAAAGAAATTGGATATGAAGGAGTTGGAACATTAGAATTTTTATATGAAAATAATGAATTTTATTTTATGGAAATGAATACAAGATTACAAGTTGAACACCCAGTCACAGAAATGGTTACTGGAATAGATCTTGTTAAAGAGCAAATTCTTGTTGCTAACGGTGAAAGACTTACAATTAAACAAGAGGATATAAAACTAAAAGGTAGTTCAATTGAGTGTCGAATCAATGCTGAACATCCAGAGAGTTTTATACCTTCTCCAGGTAAGATAACACAATATCATCAACCTGGGGGATTAGGTATTCGAGTAGACTCAGCTGTTTACGATGGATACTCAATTCCATCTCACTATGATAGTATGATTGGTAAGCTAATTACCTACGGCTCAACAAGATCAGAAGCTCTAAAAAAAATGAATAGAGCATTAGAAGAATATGTAATTATGGGAATAAATACTAATATTCAACTACATCAAAAAATTATTCAAACTGATGAGTTTAAAAGAGGAAGTTACAATATTAATTTTATGACAAATTTAATTGAGTAAAATAATTGATTTAAACAGCTTAATAGAATTTTATAGAAAAGCTTACTTTCCAATGGCTGATAGTAAGTATTCTGAAGAAATAAAATTTTATAAACCAAAATTAAGATTTATCATTCCAATTTCAAATTTTCATTATCCAAAGAAACTTTTTAGTAAATTTAAAAAAACAAAATATACTTTTAAAATTGATCAAAATTTTTCAAAAGTTATAGGGTTATGCAAAGAGATAAAAAGAAAAGATAAAGAAACTTGGATTAATGAAATTATTTTAGATACATACATTGAATTATATAAAATAGGTAAATGTCACAGTGTAGAATGTTATGAAGATGAAAATCTAATTGGCGGTTTATACGGTTTACATATAGGATCATGTTTTTTTGGTGAAAGCATGTTTAGTTTAAAGACTAATACAAGTAAGTTTTGTCTACTTTATTTATTGGCAATATTGAAAAAAAATAATTTTTCCATTTTAGATTCACAGTTTTTCAATCCTCATTTAGTTCAGTTTGGAGCATATGAAATAGAAACTGAAATTTATGAAAATAAACTAAAAGAAAGTTTAGATATTGAAAGTTTTTTTAAGGAAGTTAGTAATTTTCAAGAAGTCTTATCGTTACTACAATCAACTAACCAAAGATCATAAATAGGATTTTCTAACGGAGTAACATCGGGGGAAGAAGAAATCATCCAGCCTTTATAAATATTAATATTTTCATTATTGATTGTATCGTAGACATCTATCAAAACATAATCTTCAGGAATTTTAGTTGGAGGAGTGCTACCACAATACAAAACTTCAATATTTAAAGTTTCCCATGATATTTTAGAACTTACCAAAATATCTTTTGTAGAAACTTTATTAGTAGTTTTATTTAATAACTTAAAAGAAGCATATTTTTTTTCAATAGTTTCAGCAGAAACTGTTAGTGGTAGAAGAAAAAAAAATATTACTCTAATTAGGAGTCCAAGATTTATATTCTTCTTCTTTTTTTTCTGGGTCATAATTTTTTGAAAGAGGATGAGATGATGGAAAATATGCATCACTAGTACCAGTCATATTTGGTTTATGATTTTTTTGCCATTTATATTTATGTGAATAGTCAAGTGGAGGATTATCAATCGATTTGTGAAGCCAGGCATGCCAATGCGGTGGAATGTTTGATGCTTCTATTTCGCCATTAAAAATTACCCATCTTTTTGCTTTTAAATTTTTAAAATCTTTGGAGTTAGAGTAATATTTATTCCCTAAATCATCACTACCAACTAAGTTTCCCTTAAGCCAAGTATAGATTTTTGTTCCTAATGACATTAATATTTCTATAAAGATTAATGGACTACTTTCCAATTAATTTTTTTATTAGCATAAAAATTCTTAACCTGAATATCATTATAACTAGATAATTCTGACATAATCCATTCTTTTTTTTCTAATTTAATTTTTTTCTCATTAATTGGAAAACTATAATGTTTTGCACCATTAATTGAACAAAATATCTCTAACTTATCAATTGCATTTTCTTGGTCAAAAATTTCTGCATATAATTCTATTGAGCAAGGAGATGAAAATATTCCTGGCTTAGATGACATATCTGGTTTTTTTTCTTGAATTGGATGTGGAGCTGAGTCCGTACCTAAAAAAAATTTAGAATTATCGTGACATGCTGCTTTTCTTAATTCTATTAAATCTGTTTCGTTTTTAACAACTGGCATACAAAAATGGTGAGGATTAATAGAATCATCATGAAATACATCTTTTTTTGTTAAAAGCATGTGGTGAGGTGTAATTGTTCCTGCAATATTTTCGTTTTCTTTCACATAATTAACTCCATATGAAGTTGATACATGTTCAAGTGTGATTTTTAAAAGGGGAAATTTTTTTCTAATAATGCTTAATTCATCATCTATAAAATATTTTTCTCTATCAAAAATATCTATATCTTCAGCTATTTTTTCACCATGTATTAGTAATGGACTTTTTTCTTCTTCTAGTATCTCTAAAAATTTAAAAATTTTTGAAATGTCGCTTACTCCATGACTTGAGTTTGTAGTTGCATTTGAGGGATAAAGTTTAGATCCAAAGAAAACTTTATTTTGAATACCTTTTCTAAAATCTTCTAAATCTAAATTTTCATTCAAATAACAAGGTATAAGTGGTTCAAAATTATTACTAGATGCTTTATTTAAAAGTTTTTTATAAGCAGAGGCTTTATTAGTATCTGTTATGGGAATTTCTGTATTTGGCATTGCCACACATCTATTATTTATTCTTGAAGAGAAATTAGTAACCATTTCTAACATGTCGCCTTCTCTAAAATGTACATGCCAATCATCAGGTTGAATTATTTCAATATTTTTATTCACAATAATTATTTTTTTTTAATGTTAAATAAATCTTTTCTACACTTATAGAGTCCATATAAGATTTTGTTTTATCAATTTTTATACTTTTAAAATAGTCATAGCTTTCATTTGTTCTTATAACTTGTGAATCTTGCATAAATGGAGAGTAAATTACATCATTTGTTGGGCCGAATAATACTATAGACTTTAATTTTGTGGCTGAAGCCATATGTGATAATCCTGAATCATTTCCAATAAATAATTTTGATTTCTTCATATAAGCAGCGGTTTGAGTCAATGATGCGCCAAATAAATTAATTATCTTATTACTATCAATATTTTTTGTTATTTTATTTAAATAAATTTCTTCTTCTGATTTTGAACCAACTAAAATAAATTTAATATTTTTATTTTGAGATAAAATTTTGATTAATAGTGAATTATAATTTTTAATA
The DNA here is from genome assembly GCA_902621305.1 of uncultured Alphaproteobacteria bacterium. Taxonomy (GTDB): domain Bacteria; phylum Pseudomonadota; class Alphaproteobacteria; order HIMB59; genus CACPNW01. Next base: position 27,230 of record CACNLM010000011.1, on the reverse strand, counting down.
CTCCAAATTTTTGGTTTCCAATTTCCTCCTGGAAATATAACAAAATATTTAAAATCATCGGACAAATGTTTTGTAACTATTTCTTCTTCTTCTGTACTTGTCTCAATAAACAAATCTGAGCAATCAAATTTAAAGTAATTAGATAATTGTTGAACATGATTAAGATTTGATTTTTTTTTAAAAATAAATTTTTGCTTATGTTTTAAAAAATATGATAACAACGAACTTCTAAAATCTATAATTATATCCCACTTCTTTCCATAACAATTAGAAATTATATCTAACCAATGCATATTGTATCTTTTTTTTGAAACAGTAATTATGGTTTCTACAGATTTAAAGTTTTTGAAAATTGATTTAGCAGATGGACCAATCACAAATGTAAATTTAGCTTCAGGATTTTTATTACTAAAATAATTTATTACTCCAGTTGATAGAATTGTATCTCCGATAAGATTTGACGAAATAACAAGAATTTTCACAGAAATATTACACTTTTAATATATTCAATATATATTTAGATAATTATGAAAGATAAATACTTTTTTCACCATCTGAATTCAAGATTTTTTGAGATTTCTGGAAAAGATAGTAAATCATTTATTCAAAATTTAATTACTAATGACATTGAAAAATGTAACGATGGATCAATTATTTATTCGTGTCTATTAACACCTCAGGGTAAATTTTTAGCAGATTTTTTTATATTCAATATAAGTGAAAACTATATTTTTGAAACTAATGATAAATTTTATAGTAATTTATTAGGAAGATTAAAAATTTATAAACTTCGCTCTGATATAAAAATTAAAGAAATTAATAATCTAAATTCTTATTCATTATTTAATATAGATTATGAAGGTGATTATAGTGTTTATTTAAATGATCCTAGAAATATAAACTTGGGTAAAAAACTTATAACGGATAAAAAAATTTTAATTGAAAAAGAGAGATTGAAAGAAATTAATGAAACAGAATATCATGAAATTTTAATTAATCATACAACACCCTACTCACCATTTGATGTTTTAGAAAATAAATCTTTATTATTAGAAAATAATTTTGATAATTTAAATGCTATTGATTGGGATAAGGGATGCTATGTGGGTCAAGAAATTACTGCAAGAATGAAATACCGTGGATTACTCAAGAAAAAACTTTATGCTTTAAAAATAAAAAGTGGTGATGTGCTAGAGGGAGATGAGTTGATAGTAGATAATAAAAAAATAGGTACAATTGTATCAAAAGCAAATTCAAATATTTTTGCAGCGTTAAATATTAATTTTGTTAATGAAATAAAAAATAAAAATCAAAATTTAGTAATTAATGATTCATTATCTTTTGATTTTTTAAACTGAAAATTTTTTTCTATAAAAACTTAATGGAATTATTAAAATCATAAAAATTATTAGCATTGGAATAAATATATTATTAATTCCATAGTTGTTTGCAATAAATCCTAATGAAGCTGGAGCCCCTATAAATGTTCCGTATACTGCAATTGAAATTATTGTTATCCCTACTCCACTGTCAATTCCCTCAATTTTTCCAGCTAAACTATATGCGATAGGAACAATTGAGGATGCTCCGATACCTAATAATGAAAAACCAATAATAGCCGCATAAATACTATTGAAATTAGATAAAATTATTAAACTTATAATCGTCGATAAAAATAAAAAGAAAATCAAAAGAAAAACTCCAATTTTATCTCTTACCCAATCACCACTCAATCTTCCGATAACCATAAAAATATTAAAACTTAGAGTTGCTAAGCCGATATAGAAACCATCAACTTGAATAAAATCTCTCATATAGAGAGCTCCCCATGCATCAACACTTCCTTCCGTTAGAGCGTTTGCCATTGCAATTAAAGCTAATAAAAAAATAAGTAAGGGCCAAATAAAAAATATATTTTTTTTACTGGAGTCTTCTGATTTTGTTTCAACTTGTGACTCTAAACAGAGGACAAAATACAAACTCAAAGGAAGAAGAATGATAATATACAAAAGTATATTAAAAATAAAAGAATAATTCCACTCTAGTAAAAAGCTTGTAATTAGAGATCCAAATAAAACTCCAAGACTCCAAAATGCATGAAACCCTGACATCATTGATTTTTTTTCTCTAACTTCTAAATTTGATGCATAAACATTGCATGCTATTTCGAATGCACCATAACTCATGCCAAAAACAAATGAGAAAACCATAAAAAGCCATAAATCTTGAATGAAAGGTACTGGCAACCACAAACAACCTTCGGCAATTAAGGTACATGTTAAAATAGATTTTGTAGAAGTTTTCAGAATAAGAGCATTTGCAAAAATCATTGCAACAATTGAACCAATTGCAAATGATAACATAATATATCCAACACCAACATAATCAGTTTGAAGTTGATCCTTTATGGTGGGTATCCTAATAGCCCATAAACCTACATAACAAGCAGTTATAAAAAAAATAATTTTTATTGCATGAATATCATTAACTTTTTTCATACAATTTTATTAATTAAAATATTTTTTGTAATATTCAGATAAATTTTCGATAGAAACTCTTTCCTGTTTCATAGTATCTCTATCCCTAACAGTAACACTTTTATCTTCTAGAGTTTCAAAATCTACAGTTAAACAAATTGGTGTACCTATTTCATCATGTCTTCTATAATTCTTACCAATGTTTCCTGAATTTTCTAAAACAACTCTACCCAATCCCAATTTCTGTAGATTAGATTTTATTTCTTTAGATAGATGTACTAATTCTTCATTATTCTTTTTAAGAGGAATAACAGCTGCTTTAATGGGTGATAAATGAGGTTTGAGAGATAAAAGAATTCTTTTATTATCTTTATCTACATTTTCTTCACGATAAGCTTCATTTAACAAAGCAAGAACTCCTCTATCAACTCCAGCTGATGGCTCAATAACGTAAGGAATATACCAATTTTTTTCTTCTAAATCTTGAACAGCTAGTTTTGTCGTAGAAGAAGAGTTTTTCATAACTTCTGATGTAATTTTAAAATCGTTTTGATTTTTAGTGTGAGAACCTAAGTCAAAGTCAGTTCTATTGGCCACTCCTTCAAGTTCCTCTTCCCCATGAGGAAACACATAATTGATATCAACAGTTCTTTTTGAGTAGTGAGCTAATTCATTTTTTTCTACTTCAATTTTTTTTAAATTTTCTTTTTTTATTCCTTGGTTTACCCACCATTCTGTTCTCTTATTTATCCAGTATTCATGCCATTCATCGTCAGTACCTGGTTTAACAAAAAACTCTAATTCCATTTGTTCAAACTCTCTAACTCTAAAGATAAAATTACGAGGTGTTATTTCATTTCTAAACGCTTTTCCCATTTGTGCTATACCAAAAGGAACAGTTCTAGACGTTGAGTCTAATATATTTTTAAAATTAGTAAAAATTTGCTGACATGTTTCTGGTCTTAAATATGCGAATGATGAACCATCATCTACTGGACCAATTGCGGTTTTAAACATTAAATTAAAAGGCCTTGGTTCAGTCAAATCTTTAACTTTACAATCAGGCAATAGTCCTCCTCTTGGGCATTCACTATTTTCTAACTGATCTGCTCTAAATCTAGCTTTACAAATCTTACAGTCTACAAGTGGATCTGAGAAAGTATCTTCATGACCGGAATGTTTTAATACAACTGGCGCACTTAAAATACTTGCATCCAATCCCTCAGTGTCATCTCGCTCATATACCATTGATTTCCACCAAGCTTGTTTAAGATTATTTTTTAACTCGACTCCCATTGGTCCATAATCATATAAACCTTTGATACCGCCATAGATGTCATTTGATTGAAATAAAAAGCCTCTTCTTTTACAAAGAGAAACTAACTCTTCCATTGTTTGTGCAGTCATATAACTCTTAATCTTTTGGTTTATATTCTTTCGTTCTTGGATCTTTTTCTAAATCAATTACTGAGTCATTATTTACTTTATTATTAGTGAATTTGTCTTGTTTTTTTTTCTTAAACCTTAAAAATAATAAAATAGAAGCTAAAATTACAAATAAAACTAGGAATTTCATCACAGACCAAACCTAGAAAACATAATTCGTTCTTCAATTTTATTTAAAATTTCATCAGAGTTAAATATTGATGAAGAAAACCTACGTTGTAAAAATGATTTTTTTTGACTGATCATTTTAATTTTAATTTTTTTTCCAAATTTTTCTTCTAAAATTGGTTTTAATGCACCAATACCATCTGCTAAACCCAAGTCGATAGCTTTATTACCAACCCAAAATAAACCAGAAAATATATCATCTAATTTATTCTGATCAAGTTTTGAGCCTCTTCTCTCTTTTACATAATTAATAAAATTATCATGAATTTGTTCTTGAATATTTTTTAATCTATCAATGTCTTCCTGTTTTTCTTCTTTAAAAGGATCAAGAAAACTTTTACTTTTTCCAGATGTATACACTCTTCTTTCAATTCCAGCTTTTTTTAAAAGATCAACAAAACCAAAACCTGGTGAAATAACACCAATTGATCCAATAACTGAGTTTTGATCAATATATATCTCATCAGCAGAACAAGCTAACCAATAACCACCAGAAGCTGCAACATCTTCAACGAATGCTAAAACTTTTTTGTTTTTTTCCTTTGCCAGATCAATGATCCTTTTTGCTATTAAAGAGGATTGTGTAGGGGAACCTCCAGGTGAATTAATGACCAAACATACAACAGGAGATTTTTTATCAGCAAATAATTTATCAATTAATTTTTCTAAATTATTTATTGCTAAACCAGAGCCTGTTAAGCCTGACGATGATGATATAATGCCAGATAAACGTAAAACCGGTATTGTAGTACTCTTCGAAAATAACCTTTTAAACATAATATCTAATAACAAATGTTAATCTTTTCTTAAAGCGTTATGTAGCATTTGTTTGTAATTTTAGTAATTTGAGTTTAAGTGCGTCAATTAAGTTAATGAATTAACATAAGATTCTAATAGTTAACAAATATGGATAATGTTCTTCCTCTTAGAAAAAAAGATTTTTCATTTGAAGATGAAATCAGAGAATTAACAGATCTATGCAAAGAAGATCTAGTATCCGTAAACACAATAATCCTTGATAAATTAGATAGCAATGTACCTTTAGTTCATGAAGTTGGAAAATACCTTATCTTATCAGGGGGAAAACGATTGCGACCTCTTTTAACTGTTTCAAGTTTTTACATGACAAGAAATGGAACTAGTGAAATTGGAAATAAAATGAATCACATTGGCCTGTCTGCAGCAGTAGAATTTATTCACACAGCAACACTATTACATGATGATGTAATAGATGAAAGTAAACAAAGAAGAGGAAAACCTACAGCAAATGAGAAATGGAAAAATAAAACAAGTGTATTAGTTGGTGATTTTTTATTCAGTAGAGCTTTTCAATTAATGACAAAATATGGCAACACTGAAACCTTAAAAATATTAGCTGATACTAGTGTTGTAATTTCTGAAGGAGAAGTTTTAGAACTTGCCAATGACAAAAATTTAGAAATAAATGAAAATATTTATTTTGAAGTTGTAAATGCAAAGACTGCTTCTTTATTTAGTGCAGCATGTCAAGTTGGATCAATTAGTGGTCTTGGAACAGAAGCTGAGGTTAATGCATTAAAATCATTTGGAACAAACTTTGGCATGGCTTTTCAATTAATTGATGATGCTATTGATTATTCTTCAAACAAAAAAATATTAGGAAAAAATACTGGAGATGATTTTAAAGAAGGTAAGATTACTCTTCCAATAATATTAGCATACGGAAGATCAAATGATAAAGAAAAAAAATTTTGGGAAAAAACAATATCTGATCTTAACCAAAATGATGGAGATTTTGAAACGGCATTAGAAATAATTAATAAATATCAATGTATTGAAGATACTCTTACAAGAGCAAATCACTTTTCAAATGTAGCTGTAGACTCAGTTGATATATTTAAAAATAACATTTACAAAGAAAAATTAGTATCTCTTGTTTCTAAAAGTGTTTCGAGAATTTATTAATTAATATTCCTCATAAGATTTTACCTCCACTAATTCAGAGCCAAAGGTCTTATTAATATCATTTTTTACTTTTGCTCTCTCATCATTGGTAAAATAGACACTTCTAGCTAGATCAATAAATGTTTGATCAAACATTTTTTTTCTTTCACACTCTCTAATATCGTCTTCTATATTCCAAAGTTTAGAATTAATATTTATCAAATTTTCTAAATGATTATTTATTTCTTCTTGCTGAACATAATTCATTAATGTTTTTTGGAGAAAATCTAATTCTTTTTTAACATGATCAAGTTTAGTTTCATCAGTTATATTTTTCTGTTTGATAATTAATATTGAAATTTTATCTACAAGTTCACCAAGTGATATAGGAGTATTAATAAGCATTAAATTCTTTCATAAATATCTTCATATCTTTTAATATCATTTTCATCAAGATTATCACCGTACCACATTTCTATAATAACTAAATCACGATCTTTTCTATTAGCCATTCTATGAATTGACCCTTTGGGAATAAAAATATTCTCATTTTCATTTAAATTAGTTACTTGGTTGTCAACTGTAACTTCAGCTTCTCCTTCAGCTACAATCCAATGCTCAGATCTATGTTCATGACTTTGCAGAGATAAAACACCGCCTGGTTTTACAAAAATTTTTTTTACTAGGAATTTTTTACCGGATTGAAGTATCTCAAATGATCCCCAAGGTTTTTCAGTGACAGAATTCATTATGAATGTTTATTTATATATTATATATCAATTTATAAATGATAAAAATATCACCATCAATATTATCAGCAGATATTCTTAAATTAGAGGAAGAGGTTAGATTTTTAGATCTAAATGGCGCTGACTATATTCATATAGATATTATGGATGGTCACTATGTTCCAAATATTACTTTTGGACCAAATATAGTTAAATCATTAAGAAAGGTTACTTCTAAAATTCTAGATGTACATCTTATGATTAAACCAGTGAAGCAATATATTAATGAATTTATAGAAGCTGGTTCAGATATCATTACCTTTCATCCTGAGGCCGATGATAACCCAGAAGAAATTATTAAAAAAATATGTGATGCTGAAATTAAAGCAGGAATTGCCATTCACCCTAAGGTAAATATTGCAGATATTGATCATTTATTTAATAAAGTGCAACAAATAATAGTTATGACAGTTACACCTGGTTTTGGTGGTCAAAAATTTATGCATGATCAAGTGCAAAAAATTAAAGATTTAGATGAAATTAGAAAAAATAATAATTATAACTATGAGATAGCTGTTGATGGTGGGGTAAATAATGAAAATGCAAAAATATGCAAAAACAATGGAGCTAATGTGTTAGCGGTTGGATCTTATTTATTATCTCAAAATCAAAATAACTATAATGAAATTATAAATTCTTTAAGATAATGGACTGGGATAAATTAAAATCATTTTACGAAATTGCAATCTCAAGAAGCATTTCTAAAGCAAGTGCAAAACTAAATATCAGTCAATCTGCTCTTAGTAGACAAATACAAGATTTAGAATACGATTTAAAGACACCTTTATTTATTAGACATCAAAAAGGTGTAAGGTTAACTGAGCAAGGTGAAAATTTATTTAATACTGTAAATCAAATTAATTTCTCAATTTCTGATTTTGAAAAAAAATTGTTAGATAAAAAAACTAAACCAGTAGGTAAATTAACCGTAAGCACAACAGTTGGTTTTGGATCAGCATGGCTCACACCAAGAATAACCAAATTTTCTAATCAATATCCAGAGATAGATGTAAGTTTAGTTATGAGCGACGAAGAAGTTGATTTATCTGCAAGAGTTGCAGATGTTGCAGTAAGAGTAAAAAAACCGACTCAAGCAAATTTAATTTTTAAAAAATTTGTTAATTTCCATAACCATATTTATGGTTCTACAGATTATTTACAGAAAAGTGGAATACCAAGAAATGTAAATGATCTGGATAAACATGATTTGATTTGCTTTGGAGCTGGATTACCTTCACCAGTATCCAATATTGATTGGATATTAAAGATTGGTAAAGAAGGAACAAAAAGAAGACCTAAATTTAGAGTGAACAGTATTTATGCGATGTCTCTTGCTATTGAAAAAGGAGGAGGACTAGCATCTTTACCTGATTATATGGTTGCAGATAAACCTCAGCTAGTACGCGTTCTACCAAACTTAGAAGGTCCATCATATCAAACATACTTTGTTTATTCTGAATCTTTTAAAAATGATAGAAGACTTGAAGTTTTTAGGGATTTTTTATTCAATGAAGCTAAAGATTGGCATTATTAGTCTTTGACTTAATTTTTTATTTTTGTATACCGTTTCTAAATTATGGGATATCCAAAAAAACATAGAGGTAGACGTAAAAGAGGTTCTAAATACAGAAGAAACAAAAAGCGTCAAAAGAAGAAATAAATAAACATAAATACCTTCTTTTTTAACTAATAAAGTAATCTATATATTCATAATGTTTAAATTTTTCACTGATCCAAAATGGTATGCATGGGCTTACATTGGTTCTGCTGTAATATTAACTTCAATATGGGTGCAAGTACAGATTGATGTTCTCATCAATGAATGGTTTGGTGAATTTTATGATATGATCCAAAAAGCACTTGGAACACCAAATGCTATAACTATGCAAGACTACATGGGAGGTCTTTTAAGCTTTGCACAACTTGCTGCTATTTCAATTGCATTAGGTCTAGCAATTTCTTTCCTTACTTCACATTTTCTTTTTAGATGGAGAACTGCAATGGTTGAATGGTACCACAGTGTTTATGATCAAGCTAGAACTATAGAAGGTGCCAGCCAAAGAGTTCAAGAAGACACTATTAAATTTAGCAGAATAATGGAAGGTCTTGGAACAAGTTTAATTGAATCAGTTTTAGTTCTTGTAGAATTTTTCCCACTCTTAATGACACTATCAATTGGTATTCCAATCTTATGGTTTGGAGATTGGCAATATGGATTGGTATCTGGAGCTTTCATTTGGGCGGTTGGAGGAACAGTTTTGATGATTGTTTTAGCATGGCTATTAAGACTTGTTGGAATTGAATATGATCTTCAAAAAAAAGAAGCTGCTTATAGAAAAATATTAGTTATTGCTGAAGACGATGGAAGTATTAGGCCGAAATCTTTAGATGAATTATTCCAAGGTGTTAGACAAATTCATTTTAAGAGTTATCTGTATTATCTTTATTTCAGTATTGGAAGACTAGCATACTTACAAGCTAACGTTCTTGCAGCTTACATTTTTTTAGCACCAGCAATTGTTGCTGGAGTAATGACACTTGGTGTTATGCAACAAATTATAAGAGCTTTTGGAAGAGTAGAAGGTTCACTACAATATTTATTCAGAGCATGGCCTACAATCATAGAACTTGCTAGTGTCTATAAAAGATTAAGAGAATTTGAGAATAAAATAGAAAAAAACATTCAGGATGAAAAAACTGGTATAGTACGTTAGTGATTTTTCTAGCCTTTATTATTATTCCAATAATTGAAATAAGTATTTTTATAACAATCGGCTCCAATATTGGAATTTTAAATACTATTGCAATTATACTAACCACTGCTTTAGTTGGAATATTTCTTGTACGTAGACAAGGGATCAAATTATTATTTGATGCACAACGAAACTTATCACAAGGCGTAATGCCAACCGAAGAAATTAAAGGGGGCATTTTTCTATTAGTATCAGGATTATTATTGATTACTCCTGGCTTCTTTACTGATTGTATTGGTTTTGCTGTCTTTTTAAAACCAGTCCAAAATTTAATTGCAACTCAAGCAAAAAAATATTTTAACTCACGTATTCGCTATTAACGGATCTATTTTTTTTACCAATTCTTTTAATATTAAAACAAGTTTATGATTTTTGGGATCATCAATTTTTTTTAATGGTGGTAATACATTATTCCATTCAGAAATATTATCTACAATGGAAAAATAAGCCTTCATTAAACTAATAGGTTCATGTGACGTAATTACTTGTCTTATTTTTTCTAAAAGACTCTGTAATTCATTAAAATTTTTAATTGAATTTTCATTTTTATAATTTTTCAAAATAAAGCTAAGTAATCTTCCACACACATTTGTACCTGCAGTAATTGCTCCAGCTCCTCCCCTCTTGCTTATACTTAAAGCTAAACTATCATGACCACAAAATACTGAAAAATTATTAAAATATTTTATAACCTTCATCATACGTTCACCATCACCACTTGAATCTTTTAAACCGACAATATTATTTGGATACAATTTTAATAGTGTTTCAATAGTTTTGAAACTTATGGGAACATAAGTATTTTGCGGTATGTGATATAAAACATAATGAAGTTCACTATCACCAACATTTTCAATTAAATGACGATAATAGTTAATTACTCCTTCATCTGTAACATTCTTATAATAAAATGGTGGTAATAAAAGAACTGCTCTTACTTTATGTGAGGAAGCATGTTTTGTCATATCAATTGCTTCTTTCAATGAAGATGATCCTGTGCCTGGCATAAGAATTTTTGGATCAATTCGATTTGAAATTAAAAAATCTATATGATCTTTTTTTTCTTGAACAGAAAAACTATTTGCTTCACCTGTTGTACCAAAAATGGCAAGTCCATCATGTCCTTCTCTCATTAAATACTGACAATGACGAAGGTATAGATCTTTATTGATTGATAAATCACTTTTGACAGGTGTTAGTGCAGCACTAAAGACTCCAGATATTTTATGCATAAAAATATAATAAAATAAATCCTAGCAAAACTCTATAAATAATAAAAATATTAAAGGTTGAATTTTGTATTATTCGCATCATGATGTTAATTGATACTAGAGCAGTAATACACGCAACGATTGCTGCAAATAAAGATTGGTATAAATTTATTTTTACCTCAGAGCTACTTATTAAATCTAAACTTGTTAAAACTAAAGATGCTAAAATAAGGGGTATAGATAAAAGCATAGAAAAAATTGCTGCAGATGATCTATCAAAACCCAGAAAACGTGCACCAGTAATTGTAACACCTGCTCTACTTGCCCCAGGTATAAATGCTAATACTTGAAATGCACCAATGATAAAGGCCTGCACATAACTCATATTCTCCCAAGAAGATATTTTCATTTTAAAATGATCTGCTACAAATAATAAAGCAGCAAAAACAACACTTGATACTGCAACAACTTTGATATCTCGAAAATATAATTGAACAAAATCAAAAATAAAAAAACCCACTATAACTGCAGGTATTGTTGCAATAAAAACTTTAATTAAATTATCATTTTGATTAATCTTAAAAGAAAAAAAATTCTTAGCTAGTGCTGTAATATTTGATCTTAGATAAATTATAACTGCTAATAATGTTCCAACATGAACGGCAACATCAGTAAAAAGACCTTGATCTTGCCAACTCGTTAATTGTGATACAAGAACTAAATGCCCAGAAGAACTAACTGGCAAAAATTCCGTAAAGCCTTGAACAACACCAATAATAAAATATTGAAGTTCAAACATTAACCAAAGATTATTTTACTCAATTCTTTACCACTTGGAAGAGGTTCAGCATTTTTATTAGAAAAATATTTCTCCATAAAATTTAAATAGACATTGTAATCTTTTAAAATTTGCATTTTTTGAGCTTTATTTTCATCATCACTCTCTTCCATTTTAACTAATTCCGTATCAGTTTGAGACATTGCTTCTGGTATCGTTGTAAAAGGTCTTTCTTGGTTAATAACTAACCTTTCATGTAATTCTCGGTGAACCATTTTAAAATCTTCTTTTGATAAAGTTTTTGGACTTTCATCAAATATAAGTCTTTTTAAAATAAAGTTTGCTCTTGGCTCTTTTATTGAAAGAGCAATTTTATATTTTTCATTCCAGTCATTTTGTTCATGAAATTTTGCTATTTCCGTTGATTGTTTAAAATCAAGAAAGGCATTTGCTGCACTTTCAGGAAATACATTATCTTGCGATTTTTCATCTTCTTTTTCAATACGTCTATCAATTTCCATAAGTTTAAACTTGTCTGCTAAATCATTATTTTTGAACACTATTTTAGCTCTTTCATTAAGAACATCTGAACCAATATCATCGTAAGGTTCGTAATTAGCAGCAATCTTGCCTGGTAGAATAATAGGATGCTGATTAGTAATAACGTATCTATTTTTTCTTTTGATCAGTTTTTTAAATTCTTCCGAGTTAGCTTCAAGTAAGGGTGTTGGATCATGAGCTAAATCAATTGTGTGAAACCAACCATTATATTGTGACTCACATACCATCGACAATGCTTGAAGTTTAATTCTTCCCCCAAAACTTGTCATGAAACAAAAACCTTTATTTTTATTGATGTATTCAATAGCATCTTCTTTGCTCATAGTCATTTGAAGCTGATTCCAATTAGTTGTGTCTGCTTCATGAATATATTTTGTCAGAGCAATTGATGTCTTAACATCTGAAAATGCATCGTGAGCAAACTCAACAGGTAAATTATTCATCTCTGCAATTTTTTCTAATTTGAAACTAGGATTACCTCTTTCTGTTAAAGGTGTTTTTATACTTGATGGGTTGATGGCATATAAACCTCTCGCTAAATTTAATGTGTCGCCCCTACTCTTTCTTGTTACATAAGGATAAAACATATGACTAAACAAATTGTATTCGAGAACTGATTCATCAAACTCTATTATATTATGACCTATAAAAGTAGAGACTTGATCATCTTTTTTCCATTCATCAAAAGTTTCATTAATTTTTTTCATTAATTCGTAAGATGATTGAGGAGCATCAAGTGCCTCTCTCATACCTTTAAGTGTTGTTATTAATGCACCTGGTTGAGAAATCACCGATGTTCTAGGTCTACAAAACTCATTCATATTTTGATTTGTTTGATTAAATTTCGAGTCAGTAACTATTGCAGCAATTTGCATTATCTGCTCCCATTTAGGAGTAGTGCCAAAAGCAGTTGGATATTCTTTCTTACCTCTTCCTGATGTTTCTAAATCGTAAAATATATATTTTGACACTGATAAATAACCTTATTGGTATTTATAGACTATTAATTATCTCTTTTGGACCAATAAAAATGATAGAAAAGAGTAGCTGCGATAGCAACAAAAAGAGAGATAAAGGCTACGTAAATTATAGTTGCGATTGCCCAGTAAGCTAAGGCTATTAAAAGACCAATAGCTGTAATCCCAGCCCAAAAATAGATCAGTCTTTCTAAAAATAATTGCATAATGATTCTATTATACAATAATTATAGAAGTTTATCAATTTCCTCACGAGCAGGCATAGAATTTGCCGTACCAATTTTAGTCGTTGATAAGCCAGCTGTAGCACTAGCAAATTTTAGAGCATCTTTAATATTTTGACCCTCAGTAAGTGCTGCAGCAAAACCTGCATTAAAAGCATCGCCAGCACCGGTTGTATCGACTACTGGATTTGAAAGATTAGCTACAGGTAAAGAAAATTTTTCTTCATTGTTGGCAAAAAAAGCTCCTTTTTCTCCAAGGGTAATAACTACATTTTTAATTCCTTTTTCTATTAATTGCATTGCAGCTTTTTCAGCATCATCGTGAGTTTCAACATTGTGATCAACATAAAAACTTGCTTCCGTTTCATTTGGTGTAAAATAATCAATCATAGAAAATAAAGATTCATCTATTTCAGCTGCTGGAGCAGGATTTAAAATTGTTTTTACATTTAAACTATATGCTTTTTTTAATGCATAGGTAACAACATCCTTTGGTGCCTCTAGTTGTGTAAGAAATATACTTGAATTTTTAATTGCCTCTTCTGCTTTATCTATATCTTCAATAGTAATTGCTCCTGCTGCACCTGGAAAAACATTAATAGCATTAGCTCCAGTTCCTTCATTTACAAGAATACCTGCAGCACCAGTTGAATGATCTTTTGAAATAATAACATTGCTATAATCTACACCAGAATTTTCATAAATCTCTGTTGCCATCGAACCAAATTGATCATCGCCAATCTTAGAAATAAAAAAAGTTTTAGCACCAGCTTTTGCTGCAGCTACAGCTTGGTTTGATCCTTTTCCACCAGGGCCAATAACAAAATTTTTACCAAGAATAGTTTCACCTTCAACTGGAATTTTTTCACCAAAAAAAACAAGGTCAGCAACAAAAATACCAAGAATACTAATCGACATAATTATTTATCGATTATCCAAACAGTTCCATCTGGTTTAATAACACCTTTTGTTAAAATAAAATTACAGTAAGGTCGTCTTTCACTTGTCGTAATATATGCATAGGTTGATCTTGATTGCTTATAAAATTCTTGTCTTTCGTATGAACCAATTTTCCAATGATCTCCTGATACCTCTTTAATTGCATCAATTACTTCTTTATTTGCATCATTAATTTCATCTGGTTGATTATCAACTTCCATTCGGTGAACAGCTGAGTCTACGAAACTATCCAATGGAAAAACAGATAAAACAGCCCTCATGACAGTTGTCATATCAAGTCCATCTAATCGGTGAACTCTATTGTGATTCGAATGAGCAGGATAATTAATATCGGATATAACGAGTCTATCACCATGACCCATCTCACGTAATGTTTTTAATATATCAGGACTTAAAATAGGATCGACGTTAATTAACATATTTTTAGTATATCACTCTCCGTATGGGATCCAAATATTTTTTACTTGCGTACTTTGATATAAAAACTCTTCTAAGAAATCTCCTTCTTTGGAAGACCAATCAAGATTTTTTGATTGTGGACACCAAGTTCTTTTCAAATTTGATGTTGTGCTTTGAATAACCTTTAGACGCTCATTATTATTTTCACTAAAAAACCAAATACCATCAATATTTTCATGTTCAGATAAGATTTTATTCAAACTATTTTGTTTAGTTGTAAGGATATTAATATATCCAGCTGGAACATCAGAAGTTTCAAGTAGTTGATACAATTCTGTTGCTAAAAGAGACGTCTTTTGTCCTGGAACAATAATACTAGCATTTCCTGCTACAAAATTTGATCCTAATGTAGTTATTAAACTTAATAGTGGATAATCATCATTTAAAATATTTGCAACTACGCCTATAGGTTCTTTAACAGCTAGTGTTAAACCTCTTATAGGAGGATTATGAATAGATCCTTCAAACTTATCAGCCATAGCAGCATAATAAAATAATCTTTCTATTGATTGATCAAATTCTTTTTGGGCATCTTTTTGTGAAATTCCGATTAATGAAGATAGCAAATTAGAAAAGGTATTTTTTCGATCTTGCAAATTTTCGGCTAAGTAATAAAGAATTTGAGCTCTATTAAAGTTAGTAGAAGATTTGCCAACTACTTTTGAAGCAACCTCAACTGTATCTCTTACATCTTTACGATTTGCGTTTGGAACATCGCAAATAAAATTATTTTGAGCATCATATGAAGAAAAGGAATAACCACTATCAGGTCTTTTTTGCTTACCTCCAATATATAATTTTGGCGTTCTATCGATAGAATTAGATGATTGACTTTTAGATGATTTTTTTCCTCTTTTTGACTTAGAAAGAGGAAGCGGTAATTTTGAATATGCTCTAATACCTTCTGAACCACCTTCTCTTCCAAACCCACTTTCTTTGTATCCCCCAAAACCACACGCAGCATCAAATAAGTTTGTAGAATTTATCCAAATCACTCCGGCTTTTACTTTTGGAGCAATATCTAAAGCTAAGTTAATATTTTCAGACCAAATACTTGCCGCAAGTCCGTAAGGCGTATTATTAGCAATAGATACAGCTTCACTAGGTGTTCTAAATGTCATTGTTGTTAAAACTGGTCCAAATATTTCTACTTGAGCAATAAAAGATGACGGTGTTACATTTGTAAATAAAGATGGAGGATAAAATAAACCATTTGTTGGACATGACCATGAAGGTTGCCATAATTTATTTCCATCTTTTTGTGCTTTATTTACTAAAGAATTAATTTTTTTAAGTTGTACTGGCGCAACTATAGCGCCAATATCAATAGACTTATCTAATGGATCACCTACGCGAAGTTTTTCCATTCTTTTCTTAAGTTTTTGAATAAATTTTTTCTCAATACTTTCTTGTACTAAGAGTCTTGATCCTGCACAACATACTTGGCCTTGGTTAAACCAAATCGCATCAACAACACCTTCTACTGCGCTATCTAAATCAGCATCTTCAAAAACAATGAAAGGTGATTTGCCTCCAAGTTCCATTGTCATTTTTTTATCTGGATTAGTATTTGTTTGAATTATTTTTTTTCCAACTTCAGTCGATCCAGTAAAGGCAATTTTTTTAATATCTTTATGCAATGTTATATATTCACCGGTAGAACCATCTCCCGTAATAATATTAATTACACCTTGTGGAATTTTAGCTTTTTCACAAAGTTCAGCAAAATAAAGCGCTGTTAAAGAAGTGTACTCTGCAGGCTTTAAGACTACTGTATTGCCAAGAGCAATTGCAGGAGCAATTTTCCACGCTAACATTAATAAGGGAAAATTCCATGGTATAATTTGCCCTACGACACCAATAGAATTATCAGAGTTATTTGTATTCCTAGCAGACCATCCTGCATGATAATAAAAATGTCTTGCAACAAGTGGAATATCTATATCTCTTGTTTCTCTTATAGGCTTACCATTATCAATGGTCTCTAAAACAGAAATAAACCTTGAATTTTTTTGTATAAGACGTGCAAGGGCATATAAATATTTTGATCGATCAAACGATGAAAGTTTTGACCATTTGACATGAGCTTTTTTGGCAGCACTAACAGCAGCATTTACATCTTTTTTTGAAGCAACAGACAATGTTGCTATTTTTTTATTTGTAGAAGGGTTAATTATATTTAATTTTTTTGAGCTAAACGATTTTACAAATTTACCATTAATAAAATGATTATTTGGATTTTTTAAATTTTTTATCCAGCTATTAACTTCTTTGCTGTCTTCTGGTGCTGGCCCATAAGATATATTTTGAAAATTTTTAATAACTTTGTCCATATTATCCTATTGCAAGTTTCTCTTTATTTGCATACCTGCCACTAGTGTAGTGATATAGTTGTCTTTCTATATCAATTAATAAACTAGAAGCACCAATTCGCAATAATTTAGGATTAACCCATTCAAATCCTAGCTCTTCAGTAACCAATATTAAAAATTCTAAAACAGATTTTGCCGTTGATATTCCACCTGCAGGTTTAAAACCAATCTTCTTTCCAGTTTTTGTATAAAAATCTCTAATCATTCTCAACATTACAAGACTATTATTTAAGTTAGCATTTATACTTTCTTTTCCTGTTGATGTTTTAATAAAATCAGCACCAGCCATCATACAAACCAAAGAAGCTTTTGCTACATTTCGAAGAGTCTCAAGATCACCAACTCCAAGAATAGCTTTAATTTTTGTTTTACCTGCAGTTTCTTTAAAACTACGAACCTCATCATATAATTTTTTCCAATTATTTTGGAGAACGTATCCTCTATTAATAACAATATCGATTTCATCAGCACCATCTTTAATAGAGTCAGAAATTTCTTTTTTTCTAGTCCTGTAAGATGATAAACCTGCAGGAAAACCAGTAGAAACTGCTGCAATTGGGATTTTGTTTTGAATAAGTTTTGTACAATCTTTTATTAGATGATGATAAACACATACAGCTCCTACTCTTACTGCATTATTTTCTAATCCTAAGTCATCAAGAATATAATCATCAATGGGATTAAGAGCTTTATTACAAAGTCTTTCAACTTTTCCAAAAGTGTCGTCGCCACTAAGTGTAGTAAGATCAATTAAAGTAATAGCTTTTAACAACCAAGCGACTTGAAATTCCTTTTTTACAGTTCTTCTTTTAGTTAAGGTAGATGTTCGACGCTCTACAGCGCTCAAGTTAATTTGTGTATTGTTTATCCAGCTTGTATCTAAGTTATAAAATGTTTTTTTTGTCATCGAATTAAATTTTTTCTTCTGTTATTGGTCTACTTAGTAAATTACTTAGTTCTTCTTTTAAATCATGTTGCTTATAAAGTATATTGTATACAGACTCCATTATTGGCATATCAATATTTTTTTTTTGTGAAATATTATAGACTGCTTTGACTGTATAATAACCCTCTGTTACTTCTTGCGATTTTAAAAGATCTAAAAAATTATTGTATTTTGAAGAAGCTAATTTAATACCAAACTGTGTATTACGAGAATTTTTAGAGCTACATGTTAAAATTAGATCACCAAGCCCAGATAAACCAAATAATGTATTTTTATCAGCTTTAAATTTTTTTGCGTATCTTGTCATTTCTGCAAAAGATCTAGATATGAGTGCACTTTTAGCATTTTCACCTAAGTTTAAACCTTCTGCAATGCCTGCAGCTATTGCATAAATATTTTTTAATGCTCCACCTATCTGCGTTCCAATTAAATCATTTGAATAATAAATTCTAAACACTTTATTAGGTATAAGTTTAGAAATATTCTCAAAATCTTTTTTATCTTTTGTTGCAAGTGTCACTGCAGTTGGTAAACTTTGAGATACTTCATTTGAAAACGATGGGCCTGATAAAATACTAATTGATTTAAACGGCATCATTTCTTGAAATAGATCTGTTAAAAATTTTGATGATGATATTTCAATACCTTTAGAACATATAATAATATGATGATTTTTATTATGTAATGATGAATACTTAATTACCTCCCTAATGTTTTGTGCAGGTAAAGTTATAAATAAAAATTTGACATTTCTAATGTCTTTTAAAGAGGTAGTAGCAGTGACATTTTCATTAAATGAACTGTATTTTAATTTTGGATTAATTTTATGTTCATTTATTGATTTAACTATTTTTTCATCTCGAGCATAAATGATAACTTTATTATTACTTAATACTCGGGCAAGTGCACTCCCCCAAACTCCTCCTCCTAAAATTCCAATTGTCATACGTTTGATCTTTATCCGGTGAGGCAAATGAAGTCAATTTATGGTTTTTGGCTAAAATCTTGGGTATTTTTATTAAAAAACTGCATGATTGATTTTTGGAACTAGTATATGAGGTACCATATATAAAAAGTATACTTTTTTGGAGGAAATATGAAAAAATTACTTCTAGCTGTTATTGTAAGCTTGTCGACTGTAACGACTGCTGCATTAGCAGAAATTAAAGTAGGAATTATTCTTGGTTTTACAGGACCAATTGAATCTTTAACTCCTGCTATGAGAGATGGTGCGAGAATGGCATTTGATGAAGCATCAAACTCTGGAAATCTTTTAGGTGGTGAATCAATTACTATCATAGAAGCTGACTCAACTTGTGTAGACTCTGCTGCTGCAACTGCTGCTGCTGAGGATCTAGTTGCACAAGGTGTAACTGCTATTATGGGTGCTGACTGTTCAGGTGTAACTGGAGCGATTAATGCAAACGTTGCGGTACCAAATGGTATCTTAATGGTATCTCCATCTGCAACTTCACCAGGTCTAAGTAAAGTTCCTGATAATGGAACTTTTTGGCGTACTGCTCCATCTGATGCAAAAGGTGGTCAAGTATTAGCTAAACTTGCTTTAAGCAGAGGAATTGAAAGTATAGCTGTAACGTATACTAACAATGACTATGGAAAAGGTTTAGCTGAAGTATTTGAAGCTTCATTTGCTCGTGGTGGCGGAACTATTACTGCATCAGCTGCACACGAAGATGGTAAAGCAGATTATTCATCAGAAGTTGGTGTTCTTGCATCAGCTGGTGGAGACGCACTACTAGTAATTGGTTATATCGATGATGGTGGAAAAGGAATGATCGAAGCATCTCTAGATTCAGGTGCGTTTGACACTTTTGTTCTTTCTGATGGTATGATTGGTCAATCAATTGTAGATAATATCGGTGCTGATCTTGAAGGATCATTTGGTTCTATGCCAGGTGCAATTTCAAAAGGTTCAGCTAAGTTCGGAGAACTAGCAGCTGCAAATGGCATGGATGGAAGTGCTCCATATGTTGGGGAATCTTATGATGCTGCAGCAATTATTGCTCTTGCAATTCAAGCTGGTGGATCTGCTGATAAGCAATCAATCCTAAACAATATTGCTAAAGTATCTAACGCTCCAGGTATTGTAATTAACCCAGGTCAATTATCATACGGCTTACAAATGTTAGCTGCAGGTAAAGATATTGATTACCAAGGTGCAACAGACGTAGAATTTAATGCTTTTGGTGATGCCGCTGGTGCGTTTAAAGAGTTAGAAGTTAGTGGTGGCGAATTCGTTACTGTTGGCGCTCTTTAATACTTAAAAATTATTTTAATTTAACCCCAGCTTTTAGCTGGGGTTTTTTTATGAGTGTCTTACTTTCTCTGGTATAATTCCTTTAGGTCTATAGCGTAAAATTAGTAATAAAATTAAACCCATAAATAAGTATCTAAAGTAAGGAACGCTATCTAATAAATGTAGTTTTAAAGCATTAGTGGGCTCTAATCCTATTGTAAGTTGATTAATAATAAATGTTGTAAGTGGTGCTGCTTCAATCCAAGAAAACCATATGACAAAACCACCAAATATAGCGCCTAAATTATTTCCGCTACCACCTACAATAACCATAATCCAAATAATAAAAGTAAAACGAAGTGGTCGATATCCTGAAGGAGTAAATAATCCATCCAGAGTAACAAGCATTGCACCCGCAACACCTACAATTGCAGCTCCTATTACAAAAATAATTAAATGTTGTTTAACAACATCTTTCCCCATTGCATTTGCAGCTGTTTCATTATCTCTGATAGCTCTCATCATTCTTCCCCAAGGAGATAATTGAGCTTTGTTAGCAAAATAAAAAATTATTAACATAACAATCAGAAATAAAATTGCGTAAGATAATTTTACAAATATTCCTGAACCATCAATAATAAGATTGTTTAATACTTGTTGTCTATCATTTACATCAATAATATTATTTAACTTTGATGAATTAAGATATGTAACTAAATTTATAAACCAATCTGAATTTTGTAAATCAATTTCATAAGGAACTGGTCTCTTTAAACCGATAACATTTTTTACTCCCCTAGATAACCATTCTTCATGTTTTAAAACACTAACAACTATTTCTGAAATACCAAGAGTAACAATAGCAAGATAATCTGATCGTAATCCAAGAGCTACTTTACCAATTACAAATGCAACGCCCGCAGCAAATAAACCTCCTACAATCCAAGAAAAAATTATTGGTAGTCCAAGACCACCTAAAAACCCTGCTATTGCTGGATTAACATCTTCAATATTATGTGTAGCGTTTAAATAAAAGTGTCTGATAATTAAAATACCAAAGAAAATTATGAGAGAGTTTAAAATATACCTATTTCTTTTTTGGATTACCGTTTTATTAATATACATTACAGCAATTACTAATACGATAAGTAAAGCAAAACTGATACCTAACCCTCTACCTCCAGCCTGCCATGACTCGGCAATGGGAGGGTAAGAAACAAGAACTGCTGCTAATCCGCCCATGGCAAGAAAACCCATTACTCCAAAATTAATTACTCCTGCATAACCCCAAGAAATATTAACTCCCATAGTCATGATTGCTGAAATAATGCACATGTTTAAAATTACTAAACTTACTGACCATCCTTGAATGAAGCCTACAAAAATAAATAAAGATATCATAATTGTAATAGCTAACCATTCATATCTTTCAAACTTCATTATAAGACTCTTCCTTTAAATATTCCAGATGGTCTAATTAATAAAACAATGACTAAAATTGAAAATGATACAGCAAATTTATAATCAGTTGAAAGTAATTGTACTAGACCAGTTGGCTCAATAGAATTTGGAAGTAGATAGACAAAGAATTTTTTATAAGCATACGTGACCATAATTTCTGAAAACGCAATTACATAACCGCCTACTACAGCTCCAAATGGACTGCCAATTCCTCCAACAATTGCAGATGCAAATATTGGCAAGACTAAATTGAGATAAATTATTGGCTTATAACTTTTATCTAATCCATAAAGTGTACCTGCAACACATGCCAAAACACCTACAATAATCCATGTAGTAAAAACTACTCTATCAGGATTAATGCCAGACAATAATGCTAAATCTTCATTATCAGAAAATGCTCTCATTGATTTTCCAGTTTTTGTTTTTTGCAAAAACCAGAAAGTAAAAGTTAAAAGCAGAATAGTGATTAATATTGTAATAACTTGAGAAGATTTTAATGCTAATCCTTCATTTAAACCTGTCATTACTTTAAACTGTTTGGCTTTCATTATAAATTTCTGTCCATCAGAAAATTTTATAGTTTCTGTTCCAATTATAATTCTTATTATTGCGTTTATTACAAACATAACCCCAATTGAAACCATTGCTAAAACAACAGGAACACTTTTTTGATATCTGTAATATTGAAAAACAAATTTATCAGAAATAATGCATAAGATAATTGTTGCTATTATTCCTATAGGTAAAGCTAACAAGGCAGTTGGCAGTATTCCTAAACCAATATTTTGTGATTGAAAAAACCAGGTAAATAAAATTGTTATCATCGCTCCGAATGACATGATTTCACCATGTGCAAAGTTGGCAAAACGAAGTATAGCGTAAACAAATGTAACTCCAAGTGCGCCAAGTGCAAGTTGAGAGCCATAAGAAATACCTGGAATTATAATAAAATTTAGAAGTACAATTATAGAATTTAGAAAATCAATCATTTTAACCTCCTAAAAAAGACTTTCTAACCTCTGGATTATTTAATAGTTCTTCACCTGTACCTTCTCTACTATTTTTTCCATTTACTAATACGTACCCCCTATCAGCAATACCAAGTGCTTGTTTTGCATTTTGTTCAACCATAAGTATGCCAACACCAGTTTTGCGAACTTCTATAATTCTTGAGAATAACTCATCCATTACTATTGGTGATACTCCTGCAGTTGGTTCATCTAACATTAAAATTTTAGGTTTAGTCATAAGTGCTCTACCAAAAGCTACTTGTTGTCTTTGACCTCCAGATAATTCTCCTGCACTTTGATTTCTTTTTTCTTTTAAAATAGGGAAAAGATCATAAACATCATTAATGGTATGAAAAATGTCGTCCTCTCTTAAAAACCCTCCCATTTCTAAATTTTCTTCTACTGTCATACCAGTAAACACATTGTTTGTTTGAGGAACGAATGCCAACCCTAAATTAATTCTGTTTTGAGGTAGCATTGAAGAAATTTCCTCATTTGAATATTCAACAGAACCTGAAGTTAAACTTAACATGCCTAGCAATGCTTTCATTACTGTTGATTTCCCTGCTCCGTTTGGACCAACAATAACAACGATTTCACCCTCGTTAACTTCTAGATTAATATCTTTAATTATATCAGCACCACCATATCCAGCTGTTAAATTTTTACCAATTAAATTATTCATACAATTTTAATTCTTATTAATACCTTTTCCTAAATAAGCTTCTATAACTGTATCATTATTTTTCACTTCATTAAAATTTCCTTTAAATAAAACTGAACCTTCGGCCATCACAATTACAGGATCACAAATTTTTTCAATTAGATCCATATCATGTTCAATCACAAAAAAAGTGTAATTCTTTTCTTTATTTAATCTTAATATTGCATCCGTAATTTCATTAAGAAGTGTTCTATTAACTCCAGCTCCTACTTCATCAAGTAAAACAATTTGAGGATCAGCCATCATGGTTCTCCCTAACTCAAGTAGTTTTTTTTGACCACCAGATAAGTTGCCTGCGAGTTCTTGAGTTAAGTGACTTAAATTTAAAAAATTTATTACTTCTATAGCTTTTTGTCTTATTTCTTCTTCTTGTTGTTTTACCTTAGCATTACTTAATAAAGCATATGATAATTTTTCACCAAATTGATTTGGTGGCACCATCATTAAATTTTCAAGAACAGTTAAAGTTGAAAATTCATGGGCAATTTGAAAGGTTCTTAGAACTCCTTTAGAAAATAACTCGTGAGGTTTTAAAAAAGAAATATCTTCATTATTAAGAATTATATTTCCCTCATCTGGATCATATAATCCTGCAATAGTATTAAATAATGTTGTTTTTCCTGCTCCATTTGGACCAATTAAACCTGTAATGGAACCGATTTCAACTTTCATTGATGCATTATGGACTGCTTTTAATCCTCCAAAAAATTTATTAACATTATTTATTTCAAGCATTATGTAATTTCTTTAAATTTCCATTCAATTCTGCATTAAGAACTAATCCTAGAGATATAATTATAGCAAGCATCGCTGATCCCCCATAAGAAACTAATGGTAATGGAATTCCAACAACAGGCATTAATCCAGATACCATAGATATGTTCATTATCACATATATAAATAAATTACTGCCAACACCGATGGAAAGAATCCTACCAAAGATATGATTTGATTTAATGCTTATATAAAAACACACTGATATTAATAAAAGAAATAATAAAATTATAAACATAGTACCAATAAAACCAAATTCTTCTCCAATTAACGTAAATATAAAATCAGTTTGTTTTTCAGGTAAATACTGTAAATATGATTGAGACCCCTCTAAAAAACCTTTACCTGTAAGACCGCCAGATCCTAAAGCAATTTTTGATTGTATGAGTTGATATCCTCTTCCAAGAGCATCTGCTTCAGGATTTAAAAAAGAGAAAATTCTATCTTTTTGATATGGTTGTAAGTAATTTAATGACAAAGGAATAGATAAGATTAGAACAAAAAATCCTAATACAAACTTCCAAATTCTTATGCCACTTGCAAATAGAATCAAAATTCCAAGCATTGCTATACTTAATGCGGTACCAAGATCTGGTTGTATAACTACTAAAGAAAAGGGTAAAAATAAAATTAATATTGGAAAAATTAAATTTTTTATTCGCTTAATTTCATCAAATTTTAAATCATGATAAAATCTAGCAAGTGCAAGTATTATAGTAATTTTTATTAATTCTGATGGTTGAATACTAAAACCAAATAGATTTATCCATCTTGTTGCACCTTTACCAAAAACACCAATTAATTCAACTGAAAGCAAAAGTAATAATGATAAAACAAAAAAGATATAAGAAAATTGATAAATATACTTGATATTTGTTAAGGCTAGAATAATTGCTAAAAAAATAAAAACTAGTAATCTAATTATATGTCTTGAAGCCCAAGGACTGTATGATCCTCCCGCCGCAGAATATAAACCTGCTGCGCCAATAAAAGAAATCAATATTACTAAAAAAATCAGTAAATAATTTAAGTTTTGAATTTTATTTAACATTAAATTTCTAAATTATTCGTAAATTGGAAAATTTCTTTTGCTATAGGAGCAGCAGTTGATGCACCTGAGCCTCCATGTTCAATAACAACTGAAACAGCATATTTAGGATTTTCAACTGGCATATATCCAACAAATAAAGCGTGATCTCTTTTTTTCCATTCTACTTCTTTTTTCCTAAAATCTTCACTTTCTCTTTCAGCCACAGTTATTCTTCTAACTTGAGAAGTTCCTGTCTTACCAGCAAAAGGTGCAGACTCAGATCTAGAATTATAAGCAGTACCTTTACTTTCATTAACTACTTTAAACATCGAACTTTTAATAATTTTAATTGCATTTTGGTATTTTTCTAATTTTTCAAATTTAATGTCATTATTTTGCTTGATAATATTTGGTTTTATATTTTTTCCACTAGAAGCAATAATTGAAGTCATTACAGCAAGTTGTAATGGATTGGTTAAAACAAAACCTTGCCCAATTGCTGAGATTAGAGTTTCTCCAGGATACCAACTTTCATCGTATTTTTTCTTTTTCCAATCACGTGATGGGATAATTCCTTTTTTTTGATTAGGTAAAGGTAGATCATATATTTTGCCCAAACCAAAATCTTCAGCAACTCTAGCAATTTTATCTATTCCTATTTTTTTTGATATTTCATAAAAGAAAACATCACATGATTCTTTAATAGCATCAATAACGTTCATCGCTCCATGACCATTATTTTTCCAACAATGGTAAAGTCTATCTCCTAAACCAATTTTTCCACTACAAAAATGTTTCGTATTTGTATCAATAACCCCATGAACTAAAGCAGCTATGGCAACCACCATTTTAAAAGTTGAGCCTGGAGCGTACAAGCCCTGAATACATCTATAAGTAAGAGGTGAGAGTTCATTCTCTAAAATTGAATCCCAATATTCTTTATTTGGTTTCTGTATAATCTTATTAGGATTATAAGAAGGGGTAGAAGCCATACATAATATATTTCCATTATTAATATCCATAAGTACAGCTGATCCTGCCTTATGTTCTTTAAGTAAGTTTAAAGCATATTGTTGAATTCTTAGATCAATTGTAATTTGAATATCATTCCCTTTTTCACTATCTTTTCTAGATATTTCTCGAATTACCCTTCCATATGAATTAACTTCAATCTCTCTTTGTCCTGACTTACCAATTAATTTAGGGTTAAAACTTTTTTCAATACCATCTTTTCCTATCTCTAGATTTGGCATATTTGAAATATATGGTAATTCAACTTCATCCCTATTAGGTTTGTTTGTATAACCAATTAAATGCGAGAGAGTATTATCAAAGTTGTAAATTCTCATATAATCTTGTGAAATAAATATACCCTCTATGCTGAGTTTATTAGCTTCAATTTTTTCTAGCTCAGACCAATTAATATTTTCTAAAACTTTTATTTTTTGAAATTTTTTAATTTTTTTAGATAAATCTAATATTTTTCTTCTATTGCTAAAATTTATTTTTATAATTTGATTTAATTCATTTAGAGATTTATTTACATTTTTTGTATTTTCAGGAATTATATACACATCAAATACTTTAATATTAGATGCTAAAACCTTATTATTTGTGTCATAAATCTTTCCTCTAATAGGGTATATAATTTCTACGTCAATTTGATTATTTTTTGAAAGAGTTTTATATTTTTGAGAATCTTTAATTTGAATATCATATAATCTCCATCCTACAATACCAAAAAAAGATACTTTAAATAAATATAATAAAAAAGTTCTTCTATTTAAAACTGAATATTGTTTTTTATTTTCCGAATAGAACATTTTACTTTTCTAATTTAGAAAACAAAAATACAGCAGGAATGAAAATAATTAAAGAAATTAAAAAGAAATTGAAAAAAGAACTTATGTTAAATTTATAACTGTGTA
>CACNLM010000010.1 GCA_902621305.1 uncultured Alphaproteobacteria bacterium | reverse complement strand
TTGTACAATTAACAATTTGCATATTATCTTCCGCACACATCTGTAAAAATCTTTCTAATCTTCCACTTGTATGCTCAGGACCTTGACCCTCATGTCCGTGGGGAAGAAGCATCGTTAACCCAGACATTCTCAACCATTTTCTTTCTCCAGAGCTTATGAATTGATCAATCATAATTTGTGCACCATTTGCAAAATCGCCAAACTGTGCTTCCCATATAACAAGTGTCTTAGGATCAACTTGCGAATATCCATATTCAAAACCAAGAACACCAAATTCAGATAAAAAACTATCTATAATTTCAAAGTAACCTTGCTTGTTTTGAAAGTGTCTTAATGGAACAAAACGATTTTCGTTTTCTTGATCGTATAGAACACCATGTCTATGACTAAATGTTCCTCTTCCAACATCTTGTCCAGATATTCGAACACCGTATCCCTCATCAAGAAGTGTTGCTAAAGCTAAACTTTCAGAGGTTGCCCAATCAATACCTTTGCCGTTGATGATACTTGTTAATCGATCCCCATAAATTTTTTTTATTCTTCTATGAGCATTAAAATCTGCAGGTATTTCATGAATTTTTTTAGCAACGTTAATTAATGTTTTTTCTTTTACAGATGTTTTTCCTCTTCTTGCATCAAATGTTGCAGTAGATAAACCTGTCCAAGTTCCCTCTAACCAATCTACTTTATTTGGTTTATAATTTTTAGTTGACTCAAATTCTTTATCTAAAAAATTTTTAAAAGAATCTACAATGTCTTTAGATTCTTCTTCAGAAAGAGTATTATTCTCAATTAATTTTTTTTCATATTTTTTTCTTGTTGTGATTTGTTTCTTTATAGCCTTATACATAAGTGGCTGAGTGAAAGAAGGTTCATCAGCTTCGTTATGTCCTGATCTCCTGTAACAAAACATATCTACAACAACATCGACTTTAAATTTATTTCTAAATTCTGTTGCAAGTCTACAAACATGAACTACTGCTTCTGGGTCATCGCCATTAACATGAAATATTGGCGCTTGAACCATTTTTGCAATTTCAGTGCAATAAGGTGCTGATCGTCCATATTGTGGCATAGTTGTAAAACCTATCTGATTGTTAATTACAAAGTGAATGGTGCCACCTGTTTTAAACCCTCTTAATTGTGACATAGCAAATGTTTCGGCCACAACTCCTTGTCCAGCTATTGCTGCATCTCCGTGAATTAATAAACCTATAACTTTATCTGTTGTTTTATCTTTAGCTAAAGTTTGTTTAGCTCTTACTTTTCCTGCCACAACTGGGTTAACTGCTTCTAAATGTGATGGGTTAGAAGTGAGCGATAAATGAATTTTCTTTTTTTCAAATTCACGATCAGCAGAAACTCCTAAATGATATTTTACATCACCCGAACCTAGTACCTCATTTGGATCGTTTAAAGATCCTTGGAATTTTGATAATATTTTTTTGTAAGGCATTTCCAAAACACTTGATAGAAGTGTTAGTCTACCTCGATGAGCTGTTCCAATAATAATATCTTCAATTCCAGACAAACATGCCTGTTTAACAATTTGCTCTATCCCAGGTATCATCGCTTCACCACCTTCGATACCGTATCTCTTTGTACCTAAAAACTTTTTATCTAAAAACTGCTCAAATAGTTCTGATTCTACTAATCTTTTATAGATTGCTTTTTTTCCTTCACTTGTAAAATTTGTTTTATTTCTTACTTCTTCAATTCTTTCTTGTACCCATTGTTTTTGTTCAGCTTGTTGTATGTGTAAAAATTCAACACCAATTGAAGCAGAATAAGTTTCTTTTAATATTTTAATAATATTTTTTAATTTACCTTTTTCTAAACCCAAACTTCCATCAATGAATATTTCTTTTTCTAAATCTGATTCAATGAAACCATAGCTTTTATAATCTAATTCTTGAGGATACTCTCTTTCAGATATTCCTAAAGGATCAAGATCTGCAATTAAATGTCCATTAATTCTAAAAGCTCTAATTAACCTTAATGCTCTAATTGAATCTAAAGTTGAAACTCTAAATTCTTCAGAATTGTAATTCGCATTTGATTTTATAACCTTAGTTATGTAATTTTTATCTATTATACTTGATGGACGTTCTTTCCATTCTGGTCCTCCAAAATCTTTAAGAACAGAATAGTCATCTTCATTTAAATTATTAAAAAAATCTTTCCAAGTTGTGTCCACACTTTCAGGGTCATTTCTAAATTTAGAATACAGTTCGGCAACATATGGCGCATTAGCACTATTTAAGAAAGTATCATTCATAGATTTCTATTAAACTAAAACCATTTCGCATAACAATCATACTAATGGAAACTAATTATTCCCATTTTGCATTGCTAATTTCATAGTTTTTCCCAACGATGCCGGGGATTTTGACACCAAAACTCCAGCATTTTCTAAAGATTTAATTTTGGAATGTGCTGTACCTTTTGAGCCTGAAACGATAGCACCTGCATGACCCATACGTTTTCCTTTTGGTGCCGATTGTCCAGCTATAAATGCTGAAACTGGTTTTTTTCTTTTTGAGTTTGAAATAAATTCTGCTGCATTTTCTTCTTCCTCGCCACCAATTTCGCCAATCATTAAAATTCCCTCAGTCTCATCATCTTCTAAAAATAACTTTATACAATCTATAAAATCCATACCATGTATTGGATCTCCACCAATACCAACGCATGTTGATTGACCTAATCCTACCTCTGTTGTCTGTGCAACAGCTTCATAAGTTAATGTTCCTGATCTACTTACTATTCCTATTTTACCTTTTTTATGGATGAAGCCAGGCATGATTCCAATCTTGCATTCGGAAGGTGTGATTAACCCTGGACAGTTTGGTCCAATCAAATATGTTTTATTTTTAATAATTCTTTTTTTTATATCAATCATATCTAAGACTGGAATACCTTCTGTAATACAAACAATTAATTCAATATTTGCATCTAAAGCTTCATGGATTGCTTTAGCAGCAAACTTAGCAGGCACATAAATAACTGTTGCGTTTGCATCAGTTTGTTTGACTGCATCGGCAACAGTATTAAACACTGGTAAATTTAAATGGGTCTGACCTCCTTTTCCAGGCGTGACACCACCAACAAGGTTTGTACCATATTCTATAGCTTGTTCAGAATGATATGTTCCTTGTGAACCAGTAAAGCCTTGGCAAATAAGTCTTGTTTTTTTATTAACTAAAATTGACACTATTCTGATAACTCCACAGCTTTCTGAGCTGCATTTGAAAAATCATCAATGGAAATTAATCCTAATGAAGAATTATTTATAATGTCTCTTCCTTCTTTAGAATTTGTTCCTTGAAAACGTACAACAACAGGAAGTTTAAATTCTAATTCTTTAATTGCATCAATGATGCCATTAGCAATCATATCACAATGGATAATTCCTCCAAAAATATTTATAAAGACTGATTGCACGTTTTTATCTGATTGAATGATCTTGAAAGCTTTAATGGCTCTTTCTTTATTTGCAGTACCACCTAAATCTAAAAAATTGGCTGGCTCCATTCCAAATTGTTTGATAATGTCCATAGTTGCCATAGCGAGTCCAGCTCCATTAACCATACAGCCTATTTTTCCATCCAGCTTAATGTAAACCATATCGTTTTCAGAAGCTTCAAGTTCTAAATTATTTTCTTCTGAAGTATCTTTTAATTTTTCAATGTCAGCCTGTCTATACAGAGCATTATCATCAATATTAATTTTAGCATCTAAAAGAATTAGTCTTTCATCTTTTGTCACAACAAGAGGATTAATTTCAATTAAAGAAGCATCTATTTCGACATATGCCTTACATAAATTTGAAATAATTTCTTTAAATTGGTTAAATTCATTAATTGAAAAATTTAATTTATTTTGAAAACTATCACTAATTGTGAAATCTTCTAAGTTATCAAAATAAACATATTGAATTCTTTCTGGTGTTTTCTCAGCTACATCTTCTATGTCTACACCACCAGCATCAGATACCATCATCATTAATTTTGATTGATTCCTATCAAGAAGAATACTTAAATAATATTCCCTATCAATTTCACATCCAGCTTCTAAATAAATTCTATTTACTAACTTTCCTTCATTACCTGTTTGTTTTGTAATCAATATGTTACCCATCATTCCTTTTGCAATTTTTTGTGCATCATCAATTGATTCTGTTATTTGTACTCCACCTTTTGTATTAAATGGTTTTAAAAATTTTCCTGCTCCTCTTCCACCAGCATGTATTTGTGATTTGATAACCCAAGGCGGTCCTTTTATATTTTGTAAATCTTTTTCTAACCCATCAACATTTTCAATGTAACTTTTGCCTTCAAGTATAGGTAGATTATACTTTCTTAGTAGATCTTTAGCTTGGTATTCATGCAAATTCATTTTGATAAAAAGGTAATAGTTAGATTAGATGAAAAATACAATTATTTTTTATTTTTCTTATTTAGAAGCTTGTTAGACAATGTAGTTAATGATTTTACTGCTTTAACAGAATGATTAAATTCTTTCTTTTCATTATTATTAAGTTTTAATTCAATAATTTTTTCAACACCTTTTTTGCCAATGATAACTGGAACTCCAACATATAGTCCTTTTACTCCATATTCACCATTAAGATATGCAGCACATGGTAATAATCTTTTTTGATCTAACAAAAATGACTCTGCCATTTGTATAGCTGAAGAAGCTGGCGCATAAAAGGCAGATGTGTTCATGAGTTTTACTATTTCAGCTCCACCATCACGTGTTCTTTGAATAATTTTATCTATATTTTTTTTTGTTGTCCATTTCATGTTTATTAACTCAGGTACGGGGATACCTGATACAGTTGAATATCGCATAAGTGGAACCATTGTGTCTCCATGACCACCTAAGACAAAAGCGCTGATATCGTTAATTGACACATTAAATTCCTTGGATAAAAAGTATTTTAATCTTGCACTATCCAAAACACCAGCCATGCCAATACACATATTTGTCTTAAGGCCTGATGATTTCTGAAGGACACTTACCATTGCATCCAGTGGATTGGTAATGCATATAACAAATGCTTTTGGACAATATTTTTTAATATTTTTCCCAACATTTTGAATGATTATAGAATTTTTTTCTACAAGATCATCTCGAGACATACCTGGTTTTCTTGGAAAACCTGCAGTAACTATTACTACATCAGAATTTTTGATATCTCTAAAACTTGAAGTACCTTTAAAATCAGCATGAAATCCCTCAATGGAAGATGACTGAGCCAAATCTAAAGATTTACCCTTAGGCATCCCTTCAAAAATATCTAATAAAACTACGTCACCTAATTCTTTTAAACTAACAAGTTGTGCAAGAGTCCCGCCGATATTGCCTGCTCCAATGAGAGCAATTTTTTTTCTCATTTAAGTTTTATACTTTAATTATAATTCTGTAACAATAGCCTTTTTAAGTCCAGCAATTTCTTTGGCTGGATTTAGACCTTTAGGACAAGACCTAGTACAATTCATTATTGAATGACATCTATAAAGTTTTAATGAATCATTTATTGCTTTTAATCTCTCTTTTCTTTCTGAGTCTCTAGAGTCACTAACCCATCTTGCTGCTTGTAAAAGGACTGCAGGTCCTAAATATTCATCTCCATTCCACCAATAACTTGGACAAGAAGTAGTGCAACAAAAACATAATACACACTCCCATTTACCATCTAGTTTTTCTCTATCTTTTGGTGATTGTTTTTTTTCGTCTCCTGAGTTTTTTTCTTCATTTGTTTTTTCACGCTGTAACCAAGGTTTAATGGAAGCAAGTTGCTCATAGGCTTTACTAAGATCTGGAACTAAATCTTTTACCACACGCATATGTGGAAGAGGGTAAATTTTTATTTCATTCTTAACATCAGACATACTTTTCAAACATGCTAATGTGTTAACGCCATCAATATTCATAGCACAGGAACCACAAACTCCTTCTCTGCAAGATCTTCTAAATGTTAAAGTTGGATCAATTTCGTTTTTTATTTTCATAAGTGCGTCTAATACCATTGGGCCACACTTTTCTTGATCTATCTCATAATTATCTATCCTAGGATTTTTATCATCTTCAGGATCCCATCTGTAGATTGCAAGTTTCTTTGGATCATTTGCAGGTTCTTTTAGTTGATGAGTTTTCCCTTTAGTTATTTTTGAATTCGCAGGAAGTGTAAACTGAGCCATTAATAAACTCTTCTTTTAGGTGGTATTGGTTGAACATGATTAGTTAGAGTATTCATATGAACACCTCTAGAACCCATATTCACATCTCCCTTATCGTTTAACCAGGCTAAAGAGTGAACTAACCAATTATTATCATCTCTTTCTTTATAATCTTCTCTTGCATGTGCGCCTCTACTTTCAGTTCGATTTAACGCAGAATGAAGAGTAACTTTTGATTGTGCCATTAAATTGTGTAACTCTAAAGCTTCGACCAAGTCTGTATTAAATATTAATGATTTGTCTTTAATATCTATGTCATCCATTGAGCTCTCAACCTTTGAATATTCTTCAATACCTTTTGATATGAGATCGTGTGTTCTAAATACTGCGCATTTTTGCTGCATTATATGTTGCATGGAAGTACGAAGTTCTCCAGTTGTAGAGTTTCCTTTGCTGTTTCTAATCTTATCAAATCGCTCAATAATATTATCTGTTTTTGATTTACTAATTTCAATTTTTTTAGAATTTGGTTTTACTTTTTCTTTACATGTTAGACTAGCTGCTTTGCCAAAAACAACAAGATCGATTAATGAATTTGTTCCTAATCTATTTGCACCGTGTACAGAAACACATGCAGCCTCACCAACGGCCATTAAACCTTCACATACATTATCTGGATTTTCATTTGATGGCCTTAGAACTTCTGTTCTATAATTTGTCGGTATACCACCCATATTATAATGAACTGTTGGGAGAACTGGTATTGGATCTTTAGTTAGATCAACTCCGGCAAATATTTTTGCAGTTTCTGAAATACCAGGTAATCTTTTATGTAATGTATCAGCATCAATGTGCTCAAGATGAAGTAGCACATGATCGGCATTATCTCCACAGCCTCTATTTTCACTAATTTCAATAGTCATTGCTCGGCTTACTACATCCCTTGATGCAAGATCTTTTGCATTTGGAGCATATCTTTCCATGAATCTTTCACCATCACTATTAGTTAAATATCCACCTTCTCCTCTT
Source organism: uncultured Alphaproteobacteria bacterium (assembly GCA_902621305.1). Taxonomy (GTDB): domain Bacteria; phylum Pseudomonadota; class Alphaproteobacteria; order HIMB59; genus CACPNW01. The sequence goes on along the minus strand of CACNLM010000010.1, from coordinate 53,471 downwards.
GCTCCCTCAGTGATTAACACTCCTGCTCCGTAAACTCCTGTTGGATGGAACTGAATAAATTCCATATCAGAAAGAGGTAGGTTTTGTCTTAAAGCCATTGCACTACCGTCACCAGTACAAATGTGAGCACTCGTGGATGAGAAGTAAGCTCTTCCATATCCACCAGTAGCTAGAATTGTTTGATGAGATAGAAATCGATGGATTGATCCATCCTCTAAGCACCATGTTACCACACCAATGCAATTACCTTGATCATCAGAAATTAAATCTAAAACAAAATATTCAATATAAAATTCTACATTATTTTTAAGTGATTGCTGATAAAGTGTGTGGAGTAAAGCATGTCCCGTTCTATCAGCTGCTGCACAAGCTCTCATAGCAGGAGCTCCCTCGCCATTATTGGTTAAGTGTCCGCCAAAAGGTCTTTGATAGATCTTGCCATCATCTGTTCTACTAAAAGGCATGCCATATTCTTCAAGTTCAATTACTGCTTCAGGGGCTTTAGAACATAAGTATTCAATTGCATCTTGATCACCAAGCCAGTCGGAACCCTTAACTGTATCATACATGTGCCACTTCCAATTATCTTCACCCATATTACCTAGTGCTGCTCCAATTCCACCTTGTGCTGCAACAGTATGACTTCTTGTTGGAAAGACTTTTGATATACACGCTGTTTTTAAACCAGCTTCGGCACATCCAAGCGTAGCTCTTAGCCCCGATCCTCCAGCTCCAACAACTACAACGTCATAATGGTGATCGATAATTTTGTATGAATTAGACATCTAAAAAACCATTCTCACTAAATTTAATGTAATTAAAATCATGATAAAATAAACAAGATAATTAATTGATACTTTAATAAATTTGGCTGTTTTTTTCGATGTGACATAATCTTCAATAATTGTTTGCAGACCCAATTTTGAATGCAGAAGCATAGATTGCATCATCACAAAAAATAAGAATGCATTAACATAGGATTGAAAAAAAATTTCTATTTCAGAATAAGTCATCTTTGATAATGATATTGCAGAGTATATAAACCAAAACGTCAATGGAATTAAAATTGAAGCAGTGATTCTTTGGGTTAACCATTTAAGAGTATAATTTTTCATGCAAAATACCAGACAACTATACTAGAAATTAAGGTTAAACATATAACAGCATAACCCGATTTATATACTTGAGATAATTCCATTCCAATACCGAATGACCAATATAATTTTCTACATCCATTGAATAAGTGATAAAAAATACCAACAGTCCAGATCATTAGAACTAGTTTAAACAAAATACTCTTAGAAAAAATTTCAAAATAAATATAAAATTCGGGACCAAAACTAATTAAGAAAAACCAGATTGAAATTAATAGTGCGCCCACACTTAATCCTATTCCAGATATCCTATGGAAAATTGAAAATACTGCTGTCAGTACTCTTTTGTGAATAGATAGGTGAGGTGATAATGGTCTATTATCAGTCATTTTTTTCATTTTTTTTATGTTTCATAAGTAAGTATTTTTCTTCAAATTTCAAAATATTAATGGTTTAGTTATTTTTTCTTACTATCATGGAAGTTTGTAAAATGTTGATAAAAAGTGCCAAATTTCATGAAAATCGTTCAAATTTAGTGCCAAATTTAACTAAAAATCTTGAATTTTAAATAGATAAATATTACTTCTAATAAGCCGGATAATACTCGTTTCTTAGCTTCGGAGGAACGCCAAGAATTTTTAATTATCTTACCCGCCGTTTGATAATTAGTTGAGTTTCTTATTCTAGAGAGGTGTCTGCCAAGGTACAAACTAGTTTTAGAGTCCGGCCTACTTTAAATTTTTATTAAAAAATTCTTCCATCTTTTTAGAGTATACTTCGGGATATTTAAACATAGCATCTACATGATAAGAGTTTTCAACTAACCAAAACTCAGCATTAATTTTATTTTGATTTGTGTATTCTTTAAAATAATTAAAGTGTTTTGTTAAGATTCTTGTATCAGAGTCGCCATGAGTAAAAAAATAATATTGGTTCTTTGATAATTTTTTAGCCGGAGATAATTCTCTTGGATCCGTTCCAGTTAAGATTCTTCCAGCTAAACTAACTACTGGCCCAAATTCTATAGCAAGACCATATCTTGCTATTTCATCTTTTAAAATCATATTAAATTCAGCAACTGAACTATCTGCCCACACTGCACGTATTTCCGGTTCAGCATTAGCTGCAAAAATAGATGTGCTTGCACCAAGAGATATTCCATGTAATCCAATGCTATTAGACTTGAAACCAATTTTTTTTAAAAAATCAAATGCACCAAGAATATCATTATATGACTTTAAACCTAAATCGTCATAACTACTTACAATATCACTTTGACCGTAGTTTCTTAAATCTATCGTAAGAACATTAAATTTTTTATTAACTAAAAAACTTGCAATAAGATTTGCTTCAGACTTACATTTACCATTTGGGCTTATACCATGTGTTACAATTATAATTGGTCTATTTGGAAAATAATTAAACAGCCATCCATTAATCTTAATGTCAGAGTCACGAGATTGAAAATACACATCTTGCCATTCATCTAAATAATAATCCTTGAAGTTAAAATTTTCTCTTACTTTTTGTCGTGCAAGAATTGAGTATTCATGTGAATCAACTGTTGTACTCCATGAATTAGGAAGAGATCCTTCGTGCAAACCACAAGTTGGATCTATTTTTAAAATTTGGTAAGCAACATAAAAACCTGCAGTAAGATAAACTACTATTAATAAAACTACCGTACTTACCAATAAACTGATTATATATTTCATCAATCTGGTTTTACTATAGTCATTTCATATAATCTGCTAGCAGTCCTTTTAAATTCTTCTGCTAGAGTATTTATATTATTTAATGAATTTATAGGTTTTGAAGCTAAAATTACTATTGAACAATTATTTTCATATAACATATCAATTAATCCAATAAATCTTCTGCACGCATCTTTTTTCTGATTATCAAATTCAGGAACATTTTTTAAAAATACCAACTTAAATTTATCTGCAATATTTTTATAGTCTTCATTACCAAAATTTACTTCACAAAGATTTTCAAAATCTATCATCATCAGATTTGATGTGCATTTATTAAACTCTAGTTCACGACTTTTAGATTTTATTTTTATAGTTGTTAAATGGGAAGGATCAACAAAGCGATTAAATAATTTTTCAAATTCATTAGTAGTGTCAGTTGTTATAGGTGTGAAATATGTCTTTGATTGATTTAACGTTTGTCGACGATAATCAGTTTTAATATTAATATCATAAAGAAAAAAATTTTTTTTAACTAGTTCAATAAATGGTAGAAAGTCATTTCTCTGCAAACCATCTTTATATAAATTATCTGGATGAAAATTTGACGACAGTAATATGAATATTTTATATTTAGAAAAATAATTAAATATTTTTTTTATTATTAGTGCGTCAACAATATTAAAAATATGTAATTCATCAATAAATATTATTTTGTAATCTCTACTTAAATTTTTTACATAGTTTTCGATTGCAAGTTCTTTATTTTCTGATTTTTTAACTTGTTCATGGATTTCATTCATTAAGTTATTAAAATGAATTTTTTTTCCAATCTTAGTATTTTGATAAAATAAATTTAATAAAAATGTTTTTCCTGTTCCAACTTGACCATAAAGATAAATTCCTTCGAAAATTTTATCCTTAAAAAATAACTTTGTTTTACTAAAAGATGACCATACATTATCTGCTTGTTTTAAAAATTCAATTTGATCTTTATTTTTTTTAATAAAATTATTTTCAACAAAACTATTGTATTGATCAATAACATTAAACATTATTTTTTACCTAAGTACTGTTCAAGTTGTTTTAAAGTTTCTAGTTCACCACTGCTGATGCTTCTATTTTCTTTTTTCTTTTTTAATCGTTTATATTCCTTGATTAGAAAATTAAGACTCTCCATTATTTGTTTATTCATGTTTTATAAATTATAGGTAAAATTGATGATACAACAATCATAATGGAGCTGATTAGATATATAAGTGATATTCCATAACCCCAATCAATAATATAACCAAAAACTACAGGCGATAAGGCACTCGCAAAAACCCCAACTGCGTGCAGTAAGGCTTTAGCAGTTCCAATACTTTTCACTCCGTAGATTTCTGCCCAGAGTGATCCCATAAACGGTGCTGATAAACCTAGGTTAAATCCAAATAAAGACATGTAAAGCATGAATGACCAATAATTATTAAAGAAAAAAAGAATGGTGATACAGAGTAACAAAGGTAATAGAACAAAAGGTATTGCTTTCTTTGTATTTATCTTATCTATTAAGGGTCCTCCTATTAATAAACCTAATATAGAAAATAATCCAAAATATATATAACCGTTCCCAAGCATTTCCATTGTCCACCCTTTAGCATCAAAAATATAAATCTGATGAAACATTAGCCCAGTACCAATAAATGGAAAGGCTGCAGCTAATGGAAAATAAATGAAAAAAACTCGGTCTTTTAAAATTTCTGTAATGGTCCAACTTTTATGTGTTTTCTCATTATCAATATTTTTTTGAAGAGCAGAATCCCTTTTTTTTTGATTATGAAGAATAAAGTATATTATTGGTATTAAGATCAAAAGAGTCAAAGTTGTTAAAAGCCAAAGAGTTTTAAAATTAAAGTATGAATCCAAATTAACGACAATCTTTGGTAAAAGCATTATACCTAACATTCCTCCAAGTGTTGCAACAGATATTGCCTTACCTCTATCAATTAAAAAATATCTTGCCATTGAGGTTGAACCAGCATGTGTCATAGCCCCCTGCCCAAAAAAACGTAATAAAAATAAAATAAGAAAAAGATGAAAAATATTATCGAATATAAAATAAAAACCAATGCAAGCAAAAGCTAAACCAAGAATAATACCTATGGAGTATAATCTTAAATCAATTTTATCTATTAATTTAGCAAAGTTTATAAATAAAAATGAACTGACAAGTGTTGCTATGGCATAAACTAATCCAAACTCACCATCTGTTATTTTATATAGATTTCGAATATCATCGTTAAATAATGCAATGTAAAAAGTCTGTCCAAAACTTGCAAAGAAGACCATGGCAAATCCGTATACTAAGAGATGAGGATCATTTAAAAAAAATTTTTTCATTATAGTTTAAAGCAATTTTTTAATTCTATTTAAAAGCTTTACCATTTTACTTTTATCTATTCTTCCTGTGTTAACATTTCGTGGGCTTGGATGATAACTACCAACTAAAATTTTCTTATCGGGTAAAATATTCATAGATCCGTGAGAAAAAATAAAATCTTTATTTCGTATTTCATATTGTTGCTTATAATAATTTACACAGGCGTCATGACCAATTTTACCAAGGGCAACAATGACTTTTATTTTTTTTAAGAAAGCAATTTCTTGATTAAAAAAATTAAAACATGTTTTCAATTCTTGTGAAGTAGGTTTATCTTCTGGGGGTACACATTTAAGAGCAGTAGTTAAGTACATATTTTGAAGTTCCAAACCGTCACCTCTATCTACTGAATCTGGTTGGTTTGCAAATCCAGTTTTATATAAACAGGAAAATAAAAAATCTGCAGATTTATCCCCTGTAAAAACTCGACCTGTTCTGTTTCCTCCATGCGCTGCTGGCGCAAGACCTACCATTAATAATTTAGCTTTTTCATCTCCATAACCAGTAATTGGCTTGCCCCAATAACTTTGATCAATATATTGTTTTCTTTTTTCTTTAGCAATTTTTTCACGGAAGTTAACTAGGCGTTCACACTTTCTGCAATGAATAATGGATTTGTTTAAATTACTTAATGTCATTTGGAAGATATATATTTATATTACAGCTCTGTGATTAATGAAAGAGCTAAAGCTATTCTAGAATTTTGTTTCATCAAAACTCAACTTGAGCAGTGGTTTAAAAAAGATGATGAATTTGATAATATATTGAAAAGTAGTTTTATGGATGATTACATTAAGGCTATTAATAATGAGTATGATAATTGGAGAAATGATGCTGAAGAATGTGTAGCTTTGATTATATTACTTGATCAACTATCAAGAAATTTTTTCAGAAATAATTCAAAAGCTTATGACCAGGATACTAAGTGTGTTTTAATTGTTAAAGAAGCAATACATAAAAGATATTTAGATATCCTAACAATTGATAAAATACATTTTTTATTACTGCCATTAATTCATAGTGAGGATATCATGGATCATGAACTTGGTCATAAATTAGTTGATCAATATTTAAATAATCATTCAGAATATACTAATATTAAAAAAGCTTGGGAGGACCATAGCGTGGCAATTAAAAAATTTGGAAGGTATCCACATAGAAATAATATACTAAATAGAAAATCAACAAATGAAGAAGAGGTATTTTTAACACAACCGAATAGTTCTTGGTAAATTAAGATATGCTTTTAGAAAGAAATTTTTCAGATATTTTAAAACAACTTAAGTTTAAAAAAGGGAAAATTAAAGCAATTCTTGATACAGATACCTACAATGAAATTGATGATCAATTTGCTTTAGTGCAAATGTTGTTTTCAAAAGAAAAAATTGAAGTGCAAAGTATAAATGCAGCTCCTTTTTCAATGAATAATCGTTCGGATAATCCAAAAAAGGGAATGGAGCTTAGTTATGATGAAATCTTTCGATTGTTAGAAAAAATAAATTTTAAAAAAAATAATTTTGTTTTTAAAGGCTCTACAAAGTACGTAGGTTTTGAAAAAAAACCAATTAATTCGCCTGCAGCAAATAATATCATAGAAAGTGCTTTAAAATGTTCTGAAAAAGATCCTCTATACGTATTAGCTATCGGCGCTATTTCAAATGTTGCGTCTGCAATATTAAAAGAGCCAGAAATTATAAAAAAACTTGTTGTAGTTTGGTTGGGAGGTAACGCGCTTTATTGGCCACAAAATATGGAATTTAATCTAAAGCAAGATATTGGAGGTGCTCAAGTTTTATTTGATAGCGGCGTTTCTCTGGTTATGGTTCCTTGTAAGGGAGTAACTTCACATCTTATTTCAACAGTTCCAGAAATAGAAAAATATATAGAACCTCATGGTGAAATCGGTAAATTTCTTGCAATGCGATTTAAAGAGTACAATAGTATCCATAAAGGTTGGTCAAAAGAAATTTGGGATATGGCAGCTGTTGGTTATGTCTTAAACGAAGACTGGGCACCAACTAATACAATTCCATCTCCAATTCTTTTAGATGATATGAAATGGGCTTCAGATAAAAATAGGCACCCAATTAAAATTGTCTATGAAATAAAAAGAGATCCTATTCTCAAAGATTTCATTCAAAAATTAGAAAATTTCAATAATAAACAATTATAATAAATGGTCTCGTGGTGAAATGGATATCACACGTGTCTTCGGAACATGGATTTGGGGTTCGAGTCCCTACGAGACCGCCAATTAAATATTTATTTTTTCTGAATACTTTGCAACTATTAATTCAGCAATTTGAACAGCATTAAGCGCTGCTCCTTTGCGCAAATTATCCGAGACCACCCATAAATTCAAACCATTGTCTATTGATTGATCATTTCTAATTCTACTAATATAAACTTTATCCTCTCCTGCAATTTCAACAGGAGTCACATAACCTTCATCTTTTCGATGATCAATTACTGAAATACCTTCAGAGTTAGATAATATTTCGTTAGCTTCTTTTTCATCTAATGGTGAGTCAAACTCTATATTTACAGCTTCTGAATGGCCAATAAATACAGCTGTTCTAACACAAGTTGCTGAAACGTTAATTCCCTCGTCTAGAATTTTTTTTGTTTCATCAATCATTTTTTGCTCTTCTTCAGTATTGCCATTTTCTAAAAAAGCCCCAATGTGTGGAATGGCATTAAACGCAATTTGTTTTGTGAACTTTTCTTTTTTTAATTCTTGGTTTGCATAAACATTTTGAGTCTGATTAAATAATTCATCCATACCTGTTTTACCTGCTCCAGAAACAGCTTGATATGTTGATACAACAACTCTGTTTATAATTGCTTTTTCATGAAGTGGTTTTAATGCAACAACCATTTGTATAGTTGAACAGTTAGGATTTGAAATAATATTAGTTCTGTTTTCATCATCAAAAAATTCATCAAGTGCATTAGCGTTTACTTCAGGAACGATTAAAGGAATATTTTGTTGCATTCGAAAATGAGAGGTATTGTCTATAACAATACATCCTTTTTTAGCTGCTTTTGGTGCATATTCTGCAGAAATTTTACCACCAGGTGAAAATAAACCAATGTGAGCTTTTGAAAAATCAAATTCTGATAAGTCTTCTACAACAATTTCTTTATCTTTAAACTCTACTTTTTTGCCTTTTGATTTTGATGATGCAAGTAAATATAAATTGTCTAATGGAAAATCCCTTTGCTCTAATATTTGAACTATTTCTGTTCCTACCGCACCTGTTGCTCCTGCTACTGCTATGTTGTATTTTTGAGTCATTTAATTTCCAGATAGAATTTTTAATTCTTCAATAACAGCATTGCCCATTTCTTGAGTTGAAATAATTTTTTCTGCTCCATCTTTTATATCAGCTGTTCTTAAACCTTTTAGTAATACATTCTGTACAGCTTTCTCAATCATTTGACTATCTTCTTGCATATCAAAACTATATTTCAACATCATAGCAAAGCTCATGATCATTGCTAAAGGATTTGCTTTAGATTGCCCAGCTATATCTGGTGCACTACCATGAACGGGCTCATACATTGCTGCTCTAGTTCCATTTTCTTTAACTGGTCCAAGAGCTGCTGAAGGAAGCATTCCTAAAGATCCTGTTAGCATAGCTGCAGTATCACTTAAAAGATCACCAAATAAGTTATCTGTAAGTATGACATCAAATTGTTTTGGATAACGAACTAATTGCATTGCACAATTATCTGCAAGCATGTGTTCTAAATTCACATCAGAATATTCCTTTTTATGTAAATCTGTTACAGTTTGTTTCCAAAATAAACCAGTTTCCATTACATTTGATTTTTCTACTGATGTAACTTTGTTATTACGCAACTTTGCTAAATCAAATGCCACTCGTGAAACTCTATTAACTTCTGATGTGGTATATAATTGAGTATCAACCGCCTTACTTTCAGTCTCACTAATTTTTGATATAAATCTTGGTTGTCCAAAATATACACCACTTGTTAATTCTCTTATTATCAAAATATCTAATCCTTTAACAAGATCAGATTTTAAAGATGATGAATCTGAAAGAGCATCTAAAACAACCGCCGGTCTTAGATTAGCAAAGAGATCAAGGTCTTTTCTTAATCTTAATAAGGCTGCTTCAGGTCTTTTATCTCTTTCTACGTTATCCCATTTAGCACCTCCTACCGCACCAAATAATACTGCATCACAATCCATAGCTACTTGCATTGTTTCATCACTAATAGAATTACCTTCTTTATCGTATGCCGTACCTCCAACTAATCTTTCAGAAATATCAAAAGATAAAGATTTAGTTTTTTCCATCCAATCAATTATTTTTAGTACCTCAGCCATAACTTCATTGCCTATTCCGTCACCAGGTAAAATTAAAATTTTTTTATTACTCATTTTTGACTACACTATCCAGGGCTGGATACTGTGTATTTTTTCTTCGTGAACATCAATTTTTTTATTTTTTTGGAGCGTCAAACCAATATCATCCAAACCCTCTAGCAAACATTTTTTTCGAAATGCATCAATTTCAAATTCTATTGTTTTATCATTTTGATAAGTGATTTTTTGATTTTCTAAATCAACTGAAACATCATTTTTATTTTCTGCTTCGTTCATTAATATATCTACCTTTTGTTGATCTAACTTAATTGGCAGTATTCCATTTTTAAAACAATTATTATAGAAAATATCTGCGAAGCTTGGCGCAATTATTGACTTAAAACCAAAATCTAAAAGTGACCATGGTGCATGCTCTCTACTTGATCCACAACCAAAATTTGCCCCAGCAATTAAAATTTTTGAAGTTTTATAAGGGTCCCAGTTTAGAACAAAATTATTCTTTATGTTACCTTGAATATCGTATCTTAATTCATGAAACAAGTTTTTACCTAAACCAGATCTCTTTATTGTTTTCAAAAATTGTTTTGGAATAATCATATCGGTATCGACATTAATCATTGGTAGTGGCGCAGGGATACCAATTATTTTTTTAAATGATTCCATTTATAAATCCTCTACTGTTGCAAAAGAACCTTTGATTGCAGAGGCAGCAGCTATTGCAGGACTGACAAGATGTGTTCTACCTTCTCTACCTTGTCTGCCTTCAAAATTTCTATTTGATGTTGATGCACATCTTTCTTGCGGTTTTAGTTGATCTGGATTCATAGCTAAACACATGGAGCAACCTGGTTCTCTCCAATCAAATCCAGCTTCAATAAAAATTTTATCTAAACCTTCTTCTTCAGCTTGTTTTTTAACTAGACCTGAACCAGGAACAATCATTGAGTCTACAGAAACTTTTTTTCCTTCTACAACTTTAGCAACTTCTCTTAAATCCTCAATTCTTCCATTAGTGCATGAGCCAATAAACACTTTATCGATTTTAATTTTTTGTATTTCTTGTTTGGGTTCTAAACCCATATATTCAAGAGAACGCTCCATAGCCTTCTTTCTATTTGGATTACTCTCTTCTTGAGGATTTGGTACTATACCATTTATAGCAACAACGTCTTGTGGGCTAGTGCCCCAAGTAATTTGTGGTGAAATATCTTCAGCATTAATTAAAATTTCTTCATCATATTTTGCACCCTCATCAGATGGAAGAGCTTTCCAAAATTCTACCGCTTTGTCCCAATTATCTCCTGATGGAGCATACGGTCTACCTTTAATATATTCAAAAGTTTTTTCGTCAGGAGCGATTAAACCAGCTCTAGCACCTGCTTCAATACTCATATTACAGATTGTCATTCTTCCTTCCATAGAAAGAGAGGAAATTGCATTACCAGCATATTCAATAACATAACCAGTTCCACCAGCTGTTCCTATTTTCCCTATTATATGAAGAATAATATCTTTTGCTGTAACACCTAAGTTTAACTTACCTTCAACAGAAATTCGCATATTCTTTGCAGGTTTTTGAATTAAGGTCTGAGTAGCTAATACATGCTCAACTTCACTTGTGCCGATACCAAAAGCTAATGCGCCAAATGCTCCGTGTGTTGCTGTATGACTATCACCACAAACTATTGTCATACCTGGCTGAGTAATGCCTTGTTCTGGTCCAACTATATGAACTATACCTTGTCTGCTATCTAATAATGGGAAAAGTGTAACATCAAAATCTTTGCAATTTTTTTCTAGTGTTTCAACCTGAATTCTACTTTCTTTATTCTCTATACCTTTAGATCTATCTGAGGTTGGAACATTGTGATCAGCTACAGCAAAAGTACTTTCGGGTCTTCTAACTTTACGATTATTATTTCTTAAACCTTCAAATGCTTGAGGGCTTGTAACTTCATGAACGAGGTGTCTATCAATATAAATAAGACAGGTTCCATCTTCTTGTCTATCAACAAGATGATGCTCCCAAATTTTATCAAAAAGAGTTTTAGGATTATTTATTGTCATCCGATTTATTTTCGTCTGCTTTTTCCTCTTCTTTACTAGATTCCTCTGCAGCTTCTGCTTTAGATTCTTCTGCTGGTTTGGCTTCTGCTTCTTCTACTTTTGTCTCTGCTTGTTTTGCTTCTACCTCTTCAGCTTTTGGTTCCCCTGCAGCATTTGTATCTGTATCTGCAGTTTTTGTTTCTTCTACCGGAGGAGCTTCCTCTATATATTCATATTGATCAGCTTCATCGCCCCTATCTTTATCTGCGATCCTTGCTTTCTTTCCAGATAATTCTCTTAGATAATATAGCTTAGCTCTTCTTACATCGCCTTTTCTAACAACGTCAATTTTTTCTACTAATGGACTGAATAAAGGGAATACTCTTTCAACACCCTCTCCATGAGATATTTTTCTCACAGTAAAATTAGAGTTTACTGAATTATTTTTTCTTGCAATACAAATACCTTCAAATGCTTGAAGTCTCGACTTACTTCCCTCTGTAATTCTTACAGTAACTTTTAGAGTATCACCTGGACGAAAAGCAGGAACTCTTTTTTTTGAAGTTAACTTTTCAATCTGTTGTTTTTCAAATGTCTCTAATAAATTACCCATTTTATATTTCCTTTTTATAAAGATCTGGTCTTAATACTTTTGTTTTTTCAACCGATTTTTCTTTTCTCCATTTATCAATTTTTTCATGATGACCTGATGTTAAAACATCTGGAACTTCATGTTTATTTCCCTGAATATCTTCCCAAGTTTGCGGTCTGGTATAATGAGGATATTCAAGCAGATTATTAGAAAAAGATTCTTCTAATAAACTTTGTGGTTGCCCTAATACTCCAGGAATGAGACGAATACAACCTTCAACTAACACCTGAGCAGCAATCTCACCACCAGAAAGGACGTAATCACCGATACTTATTTCCTTAAAATCAAGAATTTCTATAGCTCTTTGGTCAACCCCTTCAAATCTACCGCATAAAATAAGCATTTCATCATGTTTTGATAGATTATTAAGTTTGGCTTGAGATAATTTCTGACCTGAGGGTGTTAGAAAAATTTTGCAGTAATTATCGGTTTTGAAAGTGATTGAATTTAATGCTTTTTCTATCACATCTGGACGAATAACCATTCCAGGGCCTCCCCCAAAAGGTTCATCATCAACACTTCCTCTTTTGTCAATTCCAAAATTATGTAGATTGACTAACTCGAGAGAAAATTTTTTATTGTTTAGTGCATTTCCGATTACAGAATATCCTAATGAACCAGGAAACATCTCAGGATAACATGTTAAAATTACTACTCTCATTTTAATCAAGAATACCAGGTATTGGATTAGCTATAATTTCTTTTTTATTAATATTAACTGATAAAATATTTGTTTTATCAAAAGGTATAAGAGTAAGTTTGGTATTATATTTGACTTCTAATAAATCACCCGCCCCAAAATTTTGAACACTTAAAACTTTTCCAATACTAGTATTGTCTTTCAAGAAAATCATGCATTCGATTAGATCGTTTATGTAAAACTCATTATCTTTTGTTTTTGGAAAAAATTTCTTATTTGAAAAAATTTTTTGACCTTTAAGCTCTAAAACATCTTCTCTAGAAAAGTATTTTTCAACTTGAACAACACACTTATTATTTTTGAATAAAATATTTTTAAAGTTCCAAGAAACTGAACCATCAAAATTATAATAGTTTTTTAAATTTTTAAAAACTTCAAACGAGGTAGTCATCGTATTAACTTTTATTTCACCTTTTAATCCTAAAGGAGATCCAAACTGACCGACAAGAATAATATCTTTATTACTCAAAGCAAAAATTGATTTTATTCTTTTTTAGCTTCTGCTTCTTCTGCTTTTGATTCTTCAGCAGGTTGTGCATCTTCAGCTGGCTTAGCTTCTGCTTCTTCTGCTTTTGATTCTTCTGCTGCAGCTTTCGCAGCTTCTTCTTTTTCTTTAGCAGCAGCTAAACGTTCCTGTGCTTTTTTCTTAGGTAGATGTTTTTTAGTTTTTTCGGTAATAGCTGTTTTTTCAATAACACCAAGATTGCTAAGAAATATTGATACTCTGTCCGATGGTTGTGCGCCTTTCAAAATCCATTCTTTAGCTTTATCTAAATCCATTTTAACTCTATCTGCACTATCCTTTGGAAGCATTGGGTTGTAAGTACCAATTTGGTCTATAAATTTTACATCTCTTGCTCTTCTTGAGTCAGCTACAACTATTCTGTAATATGGTCTTTTCTTTGCACCACCTCTTGATAATCTTATTCTTACTGGCATTTTATTTCCTTTCTAATTTATGTTTGGAGGAAGATTTCCTTGTAATTTTTGCATTAAATCACTGGGAATTCCTTCTTTGCCCATTGATTTCATTCTCTTCATCATTTTTTGTGATTGGAGAAACTGTTTTAATAACCTGTTAACGTCTTGAACTTTTGTTCCAGATCCTTTTGAAATTCTAATTTTACGTGAAGCCTTTATAATATCTGGATCAGCCCTTTCTTTTTTTGTCATTGAACTGATTATAGCTATTTGTTTATCAATCATTGAATTAGAAATTTTATTTTCTGCCATTAACTTCTGTGCCTTTGAAACACCTGGCATCATAGAAAGTAAACCGGAGACTCCACCCATTTTACCCATTTGCTTTAATTGATTGGCAAAATCTTCAAGATCAAATTTTCCTTTAGCGATCTTTTTAGCCATATCTTCCATTTCTTCTTTATCAATATTTTCAGCAGCCTTTTCGACGAGAGATACAATATCTCCCATACCTAAAATTCTTTGTGCAATTCTTTCAGGATGGAAAGGTTCAAAATTTTCTACTTTTTCACCTAGTCCTATAAATTTTATAGGAGAGTTTGTTATCGATTTAATTGATAGTGCTGCACCACCTCTGCTATCACCATCTATTCGAGTTAAAATTGATCCAGTAATATTTATTGCATCACTAAAACTTTTAGCTACATTTGCAGCATCTTGTCCTGTTAGAGCATCTGCTACTAATAATGTTTCGTCAGGTTTAAACTTATTTTCAATTTCTATTAATTCACTCATTAATTTTTTATCTACAACTTGTCGTCCAGCAGTATCTAAAATAAGAATATCAAATAAATTTTTTTGAGCATAGTCTATAGAATCATCAACAATCTTACTTGCTGATGTTAGATTGTGATTAAAGAAATCTGAGCCGGTTTCTTCAGCTAATACTTTTAATTGTTCTTGTGCTGCTGGTCGATAAATGTCTGCTGATGCTAGTAAAATTTTTTTCTTTGAAGATTTCTTTAGCAAATAGGAAAGTTTGGCAATTGATGTTGTTTTCCCAGATCCCTGTAATCCACAAAACAATATTTTAGCTAATTGAGACGAAGATAAATTTAGAGATTTATTTTCTGATCCAAGAATTTTTACAAGCTCATCTTGCACAAGCTTTATGATCATTTGATCTGGCTTAACAGATTTGAGAATTTCTTTTCCTAAAATGTTTGACTTGATGGAATTTATAAACTCTTTTACTACAACTAAGGAGACATCTGCCTCTAACAGAGCAATTCTAATTTCGCGTAATGTAACTTCAAGATCTGTTTCTGAAATAACAGCCTTACCCCGAATACTTTGAACAATTTTTTCAAATTTTGTGTTCAGTGTATCAAACATAAATCTCCAATAGCCTTTTAACTCCAGGGCACGAAACTCGTGGGCTAGAGTACCTATCACAATTGTAACAAGCTCAATTCGTTTACAAATATAGGATTTGTTGGTGACCCTCTATTAGCTGAATAATTGAAAGTCAAGTATTCTTAAATTTCCCATATTTACTGAGATTTATCGATAAATTAGGTTATAAAACAAACATGCAAAAAGTAGACTTTATAAAGATGCATGGACTTGGGAATGATTTTGTTATCATAGATAAAAGGTCTAACAATATCACAATTACTGAAGATATTATTAAAAGACTCAGTGACAGAAGAACTGGGGCAGGGTGTGATCAATTAATCACAATTAATAATACAAGTAATCAAATTGCTGATGCTGAAATTGAAATTTTTAATCCTGGTGGTGATAGAGCCGAAGCTTGTGGTAATGGAACACGCTGCGTGGCAAAAATACTATTTGATGAAGATTCAAATAAAGAAATTTTAAAAATTCAATCTGATGCAGGCATATTAGAAGCAAAAAAAATAGATAACAATATAAGTGTGAACATGGGTTCAATAAAAAATACTTGGGATAAAATTCCTTTAGTTAAAGAAGTCGATACAATGAATATACCAATTTTAATTGATGGATATAGTAATGGGGTTGCTGTTAATGTAGGTAATCCACATGTAGTTTTTTTTGGGAAATCGATCAAAGATACAGATCTTGAAAGTATAGGTCCTACAATAGAAAATCATGAGCTCTTTCCAAAAAAAACTAATGTTGAAATAGTTGAAGTTATTAATTCAAATTTAATTGAAATGAGAGTTTGGGAACGTGGAGTTGGAATCACGTTAGCTTGTGGTAGTGGTGCCTGTGCGGCTGTATATGCGGCGTGGAAAAAAGGATTGATTGAAAATAACGCTGAAGTGAAGCTTGAAAAAGGATCGCTGCATATAAATATAGTTAATAATGAAGCTATTATGACAGGACCTGCAGAAATAAGTTATCAAGGTAGTTTAGAAATATAATTTATGAAAAATAAAAATCACATAGTTAATCTAGGTTGTAGATTGAATATTTATGAAGGTGAAATTATTAAAAACCATCTTAGAACAAATAATTTAAATAATGTTACAGTCATAAACTCATGTGCAGTAACTGAAGAAGCTGAGAAAAAAGTGTCTTATGAAATTAGAAAGGCAAAAAAAAATTTTCCTAATAATAAAATAGTAGTTACAGGATGTGCGGCTCAAATCAATCCATTAAAATATAAAGATTTAAAAGAAGTAGACTCAGTAATTGGAAACACAGAAAAATTAGAAACTTTAACATGGAAAAATATTAATCAGTCTAAAAATCTTAAAGTAGGAAATATATTAGAAGAAAGTAAAACAGTACCTAATTCAATTGAAAAATTTGAAGGAAAATCAAGAGCTTACATTGAAATACAACAAGGTTGTAACCATCGCTGTACTTTTTGTATTATTCCATTTGGCAGGGGCAATAATAGAAGTGTACCTGCTGGAGAAATAGTAAATAAAATAAAAAAAATTGTTAGCAATGGATATAATGAAGTAGTCTTAACAGGAGTAGATATAACTGATTATGGAAAAGATCTTCCAGCAAAACCTACTTTTTCTAATTTAATTAAAAGAATTCTAAAATTAGTACCTGAATTAAGACAGCTGCGCTTGTCTTCAATTGACTGCGCTGAAATAGACGAAGATTTTTGGGATGTTTTAAAGGACGAAAGATTGATGCCTCATTTTCATATAAGTTTACAAGCTGGAAACAATTTAATTTTGAAAAGAATGAAAAGAAGACATTCAAGGGAAATGGCAATAAATTTTTGTAAGAAAGTTTTATCTATTAGGAAAGATGCAACATTTGGTGCTGATATAATTGCAGGTTTTCCAACAGAAACAGAAACGATGTTTCAAGATTCAATTAAACTAGTTGATGAGTGTAATTTAACCCATCTTCATATTTTTCCTTATTCACCAAGAGAAAACACTCCTGCATCTAGAATGCCTCAGGTTCAAAAAAATATTATCAAAGATAGAGCAAGAAGACTTAGAGAAAAAGGTATGGAAAAATTAAAACAACATTTAAAAAAAAATATTGGAAAGAAGGAACAAATTTTAATTGAAAGTAGAAAAGAAAATTTTTCACTTGGAAAAGATCAGCATTTTTTAAAAGTAAAACTTGAAGAAGAGTTTAAAGAGGGAAATTTAGTTTCCTGTATATACACAGGCATAGAAAATGATACGTTGTTAGCAAGAATAACATGAGTTTGTTCTCAATATTTAAAGATAAGTTAAGTAAAACTTCAAATATACTTTCTTTTAATATTTTAGAGATTTTAAAAAACAAAAAAATAGACCAATTAACTTTAGAAGAATTAGAAAATGTTCTTATTTCATCTGATATTAGTTTGGATGTTGTAAATCAGTTAATAGATTCTATAAAAAAAATAAAAATTTCAAATGATGATGGAATAAAAAATGTACTAGAAATCTTAGCTCAGAATATAGAAAGTATATTACTTCCAAGAGAACATGTTCTGATAAATGAAAAAAATGATGAAAAAAAAATATTAATATTCGTCGGAGTGAACGGAAGTGGAAAGACAACTACTATTGGTAAAATTGCAAATAAAATTTTATCAAATAAAAAAATTCTGATTGCGGCTTGTGATACATTTAGGGCAGCAGCTGTTGAGCAGTTGGAAAATTGGGCGAAAAAAAATAATAATGGTTTTATCGCTGGAAAAAGTAATCAAGATCCAGCAAGCGTAGCGTATCAGGCAACTGAAGAATTTGGAAAAGAAAATTATGATTTTTTACTTATAGATACTGCTGGAAGATTATCAAATAATACTAACCTCATTAATCAGCTAATTAAATTGAAGAATGTCATCTCAAAAGTTAATTCCTCTTTTAATATTGAAACTGTATTAGTTTTAGATGGAACGAATGGTTCGAACATGATTAAGCAAGTGGAAATCTTTGGAAATGAACTTAATGTATCAAGTCTTATAATAACTAAATTGGATGGAACAGCAAAAGGTGGAGCATTAATTTCAATTGCAAATAAATTTGAAATCCCTATAAGTTATGTTGGTCTTGGAGAAAGTATTGAGGACCTTGTAACCTTTAATTCTCAAAACTTTGCTAGGTCTATTTTAAATCTAGAAGAACAAAAATGAAGTCAGTTTATAAATTATTAATTGATATAGGACCGCTTGCAGTATTCTTTATTTTTTATACAAGAAGTGGTCTTCAAGAAGCAATACTTCCTCTTATGATTGCAACTGTAATTTCAGTAATCATTTCATATATACTTGAGAAAAAAATACCAATTATGCCAACTCTTGGGGCTGCGATTGTATTAATATTTGGAGGTCTAACAATTTATTTTGACAATGAAATTTTTATTAAAATGAAACCAACAATAATAAATATGGTCTTCGCATTAATTTTATATGGTGGAGTGATTGTTAAAAAACCTCTTTTAAAGTATCTTTTAGGTGCTGCACTTAAACTAGAAGAAGATGGATGGAGAATATTAACTCAAAGGTGGATTGCTTTTTTTGTTGCACTTGCTGTTTTAAATGAAATTGTTTGGAGAACACAAAGTACTGATGTTTGGGTAAATTTTAAAGTTTTTGGTATCTTGCCAATTACGTTTATTTTTACGATGACACAATTCCCTTTAATTAAAAAATATCAAATTGAAGATTAAGTTAAAAATTATTTTCTCTTAATGCTATAAATCCTGGTGATTTATTTCCCTCAAGCCACTCTAAAAATGCACCCCCAGCTGTAGATAAATATTTAAATGCATCATTGGCTTTAGCTTTTTTTATTGCTGCAAGTGTATCTCCTCCTCCTGCTAGAGCATCTAATTGAGATTTACTTGAATAATTTTGTATAATATTTGCAACTGAAATTGTACTTTTATCAAATGGACTATACTCAAATGCGCCTAAAGGCCCATTCCATAAAATTGATTTAGATTTTAATATTTCATCTGAAATTAGTTTTGTTGTTTGTTCACCAACATCTAATATCATTTGGTCATTTGGAATATTATTGATTGAATAAGTCTTAACATTTACTCTATCTTTTATTGTTTTTGAGCAAACACCATCAATTGGTAAAAGTATTTTGCAATTTTTTGATTCTGCTTTTTTCTGTATCTTTTTTGATAGTTCAATAAAATCATTTTCTACCAGAGAAGAACCAACGTTATAATTATTTGATAACAAAAAGGTATTAGCCATTGCACCACCAATCACTAAAGAGTCAAAAATTTCAACTATATTTTCTAAAACCTTTATTTTTGTCGAAACCTTTGAGCCACCTATAATTGCTAAATTTGGTTTATTTGAATTTTCTAAAAATTTATCTAAATTTTCAATTTCTTTTGAGAAACTTAATCCAGCATATGAAGGTAAGTATTTAGTAATACCTACTATAGATGCATGATTGCGATGAGATGCAGAAAACGCGTCATTAATATATATGTCAAAACTAGAAGCTAATAATTTTGAAAAATTAAGATCATTTTTTTCTTCTTCAGCATTAAAACGAATATTTTCTAATAGACAAATTTCCCCCATGTCCATTTCAGCAATTTTTGTCTCAATTATTTTTTTTTCACAGTCAGCTAAAAAATGAATTGTGTTTAAATTTAAAAATTTTTTTAATTCTGAACATAAAAACTCAATGGAATATGTTTTATTAACTTGACCTTTAGGTCGGCCAAAATGAGCAATTAAGAATATCTTATTATTATTTATAATTAGTTTTTCTAGTGTTGGTAAAATAGCATGAATTCTTGAATGATCTGTAATTGTCCCTTCCAAAACTGGTACGTTTAAATCAACTCGAACAATTATTTTTTTATTTTTACAGTCTAGATCTCTTAATTCTTTCATTTCTATTCACATGTATATAAAAAAAATGCTGGAAATCATTGATTTTTTTTAAAAATTTGCAGTTTTATCTTTTTTAATACATATATTTAGTATATTAAACCTTTTTTAAGCTACTAAATGTAGTAATGGAGTTTGATTATGCCTTGGGATGATAATAATGTAGCAAAACTTAGAGATTTATGGGACCAAGGTTTACCAACAGCTCAAATTGGAAAGTTATTAGGTTTCACCAAAAACGCAGTGGTTGGAAAAGCTCATAGAATTGGACTCGAGAGAAGACCATCACCTATAAGAAGAACAGCTGTAAAGCCTGATCGAAAAAAAGCTAGATCTCCAGTAATGCCAAAATTAAATTTTGAAAGCACCAAAGAACCAGAGATTGTCTCTACAGAGCCTGCTGTTTTCCAACCGGTGGTTAAAAATATGTTCACTGCAGCTCCAAAGAGAGGTTGTGAATGGCCTGAAGGTCATCCTGATGAAGCTGACTTTCGTTTTTGTGGTAAAGATAGATTTGAAGATAAACCTTATTGTTTAGATCATTGTGCTGTTGCATATGTTGTTCCTGAAAAAGAAGAAAACGAAAAGACAGAATTAAATAATACGATTTAATAATAATAAAAATTCTAGAAATAAAAATTCTTCCTGTTATCTATTAAAATATGAAAAATGAGAGAATTAATTCTGTATTTACTCCTATTTTAATTGGTGGAAGCTTAATTCTTCTAATAAGTTTTGCAATCCGTTCAACATTTGGTCTATTTCAAATTCCTATTGCTTCTGATTTTTTATGGAACCGATCAGAGTTCTCTCTTGCCATTGCTATTCAAAATTTAGCTTGGGGCATAGGCACTCCTTTATTTAGTGCTTTTGCTGAAAAGTATGGTGATAGAAAAGCAATTGCACTAGGCTTAATTCTTTATGCAATTGGAATTTTTATAAGTAGTACTGCCACAACTCCAGAGGCGCATCAAACCTTAAACCTATTAATTGGATTTGGGATTGCTGGTAGTGGTTTTGGTCCAATTTTGGCAGTAGTTGGAAGAGCTACATCTCCAGAAAAAAGATCTTTGGCACTAGGTATTACAACTGCTGCAGGATCAGCTGGACAAGTTGTTGGTCCACCACTTGCTTCTATTCTATTATCATTTTTACCTTGGTCTTCAGTGTTTGAAATCTTTTCAATTATATTATTAATAACACTGATCCTTGTTCCAATTTTAAAAACAGAATTATCAAATTCAAATATTAATAATGAAAATGAAAAAATTACTAGTGCTGTATTTGTTGCATTAAAAGATCCAACATACTCAATGTTGTTCTTTGGTTTTTTTTCTTGCGGCTTTCAGTTAGCATTTATCACTGCACATTTTCCAGCATTTATTGTTGAAACTAGTAGTCCAATTATAGAAGGAAGTTTAATAAGTTTGGTTTGTAGTTCTGTAGAAGGTTTAGGGGCATTATCTATGGCTCTTATAGGTTTGTTTAATATAATTGGTTGTTTGATTGCTGGAGCCTTAGGAAAGGGACATTATAAGAAATATCTTTTATCTTTAATTTATACTGGAAGGACTATTGCGGCAATTTTATTTATCTTACTACCTATTACACCTACATCTATTGCAATATTTTCAATAGTTATGGGTGCTTTATGGTTAGCAACAGTTCCTTTAACATCAGGAATTATAGGGCATATTTATGGATTAAAATTTATGGGTACATTATATGGCATTGTATTTTTTTCTCATCAGCTAGGATCTTTTGTAGGTGTTTGGTTAGGTGGTCTATTTTATGATATCTATGGAAGTTATGATATAGTATGGTGGGTTGGTATAGGAGTAGGTGCCTTTTCTGCAATAATACATTTACCAATTAGAGAAAAACCATTATCTAATACAAATATACAAACAGCGTAATTTTATGGATGAAAAAAAGATTATACGAAATTTAATTTTAGTAATTTTTTTCTTAGTTATTATTTATTCACTAGCTAGGGTTGGTGTAGGTTTAGATCTTAGCTTTGGACCTTATTTAAAAAAATAGAAAACTAGTTACACCATTCTCCTTGTTTAAATATTGGCGTAACAGCGCCATCCTTATCAACGCCCTCGACATCTATTTTACCTGAGCCAATCATCCAATCAATATGTATCATGCTAGAATTACCACCTCTTTGAGCAATCTCTTCTTTCGATAAGTCTTTTTTGGATTTGAAACATTTTGAGTAACACTGTCCTAAAGCAATATGGGACGCAGCATTTTCGTCAAATAGAGTGTTATAAAAAGTTATTCCTAATTGCGAAATAGGCGAACTATTTGGAACTAGGGCTACCTCACCAAGTCTTCTAGAGCCTTCATCTGAATCGAGAACTTTTAATAAAACATCTTGTCCTTTAGAAGATTTTGCATCAACAATTTTACCTTCTTCAAAGCGAACATTAATATCTTCAATTAGTGTTCCTTGATAAGATAGAGGTTTGGTTGAGCAAACCTCGCCACTTACACGACTAGCATGAGGAGTTGTGAATACTTCTTCAGATGGGATATTTGGATTACAAACAATACCATTCTGTGCCTCTGATGCGCCTCCCATCCACTCATGATCATCAGCAAGACCTACAGTTAAGGATGTTCCAGGGCCTGAATATTTTAAAGAATGAAAATTTTTATTATTTAACCAATCTGTTTTTTCTCTTAAATTTTTATTATGTTTGTCCCATTCACTTACAGGATCATCATTACTAACTCTTGATGCATGAAATATTGCATCTCCTAATTTTTTAATAGCTTTACTATCATCAAGATCTGGGAAGACTCTTTTTGCCCATGCTTTTCCTGGCCACGAAATTATATTCCAATTAATTTTAAATTCTGTAATTCTTTCTCTAGCTGGTTTGTATGCGACTGCATTAGCTTTATTTGCACGCGAAACTTTTTCAGGATTAATTTCGGATAATAGCATAGGATCATCACCGGCAATTGCCATTCTAGCTGTATTGTTATCAAAAGCTTCACCCATCCCATTGTAAAGCCAATTTGCTGCAACATTGAAAGATTCATCATTTCCATACTTAAATCGAGATAATGTAATATCAGAATCATTAAAAAGTGGGGTCACAATTCCAGCTCCTTCTTTGTAAGCATATTCAACTATTTTTCTAACTAGAGGTAAAGATTCTAAAGGTGCTGTTATTAGAAGATTTTGACCTTTTTGAAGAGCAACTCCTCTTTTAATAGATAGATGAGCAAGTTTATCAATATTTTTTGTATCTATTTCGTAAAACATTAATATTATAATTAGTTTTTAAATTATAAAAAGTCTAGAGATTTTAACTTTAAATTTATTTGTAAAATCTTTCCACAAACTGTTGTTTTTTTCCAGATATAAAAATATCAAATCTAGGCAAAAATAGTAAAATAAATTATGGATTATGAGCTTTTAGATAAAATTAATTTTCCATCAGACTTAAGAGAATTTAAAAAGAAAGATCTAAAGCAAATCTCAGAGGAATTAAGAGCTAAAACAATTGAAACTGTTTCAAAAACTGGCGGTCATCTTGGTGCAGGACTTGGTGTTGTTGAATTAACTGTTGCAATTCATTATGTGTTTAATACGCCTCATGATAAATTAATTTGGGATGTTGGACACCAAGCGTATCCTCACAAAATTATAACAGGTAGAAAAAAAAATATCGAGACGCTGAGAAAAAAAGATGGTGTGTATGGTTTTGTTAGAAGATCAGAAAGTGAATATGATCCATTTGGTACAGCTCATAGTTCAACAGCAGTTTCAGCAGGATTGGGAATTAAAGCTGCAAAAGATATAAATAAAGATAACTCAAAAGTTATATGTGTTGTTGGAGATGGTGCATTAAGTGCAGGTTTAGCATATGAAGGATTAAATAATGCAGGCGCACAAAAAAAAGGTTTGATTGTTATTTTAAATGATAACAAAATGTCGATAGACAAACCGGTTGGTGCTATGAGTACATATCTAACCAGATTACTTTCATCTAAATCTTACTCAAGTTTAAGAAAAATTGTTAAAAAAATTTCTAAAACATTACCATCAAATTTTTCAAAGACTCTTTATAGAACAGAAGAATATTCTAAAGGGCTTATCTCTGGAGGTACTTTATTTGAGGAATTGGGTTTTTATTATCTTGGTCCAATAGATGGTCACAATATAGACGATATGGTATCAGTTCTAGAAAACATTAGAGATAATAAATTTGATAAACCAGTTTTTCTTCATTGTGTAACTAAAAAAGGTAAAGGGTATAGTCCTGCAGAAAAGTCAGAAGATAAATTTCACGGTGTAGAAAAGTTTGATATTAACACAGGTAACTCTGTTAAAAAAACAAATTTAAAATCTTACTCTAATGTGTTTGGAGAAAAACTAACAAAACTTGCTGAAAGTGACGAAAAAATTGTGGCAATAACAGCAGCAATGATGTCTGGAACTGGGTTAAAATTGTTCCAAGAAAATTTTGAAAAAAGATTTTTTGATGTTGGTATTGCTGAACAACATGCTGTAACAATGGCAGCTGGTTTGGCTACAGAGGGTTTCAAGCCATATGTTGCTATTTATTCAACATTTTTACAAAGAGCTTATGATCAAATAGTCCATGATGTAGCGATTCAAAAATTACCTGTTAGATTTGCAATTGATAGAGCAGGGCTAGTAGGATCAGATGGTCCTACTCACGCTGGTTCATTTGACATTACTTATTTAGCGACATTACCAAATTTTATAGTTATGGCACCTAGTAATCAAAGAGAGTTATCTAAAATGATAGAGTTATCTTCCGAGATTAATGACACACCATCTGCTTTTAGATTTCCAAGAGGAACAGGATCAGATGAACAGTTTAATAATCAGCCTACAGATATCAATATAGGTAAGGGATATATTCTGATTGAAGGTAATGATGTGGCAATTTTAAATTTAGGAACAAGACTTGAAAAATGCATTGAAGCTAGTAAGTTTCTAAATCAAAATAATATTTATCCTACTATTGCAGATGCAAGATTTGCAAAACCATTAGACACACAATTGATAGATAACTTATTAAATAATCATAAGTATATCCTAACGATAGAAGAAGGTTCAATAGGTGGGTTTTCATCTCATGTTTTACATTATGTCCATAATATCAAATCAACAAAGGATAATGTTGTGATAAAAAATTTAATTTTTCCTGATCGTTTTGTTGAACATATGTCACCAGATGAACAATATCATGATATTAAAATGGATACAGAATCAATAATCAGAAAAATTAATAATTTTTATGAGAATAAAATTATTGATATAAAGAATTTTAAATTAAAAGTTTAATTCTTATTTAACGTTTAATTAAAATTTAAAAATGAAGAAAATTAAAATTTTACACAGAAGTTTTTCTAAACCGATAAGCTGTTTAACTGCATACTCTCCATCAATTGCAAAAATTTTAGATGGAAAAATTGATTTAATACTAGTTGGAGACTCTCTTGGTTCAACACTCTATGGTATGAAGAATACTCAAGGAGTTACTATGGATATGATGAAACATCATGGATTAGCTGTTTATAAAGAAATTAAGAGAAGTTTAAAGGTTTTAGATATGCCTTATAAAACATATGATAATAAAATTGATGCTTATAGAAATGCTAAAATACTGTTAAATCACTGTAAGCCTGATTTATTAAAGATAGAAATTAACAAAAAAAAATTAGAAGTTTTGAAACACTTAGTAGATAAAAAAATAAACGTCATTTCTCACATAGGAGTAACGCCACAAAGTTATAAGAATTTTAATACAATTAAAGTTTTAGGAAGAACTAATAAAGAAAAACAAAATTTATTAAAATTAGCAAAAGAATCTGAAGCACTTGGAGCTAAAGCTGTATTATTAGAATGCGTAACAGCTAATACAGCTAAACTAATTACAGAAAATATTTCGATACCTACTATAGGTATAGGTGCTTCAAGATATTGTGACGGTCAAGTTTTAGTATTTGATGATTTAATAAATCTAAGCACTAATGATAAAAAACTGAAATTTGTAAAAAATTATTTTAATTTTAATAAAATTGCCAGTAATGTAGTCAAAAAATACAATCGAGAAGTTAAGCTTAAAAAATTTCCTAGTACTAAATTTACTTATAATTAATCTAAATCGATAAAGTTATCATTATTATCTAAAAATTTTATTAAACCAGAATTTATTTGATACCATAAACCAATTACATTTAGTTTATTTTCATTGATTAATTTATCTATAAAATCATATTCATATAAATTTTTAATTGATTGTCTAATATTTTCCTGCTCAAAAAAAATTATTTTTTCAGTTTCTGAAAAATCTTTAGGAATATTGTTGTAAGAATTTTTTAAACAACTTATCCATTGATTTATGTATTCAAAATCTTTTGTATTTTTTTTATCTATTAATGTTTTGTAAGAATACTCAACTCCTCCACAATTTGAGTGACCTAGAATAATTAAGTTTGGAGTTTTTAGAACTTTTAATGCATATTCTATTGCAGATAATGTCTGTATATTTTGATCCTTTGCATTTTTTGGAGGTACTATATTTGCAATATTTCTATGTATAAAATAATCTCCAACACTTCCTCCAAATATTGTATTTTCAAGAATTCTAGAATCACAACAAGTAATAATCATGGCAATTGGTTTTTGTGGATTTTTAGAAGATTGCTCGTATATCCCTTTGTAATCTTCAAAGGTATTCTTTTTCCAGAATTGATATCTTTCAATTAAAAACTTTGGTATTTCCATACTATTATTATTTTAGAAATTATTTATATAGCAAAATTAAATGAAAAAGGAAATTAGTAGAAAATTTTGTGTAGCACCAATGATGGGCTACACAACACCATATGCACGGAAACTTTATAGAATTTTATCTAAGAATAGTTTTTTATTTAGTGAAATGATAGCAACAAAATCACTAATTTATTCAAAGAATAGAGAAAATATTATTGATAATGACTTTAATAATCCTGTTGCTCTTCAGGTAGGTGGTTCTGAAATAGACGAATTAACAAAAGCTTCAAAAATAGCAATTGATTACAATTATGATGAAATTAATTTAAATGTTGGCTGTCCAAGTAAAGCAGTACAAAAAGGAAGTTTTGGTGCATGTCTTATGAAAAATAAAGTGCTTGTTAGAAATTGTATTGAAGCTTTACAAAGCGATAAAATTGAAGCTACTTTAAAATGCAGATTAGGGTTAGGTAAAGAATTAAAGTATGAATTCTTTGAAGAGTTTATTGATGAGATGTCAAAAACTGGGATTAAATTTATTTATGTGCATGCACGAAATGCAATTCTAAGCGGTATTAGTCCTCAAGGTAATAGGACAATACCTCCTCTTAGTTATGATTTTGTAAAAAAGATTAAAAATAAATACCCTAACATAACATTCATCCTAAATGGAGGAATAGATAATCTTGATAAAGCAGAAAATCTCCTAAAAGAATTTGATGGAGTAATGATTGGGAGATTAATTAAAAATAACCCTTTTATTTTAAAAGAAGTTGATAAAAAAATTTTTAAAGAAAAAAATAAATTAATAGATGAAACCGTAATAAATAATTATTTTGCATATATAAAACCAAAATTAGGTTTTGAATCTATATTTAGATTATTAAGCCCTCTGCTTAACATATTTTTTTCAGTTCCAAACAGCAAGATTTATAAATCTAAAATTAATGAATATATGAGAGATCAAAATATCAACTTAATTGAAGATTTATTAATTAAATTTATTCGTGATAGGATACTTGTCTAATTTTTAGTAAGGAATATGATAGGAAAAGCTTAAAATTTCAACTCCTGGATTTTTATCACCTAAATTTGCGTTTGAAATATGACTAAATGAAATGCCTATTCTGTTATTATTTTTTAATTCATAGCTTAACTCGAAGGAAGTTCTGAATTGTATTTCGTTTCCTAATTTTTTTCCTGCACCATCATTATAAACACCTACTCCAAAACTAGGCGTAAAAAAATATTTACTTTTATTTCCCTCAAACAATTCGCCAAGATTATCCTCAAAATAAATGCCAGTCAAAAAATATGAAGCTCTATCATTTGTGTATTCAAGGCCAAAAAAGGGTTTAAGGAAAAAAAAATTGTCTTCTTTTGGACCAATATCTAATAATGCTACATCACTTCTAAACTCGTATCTGAAATCCATTGATTGATTTTTTTCAGAACCATCAAATTTTACATCGTAAACGCCTAACCCAAAAACATTTGTTCCTTTACTAATTGCACTAGTTGAAAACAAAAATATTAGGATACCCGAAATTACTTTCAACATAAAAATGTATTATATTTATTTGATTTGGCTATCAAACAAAAAATTCTTTATTTTGTTGAGAAATTTCTAATAAAGATTTTTTTAGTTTTTCTAGAGCTTTTGTTTCTATTTGCCTTACTCTCTCTTTGCTAATCT
The DNA here is from genome assembly GCA_902621305.1 of uncultured Alphaproteobacteria bacterium. Classification (GTDB taxonomy): domain Bacteria; phylum Pseudomonadota; class Alphaproteobacteria; order HIMB59; genus CACPNW01. The sequence goes on along the minus strand of CACNLM010000010.1, from coordinate 24,792 downwards.
TTAATTTTTGACCTAGCTCATCTAAAGTTATACTTTTTTCTCTAAACTTTCTAAGTCGAATGATTATTTTTTCTCTATCATTTAAAGTATCAATAGCTTTATTAATATAATCTTTTTTTATGTTTTTGTCATTGAAGTCTTCATAAGTTTCTTCAGGGTTTTGTCGATCATCAGCCAATAAACTCATGAGATCGTTTTCAGTTTCATTATCAACTTTTTGGTTAAGATGCATATCTCCCCCAGTAAGCCTGGATTCCATATTTTGGACTTCAATAGATTTAACATTAAGCATATTTGAGATTTTGTTTAACTCCTCTTGACCCATATATTCTCTAGAGACATCATTAATCTGTTGTTTAATTTTCTTTAGATTAAAAAAAAGAGCTTTTTGGGATGCAGTAGAGCCAGTTCTAACTACAGACCAATTTTTTAAAATATAATCCTGTATTGATGCTCTAATCCACCAAGAGGCATAAGTTGAAAGTCTAAAATCTTTCGAGGTATCAAATTTCTCAAGTGCATGCATTATACCAAGAACACCCTCATGAATTAGATCATCTAGAGGAAGACCATAACTAGAATATTTTCGTGCGTAAGAAACTGCTAAACGAAGATATGAGTTTAGTATTTTTTGGAGGGACGAAGGTGTTTTATTATCTCTCCAATCATTTATGAGATAAAACTCTTCTTCTTTTTCAAGTATTGCAGCTTTTTTGGAGAGTTCAATTAAATTATTTGAGAAGAAGTAATTTTTTGATACCATATATATATATATACGTATAATTTTAAAATTGGATCATTTATTTTCAAATAAATCTAAAATTTCCCCGTTTTCTCGAAAAATTCCACATATTACACTATTGTTAGATAAAGGCTGTTTAAATAGGGTGCATACAACGTTGTGATTATCTATTTCTGAATTACTTATATGCTCAGATTCATAACCCCTCACTATTCTTACATATGTTTTATATGGTTTCTTTATTTTGGAAAAATTTTGGAATCCCCACCAGAAACAGTCATTCTGCGCAGACAATGGTCTCGTTATATCAACACCTCTATTCACAAATAATATTTTTTTTGTTTTTGAAAATGCCGCGTGTTTCAAATTTAAAAAATATTGAGTGTGACCAGGATTTTTCTGCATGGCTTTATTTAGACTTGCTGTCCATTTCGAAATCATAATTGTTCCAGAGGAAGCAATGTTTTTTGCCTCTTTTTCAGAAAAACCATAAGAATTTAATGTTTTATTTACACCATGATCAAACATCCAATCCAAAATTTCTGTGGGGTTGGGAGCAAGATGCAACTGTAATAATTTGCTGAACATTTCCTCTTGTGCACCCCGCAAAAATACAATTGAATCTGGTTTGAGTTTAAATTTTGACATTAGACTGAATCTTAAATCAATTACGCTTGTTAGTGTCTCTTTTGAATTGTCACCTAAGCCAATTACATTCCCTAAAAAAATTAATTTATCATCATGATTAAAATTTTTAAGAATATGTTTTTTAATTAAAGTGAAAGAATTTAAATTTGAATGAATTGAACCTATTGCCCATATTTTTTTAGGTTTATTTAATTCAACAAAATTACTTTTAATATTCAAAATGTTATTTGTTACTTAAAATTTGTTCAATTTTTTCTGTTGATTGAAAATAGTCTGTTTTTTCGACTGCAGCTACCTCTCTAGCAAGACGCTCTATAGCAACTTGAAACATTTGTCTTTCACTGTATGATTGTTCGGCTTGACTACTTTTTCTAAATAGATCTCTTACTACTTCAGCAATTTTAATGGGATCTCCAGAAAAAATTTTTGTTTCATATTCTTGAGCTCTCCTACTCCACATTATTCTTCTAATTTTTGGTTTTAGTTTTAAAGTAGAATATACATCCTCAACTACTTTTTTTGTAGAAATTTTTCTAAGACCTACTTCATCTTTTTTATCTAGTGGCACCCTGATTACTAACTTTGATTGTTCCATTTTAACAACATAGAAATTAGTTTTAATACTAGATACCTCCAAAGTTTCTATTTTACTTACTTCTCCAACACCATGCTTTGGATAAACTACTGTATCACCGATTTTAAATTCTGTATTTTTTTTATTTTTTTTCATTTATTCACCAGGTTTGTCACTAAAATATTTCTCAAACTTACCTTCAACATTTTGCCATTTTTCAGCATCAGCTGGAGGAGTTTTCTTTTCACTTATATTAGGCCAAACTTCAGCAAATTTCCTATTAATTTCAGCCCATTTTTCTGCTCCATCCTCAGTATCAGATAATATAGCATCTACAGGACATTCTGGTTCACAAACACCACAGTCGATACATTCGTCTGGATGTATAACAAGCATATTCTCTCCTTCATAGAAACAATCAACCGGGCATACTTCTACGCAATCCATATGCTTACATTTTATACATTTTTCATCAACTACATATGTCATTTTACTTTAATGTCTTATCTAAGGCTCTTTTTCTAGCATTTCCAGAGCTAACGTCAGAAATATAGAGTAATCCAGCTAATCTTCTAATAAGATTTGACTCAAAATCATGAACCTTTCCATCAGATAATACAACTTCCCACAATGTTTCTATAAGCAAAATTTTTTTTTCATTTGCAAAATTTTTATTAATATAAGATGTATAATAATGAAGAGATTTAGAATTATTTTTATTCTCAATAGCTTTATTTAGAAGTAATTCAACATCATTGGGCTTTTCTTCAAAAACATTTATTAAACTAATCTTAATTTTATTTATCTCCTCTTCTTCAATTTGGCCATCTGTGTACGCTGCCTCTATCATTAATCCACAAAGCAACTCTAAATTTTTGTTATCGTCTTTTGCTTCAATTTGATTGTGATTTTTAAGAATATTTTTTAATATTTTAATCAATTTTCTACCTTATAAGCTACTATTAAAGAAGTTTTTCTAAAACTGCAAAGGGAGAATTAGGATCTTTCTTGATTATATTATTCTTTTTTTTGTTAAGATTTATATTTGTCTTTTTGTTTTTAGTTTTTTTATTCTCTTTTTTCTTTTTACTAATAAAATATAATTTCTTATCATCAGAAAGAGTCAGGTTTTCATAACCACAGAAAGACATTATATCCTTAAGTTGATCACTATTACAACCAATTGGATTCATCAGATCAGATGATTCCAAAAAAGGACCTTTTTTGTATTTCTGTCTTGCTAGAAAAAAAATTTTTTCAAAGATATCTATTCTAAATAAAAAATTTTTAATATTAATATAGCCTATACATTGCCAGTAATTATCTGGAAGTTTTGATTCTGAATTGAAAGATACTCTTCCATTTAATGGTAACGGTAAAAAATCATCTATATTGTTATTATAATAAGTTTTCCATAATATCGCACAATATTCTAGAGGTTTTTTCTTTAATAAATTAGGTATATAAAAATATTTTGCTCCAATTCTAATACCTAATCTTGAAAGTTGAACTTTACTCTCTTGTGTAATTGTTTTGAGATTATCTTTAAATTTTTCAATTGGATAATTCCCGAAATTTTCAAGACAATTAAAAGCTATTGCTCTTATTTCTGAATTTATATTATCATCTAAATTTATATTAAGAGGATAAAGTATATCTTTAATTTCACTATCTATCCATTTTTGAAGTTTTGAAGAAATTAATAATTTGTTTTCTGACGATAAAAATTCAGAATTTAATGCTTCTGCTATCGGTCTATAGATTAACTTACCTTTTTTTAACTTTCCAATAGGTTCATCTCCCCAATATATAAAGGTATCATTTTTAATTTTAGTTTTAGCAACATCACCAAAGCTGATAGCATTAAATGGTGCATTTAAGAAATTTTCTACTTTATCATCAATCATGTTTCTAACAGATTTTTTTATATTACTAATCGAAAAAAGAGATTGTGAAAATATTTTTTTATCTTCAAAAAGATCAAAACCTTTGATAATTCCATATTTAGTATTATCAAGATATACTTCATTAGTATTTTTTATAAGAATTTCTTTGATATTTTGAAATTTTTCCTGATCAATAAATAATTTTGATGAATAATCTATAAATTTTTTTGTAAGACTGTCATGAAAATGGTCAGACAACTCATTTTCAATTTGTTTAGTTTTTTCTTTCCAATAATAATTATTTTTTAACCAATTGTGATTGTTTGAAATATATGTCCAAGTTCTTATTTGTGAAATTTTAATTGATAATTCAGGAATACCACCTCCAAAGTTATTAAGTCTGCTTACCTTTTTGTTAATCCACTCTTCTGGAATATTATAATTATTTTTTATTAGAGTAAGAAACACTTCCTTTAAAAGTAATAAATAATTATCATTAAATAGCTTTTCAAAATCTGGAATTTGGCAAACGTCCCATAATAATTTTAAGTTTTTATTTGATCCCAGGAACGTTTTAATTTCATTATCATTAATTAAATTACGTAAATTAATTTCATCCAAAGCATTTTTTTTATGTATTAAGTAATTTTGTATAGGATATTGCTTTAATGAGGACAATAAAGAACTAATTGAACTAAAATCTAAATTACTATTTCTCCAATAAATTTTTTGTATACTAGCAAAATTATGTGTTTCTATTTGTTGTATAACTAAGGGATCCAAATTACCTGCATCCTTTGTGTAACTGAAAGTACCATCCTGTTTGTATCTACCAGCTCTTCCTGCAATTTGCCCAAGTTCATTTGGAGCGAGATTACGATTATATCTACCATCAAATTTTTCTAATGATGAAAAGCTTACATGATTAATATTAAGATTTAAACCCATCCCAATAGCATCAGTTGCCACAAGAAAATCAACATTTTTATTTTCGTACAATTCAACTTGTGCATTTCTGGTTCTTGGACTAAGGGAACCTAAAACTACAGCAGTTCCACCTTTGTGAGTTCTAATATTTTCAGCAATTTCGTAAACCTTATTGATATTAAATGCAATAATTGCAGATCTTGGTTCAAGTTTTGAAAGATTTTGTTTTTTAAGAAAAGAAAGTTTAGAAAACCTATTTTTTTTCTCTATTGTTATATTTGGATAAATTTTTTTAATTATATTTTCAATATTTAATGATCCTAAGAAAATAGTTTGGAAGTTGCCTCTTAGATTTAGAATTCGGTCAGTAAAAATATGTCCTCTTTCATAATCTGCAGCCAATTGGATTTCATCAATTATTACACAATCTGTCGAAATATTATGTGGCATTGATTCTACAGTACAAAAAAAATATTTTGCTTCTTTAGGAAATACTTTTTCTTCACCTGTAATTAATGCAACTTTACTAAGTCCAATTTTTTTTACAGCTTTATCATAATTTTCTCTAGCTAGTAATCTGAGGGGAAAACCAAAAATTCCTGATGAATATGAAAATAATTTTTCAAAAGCTGTATAGGTTTTTCCAGTATTAGTAGGCCCAAGTATAGCTAATAAATTTTCATCTTCATATGACATTAAATTAAGCAGCTTCAGATATTATTTCATTTAAAACGTAATTTAAAATTCCTCCAGCTTTATAATATTCAAGTTCTTTATTAGTATCTATTCTGCATTTTAAATTTATATTTTTAATTTGATCAGAATTAATAACACAATTTAGTATAATACCAGGTTTTAATTTTGACAAACCAGATATATTGATAGTTTCATTTCCTAAAATTTTTAGATTACTTTTATTTTCATTATTCATAAATTCAAGAGGCAACACTCCCATTCCAATTAAATTTGATCTATGAATTCTTTCAAAACTTTCAGCAATTACTGCTCTAACCCCAAGGAGTCTTGTACCTTTTGCAGCCCAATCCCTTGATGAGCCTGTACCATATTCTTTACCTGCAATTATCACCGTATCAATGTTACTTTTAATATATTCTTGAGCTGCATCATATATTGACATTTGCTTATTCGAGACGAAAGATTTGGTATAACCTCCTTCTACATTATCTAAAATTTGATTTTTTATTCTTATATTAGCAAATGTACCTCTCATCATTATCTCGTGATTTCCTCGTCTAGATCCATATGAATTGAAATTTTTATGATTAATTTGTCTGTCTGTTAGATAAAGGCCTGCGGGGCTATCCTCTTTAATACTACCAGCAGGAGAAATATGATCCGTTGTTACACTATCACCTAGTAATGCTAATATTCTTGAATCTTTTATATCTTTTAGTTCAAACTTATTTTTTTTGTCAAAAAAAGGTGGGTGCTTTATATAAGTACTTGTGTCATTCCAATCATATGTCGTATTTTTAGAACTATTAATTGATTTCCAGTTATCATCACCTTTGTAAATTTCTTTGTACCTTTCTTTAAACATCTCTGGATTTAAACACATATTCAGTGTTTGATTTATTTCTTTATTTGATGGCCATAAGTCTTTTAAAAAAATTTCTTTTCCAGATTTAGTTTTACCTATGTAGTCTGTAATTAAATTAATATTAATATTGCCTGCAATAGCATATGCAACAACAAGAGGTGGAGAAGCAAGGAAATTTGCTTTTACTTCTTGATGGACTCTTCCTTCAAAGTTTCTATTTCCAGATAAAACTGAACAGACAGTTAAATTATTTTTTTTAATTTCAACAGATACCCATTCATCTAATGGACCAGAATTACCAATGCAAGTTGTGCATCCATAACCAACAGTTTTGAATCCAAGAATATCTAAATAATCTGTTAATCCAGCTTTTTTGAGGTAGTCACTAACGACTTTACTACCTGGTGCTAAACTAGTCTTAACCCAAGGCTTTACCTCTAAGCCAAGATCAATTGCCTTTTTAGCAACTAAACCTGCTGCGATCATAACATTAGGATTAGATGTATTTGTGCAACTGGTAATTGCAGCAATTACGATATCGCCAGTTTTTAATTTATTTTTACTAATATTTTTATTTTTATCTATCTTGCTGAATTCTGATGGCACATCTTTTAAAAGAATTTTGTCTTGAGGTCTTTTTGGTCCAGCAAGAGTGGGTTCAACAGTCTCTAAATCTAATAATATTTTATCAGAATATTCTGGGTCATAGTTTTTATCAGCCCAAAGAGATTGTTGTTTTGAATATTCCTCAACAATATCTAGATGCTCATTTTCTTTACCAGTTAATTTGAGGTAGTTTATAGTTTCCTGATCTGTTGGGAAAAAACCACAAGTTGCTCCATACTCTGGAGCCATATTAGAAATTGTTGCTCTATCCGCTAATGATAAGTTCTTTAAGCCATCTCCATAAAATTCTACAAATTTTCCAACCACACCTTTGTCTCTGAGAATTTTAGTAATAGACAAAACTAAATCAGTTGCTGTTATTCCTTCTTTAAGTGATCCTTTAAGTTCAAATCCAATTACTTCTGGAATATTCATAGAAATTGGTTGTCCTAGCATAGCTGCCTCGGCTTCTATTCCCCCAACTCCCCATCCTAAAACAGAAAGTGAGTTAACCATTGTTGTATGACTGTCCGTTCCTACTACTGAATCTGGAAATAAATATTTTTGATTATCAATTTCTTTCAGCCAAATTGTCTTTGCTATATTTTCTAAATTAACCTGATGACATATCCCGGCTCCCGGAGGAACCAAATAAAAGTTATCAAATGAACTTTGACCCCATTTTAAGAATTCATATCTTTCTTTATTTCTATCAAATTCCTTTCTAACATTTTCTTTCAAGGCATTGTTGTTTTTATAGCTGTCTACCATAACAGAATGATCTATAACGAGATCAACTCTAGACAATGGATTAATTTTTTTTGGCTCAATCCCTTTAGCTTTTAGTGCATTCCGCATTGCAGCAAGATCAGCAACAGCAGGAACACCCGTAAAATCTTGCATTAAAACTCGTGTTGGAAAAAAAGCTATTTCAATTTTTTCATTATTTTGATTAGTTTTTTTTAAAGAATAGAATACTTTAGAAATCATATCTTTACTAACATTCTCACCATCTTCGTTTCTAAGCAGATTTTCAATTATTATTTTAATAGAAATTGGTATTTTGTTTAAATTGATATCAAAAGACTTTGCTGCTTTGTTTAGATCAAAATACTTAAATTTCTTATCATTTATATGAATTATCTCTTCTGAATTAAAAGAATTTATATTTTTCATGCTAAAATAAATTAATAATTATAATATTTAAATAGTATGAAGATAATTTTTTGTATAGCAAAATGTTTATTTATTATTAGTTTTCTGCCAAAAAATATTAAAGTAAATTAATAATTTTGTATAAAGTTTTTTCTAACGCAAAATATTTGAAACTAAACATCATTAATTTAAAATATTGGTATATTGTTGACTTTAATCGTAAGTTTTGGGAATAAATAGCTAGCCTTTTATAATTATCACCTTAGTGGTAATGGAGGGAGGTTCCTCCGGGGTAACAAAATACAAGGAGTATTTTATGGCTAAGAAGAAAAAGAAAGCTGCTCCAAAGAAAAAGAAAAAAGCAGCTACTAAGAAAAAGAAAAAAGCAGCTCCTAAGAAGAAAAAGAAAAAAGCTGCTCCTAAGAAAAAGAAAAAAGCAGCGCCTAAGAAGAAAAAGAAAAAAGCTGCTAAAAAGAAGAAAAAGAGAAGATAGTAATACTTCAATTTTTCAAGAAAACTTTAAGCTAAAGTTTTCTTTTTCTTATCTTTTTCAAAAGATAAAACGGGGTTATGCCCCGTTTTTTATTGTTTTAAATCAAAAAGTAATTAGATCTTAATAATGTTAATTGTTAAGGATTTATCGATAGAGAGATTAGATAAAAAAATTTTTGAAAATATTAATCTATCACTTTCACCTGGAAATATTACCATTTTAAAAGGTAAAAACGGTTCTGGCAAAACTACATTATTAAAAGCAATTCTTAATCTATTAGAGCCTTCATTTGGATCAATATATTGGAAAGGAAAATTATTGAAAAAAAATTTATATGATTTTTATAATCATGTTACATACATAGGTGACACAACATCAAGCTTAAGAAAATTAACTATAAAAGATAATATTAATATTTGGAAAAAATTTTTTATATCAAATATCAATGATGCTCAAATTGAAATAGCATTAAAAACCCTAAAATTAGATAATTATTTGAATAAAAAAGTTGGAACATTGTCTTTTGGCGAAACTAAGAAATTAGAATTTTTAAGATTAATAATGGAGAACAAAAAAGTTTGGATTTTAGATGAACCTCTTTCTAACTTGGATGAAGATTCAATTGGACTAATGAAGCAAACTTTTGAAGATCATTGCAGTAAAGAAGGATCTATAATTTTTAGCTCACATCAAAATCCAGGAATTTATGTAACAGAAGAAATAAACTTATAAAATAATGAACTTTTTAAATAAAATAATTTTTTTTTATTACAGAGAATACAAATTAAATATGAGTGGAATTCAAGATATTTTAACTAATATTATTTTCTTTTTCATATCAATATTTATTTTTATTTTCTCTATAGGACCAGATAAGGAAACAATTTCTCTAATAGGAGTTGGTATATTGTGGACTTTATTACTATTAAGCTCAACTTTATCTCTAAGAAAATTTTATCAAGATGACTTTGAGAATGGCAATTTATTGATCATACATTTAAATGGGTTTAGTTTTGGCTTTATTTCTATTTTAAAAACTTTTTCACATTTTTTATTTGTGCAGGTACCTTTTCTATTATCAATACCGATTGCATGCATCTTACTAAATATTGCTAATGATAAACTCTTCTATTTATTTGCTAGTTTTAGCATAGGATCACTTATTCTGTCCTGTTTAGGTTCAATTTCATCTTCAATGAACCTAATGAATCAGCGAAACTTTCTGCTGGGTAGTGTCATTGTTATGATATTTAGCGTTCCAGTAATTATTTTTTCAGTAGGTATAATTAATATGGAAGAAAGCTTTAATTCTCTTATAAATATATTATTTGGAATATTGTTAATTGTTTTTGCTATAAATCCCTGGGCAAGCGGATTGTGTCTTAAACTTTCTTTAGAAAATAGTTAATATGAAGTTCTTAGTTAATCCTAGTAAATTTAATGAGATGGCTGATTATTTATTTAGACCATTACTGATCTTATCTATCATATTGTTTGCAATTGGATTATTGTTTTCCTTTTATTTATCACCAGATGATTATCAACAAGGATCAACAGTAAGAATAATGTATGTACATGTTCCAAGTGCATGGTTAGCTTTACTAACTTATGCAATAATGACAATTTATAGTATTTTGGCACTTGCTTTTAGAATACCCTTTGGTTTTATTTTTAATACTGCAGTAGCTCCAATAGGAGCGGTTTTTACTTTAATATGTATAATAAGCGGATCTTTATGGGGAAAACCAATGTGGGGTACTTGGTGGGTATGGGATGCGCGTTTAACATCTGTCGCCATACTATTTATTATTTATCTAATTATTATTTTTATGAATTTATCTTTTGAAAATAGGATTGTTAGAGAAAAGGTTGTTGCTATATTTATTCTTATTGGTTCAGTAAATCTACCAATAGTTAAATTTTCTGTGGATTGGTGGAATACCTTACATCAACCTGCAACAATAAGTAAATTATCTAAACCAAGCATTGATCCTTCAATGATGACGCCTTTAATTATTATGACATTTGCATTTATAATGATTGGAGTAGCAATAGCCATTTTAAGAATAAAAACAGAGATAATTTCAAGAAAATCTTATTTAAGTTAATTTGTGACTTTTAGTCCATTGGATTAAGTATCATTCCTAAGTATTTTTGTTATTAGAAGATATGTATTTTTGGTACATTTTGGGATCTTATATCACTGCCTTTTTTCTAATTTTTTTGTTACTATTTTTTAGTTACTTAAAACTTAGAAGAATAAAAAATAAATGAGTCTACGATTTCAAAGATTGCTATTTATATTACTTACTTTGGTAATTATACTAAGTGCAGTTCTGCTTATTTTATATAATACAAGAGAAAATGTGTCTTATTTTTATACACCATCTGAAATTGATAAATCAGATATCATAATAAATAAAATAATAAGAATAGGCGGTTTTGTTGAAAATAATAGTTTTAATAAAATTTCTTCAAGCTCATTTAAATTTAAAATTACTGATGAAAAAGCATCTATACTTGTTACTTTCAAAGGCATTCTTCCTGATTTATTTAGAGAAGGGCAAGGCGCAGTGATAGAGGGTGTTTTTGTTGATAAAAATATTTTTAATGCAACTAATGTTTTTGCAAAACATGATGAAAATTATATGCCAGCATCAATAAAAGAAGATCTAAAAGATACAGGTTATTGGAATAAAAAATATAAATGAGTTCATTAGTTGGTTTTTTAAGCTTAGTTTTTGCGATAGGTATTAATTTTTACTTATTTTTATCAAGATACATATTTAAATTTCAAAAACAAAAATTTAATTTATTTATCCGCTTTTCATCCTTATTAACTTTGTTGTCTTTTTTTTCATTAATGTATGCCTATGTGGTATCAGATTTCTCAAATTATAATGTCTTTCAAAACTCTCACTCAAATAAACCACTAATATATAAAATTTCAGGTACCTGGGGAAATCATGAAGGATCGATGCTTTTGTGGCTAAGTATATTATCTATCTTTAGCTTCTTTTTTTCTTTTACTAAAAATATAGAAGATAACTTTCAAAAATTAACTTTGATTATTCAAGCTTTTCTTCATATTTTGTTTGGTCTATTTATAGTTTTTACCTCTAATCCTTTTCTCGTTAATTCAATATTAGTAAACGAGGGTTTAGGTTTAAATCCTATTTTACAAGATCCTGGGTTGGCTGTTCATCCTCCAATTTTATATGCAGGTTATGTTGGTTATTCTATAGTTTTCAGTATAGCAATAGCTGGTTTATTTCAAAATACAGATGATGAATGGCTATATGTTGCTAAAAAATGGTCATTAATTAGTTGGACTTTTTTAACTGGTGGAATAGCTCTAGGTTCATATTGGGCATATTATGAATTAGGATGGGGTGGTTGGTGGTTTTGGGATCCAGTTGAAAATATTTCACTGATGCCTTGGATTGCTGGACTTGCATTGGTTCATTCACTCATGATGGTAAGAGGTGAGCAAGCTATTAAAAAATGGATAGTTTTTTTATCAATTCTTTGCTTTTCATTAAGTGTTTTTGGAACATTTTTGGTAAGATCTGGAATCTTAACAAGTGTACATTCATTTGCCGCAGATGCATCCAGAGGCATATTTATATTACTAATTTTTTTTATTGTAACTGGATTTGGTTTTTTAGTTTTCTTGTTAAAAGAACCAAAAAAATCAAATGCTTTAAACTTATTATTTATCAATAAGGTTTCGGCACTTGTAATAAATAATATTTTAATGATTATTGCAACCTTAACTATTCTTTTAGGAACTATATACCCAATTATAATTGAAGTTTTGTATAATAAGAGAATATCGGTTGGGGGCCCTTATTTTAATTCAACAGTAATTCCTATAATGATACCAGGTTTTTTATTAATGAGTATTGCACCAATTTTATCCTGGCAAACAAATAAGATAAATAATTCAAAAAAATATGTTCTGGCTTTTATTATCTTAAGTATTTTAGTTCTAATTCAATCATATTTTATGGATTTTAATACATGGGGTTTTGTTGGGTTACTTTTAGGTTTTTGGATAATATTGGCTTCAATTATTGCTATATTTTCTTCGTATAAAATTAAAATTAACTTTAAGTTTTTTAAAATAATTAATCCGCATGTAGCGCATATTGGTGTTGGTATTGCTATAGTTGGTATCACTTGTTCTAGTGTTTTTAAAAATGAGCTAGATTTTAACCTTAATGAGGGAGATAAGTTTAATGTAAATGGAAAAACAGTTTTGTTTGAAAAAATAGAAACAACTAATGAAATTAATTTTCAATCTTTAAGAGGAAAATTTTTGTTTGATATTGAAAAAAATCAATCAAAAGAAATAGAGGCTGGAAAAAATTATTATCCAGTGTCTAAGATGATTACATCTGAAGCTGGTATTTTACATCAGTGGAATAAGGATATATATTTTATCCTTGGCGATCAAAAAAATAATGAGTGGTTTGTAAAAGTTTTAATTAATCCATTTGTTAGCTTTATATGGCTTGGAGTGATAATAATGATGTATTCAGGTCTAATAGCAGTTTCTAGAAGATGAATAAGATATTTGTTTTAACACCTTTAATAATACTTTTAATTATATGTATTTTTTCACTAACTTATTTATTAAGCGGTAAAGATCCTAATAAACCACCGAGTGCACTTTTAAATAAAGATGTTCCTATTTTTGAAAGTAGTTCTTTGTATAATTCAAAGAATATAATCAAAACGAAAGATATAAAAAATAAGAAGACCTTAATTAATTTTTTTGCATCTTGGTGTAGTCCTTGTAAAATAGAGCATCCACTTTTTTTTGAAATTCGTAAAAAATATCCTGAACTATATTTGTTGGGATTTAACCACAAAGATCCAGCTTCTGATGCAAAAAAATATTTGGAGGATGATGGAAATCCATATGATTTTGTTGGTGTAGACTCTGATGGATTAATTGCATTAGAATTTGGTGTTTTTGGTCTACCAGAAACATATTTAATTAATGAGGATGGTAAGATTATATACAAATTTATGGGTCCATTAACAATGGATATTTTAAAAAATGAAATTGAGCCACTTTTATAAATTTTTACATATAATAATTTTAAGTTTTGTGTTTTTTACTTTTAAAATATTTGCAGTTGAAAATATTGATGAGAGAGTAAAAAAATTAACCTTAGAGTTGCGATGCATGACTTGCCAAAATCAAAGCATTTATGACTCGGATGCTGAATTCTCAAATGATATCAAAAAAATAGTTAAACGGAAATTACTGGAAGGTAAAAGTGAGAGAGATATCAAGATATTTTTAGTTGAAAGATATGGTGAATACATTCTTTTTAGACCGCTTATGAATTATAATAATATTTTTCTTTGGAGTTTTCCTTTTATATTACTAATAATTGGCTTATTTTTTGTATTAATTAAGACCAAAACAAGAAAGGGTTGAACAATTTATTTTGTTTTTTTTTATTTAGCTTATATGGTTTCCCAATAATTTAGAAATACTTCTTCAAGGAGGAAACGTGAAAAACTTTATAATATACTTATTATCAATTGGTATTTTTGGAGTTGCATCAATTGCAAATTCGCAAACAATAAGAATTGGTACGGAAGGTGCTTATCCACCATGGAATAATTTAAACTCTGCTGGTGAACTAGAAGGTGCAGAAATAGACTTTGGTAACGAAGCTTGTGAACGAATGGGTGTTACTTGTGAATGGGTAACTCAAGATTGGGATGGTATAATACCTGCCCTTCTTCAAGGTAAATATGACATTATAATTGCTGGAATGTCTATTACCGAAGAAAGAAAAGAAAAAGTAAATTTTACTACTGGATATATGACTGATGGTGCAAGATTTGCTGTTTTAAAAAATAGCGGTTTAGCAAATTTAAATATTGCAGGTATGGCTAAAGTTAATCTAAATAATGCAGGTGGAAAGGAACAAGCTGCAATAGGACAATTAATTGCTGCTATGGATGGTAAAACTGTCTGTGTTCAATCTTCAACAATTCACCAAAATTTCTTAGAAAAACACATGTCTGGTGCAGTTGATATTAAACTGTATCAAGCAGTTGACGATCACAACTTAGATTTAGCTGCTGGAAGATGTGATGCTGTTCTAGCTGATGTAGGATCAATTATTGATTTTATGGAATCCGATGGTGGTGTTGATGTTGCATTTACTGGCCCAACTTTTTCTGGTGGAGTCTTCGGTGATGGTGTTGGCGGAGCAGTTAGAAAAGAAGATACAGATATTTTAGAGATGTGGAATGCTGCCATTTCAGAAATGTCTAAAGATGGAACTACTGCTGAAATAACTAAAGAGTGGTTTGGTAGAGATATTTCTATGTAAATTAAATATTAATTAATTTAAAAGCGGTCTAACGACCGCTTTTTTTATGACTATAAATTATCCCTCAAAAGAATATTACAAAAATTTAAAATACTACAAAGATATGCATAAAAATGGCTATCATTTAATAGATGGTAGAAAAAGAGAGGCAAGAAATGCATATGATGGAAAAAGTACATTAGCATACGCAGAAATTATTAAAAAAATTATAAATAATGAAAATATTTTTAATATGATTGATTATGGCTGTGGAAAAGGAAATTTTTATATGCATGGTTTCAAGCTTGGAAACAAGATCATTCCACCTCTTAGTAAATTTTGGAATATTGATATAAAACTTTATGACCCGTGTTATGAAAAATATTCAAAATTTGTTAAAGATGAATATTTCGATTTAACAATTTGCATTGACGTTCTAGAGCATATTCCTGTAACTGATATAGATTGGATACTAGAAAGATTTTTTGACATATCAAAAAAATTTATTTTTATAAATGTAGCATGTTATGAAGCGATTGCTCTATTACCCGATGGTACAAATGCACATATAAATATTCAAAAACCAATCTGGTGGTCAAATAAAATTGAAAAGTTAATAAAAACTCGAAAAGAAGTGAAAGTAATTTGTATATGTACTATCAAAGATGATGGTAAAATAAAACATATTCCTTTAGAATATGGATGTAAAATCAAAGACTATTTATAAATGAATTCACTATTATATTTAATAATTCAAATTATTAACTTATTTCAGTTTGTTCTTATAGTTTACATAATTTTAACTTGGTTAGTAAACTTTAATATAATCAATACTGGTAATAGGTTTGTTTATAGTATCCTTGATACTTTATATCGATTATGTGAGCCAAGTTTAAATTTTGTAAGAAGATACTTACCTAATTTTGGTGCAATAGATTTATCTCCAATAGTTGTTTATCTTGGCTTGTGGTTTATAAAAAGTTTACTAATTGAATATTGGCCTAGATAATTATGCCACATATTTTAGATGGAAAAAAAATAGCACAAAAATTAAAAGATCAATTAAAAATTGAAATTGAAAATTTAAAAATAAAATCAAACCGTGTACCTGGACTTGCAGTTATACAAGTAGGAAATGTTGCTGCAAGTAGTGTATATGTAAAAGCTAAAACAAAAGCTGCAAAAGAAGTTGGAATTGATATAATCGATCATCACTTGGAAGAATCCACAAATCAAAATGATTTAATCAATTTAATTAATCAATTAAACAATAATAATAATGTTAATGGTATTCTTGTCCAACTTCCTTTACCTAAAACTATAAATGAAGAAGTGGTCTTAAATAGTATAGCGCCTGAAAAAGATGCTGATGGATTTCATCCTTTAAATGTTGGCAAACTATCAATAAGCCAAAAGAATGATGAAAGTCTAATGATACCATGTACTCCTTATGGTTGTCTGTTACTTCTAAGAGAACTTAATATTAATTTAGCTGGTAAAAATGCTGTTGTAATTGGAAGATCAAATATAGTTGGAAAGCCTATGGCACAATTATTATTAAAAGAGTCTTGTACTGTTACGACAGTTCATTCAAAAACTATAAATATTGAAAGTATTTGCAAGAGTGCTGATATTATAATAGCAGCAATTGGTAAACCTGAATTTGTAAATAAAGATTGGGTTAAAGAAGGAGCTATTATTATTGATGTTGGTATAAATAGAATAAAAATAAATGAAGAGAAATCAAAATTAGTAGGTGATGTTTTATTTAGTGACGTAGAACATAAAGTAAGTGCAATTTCTCCAGTGCCTGGAGGGGTAGGACCAATGACAATTGCATGTCTTTTAAGAAACACAACCGCAGCATTCAAATTAAAATTTTTAGACTAAGATGAACTTATTTTATAAATATGTTCTAAGAATTGATCAACGGTTATCAATTCTCTTGCTTTAGAGCAATGTTCGCAAAGTTTTAATTTTACTCCACATGGTGATTGTTCGTCTTCGTAATATATATTTTCATGAAAATCATAACCAATTACATCTGGTGATATCCATCCTCCAAAATATAGAACTGCTTTTTTATTTAATGCAGCTGCCACATGTCCAAAACCTCCCTCAGGTCCAACATAAAAATCAACTTCATTAATTAGTGCACAAGCAAGTCTAAAGTCTGTTTCTTTAGGTATAAATATACCATCAACTTTTTTTGTATGAGTATGTTTAGATTGAATAATCAAATAATCATTTTTTAATTTGTTTATTAACCTTATCCAATTCTGAATACCCCAATCTTTATTTTGATGTTTAAAACTGAATTGTGCATCATTGATTTTAGTTGATGAAGTTTCGAGAAAAATTATATTTCTAAATTTTTTATTTTGATTTTCATTCCAAAATTTTTTAGCTTCAGAAATAATATTTTTTGCTTCAATTTTTTCTTGGTCTGAAAAAAATATTTCACCTGGTATAGGTTTAAAATTTCTCCAAACATAATTATTTGGGATACTTTTTTCATAGTCTATATAAGGTCTATTGAATTCATTGAAGTCAATTAGATGAATAGGTTTGTTATTATCTAAATTTCTACAGTCTGCAATATTTGGATTATTCTCATAAATCGGAGAATGGAAGGCATGATTTTTTTCTGCTATGCCAATGACTATTTGTCTTTCTGGAAACTGTTTTTTAATTTTAGCTGCCAGGGTAGTTACAAGTAAATCATCACCGTAACCCATAGAATATTAATTTTTTTTGCGAAGTCGTATTGAGTTTATTTTAATAAACCCTTCAGCATCCTTTTGATTATATTCACCTACTTCATCAAAAGAAACTAATGAATTGTCATACAGTGAGTTGCTTGATCTTCTACCCAATATAATTACATTCCCTTTAAATATTTTAATTTTGACATCACCGTTTACCTTGTGTGACATTGAATCTATCAATTTTTGCATTGATTTTCTCTCAGAAGAAAACCAAAAACCATTGTAAATAACTTCAGAATATTTTGGCATCAATTCATCTTTAATATGTGCCTCTCCTTTATCCAAAGTAATACTCTCTATTGCCCTTCTAGCATCTAATAATATTGTTCCACCTGGCGTTTCATAAACCCCTCTTGATTTCATTCCAACAAATCTATTTTCTACAATATCTATTCTTCCTATTCCGTGACTTCCCGCTATAGAATTTAGTCTTGTAAGTATCTCGTGGGGTTTTAGTTTCTCTTCATTTATAGAAATTGGATCACCGTTTTCAAATCCAATAATTATAACCTCTGCTTTGTTTGGAGTGTCTTCAATAGATTTTGTTCTAGAAAAAATATGTTCAGGTGGTTCAATCCAAGGATCTTCAAGAAGCTTACCTTCAGAGGAGGTGTGTAGAAGATTTGCGTCTGTACTGAATGGAGACTCACCCATTTTATCTTTAGGTACTGTTATCTGATTTTTTTCTGCATAATCTAATAAATCTTTTCTGGATTCAAATTCCCAATCTCGCCAAGGTGCTATAACTTCAATTTTTGGATTATTAGCATAATAACCAAGTTCAAATCTAACTTGATCATTACCCTTACCTGTAGCTCCATGCGCTACAGCATCTGCTCCAACAATATTAGCAATTTCAATTTGCCTCTTTGCAATTAAGGGTCTGGCTATAGCTGTACCTAGCAAGTATGTTCCTTCGTAAAGAGCGTTAGCTCTAAACATTGGAAAAACATAATCTCTAACAAATTCTTCTTGTAAGTTTTCAATGAATATTTCTTTAACACCAAGACTTTTTGCCTTCATTTCAACCGGTGAAAGCTCTTCTCCTTGTCCAATATCTGCTGTGAATGTTACTACCGGACATTTATATTTATTTTGAAGCCACTTGAGAATTACACTTGTATCTAATCCACCCGAGTAAGCTAAAACAATTTTCTTGGGCATTTAACAATCGTTTATTAATTGATTATAAGCTGCAGTAAATCCATTAAGAGTATAAGTATCATTGGTAATTGTGCCTCTTGAAGATTCACCTGTAACCTTAAGCTCTAGTCCTTTTTTCATTGCAAAAATTATTTTTGAATCTTCTTCTGTCCAAGCAGCAGTTGGCAAATCTTCGGTTGTATAAAATTTGTACTCTCCCTTATCTATGCTTATAATAATATCGGAGGGAACCTTATAGCTATAACCAGCTTCTATTTGAACTACAGTGTCTGGATTACCTATATTTTTATAAACTAAAACGTAGAAGTCACCTCTTTTCTTATCGCTTGGTAAATCTGTTTCTGTTGCTAAACTACCAATATAACAATACTCATCAGCCTCCTCAAAAGACCATTTACCTGCTTCTAAAGCATTTAAAGTACTAGGAAGTGCTACATATAGCACTAGTAAAAACTTAAGAAAAATTTTCATCAATTACTTCTTTTAGTATATCTTATGCAATTAGTTAAGAGTGTTTAACCAATGTTAGTGTCTTTTTAATTATGGAGAAATCGAACTTAGATAGCTTAATGAAGAGGATTCAAAAAGACCGCGACGAAATGGCTTTTTCAGATATCTTTGATTTTTTTGCCCCAAAAATAAATGCTTATTTTATTCAAAATAGAATTAAAATTGACAATTCTGAGGAATTAACTCAGGAGGTTTTAAGTACTGTTTGGGTGAAATCAAACCTATATGATTCAAAAAAATCAGCTCTTTCGACATGGATATTTACCATTGCGAGAAACAAAAAAATAGACTTTTTCAGGAAAAATTCTAATTTAAATTTTAAAGAAGAGGATATACGAGAATTTTTATACCAAGATAGAGAAATTGACCTCATAGAAGAAAATGAAGCAAAAAAACAAATAGAAAGAATAAATAATGAGCTCGATGAACAGCAGAAAATAATGATAAAAATGAATTTTTTTGAAAATAAAAGTCATAAAAAAATTGCAGATGAGCTTGAAATTCCTTTAGGTACAGTTAAATCTAGAATAAGGCATATTTTAACAAAAATGCAGGGATTTTTAAGATGAATGGAACAGTAGTAAAAAACCAACTTATATTTGATTTTGCTTCAGGAATATTGGGTCCAGCAAAATCTCTGTTCGCATCAACATATTTGCAATTAAATTCAAACGCCTCCAAAATCGGTAGTACTTTTGAAAACATGCTGGGTGAAAATCTAATGGATAATGAAAATATTCATCCTAAAAACTTGAAGTATAAAGACTGCATTAATTATGATAACGATAAATCTGAATCAAATTTCAAGGATCCAGTATCTAGCTTCTTTGGGAACTTAAATAATTTACAATGGAAACAAGTTTATAAAGGTTTCAAAGAGTATACTGCATCAATTAATGATAAAGACGAATTAAAGTTAATAAAAATGGACCCTGGTGTTTCCGTACCCCTACACTCCCATGGTGGAAAAGAATATATATTAGTTTTAGAAGGCAGTTTCTGTGACGAATATGGTGAATACTTTAAGGGAGATATTCAAATAAACGATCAAAAAATAAAACACACTCCAATAGCCTCAAAAGACACAGGTTGTGTATGTTTAAGTATTACTGAAAAAGATGTGATATTCTTTGGTAAGTATGGATCTTTCTTAAATTTATTTACTTTTATTAAATCTTTTTTTAAACAAAAATAAAATCATTATTGTATAACCTTATACGTGTCTAAAATTCACGTAGATTTCATTAGGGGTAATAAAGTCGAAAGCTCTCATCAAGTTAAAGCGTTGGTAACAAATACCAATGGTAAAATTTTGTTATCCACAAAAAATGATAATGAATATTTTTTCCCTAGATCATCGATTAAAATATTTCAAGCTATTCCTTTTGCAATGTCCAATCCCATAAAAAATTATAAATTAAATAATAAACATATAGCTTTAGCTTGTGCATCACACAAAGGAGAAAAAATTCATATAAAAGAGTTAAAAAAATGGATTTCAAAGATAAACTTAAAAACAAAAAATTTACAATGTGGAATTCATGGACCATTAGATAAGAAAGCTTCTAAAAAATTAATATATTCTAGAAAAAAATTTAACGAATTATATAATAATTGTGCTGGGAAACACTTAGCTATGTTAACAAGCTGTTTGATCAATAATCAGAGTATCAATAACTATCTAGATTACAATCACACTCATCAAAAAAATATCAGAAAAGTTTTCAACAAATTTACAGAAACTAAATTATCAAAGCAGAATTTCTCTCTTGATGGTTGTAGCGCACCACAATACTCATTTAAAATTAAATCTATATCAAAAGCATTAAATAATTTGATTAAAAGCTATAAAGATAGTTATGATTATAGCGAGGAAGTTCAAACTTTGATTAATTCAGTCTTAGAAAATCCTGAATTTATAGGAGGAACTTCAAGTTTTGATACTAAAGTTATGAAGACTTCAAAAGGAAAAATATTTTGTAAAAGTGGAGCTGAAGGTGTTTTTTTGTTTATTGATATTCAAAAAGAAATTAGTGGGGTAATTAAAATTACAGATGGAAATGAAAGAGCGATTCCTATTTCTATACTTAATATTTTTAAAAAATTTAAAGTTATGAATAGGCAAGAATTAAAATATTTAGAAAAAAAAGAAAAATTTGAGCTACAAAATCATGCAGGCAGGAATATAGGTCGTATTAGCTTTATAATGAAATAAGAAATAAAAATATGATAATTAAAACAGTTAAAGGTAGTCTCAAATAGTAAAATGCCTTTTTGTTTGTTTCGTTTGCAAATAAAATAATATAGTCAAAAAATAACTGAGTTAGCAATAGTAAGATTATTAAAATAAAAATTATTAAGATATTAATGTTATAAAGACTTAATATGATAATTATTACAGAAAATAAGCTAGGCAAAAAACCGTATATAACTATGTGAGTCGGCGGATTATTTTTTAAATTCCAGTTTATTGATCCAATAAAAACAATTATAATTAAACTGTAGTAGGTAACAAAATGAAGCAGGTTTTCTTCCTCAACTATTAAAAAATAGTATTTATCTAAAAAAGTTAAAACATATGGTATTAATCCAAAATATGAAATTAGAAATTGAAAATTAATTTTTTTGTACATGTAGTATGATCGATCAAAGTATCATTGTAGAAATTGAAAAACTTTTAGATAATAAAAAAATTATAGATAGCAAGTTATTATCTAACTCTTTTGGTATAAATTGTTTAAAAATTGTTACTAATGATAACAAAGAGCTTATTGTTAAATATTATTACAAAAATAATTATAAATTTAATGCTATAAAATCTGAAACAGACAATCTTCTTTTTTTTAATAAAAAAAAATTAAATTATTTTCCAAGTATTATTAACCATAATGATAGGTTTCTAATAATGACATTTATAGATAATAATAATGATCAACCAAATCAAACGAATGATGATTTTTTAAATGCTATAATTTCTATTCACTCATTGAATAGTACAAATTATGGTTTTAATTTTGACACACAGATTGGTGGTTTAAAACAAATTAATTCTATGTCAAAAAATTGGAAGGAATTCTACTCATATAAAAGATTATATTACATATTTGATTTAGTTAATAAAAATAAACCTATGGATAAATCAATTAACACTAAAATTGATTTATTAATAAAAAAAATAGATAATTTTATTCCAAACAATCCAAGACCATCACTATTGCATGGAGACTTATGGGAAGGAAATATACTTTTTAAAAATAAAAAATTTACAGGTTTAATAGACCCTGGATCTTTTTATGGTCATAATGAATTAGAGGTATCTTATTTGAGATGGTTTAACCCTAAATTTATTGATAATAATTTTTTAGATAAATACAATGATCACATAAAGATTGATAAATATTATTTTGAATATGAGCCAATTTACCAATTATATTATTCACTATTAAATGTTTATTTATGGGATAGAAGCTATATTGAAGATGTACGTATGCTACTAGAAAGAATTAAAATATAATGTGCGGAATTAATGGAATAATATTTAAAACATCTAAAATAGATGTTTCTAAAATTATAAAAATGAATGCACTTTTAGATCATAGAGGGCCAGATGATCGTGGTTTCATTAATCATAAAAATCTTTTACTTGGCCATACTAGATTGTCTATAATCGATACATCAAATCTTGGCTCACAACCTATGTCTGTTGATGGAAGATACTGGATTATTTATAATGGAGAAATTTATAATTATAAAACTTTGAGAGAAGAACTAATACTTAAGAAATATAAATTTTATTCAAATTCAGATACTGAAGTTGTTCTTAATGCATATAAAGAATGGGGTGTTGATTCATTTCAAAAATTTAATGGAGAATGGTCTTTCGCAATATTAGACAAAAAAAATAATGAAGTAATAATTTGTAGAGATGGTATTGGATATAAACCTTGTTATATTTTTGATAATAATAATTTTTTTGCATTCAGTTCAGAAATAAAGGCTTTTTACGCGTTAGAAAATACAATTGAATTTGATAACAATAATTTAGGTATAAATTTTTCTACTTTAAATAATTGCTCTAAGACAATATTTAAAAATGTTACTCAACTGACACAAGGAAGATATCTAAAAGTAAAATTAAATGACTTAGAAAAAGAGATACTTAGGTGGGACTATCCACTTAAAAATTTACCAAAAATCAATTCAGGGTTTAGAGAAAACGTTCATGATTATTTTAATCTTCTTTATGAATCTACTAAATTAAGATTAAACAGCGATGTTAAAACCGGAACCTCACTTAGTGGTGGCTTGGATTCTTCTGCTATTTTTTCATTAATGAATTTAATACAAAAAAAAGAAAAATTAGCAAAGAGTGATCTAGATTTGACCCCAATTATAATGGATTATGAAGAAATGAAAACTAAAGATGAGGCAGTTCAACTTTCAAAAAAATTTAAAAGAAATTATCAAATAGTTAATTTTAAAAAAATGACAGCAGATAAAACCATGGATCTTGTTTCATCTCTTGAAGTGGTAGAAGAGTACTTTATCCAATTTGAATTATATAAAAAACAAAAAGAAAAAGGTATTAAAGTAAGTCTGGATGGTCACGGTGCAGACGAGTTTTTAGGATATCCACAATGGATACCAGAATTATCTGTAGATATTTATAATAGTATTGCAAATAATTTTAAAACAATAAATAAATTTGGCAAAACCCAAAATATAAATAAATTTAAAAGATTATTTGGTTTAGGTGAACAGGAGATTGCTCCAATATCTTTCAAAGCAACGCCAGACTTAAACTTTGGTTTTAGAAACTATTTACATATAGGTGATTTTGATGGGAGTAATCAAATTATTAATGATGATTTAGAGGATTTAGAAAATTTTCCTTATGAATTATGTTTTACTTATTTAATGTCTTATTGTGGGTGGTTTCAGTTTTTTTTAAATAAGTGGGACAGAGCGTCAATGTCAAATTCAGTTGAAGTTAGAATGCCTTTTTTAGATAATAATGTAAGATTATTTGGATTAGCATTAAGTAGTTCTAATAAAATAAAGAAAGGATTCACAAAATCAGTATTAAGAGAAGCTTTTAAAGATTATTTTCCTAACACTATGTATACTCAACAATTTAAACAAGGCCTAAATATTCAAAATGTAAATTATGATGAAAATACTATGAAATTAATTTCTGAAACCATTAATGAAACTGAATTTAGAGAAAGTAATATTTTTAATTTTAAAAATATTAATCATGATTTCATTAACAAACAAAATTTAGATAAAATATGGTTACTCTGTAAATATTTTTTAATGAAAAAAGGTTTCAAAAAAAAATATGATTCAATAAATATAAATTTAAATGCTAAAGAAAAAAATAATTTATTGCAATACTAAACACAGGGGTTTGG
>CACNLM010000009.1 GCA_902621305.1 uncultured Alphaproteobacteria bacterium | reverse complement strand
TTGCAACAGGTGGAACAATGTCCATCAACGCGTCATCTAAAAATGCAGATGGAGCAGCAAAAGTAATTGATTGGATTCTTTCGGATAAAGCAAGAGCTCTTAAAGTTACTGGTAGTTTAGGATATGGCGCTTGGTTGTTACCACTAAAATACACTGATGCTGACTTTGATCCTAATATTGATCCAAGACAAAAAAGATTCTTAACTGAATTCGCAGAAGCTTCTGATTCTGGAAATTATGGATATACAACATGGACGTTCTATCCGAATGATCCAGGTGTTCATATTTGGAAAGATATGGAAGTGGTTTGGGCTGGAGATATTACTCCACTTGAATTCATGGAAGAATCTCAAAGACTTTGGGATCAAGCTCGTGCAGACGATGCATTAGTTCCAGTTGGAAAAAGATAATTTATAAATTTAAATAAGGGGAAATTTTTTCCCCTTATTAAAAATAAAGAAATTATGCCAAAATTTTTAACAAGTATAAATGCAATTTCCTGGTACTTTTTATTTCCAGTTATATTTATTCATTTCTTTGTGGTAGCATTCCCATCGATACTAAGTTTATTGTTATGTTTAACGGACTGGAATGGTTTTGGCAGAATAAATTACGTTGGATTAGAAAACTTTCAAGAATTATTTAGAGACCGTGTTTTCAAGAAAGCAGTTAAACACAACATAATTTGGACAGTAATGTTCTTAACAATACCAGTAATCGTAGCACTTATTATAGCATATCTTTTAACTGGAATAAAAAGAGGACAGCTTTTTTATAGACTAGTGTATTTTTTTCCATACATTCTAGCCAGTATCGTTAACTGTTTGATTTGGAGATACATATTCCATCCACGACATGGTTTAGGTGGTTGGTTTGAGAATCAAGGTATTGATTTTCTTGCTAAGTCACCTTTTGCAATGAAGGAGACTGCTTTATACGCTGTTGCCTGGGTAGATATGTGGCATTTTTGGGGCTTCTTAGTTATTATTTATTTAACTGGAATGTATCAAGTGGATGACTCTCTTTATGAGGCCGCTGATATTGAAGGAGCAACAAAATTTCAAAAATTTAGATACATTACTTTACCAATGATACGTCCAATTTTTGTTCTATCTTTAATAATTATAATCATCTGGTCTGTCCCAACATTTGACTATGTATACATTTTAACAATGGGTGGGCCAGCGTATAGTTCTGAAGTTGTAGCAAATCATCTGTACTCGCAAGCCTTTCAACGAATGAATGTTGGTTATGCGTCTACTATAGGTGTTATGATGTTCTTCTATGTCGGAATTATAGTTGGTTTCTTTGCAATTTTAAGGCGGATGGGTTGGGAGGTATAAAATTATAAATGGCAACTGCAAGATTTAGACAAAGATCGAGTTATATAAATCACGCCATTTTGATTTTTATGGCTTTAACAATTATTTTACCATTACTAGTTTTAGCTTTTAATTCTATAAAACCATCTTCTGAATTTGGAGCAAATCCTTTAGGTTTTCCAAATGAAATAAGATTAATGAATTATTATGATGCTTGGGTGAATGGAAATTACACTCAAATATTTATGAATTCACTTACTTTAGTGATCGGAACATTGATATTAAATTTGACCGTTTCTGGTTTAGCTGCCTTCAGTTTGGCAGTTTTAAATCCAAGAGGAATTCAAACTATTGTTGTTGGCTTATACCTTTTAGTTGGAATAAGTATTCCTGCTCAATTATTTATTTTACCATTATTTTTAATGTGGAAAAGTTTATACCTCCTAGACACAAGGATTGGTTTAGTTATTATTTATAGCGCCTTAAATGCCCCCTTTGCTACTTTCTTAATTCGCTCTTATATGTTGCAATTACCTACAGAACTTTTTGAAGCTGCTAAACTAGATGGGGCATCAGTGATGCAATTGTTTACAAGAGTCGCCCTACCTCTTTCTTGGCCAGTTTTTTTAACAACTGCACTTATTGTATCATTAACAGTTTGGAATGAGTTTTTATTTGCCATCACTTTTATTATTACTGATGAATACAAACCCATTTCCTCAATTTTATTTACATTTCAAAGTAGATTTGCAAATGATTATGGATTGGTAAGCGCAGCTTCCATTTTAATGGCTGCACCAATTGCTATTTTATTTATGTTTTTTCAAAGACGTTTTATTGCTGGTTTAACCAGTGGAGCAACAAAAGGTTAGTTCAATGGGAGGAAGATGGAACTTAACAAAGAATATCAGGAGAAAGTCTATTCAGGAGTTTTAGGTAAAATCATAGGTGTCTATCTTGGCAGACCTTTTGAAGGTTGGTGGTATGATAGAATTATAAAGGAATTAGGGCCAATTAATTATTATGTAAATGATAAATTAAATATGCCTATTCAAATCACAGATGATGATTTAACTGGAACATTTAGATTTATAAACGCCTTAAAAGATTTTAATTTTGATAAAAATATTTCTTCAAAGCAAATCGGTCAAACATGGTTAAATTATTGTTTAGAAAATCAGGCTGTTTTATGGTGGGGTGGTAAAGGTACGTCATCAGAAGATACTGCTTATCAAAATTTAAAACAGGGTATTCATGCTCCTGATAGTGGATCTATTAAAACAAATGGTAAAATTGTTGCCGAACAAATAGGTGCTCAGATCTTTATTGATGGTTGGGGGTTAGTTTCACCAGGAGATCCAGATCAAGCAGCCGATTTTGCTAAAAAAGCAGGGAGTGTTAGCCACGATGGTGAGTCAGTATATGCGGCTCAAGTTGTTGCTGCAATGGAGGCCATGGCTTTTATAGAAAAGGATACAAAAAAAATTATTGAGCATTGCAAAAGATATATTCCAAAAGATTCAACAATTTTTAAACTTATATCTGACATTCAAGATTGGAGATCAGGAAATTTAGATTGGGAGCAAGCAAGAGAAAAAATAGATTATATCTATGGTTATGAAAAATTTATAGGCGGTGTTCATATTGTACCAAATCACGCATTAATTATATTAGCATTACTATTTGGCGATGATAATTTTCAAAAATCTTTAATGATTGTTAACACTTCAGGATGGGATACAGATTGTAATTCAGGAAATGTAGGATGTTTTCTTGGAATTAAAAATGGACTTGAAAGTATAAAAGATGGTCCTGATTATATTACTCCTGTTAATGATACAATTTATCTTCCAACTAGTAACGGAGCGGAAACAATGACTGATGCTCTTAGAGAAAGTCAAAATATTGTAAATATTACAAGACGGATTAACGGTTTGGAAAATAATTTAATAAAAAATAATGCAAGATACAATTTTGAAATGCCAGGTTCTACTCAAGCTTGGAAGGTGAATAAGTTAAATGATAACAATCTTAATACTAGAATTGCAAATGTTGCTTATGAATCAAAAATTGGTCAAAGAGCTCTAGAAATTGACTTTTCTAATTTATCAGTTGGTCATTCAAGTGTTGTGTATGTAGATACTTTTTTCCCAGATTGGTTTACTGAATTAAAAGGTGCTCAGAGGCAGAAATTTTTTCACTATGATTTTGTTGGATGTCCAATAGTTTATACTGGTCAAAAAATTAAAACAGAAATAATTTCTAAAAGTAAAAATAATATTAAAGTTACTTTATTTATAAAATATTGGGGAGAAGAGGATAAATTACAACAAATAGATACAGAGGAATATGAACTTTTAAATAATGAAGTAAAATCTATTGAGTGGACTGTTCCAGATACATTTTCTAATCCAATTGGACAAATTGGGTTTGTAATTTCCTCAGATACAAATTCTTCAGGAAAACTTTTAATAAATTATCTTGATATTGAAGGTACACCGAAAACAATTTTCAAAAGACCTGATCATATAGAAAATGCTTCAAAAAATGGATATTTTTTCAATCAAGAATTTTATGGCCAATTATGGAAAAGAGCATGGGTTAACGATATTGATAAGTGGCAATATAGATGGATGGAGTCTTTTAAAATAATTAACGGTGTGGGAAGAGGGCATATTTTACAGGGTTCATCTTCTTGGAAGGATTATTCTGTTTCTTCTAAAGTGAATTTTCCTTTGGCATCAGCTGGAGGATTAGTGATAAGATCTCAAGGTGTAAAAAGGTATTATTCTTTAGAATTAACTTCAAAAAATAAATTACAGATAAATAAAATGTTTTATGAACTCGAAACATTAAAAGAAGTAGATTTTAATTTTGAATTTTATAAAGATTATGAATTACGATTTACAGTTAATGGAAATAAATTATCAGGTTATGTAGATGGAAAACTTTTAATTGAGACACAAGATAAAGATAATTCATTTGAATCAGGGATGATTGGTTTTATTGCTCAAGACGGAACATTATCATCTAACTCAATTAGTATAGAATAAGTTTGATAATAAATGAAATTAGATCATATATTTGAAAATAAAGTTTACGCAGGCGTCTTAGGAAAAATTATTGGAGTATATTTAGGAAGACCTTTTGAGGGTTGGCCATACGATAAAATAATGAAAGAACTAGGTCCTGTTTATTATTATGTGAATGATAAATTAAATGTACCAATGCACGTAACAGATGATGATCTAAATGGTACTTTTACTTTCATTAAAGCTTTTAAAGATTTTAATTTTGACAAAAACATTACATCAAAGCAAATTGGCGATACCTGGTTAAATTATTGTTTAGAAAATCAAGCTGTTTTAGCATGGGCTGGGAAAGGATTACTGACGGAAGAAAGCGCTTATTTAAATTTAAAAGAAGGTATAGAAGCACCTGAAAGTGGATCAATTAAAAGAAATGGTAAAATTATAGCTGAACAAATAGGTGCTCAAATTTTTATAGATGGATGGGGTATGATCGCTGCTGGTGATCCTGATTTTGCAGCAGATTTGGCAAAAAGAGCAGGAAGTGTTAGTCATGATGGCGAGTCTGTATATGGAGCTCAAATGGTTGCATCTATGGAAGCGATGGCATTTATTGAGAAAGATACAAAGAAAATAATAGAACATTGTAAAAAATATATTCCTAATGATTCTATTATATATAAATTAATTTCAGACATTCAGGATTGGAGATCTGGTAATTTAGATTGGGAGCAAGCAAGATCTAAAATTGAGGAAAAATATGGATATAATAAATATCAAGGTTTCTGTCATATTGTTCCAA
The DNA here is from genome assembly GCA_902621305.1 of uncultured Alphaproteobacteria bacterium. Classification (GTDB taxonomy): domain Bacteria; phylum Pseudomonadota; class Alphaproteobacteria; order HIMB59; genus CACPNW01. The sequence goes on along the minus strand of CACNLM010000009.1, from coordinate 56,846 downwards.
ACCATGCTTTAATTATTTTGGCATTGTTATTTGGAGATGATGATTTTCAGAAAACGTTAATGATTGTTAATACTGCTGGCTGGGATACAGATTGCAACTCAGGAAATGTAGGCTGCTATATGGGTATTAAAAATGGCATAGAAGGAATTCAGAAGGGTCCAGATTTTATTTCACCAGTAAATGATACATTATATATAACGTCAGCTCGTGGTTCAGAAACGATGACAGATGCTCTTAGAGAGAGTCAAAATATAATCAACATAAGAAGAAAGTTAGATGGTCTTGAAAGTAAGGTTATAAAAAATAATGCAAGATATAATTTTGAAATGGAAACATCTACTCAAGGATGGATAGTTGATAAATCAAATGATAATAATCAGAATACTCATTTAAAAAATATCGAATATAAATCTAAAATTGGAAATAGAGCACTTGAGATAAATTTTAATAATTTAACAAAAGGTATTAATAGCGAGTTATATGTAAATACTTTTTTTCCAGAAGAGTTTACAACTTTAAATGAACAACAGGAAATGATGCTTATGGTGTACAGTTTTGTTGGCTGTCCTATAATTTATTCTGGTCAAAATATTAAAACTGAAATAATTTCAAAAACTAAAAAAGATATAAATATTAAATTATTTATTAAATATTATGGAGAAGGAGATAAGTTATATAAAATAAGTTCAGAAGAATACTTCTTTTCAGATGATGAAAGTAAAACAATAGAATGGAAAGTTCCTGATACATTTTCAAATCCCATTACTCAGATTGGATATTCTATTTCCTCTGATGAACAAGCATCGGGTGAAGTCTTAATTAATTATCTTGATATTACTGGAATACCTAAAATGACATTTAGAAAACCTGAACATATTAAAGATAATCGAGCAAATCTTGTAAGTCATGATATCAAATCTTTAACAAATGGCGTTTATATTCCTGATGAAGATAAATATTATGGTCAATTATGGAAACTAGCGTGGGTAAATGATGTAGACAAATGGTATGGGTACGGAAAAAATTCTTTCGGCTTAATAAAAAACGCATCTAGAGGCCATGTTTTTACTGGTTCTTCTGAATGGAAAAATTATTCAGTTAATTCAAAAATAATGTTTCGATTAGCGTCCTCTGGAGGATTAGTGATAAGATCACAAGGACTCAAAAGATATTATTCTCTAGAAATTAAATCTGTAAATAAATTACAAATTAATAAAATGGAGTATGGTCTAAAAACTCTAAAAGAAATAGATTTTAAATTTGAACCATTTGAGGAATACGAAATGCGTTTTGAGGCAAATAATAATATTTTAAGAGGTTTTATTAACAATAAGTTGTTAATTGAAGTTGAAGATAAAACAAATCAATTTGAGAAAGGAATGATAGGTTGTATTGTTGAAAATGGAACTATTATCAGTGATGAAATTTCTATAAATTGATAGAACAATCATTTGGGAGAATAAAATGAATTTAGATAAAGTATTTGAAAGTAAAGTTTATGCCGGCGTTCTAGGAAAGATCATTGGGGTTTATTTGGGCAGACCATTTGAAGGTTGGTATTATGATAGGATCATGGAAGAACTAGGTCCTATAAATTATTATGTAAACGATAAACTTGATTTTCCAATACACGTTACAGATGATGATTTAACTGGTACGTTTAGATTTATAAATGCTTTAAAACATTTTAACTTTGATAAAAATATTTCTCCCAAACAAATTGGTCAAACTTGGTTAAATTATTGCATAGAAAACCAGACAGTACTTGCTTGGGCTGGAAAGGGAGTTTTAACTGAAGAAAGTGCCTACATGAATCTTAAACAAGGCATTCATGCACCTGAAAGTGGCTCAATTGCACAAAATGGTAAAGTAATTGCTGAACAAATTGGAGCGCAAATATTTATTGATGGTTGGGGAATGGTTTCTCCTGGAGATCCAGAACAAGCAGTTGATTTAGCAAAAAGAGCCGGAAGTGTTAGTCATGATGGAGAGTCTGTATACGGCGCTCAAGTTGTTGCTGCAATGGAAGCTATGGCATTTATTGAAAATGATATTAAAAAAATTATCGAAGAAAGTAAAAAATTTGTACCAACTGACTCAACAATTTACAAACTCATATCAGATATTCAGGATTGGAGTTCTGGTAATTTAGATTGGGAACAAGCAAGATCTAAAATTGAAGATAAGTATGGATACAGTAAATTTCCAGGAAATTGTCATATCGTACCTAACCATGCACTCATTATCTTAGCTTTACTATTTGGAGATGATGATTTTCAAAAATCATTAATGATAGTTAATACTGCTGGTTGGGATACAGATTGCAACTCAGGAAACGTCGGTTGTATTTTAGGTATTAAAAATGAATTAGAAGGTATCCAGAAGGGTCCAGATTTTATAACACCAGTTAATGATATAATTTATTTACCAACTGCTTATGGCTCTGAAACCATGACTGACGCATTATTAGAAAGTCAAAATATTATTAATATAACAAGAAGAATGAATGGCCTTGAAAGTAAAGTTATTAAAAATAATGCAAGATACAATTTTGAAATGGAAACTGCAACTCAAGGGTGGATGGTTGATAAAACGAATGATAACAATCTAAATACTAGTTTATCTAATGTTGAATTTAAATCTGATAATGGAACGAGAGCATTACAAGTTAGCTTTACAGATTTATCTTTTGGACTTTCAAGTGAAGTTTTTGTTGATAGTTTTTTTCCTGAATGGTTTACCAAATTAGAAGGCTATCAAGTACAACGATATTTTCATTATGACTATGTTGCTTGCCCTATAGTTTACACGGGACAAAAGATAAAAACAGAGATTATTTCAAGATCTGAAAAAGATCTAAGAATTAATTTGTTTATAAAATATTGGGGTGATGGTGATAAATTAATTAAAATTACCTCAGAAGATTATAATCTCAAAGCAAATGAAAATAGTGTTTTAGAGTGGAGTGTTCCTGATACATTTTCTAACCCAATTGGTCAAATTGGTATAAGTATAAACTCTGATGATAATATTTCAGGAAAATTATTAATTAATTATTTAAACATATCTGGTTCCCCAAAAATGACATTCAAAAAACCAGATCATATAGATGAATTTAAAAGAGGTATTTTTTACAAAGAGGAAGTTTACGGCCAATTATGGAAAAGAGCTTGGGTAAATGATGTAGATAAATGGCAATACCGTCACAACGAGTCATTTAAAGTTGTCAGAGGTATAGGCCGTGGCCATATAATGACTGGAAGCGAAACATGGAAAGATTATTCAATTTCAGCAAAGATTTCTATTCCTCTTGCATCTGCTGGAGGTTTGATACTTAGATCTCAAGGACTTAAAAGATATTATTCTCTTGAACTTACAAAAGAAAATAAACTTAAAATTAATAAAATGGAATACGATTTGAAAACTCTCAAAGAAATTGATTTTGATCTTGAATTCTTTAAGGACTATGAATTAAAATTTAAGGTTGATGGTAATAAATTACAAGGTTTTGTTGATAATAAATTATTAATTGAAGTTGAAGATAAATCGAACCCATATGAAGAGGGAATGATTGGATTTTTTACTGAAAATGGTGCTATTCAAAGTGATTCAATCTCAATAGAATAAACTAGAAAAGAGGAGGAATGATGAAACTAGATAAAGTTTATGAGGAAAAAGTATATGCAGGTGTACTTGGCAAATTAATAGGTGTTTATCTAGGACGTCCTTTTGAGCAATGGACTCACGAAAGAATATTAGAAGAGTTAGGTGAGATTAATTACTATGTAAATGAGAAATTAAATGTTCCATTAGTAGTAACTGATGATGATATTACCGGTACCTTTACTTTTTTAAGAGCTTTAAGAGAAAATAATTATGATCCTAATATTACTCCAAAACAAATTGGTCAAAGTTGGTTAAATAATCTTATAGAAAATAAAACTGTTTTGTGGTGGGGAGGCAGAGGTCATTCAGCTGAGGATACTGCATTCCAAAACCTTAAGGCAGGCATTCACGCCCCAATGAGTGGTTCGATTGAAACAAATGGAGAAGTTGTTGCACAACAAATAGGAGCTCAAATATTTATTGATGGATGGGCTTTAGTATCGCCAGGTGATCCAGAAAAAGCTGCTGATCTTGCAAAAAAAGCTGCAAGTGTAAGTCATGATGGCGAAGCGATTTACGGAGCACAAATGGTAGCCGCAATGGAGTCTTTAGCTTTTATTGAAAAAGATATTAATAAAATAATTAATGAAAGTAAAAAATATATTCCAAATACATCTGAGATTTACAAAGTAATTGGAGAATTACAAAATATACGATCAGGTAATAGTAACTGGATGCAAGCAAGAGAATTTTTAGCTGAAAACTATGATTATGATAAATATCTAGGTGAGTGTCATATGATACCTAACCATGCTATTATCATTCTATCATTATTATTTGGGGATGATGATCTTCAAAAAACATTAATGATTGTTAATACTGCAGGTCGAGATACAGATTGTAACTCAGGAAATGTTGGTTGCCTGATGGGAATTAAAAATGGTCTTGAAGGATTAAATAATGGCCCAGATTATCTTTCTCCAATCCAAGATAGAATGTATTGCCCTACGGCAAATGGTGGCGAAACACAGACAGACGCATTAACTGAAGCTTATAAAGTAATTAATACTGCAAAAAGAATGAACAATGAGGAAATTGTTCAGCCTAAAAATGGATCTAGATTTCATTTTGAAATGCCTGGTTCAGTTCAAGGGTGGAGAGCTAACTATAAAGAAAATAAGAACATTTCCACTCATGTACAAAATATAAAATATGATAGTAAAATTGGAAAAAGAGCCCTTGAGATTAAATTTGATAGAGTAGCACCCGGTGTCTTCTCTGAAGCATTGGTAGATGTATTTTTTCCTCAAGAGTTACATGAATTAACGGGGAAAGCTAAAGAGAGATTTTTTCAAAGTTATAATTTTATTTCATCTCCATTATTATATTCTGGTCAAACAATTGAATCTGAAATTAATTTTGTTACAAGTTCAGATAAACCAATCAATGTTAAATGTTTCATAAATATGTTTGGGAAAGATGATGAATATGAAAGAATTAATTCAGAGGAAATAATTTTGTATCCAGGTAAATCACATAACTTAAAATGGAAAATTCCTTCAACTGAGGGAAATCCAATTACTCAAGTTGGATTTTCTATTGAATCTGAAGAAGCAAATTCTGGCAGCTTATTAATAAACTATCTAACATTTACGGGAGAACCAAATTGTTCATTTTATAAACCAAAACATATTGGAGAACATAAACGGGGTGTGAAAACATCAAAAGCGGTTATGTGGAAATCAAGTTGGGTAAATGCTGTTGATAAATGGGAAGTAGGCGCAAGAACATTTAGAATAACAAAAGATAGTGGGAGAGGGATTATCATAACGGGTAATGAAGCTTGGAAAAACTATACTGTTAGCGCAGATTTAGCGATGCAAAGACTAACTACCGGCGGACTTGCTGTAAGAGTGCAAGGTTTAAATAGATATTATGGACTGGTAATTAATTCTTCAAACAAACTTCAGTTAATAAAAGTAGTGAATGAAGTAAATGTTTTAAAGGAGATGGATTTTAATTTAGAATATTTTAAAAATTATAAATTATCTCTTAAAATTAAAGATAATGTTCTTTCTGCATATTTAGAAAATAAATTAGTTTTAGAATATGAAGATAAAAATAATCTTCTTGACTCAGGAGCTATGGGATTGATTGTTGAAGATGGTACATTAGTCACTGATGAAATAGTTGTAGGATAAATATGAAATATAGAAAATTTGGATCATTAGATTGGAACGTATCCGAAATTGGATTGGGTTGCTGGCAAATTGGAGCAGACTGGGGAGAAGTTAGTGAAGATAAAGCTAAAGAAGTATTAAAATCATCATTTGAAAATGGTGTTAATTTTTTTGATACTGCTGATGTCTATGGCATGGGTAGAAGTGAAAAATTTGTAGGTGAATTTATTAAATCAGTATCTGAAAGAATTTATGTGGCAACAAAAGCTGGGAGACAAATCAATCCTCATATAGCCGAGGGATACTATAATAAGGAATTAATGGAGTCTTATGTAGATCAATCTTTATCCAATCTTAATGTTGAAACAATTGATCTATTACAAATGCATTGTCCTCCAACCGAAGTATATTCATCTGATCATACATTTGAAATGTTAGATTATTTAGTGAGTAAAGGAAAAATTCAACATTACGGATTTAGTGTTCAAACAGTTGATGAAGCTTTAGCTTGTATCAAACGTCCAAATACAAAATCGATACAAGTTATTTTTAATATTTTTAGACAAAAACCTGCTGAAAAATTATTTGAAATAGCAAAAGAAAAAAAAGTTGCAATTATAGTCAGGGTGCCTCTTGCAAGTGGTTTGTTAACAGGTAAGTTCTCAAAAGATTCTTCTTTTGCTCCTGATGATCATAGAAATTATAATATAAATGGTGATGCATTTGATGTTGGAGAAACATTTTCAGGTGTTAATTTTAATAAAGCATTAGATGCAGTTGAAGATTTAAAAAATATTATGCCAACTGAAATAACTTTATCACAATTATCGTTAAGATGGATTTTGATGCATGATGCAGTTAGTGTTGTTATTCCGGGTGCTAAAAATAAAGATCATGTGAATTTAAATACTTCTTCTTCAAATATTAATGAAATTTCCTCTTTGATGGAAAAAATTAGTAATATTTACACAGAATACTTTTTTGATGATGTGCATCATCGTTGGTAAAAAATTTTGTGTTAGAAGAAAAAATAATTTTTAGAAGAGCTACCATTGCGTCAGTAATTACTTCTACCTATCCAATGATAGTCGTGGGCTGTTATTTTGGAATAACACCTTGGAATATGGAAAGACTTTCAATTGACGAGTCTGATTTAAGCTATGCAATATTACTTTTTGGTATTTTTTTTATAATTTCTAATCAAATTGCTGGAAGGATATTAGTCCCAAAATATGGAACTAAATTAGTTATGACTTTAGCTTTTCCTATTGTTACATTTTCCGCCTTATTGACTGTTATTTCCTCATCATATTTTTATTTTTTATTAACTTTTATATCTGGCGGAATAGGATGGGGTGCTTCTGGACCAATTGGAGGTATACATAGTCAACTTATTGAAAGACATTTTAAAAAAATTATTACACCGTATTATGCCATGGGATTTAATTTAGGAATTCTCCTTGGAGGGGGATTAGCGGGTTTAATAATGAGAAATAATTATGAACCTTACATATCGTTTACGATCTTATCCTTTTTATCAATCTTAGTTTCCTCTTTTGTATATTCTTATGGATTACCTCGAGATTTAGATTTTAAAGGCGAAGGTGAGAAATTTAAATTACCAGAGACAAATGTTCTTTTATTTGGATTTTTGTTATTTTTTGTTTTTGGATCAGGTGGAATAATTATGGATTGGTCGACATTATGGTTGTCAAAAGATTTAAATACTCCTCTATACTTTGCAAGTATGGGATTAATTTTTTTTAGCATTGGAGGAATTTTTGCAAATTTATTTTCAAATTCTTTGATTAATTTATTCACTGAAAAAGTTGTAGGTTGTCACTTTGTGATGATTGGCGCAGCTATAATGTTTTTGTCTTTATTAACAAATAACTTCTATATTATACTAGGAGTTCTATGTATTTATGGATTTGCTATTGCAAATTTAGTTCCTATAATAATTCGACAAGCGGTTAAACAATCCAATGAAAGTATCCCAATGACTGTGACTAATCTGATAACTATTGGATTGTCTTCTACAATGATTTTGCCTGCTGGAATTGGTTTTCTAGCTGAAACATATTCATTAACATTAAATATGTATTTATTAACATTTGTTGTATTTATTTGTGCTGTTATATTTTTATTTAAATATAAGTAAAATAATGGGTAAACTTAGAATATCTCAAATTCAATTTTCAGCTAGTCACATAGCAAATTTGAATGCAAACAATTTAGAACAAAATTTTAAAAAAACATTAAAATTTAAACCTCATTTGATTTGCACACCAGAATGCTCCAACATTATTACTAATGATAAAAATTTTTTATTATTAAATGCCCCATATCAAAATACATGCCCAGTTTTAAAAATGGCAAAAAATTTTGCTAAAAAAAATAAGGTTAATATAAATCTTGGTTCTTTACTCTTAAGAGTAAAAAAACAACGCAAACTAGTTAACAGATCTTTTTTTATTGATAATCATGGAGTGATAAAAAAAACATATGATAAAATTCATATGTTTGATGTCAAAATTAATAATAATGAAAAACATCAAGAATCATATTTATTTAAAGCAGGAAATAAAATAATTTTTACAAAAATTAATAATATTAAATTAGGAATGACAATTTGTTATGATTTACGATTTCCTAATTTGTATAGGCAGCTTGCTAAAAAAGATTGTTCAATTATTTTAGTTCCTGCTGCTTTTACTAGACCAACCGGAAAAGATCATTGGGAAGTTTTGAATAGATCACGAGCTATAGAGAATAATATTTTTATTGTAGCAACAGGTATGTGTGGAAATCATCATATGAAAAGAAAGACTTATGGATATTCTCTTGTAGCAGATCCATGGGGGAACATTGTAAATAGTACTAAAAATACGCCTGCAATTCTTAATTCAACGATTAATATTTCTAATGTTAAAAAAATAAGAAAAAAAATTCCTTCTTTAAAATATGACTAATTTTAAATCATTAGTTTCAGGTGTTGGAAATGTAAATAAAACTAGAAAATATTATGATGATTGGTCAGCAACATATGATGAAACACTTAAGTTATGGAATTATCAAGCACCTAAAAAGAGCATTAAATTTTTAAAAGAAACAAATAATTTTAAACCAAAAAATATCTTAGATTTAGCATGTGGAACTGGCTTATTTGGTGCTGAATTAAAAACAGTTTATCCAAAAAGTCATATTTATGGTTCAGATATTTCAAAAAAAAGTGTGAAAATTTCATCAGGAAAAAAAATTTATAAAAAATTACAAATAAAAAACTTTGAACAATTACATCATTATAAAATAAAATTTGATCTTATTTCATTGATTGGTTCGATGACGTATTGCAAAAACTTTGACAAATTTTTTGATAATATTAATAAAAATATCAAAGAAAAAGGCTTTGTACTATTTACCCATAGAATAGATTTATGGGAGAAACAGGATTTTTTAAGTATTTTAAAAAAACATCAAAAGACATTAAAAATCAGTAAAATTTCTAGACCTTTAAATTATTTACCTTTGAACAATGATTTCAAAAATAAAATAAAAATAAAAATTGTTTTATTACAAAAATATTAAAATTTAGGCTTTTTAATTAAAAAATTTGAGCCAAAACCGAGAATCGGGTATTTATTACTTAGGTTTATTTTCTATCCATAAACCAACGATGAAAAGAAGGGATATTCGCCGTGTCCCTTCTTTTTTTATACACTAGATAAAATTGATTTGGCAACAAATTAAATTTATTTCTTTGAGTTAAAATTATCCATTTTTCGAAGTGTCTTTTCACTAACATGATGCTCTATTCCTTCAGCATCTTCAGAGGCTGTATTCTTGTCTAAACCAAGATTTAGTAAAAAATTGTATACAATATTATGCCTTTTTTTTGATTCACTTGCTATTTTTTGACCTTTAAAAGTTAAAAAAATTGATCGATAAGGTTCTCTTTTAACGTAACCCTGTGTCTGTAATCTTTGTATCGTTTTATTGGCTGTGGCTTGTGCAATACCCAAGTTTTCAGCAATATCAACAATACGAGCTTCACCTTTGGAATTTAAAAGTTCTGCAATTAATTCTAAATAATCTTCAGTATTTTCCGTTTTATGAGCATTTCGGACTTTGCTAAATGACATCCTTTTTTTTAACATAATAATCAATAAAAATTAACAGAAAATGTAGCCATAGCTATATTTATTAGCTATATATACATTTAATGAATGCACTAATTAATGCTATTAATGAAAAAACAAAGATCATTCTTGAAAATGATGGAAGGTTATTAAAGAAATCTTTTTTTGGTCTATTATTGCTTTCTCTTGTTTTTCAAGGAGGAGAGTTTGGGGAAGTTATAAGATCATCAATGATAGATGCTTATATCCAAGTATCTGTTTTTGTAGGATTTACTCTTTTTGTTTTTATTGGATTGGACAGTTTAACACGGTTTGATGTAAAGAATTTTTTATCTAAGACACAAAAGTTCCATGTCGGCATAGCTGCTTTTTTAGGTGCAATACCTGGATGTGGTGGAGCTATAATAGTTGTAACGCAATATATTCAGGGACGTATTTCTTTTGGATCCTTAGTTGCTGTGTTAACAGCAACAATGGGCGACGCAGCATTTTTAATACTTGCCATTGAGCCTACAACAGGACTTTTAATATTTGGTATTGGAATAATTGTTGGATCGATTTCAGGTTATATAATTGATTTTGTTCATGGCATAAATTTTATGCAATCAGAGAAAAAAATAAAAGTTGAATTTGAAAAAATAAATAAAACTTTCGTATCAAATTTTAATTTCTTTTGGCTTTTTTTATTTATCCCTGGTTTTATTTTAGGTATTTTAGTTGCATTCCAGATAGAATTTTCACCAGCTTACAACTCACTTTTAGTTTTTGTAGCTTCTGCTGGAGCAATACTTTCAATATTTATGTGGTCATTAAATCCATTAAGTGATTTTCAATGCTCAACTGACAAAAGTAGAGGATTATTATCAAGAGTAGTAGATACAACTAATTTTGTAACCACCTGGGTCATTAGTGGCTTTCTTGTCTTTGAAATATTTATTTACTTTACAAGTTTAGATTTAAAAATATTTTTTGATTTATGGCTACCGTTTGTTCCATTGGTAGCAATTCTATTTGGTTTTTTACCTGGTTGTGGACCGCAAGTTGTTGTAGCAACGTTTTATCTAAATGGCTATATTCCTCTTTCTGCAGAGCTTGGCAATGCTATTTCAAATGATGGTGATGCTTTATTCCCAGCTATTGCTCTTGCCCCAAAAGCTGCGATTTTAGCAACCCTTTATAGTGCAATTCCTGCATTAGTTGTTGCCTACGGATATTTTTACCTATTTGAGTAAAATCTTGAAGAAAAACTTACCAGCTAAAGTTTGTATTGTTTGCAATAAGCCATTCTCTTGGAGAAAAAAATGGGAAAGAGATTGGAAGAATGTTTTATATTGTTCTAAGAAATGCTCTAAAAATGGATTAAAAAAAAATAATAATAATTAAATCGTATTTATGACAGATAAATTAAATAAAGAAAAAGATACACATAAAGCAAAAGATGATTCTAAAAAAGAAATACGCTTAACGAGATTAAAAAGGTTAGAAAAAAAACTGAAATCAAATATTTTAAAAAGAAAACAAGCTATTAGCAAAAATGGATAAATTAATAATAAAAGGTGGTTCTAAAATTTCTGGCTCAGTTAATGTTCACGGTTCAAAAAATTCTGCACTACCGATTATTGTATCTTCTCTTCTATCTAAAGAAACTTTAAAACTATCAAATATACCTAATGTGGTTGATGTTCTAAATTTAATAAAATTACTGAAAAATTATGGTGTAAAAATTGAACACAAAAAAAATAAATTAAAAATAAATCCCTCAAAAATTAAGAATCTATCAGCAGATTATGATGTCGTGCGAAAAATGAGAGCCTCTATATTGATTCTAGGCCCATTACTTTCTCGATTTGGTGAGGCTAGAATATCTTTGCCAGGAGGATGCGCCATTGGAACTAGGCCAATAGATATACATCTTGCAGGTTTATCAAAATTGGGAGCTAATTTTGAAATTCAAAATGGTTTTGTTGTTGGCAGTGTTAAATCACAATTGATTGGTAATAAAATTAAATTACCTTTTCCAAGTGTAGGAGCTACGGAAAATATATTAATGGCCTCGGTATTGGCAAAAGGTGAAACTAAAATTTCTAATGCTGCAAGAGAACCAGAAATAGAAGATTTGTCTAACTGTCTTATAAAAATGGGTGCAAAAATCAAAGGCCATGGAACAAAAACTATTCTTGTTCAAGGCGTTACAAAATTAAAAAAAGCAGAGCATGAGATAATTTCCGATAGAATTGTTGCCGGCACATATATAATTGCAGCTTTGATGTTAAATTCAGCTTTAGAAATAAATAACTTTAATACTATTTATTTAAAATCCTTAATTGATATTTTAAAAAAAATGGGTGCAAAGTTAAAAGTAAGTAAAAATTCGATAAAAGTCTCTAAAGGATCAAAACTAAAATCTACTATTCTTTCAACTAGTCCATATCCAGGTTTTCCAACCGATTTACAAGCTCAGTTAATGTCTCTTATGTGTATCTCTGATGGGAAGTCAAAAATTAAAGAAACAATTTTTGAAAATAGATTCATGCATGTTCCTGAACTGAATCGATTAGGTGCGAATATTGCAGTAGAAAAAGATACCGCTACAATAATAGGCAATCAAACATTTAAAGGAGCTCAGGTAATGGCTAGTGATTTACGAGCTAGTATAAGTTTAGTGTTAGCTGCTATGAATGCAAATGGTCAAACGACACTAAATCGTGTCTATCATCTTGATAGAGGCTATGAAAATATTGAAAAAACATTAGGTAGTTTGGGAGCAAAAATAAAAAGACAGAAAAACTAACTTTTTCTAGTTTTTTCTTTGATCACAATATAAAAGCCTCCAATTTATGAGCAAAATAGTTATTGCAGTACCAAGAGGCAGAATAACAAAAGAATGCAAAAACCTGTTACTTAAAACAAGTTTTGCCCCTGATCCTTTACTATTTGATAAAGATACAAGAAAGTTAACGTTCAAATCTAAAAAAAGAAACATTGAGTATATTAAAGTAAGAGCCTTTGATGCATGTACATTTGTTGCATTTGGAGCTGCACAAATAGGAATAACTGGTGAGGATGTAATTAATGAATTTGATTACTCAGAAATATATGCTCCACTTGATTTAAATATTGGTCATTGTCGAATTTCTGTAGCTGCTCTGAAATCTTTATTAAAAAAAGAGGATCCAGAAACCTGGAGTAATATTAGAATTGCTACTAAATACCCAAATATTACTAAAAAATTTTTTTATAATAAGGGAATACAAGTAGAAATTATAAAACTCAGTGGATCAATGGAATTAGCCCCTTCTTTAAATATGTGTAGGAGAATTGTAGATTTAGTTTCTACAGGAAAAACATTAAAAGAAAATGGTTTGACTGAAATTGAAGAAATAATGAAAATTCAATCTAAATTAATTGTCAATAGATCAGCTTATAAGACAAATATGAATGAGGTTTCAAAAATTATTTCTGAAATAGGTACTTTTGTTAAATGAAAATAATAAAATTTAATAAAAATTTTTATAATCAATTTAAGACAAAGATTGAAAAAAGAAATTCATTATCAAGTAAATCAATTCAAGAAGATGTAAAAAAAATTATTTATGATGTTAAAAAAAATGGCGATAAATCTCTAATTAAGTATGCAGCAAAATTTGATAAAGTTAAAATTAGCAAACAAGATCTTAGTTTAAATTTATCAAAAATAAAAATACAAAGTAAAGGTGAATCACTAATATTTAATAGTTTTAAAAAAGCTATAAAAAATATTTCATCATTTCACAAAAAACAATTACCTAAAAATATCATCTATACTAACAATGGTGCAACCTTGAAATCTGTATGGAAACCTATTGACTCAGTTGGCTTGTACGTACCTGGAGGCAAGGCTTTTTACCCCTCATCTTTAATTATGAATGCAGTACCTGCAATCATAGCTGGAGTTAAAAGAATTGTTTGTATCACACCACCAACTAAATCAATTAATCCATATTTTATAAAATTAATAAAGGAATTAGGTATTAAAGAAACATATTTTGTAGGAGGAGCTCAAGCTATTAGTGCACTAACGTTTGGCACTCAAACTATTAAGCCAGTCAATAAAATATTTGGACCTGGTAATGCTTATGTAGCAGAGGCAAAAAAACAATTATATGGAAAAGTAGGTATAGATTTACTAGCAGGACCATCTGAAATAATAGTTGTTGCAAACAACAACAATAATCCAGATTGGGTAGCTTCAGATCTAATAGCTCAAGCAGAACATGATGAAAATGCACAATCAATTTTAATTACGGATAGTAAAGATTTTGCAACTAAAGTCTTAAGTTCAATTAAAAAAATTAAAAAATATTTATCAAAAAAGAAAATAATTGAAAAAAGTTTAAATAATAATGGAATTATTGCTTTGGTCGATAATATAGAACTCGCTTCAGAAATCATAAATTTTGTTGCACCAGAACATTTACATATTCACATTTCTAATAATAAAAAATTATTATCGAATATAAATAATGCTGGCGGTATATTTTTAGGAGAATACTCTGTTGAAGCTTTTGGTGATTATATTGTAGGAACTAATCATGTATTGCCGACATCAGGAGCGGCAAAATTTTCATCAGGGTTAGGTGTTTTAGATTTTATGAAAAGAACCTCTGTTGTTGAGATGAATAAAAAATCTTTTAATGCTCTTTCAAAAGATACTCAAAAAATGTCGGGACTTGAAGGTCTAGATGGACATAAATTATCAGTTAAAATTAGACAAAAGAAATAATATTTACTATAAGCTTATAAAAATATGCCAAAAGAAGGATCGATTGAATTTCAAGGAGTTGTCTTAGAACTTCTGCCAAACGCAATGTTTAAAGTAAAATTAGAAAATGATCATGAAATTCTAGCTCATTCATCAGGTAAAATGAGAAAAAATAGAATAAGAGTATTAGCTGGTGATAAAGTGACAGTAGAAATGACACCTTATGATTTAACAAAAGGCAGAATTACTTTTAGATGGAAATAAAAAAATCTAAAAAAAATAATATCATTACTTTAAAAAAAAAATCTAAATGTCCAACATGTAAAAAGGTTTCTAAAGAACCATTTATACCTTTTTGTTCAAAAAAATGTGCTAGTATTGATTTGATGAAATGGCTAACTGATGAACATGGGCTGCAAATAAAATCTGATTAATTATCCTATTTTTAATTGAATTTAATTATAAATACTTTATCTGGTGTTTTGTGCCCAGGTAGCTCAGTTGGTAGAGCAGAGGACTGAAAATCCTCGTGTCGGTGGTTCGATTCCGCCCTTGGGCACCACTTTTTTTTACTTTTTTTTTGAGTGTAACTTTTTTGCTTTTGCAAAGATAAACTACACAGCTTTTATTAGAGAAAAGTCTAATTTTTGATAATTTTTGCTTAGTTAATTAGGTCGCAAATGTTACCTTTTATCACCCTCGAAATGTATTGTTTTATTTACGCTATTTAATACTACAATTCTTCAAAATTAGACTCTTAAAAAATTTGTGTTAAAGTGTTCTAATATGACTAAAAAAATTTTAGTTTTTTCAAATGGTGAAAAAATTGGAGATGGAATAATTAAATTACAACTTCTTCACGAAATTAAAACAAGACTTCCAGACTATAAATTATATTGGCTGACTAATAAGGGTAAAACAGTTTATTCAAGCACACTTAAATTCATTGCAAGTAATTATATTGATGAGATTCTTGATCAAGCAGATCTTAGTCCATTTTTTTGGCATAAAATATCAAAAAGATATAATTTAGAGAATGATTTTTTTGATTATATTTTAGATACACAAAAATCAGTAATAAGAACTATAGCATTAAAACGAATCAAGCATAAAAATTTTATTTCAGGATCAGCTAATGGATTCTTTTCTACTAATAAGATTAAAAATACTAAGAAAAGAAAATATTATTTAAACTACATTTTAGATTTATTAGATTTAATAGTTTTTAAAAAAAATAGAAGTGATTTTAAAATTCCAATAAGTAAAAATCTCGAAGAATTAATAAGTAATATTTTATTAAAACATAAAAGCTATGTAGGAATTGCACCTGGTGCTGGAGAAAAAAATAAGATTTGGCCTTTAAAGAAATACTTCGAGTTATGCAACTATCTTCAAGAAAATTATAAGACTATAGTTTTTTTTATTGGACCTGATGAACTATATTTAAAGGAAAAATTAAAAAATCTTTATCCTCACTCAATATTTATCGAGGATCATATTACTGGATTTCAAAATATAGAAATTATTATGGCTACCACCAAATATTTACAATTAGCCATATCGAACGATAGTGGTGTTAGTCATATGTTGTCCACTGGATATTGCCCATTAATTAAACTCTTTGGTCCAAAAGATTCTACAAAATTTACTCCTGAAAATCCAAATCTATTTTCTATATCTTCAAGTGATTTTAACTCAAAAAATATCAATAAAATACCAGTCTCTAGAGTGATTGAAGAAATAGAAAAAATTCTGATTTAAAATTTCATATATTAGAAGGTAGACAAGTATATTTTTCATCATTACTTGTTTAATCTTATATGTTCAAATTTGATAAACTTGTATTTGGAGATGCAGGGTGGGGCGATGAATTTCTTATAGCAACACTCATGACTCTACTAGTAAGCATTTTATCGATGGGGTTAGGTCTTTTTTTAGCAATTATTACAGTTTGGGCAAAGATAATACAAAACAGAATAACAAGATTTATTGCAAATTTTTATACAACAGTAATCAGAGGTGTTCCTGAATTATTAGTTATTTATCTAATTTTCTTTGGCGGCAATGCTGTTGTTATGAGTATAGCTAAAGTATTTGGATATAATAAATATATAGAACTAAACGCACTTACAATTGCAACAATAGCCATTGCAGTAATATCAGCTACATATTCCAGTGAAGTTTTAAGAGCTTCTTATTTGTCTATATCTAAGGGTCAAATAGAAGCTGCAAAAGCACTGGGTATGAATAAATTTAGTATTTTTTTTAAAGTTATTTCGCCTCAAGTTATAAGACACGCTTTACCGGGAATAGGGAATGTGTGGCAAATAACTCTTAAAGATACCTCCCTCATTTCCGTTACTGGTCTTGTCGAAATTATGCGTCAATCTAGAATATCTTCCAACGTTGAGCATTCACCTTTAACTTTCTTAATAACAGCCGCAATATTATATTTATGTTTAACAACAATCTCTGGCAGGGTTTTTAAGACTTTAGAAGTAAATTATTCAAAAGGATTTTCGACATGATTGAATTTTTAACTAGTATTCAAAATTCTCTAATTTATAAAAATTTCTTTTTGGTCCTATCTGGCTTAGATAATACAATTTTATTATTATTAATTTCATTGCCACTTGGTTTTGTTTTAGCATTATTATTTGCTCTAGGAAGAGTTTCTAAAATTGCATTTTTATCAAGAACAATTGCTAGTTATATTTTTGTCATTAGAGGAACCCCTTTACTCGTTCAAATATATTTAATTTATTTCGGTTTAGGTTCTGTAAAATTTATTCGAGAAAGTTTTTTGTGGTATGCATTAAAAGAACCTTTTTGGTGCGGGGTAATAGCACTTACAATTAATACTGTTGCATATGGAGCAGAGATTTTTCGAGGTGGTATTCAATCAATTGAGAAAAGTCAGGTTGAATCAGGTTTATCACTTGGGTTTGGTAAATTTTTACTTTTAAGAAAAATTATTTTACCTATTGCTATAAGAAAAGTTCTACCATCTTATGGTAATGAATTAATACTAATGGTTAAAGCAACCTCTTTAGTTAGTCTAACAACATACATGGAAATGACAGGTATTGCTAGAAAGATAATGGCTAAAACATTTGCGCCAGTAGAAGCATTTATTGCTGCAGGCATTCTTTATCTTTTTTTAAATTTTCTAATGGTTCAATTTGTTAAATATTTAGAATGGAAATATAATCCACACTTAAGATTAAATAATTAATTTCTAAATTTTTTATGACAAGTGCTGCAATTTGCAGCCATTGCTTTAATAGCATCACTTATCATCTCTTTATCTTCTAATTCTATACTTAAAGATATCATTTCGATATCATCTACAAAGTTTTGGTTATATTCATTAAATGTCTCACGATCACTCCAAATATTATCACTAGCTCCTTTTGCTTGACTATTTTCTGGATAGAAATCTTTAAATTCAGATGCGGAGTGAAGAAGAATTTCATTAAGCTCTAACATTTCCTCATATTGATCTGAATTTATTAGTCTGTAAAGCTTTGATGATGTGCTTTTAATTTTTTGCATTATTGCCATTCTTTCGTTAACAATCTTTTCTAACGATTTGTCTTCTAATGTTACTTTGTGTGCTAGAACATATAAGGGAATGAATGAAATTAAAGTACTTAACGTTATTTTAAAGAATATACCCATTTTTTGTTATTATATTATGCAAATAATTATGTCCTAATTTTGCATATTCAAGAGGGTTTGCTTTTTTTGGATCCTGCTCAGCTTCAATAATTAACCATTCCTGATATTTTGCCTTATATAATATCTTAATCAATGGATCGTAATCAATACATCCATCTCCAGGAACAGTGAAAACCCCATCTAAAAAAGAATCTCTAAAACTTAAGTCATCTTTAATAGATTTTAAAAAAACATCTTTTCTAATATCCTTACAATGAACATGGTTAATTCGAGAAATATAATTTTTTAATACTCTTTCGTAATTTGCTTCGGCAAACATTAAGTGTCCAGTATCGTAAAGCAAAAATGTATTTTGATTTGTCATATCCATAAATCGATCTACATCTTCCTCGGACTGTATAATAGTTCCCATATGCTCATGATACGACATTGGCATTCCTTCATCCATCAGCATATCAGATAATTCACTGATTTTTTTGCAATAGCTATCCCATTCATCTTTTTCAAGTTTTGGTCTTTTACTAAGAGGTTTTGATTGATCTCCTTGGATTGATCCAGACACATCAGCAAAAACAAAAACATCTGCATTTATTAACTTTAATAAATTTAAATGATCTTGAAGTGCTAACCATTCTTCTTTAGCACTTCTTTTTCTTAGTAATGCACCATACCAACCACCTGGCATTTTTAAATTAAATTTTTCTAAAAGAAATTTTGTAATTCCAGGGTTTCTAGGAAATTTTCCACCTAATTCAATACCTGTAAATCCAGATGTGCTTGCATCCTCTAAACATTTCTCAATAGGAGTATCTCCTCCTAGTTCTGGCATATCATCATTGCTCCATGCAATTGGCGCAATGCCAAGTTTAATTTTCATGAAGTTTTACATATTTCATGATAGATGAAAAATAAAGATAAATATGAACATATTATTAGTTGATGGAAATGAAAAAGAAGCCTCAGATCGGTATACAAAATTGAGTATGGATACTCAATTTCAAGTGTATGAAAAAATTTTAAAAAAATATTCAAATTCAAAAATAAATGTAACTATTATTCACCCTGCTATTGATGATAATTATCTTCCTTTAGGCATAAGCCTAGATGATTTCGAAGCAGTTGCTTGGACAGGTAGTTTGCTTAATATATATAATATGACTAAATCCATCACCAATCAAATAGAGTTAGCTAAAGAATTATTTAAAAGAAAAAATAAAATTTTTGGAAGTTGTTGGGGGCTTCAGGTTTTAGTAACTGCCGCAGGAGGTAAAGTAAGAAAAAATCCAAATGGTCTTGAAGCAGTTTTAGCTAAAAATATTACATTAAATCAAGTTGGTGAAATTCATCCCATGTATAAAAACAAAAAAAAATCATTTAATGCACTCTGTTGGCATTATGATGAAGCAGAAAAGCTTCCAAAAGAAACTAAGGTACTAGCCTCAAATAAGATCAGTCAATTCCAATCTATAAGCTTTGAAGTAAATCAATCAAGTGTTTGGGCAGTGCAATACCATCCAGAATTTAATTCAAAATGGATGGCCGGACTTATGGAAATGAGAAAAGATATTTTGTTAGAACAAAAAGTATATGAAAATTTATCAGAATTTGAAAACGAAAAAATGATTTTACAAAACCCTGATAATCTTGAGAAAAAAGAATTACATATATATGATGATGTAGTTGATGAAGAAATCCATTCTTTAGAACTTTCAAATTGGTTAAATCTTAATAAAAATTATTGACTACATTTATAATTGATTTCCACTTACTAATACTAGAAGTTGAAATGGATTTATTAATATTTGCTTTTACTGTTTTATCTTTTTTCCAAAGTTTACTTATTTGGCTTGTATTTTTTAAATATCCAGATTGAATTGCTGCAAGATATGCTGCGCCAAGTGAAGTAGTCTCTACATTACTTGGTCTAATAATTTTAATTTGAGAAATATTTGCTAAACTTTGTAGAAAGCTATTATTTTTAACCATACCTCCATCAACTCTTATTTCACTAATCTTTGTCTTAGAATCTTTTTCCATACACTCAATTAATTCATAGGTTTGAAAAGATAGGCTGTCCAAAGTTGCTTTGATAATATCTTCTTTAGACGTATTTCTAGTGATGCCAAAAAATGTTCCTCTCGCATTAGGGTTCCAATATGGTGCGCCAAGTCCAGTTAAAGCCGGGACAAAAAATAAATTTTCATCTTTATTAGCTTTTTTATAAAATTTATCAGTTTCACTAGAATTTTTTATAAATTTTAAATTATCCCGAAGCCATTGTATGGCAGAACCAGCTACAAAAATACTTCCTTCATAGCAAAACATTTTTTTACCATTTATTTTAAAAGCAACAGTTGTTAGTAATCTATTGTTAGATAATTTAAATTTTTCTCCAATATTCATAAGAAGAAAACAGCCTGTACCATACGTACTTTTTGATTGCCCTTTTTTAAAACACGCTTGACCAATTGTTGCTGACTGTTGATCTCCAGCCATGCCGCCAATTGGTATTGAATCACCAAATAATTTAGTAGACCCAAAATCATACGCATTTTCTACTACTGTTGGTAAGATATTTTTTGGAATACTAAATATTTTTAAAATTTTGTCAGACCACTGCTCTTTTTGAGAATCAAAAATCATGGTTCTTGAGGCATTTGATATATCTGTTAGGTGAGATTTTCCCTTGGTTAATTTCCATAATAGCCAGGTGTCTATTGTTCCAAAAAGTAAATTATTATTTTTTAAATTCTTATTTACTTCCTTAACATTATCAATAATCCATTTAATTTTAGTAGCTGAAAAATATGGATCAAGCTCTAGACCAGTTATTTTTTGAATTTTTTTATCAATCCCTTTTCTTTTTAAATTTTCACAAAGATTAGCTGTTCTTCTATCTTGCCAGACTATTGCTCTGTAAACTGGTTTCCCAGTTTTCTTATTCCACAAAACTGTTGTTTCTCTTTGATTAGTAATTCCAATTGAAATTATATTTTTTGAATTTAACTTATTTTTTCTTAATATTTTTGAAATTAAATTTCTAACATCATCCCAAATTTCTGTTGCATTATGTTCTACCCATCCTTCATTGGGAAAATATTGTTTAAATTCTTTTTGGACAATATCGAATATTTCAAATTTTTTATTATACAGTACAATTCTTGAACTTGTTGTTCCTTGATCTATTACCAAAAAATATTTTTTCATAAATTAGACGTCTAAATTTTTAATGAAGTTAGCATTATTTTGAATAAATTTAAAACGTAACTCTGCTTGTTTTCCCATCAAGGTTTCGAATAAACTTTCGGTATTCTTGATATCTTTCTTAGCTTTTTCAGAGTTAATCAATAATAGATTTCTTTTATTTTGATCCATTGTAGTCTCTTTCAATTGATCAGCTGGCATTTCACCCAAACCTTTAAATCTTGTAATGTTATAATTGTCAGACTTAAATTCTTTTTCAATTAATTTATCTTTCTCTTTTTCATCATATGCGTAAAAAGATTTATTTTTGTTATAAATTTTAAATAAAGGAGGCATTGCTAGATATAGTTTATTTTCATCAATTAAACTTTTCATATATTTATAAAAAAAAGTAATAAGTAGAGTTGCAATATGTGAACCATCTACATCCGCATCAGTCATTAAAATTATTTTCTCATATCGAAGTTTTGAAATTTCAAAGTTTTTTCCAATACCACAACCTAAAGATTGAATAAGATTTTGTATTTCATTGTTATCAGCAATTTTAGATAGCCCAACATTATAAACATTTAATATTTTTCCCCTTAAAGGAAGTATTGCTTGAAATTCTCTATTTCTTGCTTGTTTAGCAGAACCTCCAGCACTGTCGCCTTCAACAATAAATATTTCAGAATCTTTTATTGATTTACTCGAACAATCTACTAATTTACCTGGAAGACGATTTCTTTCCTTAATACTTTTCCTATCTAACTCTTTAATTTTTGATAAATCAGTTCTTTGAAGAGCTCTTTCAATTAAATTATCTAAAAGTATTTTTGAATTTTTCTTATTAGCATTTAACCATAATAAAAATTCTTGTTGTGTTTTTGTTTCAATTTCTTTTTGTAAACTTGGCATTATTATTCTCTTTTTAGTTTGACCTTCAAAACTTGGATCATTTATAAAGATTGAAATAATAACGTTAGAGTAATCAAAAATATCACTGTGATTGATATTACCGATTTTTGAGAATTGATTTTTTTGGCCATAAAGTTTTATAGCTTTAAGAATTCCATTACGAATACCATTTTCATGAGAGCCGCCATCTGGTGTTTCAATAGTGTTACAATATGACATTAAACTTGAATTTTCATTAGTATTAAATAAAATTAAAGTTTCAAAATTTTCATTATCTTTAATTTTTGATTTTAATAAAAAATTTTTTTCAAATAATTTAGAGTTGTTTGCGTATTCTAATTGAAAATAATCTTCAATTCCTTTTTTATAAAAAAAACTTTTTTTGTTAGGGGTCTTATCTTTTATTAATTCTTTATCAATTTCAAAGTTGATAGTTGTGCCTCCAACTAATACTGATTTCATATTTATAAAATTATATAATTTTTTTGGAACAAATTGTGTTTCTTCAAATATGCTTTCATCTGGGATAAAAGAAATTTCTGTACCTTTTAATTTTTTGCTACATTTTTCAATTTTTATTTTTGTCTTAACCTTTCCTTTTGAGTAATCTTGTCTATACACTTTTCCATCTTTGAATACCTGAACTTGTAATAAAGAACTTAATGCATTTACAACAGAAATCCCAACCCCGTGTAATCCACCAGAAGTTTTGTAAGCATTACTATTAAATTTACCACCTGCGTGAAGTGTAGTTAAAACTACTTCAAGTGCTCTTTTATTTTTATATTTTGGATGAAAATCAATAGGAATACCTCTTCCATTATCTTTTATTTTTATTGAACCATCTTTTTTATATTGAAAATTTATATCAGTTGCATGACCTGCTAAAACTTCATCTATACTATTATCTAATACCTCATTAACTAAATGATGAAGGCCATCTTGGTTTGTGCTTCCAATATACATTCCTGGTCTTTTACGAACAGGCTCAAGACCTTCAAGTACCTCAATATCCTTGGCATTATAAGTAGATTTTTTAGCCACTAATATTTCTTATCAAAAGTGTTGTTCTAAAAACATAAAAAAAACCGCCCTAAGGCGGTTTTTTTTATAGAGACAAGTGTAATTCTACACGTCGTAGTATAGTTTAAACTCGTGTGGATGAGGTCTAATATTAATAGGGTCGACCTCACTCTCTTTTTTATAGCTAATATAAGTTTCAATTACATCTTTAGTAAAAACATCGCCCTCTAATAAAAATGCATGATCTTTTTCTAGAGCTTCAAGAGATTCAGCTAAGGATCCAGGAGTAGATTGAATTTTAGATAAAACTTCTTCGCTAGCAGCATAAAGATTTATATCTGTTGGATCACCGGGATCAATTTTATTTTTAATCCCGTCTAATCCTGCCATTAACATTGCTGAGAATGCTAGATATGGATTTGCACTAGGATCTGGACATCTAAATTCCATTCTTTTTGCTTTAGGGCTTTGAGAATAAGCAGGAATTCTAACAGATGCAGTTCTATTTCTTTGAGAGTAAACAATGTTCACCGGAGCCTCAAAGCCTGGGACCAATCTTTTATAAGAATTAGTAGTAGGAGCACAAAAAGCTAAGAGAGCAGGTGCATGCTTAAGAATACCTCCAATATAGTTTAGAGCAAGATCACTTAGGTTAGCATAGTTACCCTCTTTATACATTAATGTGTCACCGTCTTTCCAAACACTTTGATGAACGTGCATACCTGAACCATTATCCTCAAATAAAGGTTTAGGCATAAATGTAGCAGTCATTCCATGTTGTCTCGCAACATTTTTAACAACATACTTATATTTCATCATATCATCAGCCATCTTCAAGAGTGGTGAAAATTCTAAATCAATTTCACACTGTCCTCCTGTTGCAACTTCATGGTGATGAGCTTCAACAGTAAGACCAATGTCTTGCATTGTCATTACCATTTCAGTCCTTACATCCTGAAGTGTATCTACTGGCGGTAAAGGAAAATAACCTTCTTTATGTCTAGGTTTATGACCTAAGTTTGGGTTTTCTTCAGCACCACTATTCCAGGTGCCTTCAACAGAATCAACTTCATGAAATGCAAAGTTTGATCCAGAATCAAATTGAACATTATTAAATACAAAAAATTCTGCTTCAGGTCCAAAAAATGCTGTGTCACCAATTCCAGATGATCTCAAATATGCCTCAGCTTTTTTAGCAATATTTCTTGGGTCACGACTATAATCAACCAAAGTTACAGGATCTTTAATATTACAATGTAATGCTAAAGTTTTTTCTGAAAAAAATGGATCTATGTAGGCTGTTGTTGCATCTGGCAAAACAATCATGTCACTGTCTTGAATTTCCTGGAAACCTCTTACTGAAGATCCATCAAAACCAAGTCCATCAGAAAATATATCTTCATCTAAAAATTTAATTGGTATTGTAAAATGTTGAGTTGTTCCTGGTATATCAGTAAAGCGCATATCAACCATTTTAATGTCCATATCTTTAATTTCAGACATTAAATCTTTTGGAGTCGAGCTTTTTAATTTCATATCTATCTCCTTACTTCAACAAAAGGGTATGCTATCCAGCGTTACCCGGTTAAATCATGCTCTAGTTATGAAATCTGCTTTTTATGCGCGTTCCTTCAGCTTTTTGCTTACTTCCGACCTATATCATAGGTTGAACGATTTATAACTTTTGCATGCGTTCCTTCGGCACAATGCCTACTTCCGACTCTAAAAGAGTTGAACGATTATTATATAATTACTTGGTTTTATATAAAAGTAAAGAAGAATTAGACAGCATCACTGTCTTTTTCACCAGTTCTTATTCTGATTACTTGTTCAATGTTTGATACAAAAATCTTACCATCACCGATTTTACCTGAATATGCGCTAGTTTTTATTGATTTAATAACATCGTCTACTTGATGATCTTCAACAATTACCTCTAGTTTCATTTTTGCTAAAAATTCATCATCATACCCATCGTTAGGATCAATCCCACCAGTTGATCCTCTTTGTCTACCAAAACCTTTTACATCTACCAATGTCATACCGGATATTCCAAGTTCATGCAAAGCCTCTTTAACTTGAGAAAGTTTAAATGGTTTAATGATTGCTTCTATTTTTTTCATATTGTTGATAATCTATCTATAGCTTCTTTAATGTTTTCTAGAGAATTAGCAAAACTTATTCTAACAAATTCATCAGCATTATCACCAAAACTAGAGCCTGGAACTAATGCAACACCTTTCTCTTCAAGTGCAATTTCTGCAAATTTATTACCGCTCAATCCAGTTTTTGCAATATTGGGAAATGCATAAAACGCACCACCTGGTTCAAAACAAGAAATTTTATCTAATTTATTCAATTCATTAAAAACGTACTCTTTTCTTTTTTGAAATTCACTAACAATTTTTGTTATTTCTTTTTGCGATCCTTTTATTGCTTCTATACCTGCATATTGTGAAATTGAGGTAGCGCAGGAATTGTAATTGACACATATTTTATTAGCATGTTCAATTAAATTGTCTGGCCATACACTCCACCCCAACCTCCATCCAGTCATACAATATGTTTTGCTCCATCCTTCAAGGACTATTAGTCTGTCTCTTATGCTCTCATATTCTAATAATGATGGCATTTTTTCATTATTGAAAATGATATTACTATAAATTTCATCACTTAAAATGCATATGTTTGGATACTCCTCTAATAAATTAACAAGATCAGTAATTTTTTTCTTATTCATATATGATCCTGTTGGATTGTTTGGATTGTTTATTATTATCAAACTTGTTTTATCAGAAATTAATTCTTTTAATTTTTCAGTATTAATTTCAAAATTATCTTTTTCGGAAAGTTGTAATGGTATAGATTTTGCACCACTGTATTTTATCATAGATCTATAAATTGGAAATCCTGGATCAGGGAAAATTATTTCTCTATTTTCACTACCTAATAATAATGCTGAAATAAAAATTACAGGCTTGCCTCCTGGAGTTATTAAAATATTTTCTGGTTTAATATTTGCTTTGTATTTACTGAATATTAGTTCTGATATTGCTTTTCGTAATTCAGGTATTCCATTTGATGGAGTATAACCGTGATGACCATCTTTGATTGCTTTAATAGCAGCTTCCTGAATATTTATTGGTGTAGGAAAATCGGGCTGTCCTATTCCCAAATTAATAATATCTTTACCTTTAGCAGCAAGTTCATTTGCTTTAGCAAGAATAGAAAATGCTGTTTCAGTCTCTAAGTTAAATATTCTTTTTGAAACTTCCATATTTTTGATATAGCGATTTAATATAAAAATTAAACTTTTAATTAAGTTATATGGCGAACGTAGCTCAGTTGGTTAGAGCGCAGGCTTGTGGTGCCTGATGCCGTGGGTTCGAATCCCATCGTTCGCCCCAATTCACATTTAGTCAATTTTCTCTATTGTTTTTTAATTTATTGTACATAAAAGACATAAAATAATAGGGCCGGTGGTGGAATTGGTAGACACGCTAGATTTAGGTTCTAGTGCCGCGAGGTGTGAAGGTTCAAGTCCTTTCCGGCCTACCATTGGGTTTGACAAATTATGAATACAAAAGAATTAAAATCTAAAAACCTTTATAAGGAATACTCTTTAGAAATTCCTTATGAAGAAATTGATATTGAAGTAGATAATAAAATAAATCAAATACTACCTACTGTAAATATTCCTGGTTTTAGAAAAGGTAAAGCCCCACTAAATATTGTTAAAAAAAAATATGAAGATAATGTCTTAAATGAAGTTATTCAAAAAGTAATAGATACAAATACTAAAAAATTAATTGATGAAAAAAAATTTTCTCTTTTTAGAGCTCCTAAAGTTGAGCTTAGTAACTATGAAAAAAATAAGCCAATAACAATAAATTTAAAATTTGATTTAAAACCTGAAATCAAACTCAAAGATTTTAAAGATCTCAAAATTAATAAGTATGAAATTGAATTAGGTAAAAAAGCAGAAGAAAATCAATTTAAGAGTTTTATTGACTCACAAAAAAGTTTTAAAAAAATTGAAAGCTCTAGACAGGTTAAAAATTCCGATAAGGTCATTGTTAATTTTGATTCCTCACAAGAAGATCTTCCAAAATATTTAAAATCACAAAAAAATTTTCCAATTGATTTGGGTTTTGATGATGGAATACTTCCGGGTTTAAATAAAGTATTGATAGAAAAAAAAGTAAAAGCTGGAGATAAAATTGAATTAATAATTGATTTATCTAAAATTCTCAATGATGATAAATTTAAAAAAACAAGTTTCAATTTTGAAATAATTTCAATTGAAGAAAAAATTAAATTTGAACTTACACAAGAGTTTTTAGAAAAGAATGGTTTTAAAACGGAAAAGGATCTTAAAGATTTTCTAGTGAGTAATATGAAGACTCAATATGAACAAGGAATAAAACAGATTGAAAAAAAAGAATTGATGGATCTTTTAGATAATAATTATACATTTGAATTACCTGATGGGGTATTAGAAGATGATTTTACTCAAATATGGAATCGTTTAGAACAGGCTAAAAAAGAAGGTAGTTTAGATGAGGATGATAAGTTACTAAAAGATGACGATCTTAAAAAAAGATATAAAAATATTTCAGAAAGAAGAGTTAAGCTTGGTTTATTAATGCAACATATCGCCTCAGAAGAAAAAGTTGTTGTATCTGAAGAAGAAATTAATAAAGGGATATTAGAATATACTAGACAATATCCTGGTCAAGAAAAGCAGATTATGGAATATTTTGAAAAAAATCCATCATCTCTGGATACGATTCGAGCACCTCTTATCGAGCAAAAAGTAATTGATTCAATCATTTCCAAATCGAAAACAAATGTTATAAAATTGAACGAGGATGATTATAAAAAACTTGAAGTTAAAACATTTGATATTAAAGATATAAAAAAATGAAAGATCCGATAGATAATATCACAAATAATCTTATCCCTATGGTCGTTGAGCAATCTTCAAGAGGTGAAAGATCGTATGATATCTATTCAAGGTTATTGAAAGAAAGAATAATTTTCCTTACTGGACCTATTGATGATAATGTTGCAAGCTTAATATGTGCTCAAATATTATTTCTAGAGTCCGAAAATCCAAAAAAGGAAATTTCTTTTTATATTAATTCACCGGGAGGCATTGTTTGGTCTGGGTTGGCTATTTACGATACTATGCAATATGTTTCTTCAAAAATTATGACTATATGTATCGGTCAAGCTGCTTCTGCTGGCTCTCTTCTTTTGACAGCTGGAGAAAAAGGCATGAGGTATTCACTACCTAATTCACGAATTATGGTTCATCAACCAAGTGGAGGTTATCAAGGTCAGGTAACTGATATTGAAATTCAAACTAATGAAATAAAGAGAGCAAAGTTAAAACTAAATGAAATTTATTCAAAACATACAGGAAAAAAAATATCTGAAATATCAAGTATCATGGAAAGAGATAAGTATTTTTCTGCTGATGAAGCTATTAAGTTTGGTCTTATAGACAAAGTTGTAAAGGATAGGAAGTAATGAATAAAAAAAATGATAAAGATTCACTATTTTGTTCTTTTTGTGGCAAAAATCAGAAAGAGGTTAAAAAGTTAATTGCTGGTCCGACTGTTTTTGTATGTGATGAATGTGTTGAACTATGTATGGATATTATAAAAGAGGATAATAAGAATAATCAATTTAAAATTAAAAAAGATATACCGAAACCTTCAGAGATAAATAAATTTTTAAACGACTATGTCATAGGTCAAAAAGATTCAAAAAAAATACTTTCTGTAGCCGTTTATAATCACTATAAAAGATTATCATCTAATTTAGATAATGATAATATAGAAATCTCAAAATCAAATATTCTTTTAGTCGGTCCCACTGGAACAGGAAAAACATTATTAGCTCAAACTTTAGCAAAAATATTAGATGTTCCTTTTACAGTCGCAGATGCAACTAGTCTAACAGAAGCAGGATACGTTGGGGAGGATGTAGAAAACATAATTCTTAAATTATTACAAGCTTCAGATTACAATGTTGAGCGTGCACAAAAGGGGATAGTTTATATTGATGAGATTGATAAAATTGGTAGAAAAAGTGATAATCCTTCTATTACTAGAGATGTTTCTGGTGAAGGAGTACAACAGGCTCTTCTTAAAATTATGGAAGGTACCATAGCTAGTGTTCCACCACAAGGAGGAAGAAAACATCCTCAGCAAGAATTTTTACAAGTTGACACTTCTAACATACTTTTCATATGTGGAGGTGCATTTTCAGGATTAGAAGAAATTATTAATTATCGTTTAAAAGGTACAGCAATAGGTTTTAATTCTAAATTAGATCTAGAACCTAAAAAAAGTATTGGAGCATCACTAAAAAAACTTGAGAACCAAGATTTATTAAAATTTGGAATGATACCAGAATTTATTGGAAGACTACCTGTAATCACTACTTTAAGTGAATTAGACGAAGATATGCTAATTCGAATAATGACTCAGCCAAAGAATGCTATTGTAAAACAATTCGAAACTCTTATGAAAATGGATAATGTTAAATTGGAGATTAAAGAAGATGCTTTGAAAGAAATTGCAAAGTTAGCAGTTTCACAAAATACAGGTGCAAGAGGTTTAAGGTCAATAATAGAAGATGCACTAATGGATCTTATGTATAAAGTTCCAGATCATAAAGATTTATACAAAGTTGTTATAAATAAAGATGTAATTGCAAAAAAATCTGATCCAATTTTAATTTATTCAAATAAAGAAAATAGTCAAAAATTAATGTCTAATAACTCTTGAATTTAATTAATATATAGACATTTATATAATATGGTTAGTAATTTAATTCCTGTTCTCCCACTTAGAGATATTGTAGTTTTCCCAAATATGGTTGCACCGCTATTTGTTGGAAGGGAGCAATCAGTAAACGCACTCAACCATGTAATGGCAGGCGATAAAAAAATTTTTTTACTTGCGCAAAAGAATTCAAAAGTTGATAACCCTAATAAGGAAAATCTATATTCTTTTGGAACTGTTGCTAAAATTATCCAGCTTTTAAAGCTTCCTGATGGAACTCTAAAAGTTTTGGTAGAAGGTATTCAAAGAGCCAAAGTAAACAAGATCAATTTTAATAAAGAATTTATTATAGCTTCAGTTAGAGAAATTAATCAAAAAACTAAAAAAAATTCAAATGTAAGAGCTTTACAAAAACTTACCATCGAACAGTTTACTGAGTTTCAAAAAATAAATAAAAAAGTATCTCTTGATGTAATTAATAACGTTAGAACATTAAATGATCCTGATAAAACTGTTGATATAATCGTCTCAAACATTTCGATTTCTTTATCTCAAAAACAAGAAATCTTGGAAATTATAAATACAGAAGAAAGACTAAACAAAATCTATGGCTACTTAGTATCTGAGATTGATTCATTTCAAGTCGAAAAAAAAATAAAAGGGCGTGTCAAAAGACAGATGGAGAAAACTCAGAAGGAATATTATTTAAATGAACAAATGAAGGCAATACAAAAAGAGTTAGGAGAAAATGAGGACTTAGATGAAATTGCCGAACTTGAAAAGAAACTAAATCAATATAACCTATCTAAAGAAGCTAAGGATAAATGCACATCAGAAATTAAAAAATTAAAAAATATGAGCCCTATGTCAGCAGAGGCAACAGTTATTAGAAACTACCTAGACTGGGTCACATCTATACCTTGGAATAATCCTGATCAAATATCTCAAAACATAAATAAAGCATCCTCAATTTTAGAAAATGATCATTATGGCTTAGAAAAGGTTAAAGAGAGAATTCTTGAATATTTAGCAGTTCAAAAAAGAACAAATAAACTCAAAGGTCCTATTTTATGTCTAGTAGGCCCACCTGGTGTCGGCAAAACTTCACTTGGTAAATCGATTGCGAATTCTACTGGTAGAAGTTTTGTCAGGATGTCTCTTGGAGGCGTTAGAGATGAAGCCGAAATTAGAGGCCATAGGAAAACATATATTGGATCAATGCCTGGTAGATTCATTCAAGCAATGAAAAAATCAAAATCGTCTAATCCATTAATATTATTAGATGAAATTGATAAACTAGGCGCAGATTGGAGAGGTGATCCATCTTCCGCGCTTTTAGAAGTTCTCGATCCTGAACAAAATAGTAAATTCAATGATCATTATCTAGAACTTGATTATGATCTTTCTGATGTAATGTTTGTATGTACTGCAAATACATTAAACATACCACCAGCACTTTTAGATAGAATGGAAGTTATAAGAATTCCCGGTTACACTGAAAAAGAAAAAAATCAAATTGCAAAAAAATATTTAGTACCTAAACAAATTAAAAATCATGGAATAAAAAAAACTGAAATTTCATTTAATTCAAAGGTTTTAAATGCAATAATTAGAAATTATACCAAAGAAGCTGGGGTTAGAAATCTTGAAAAGGAAATATCAAAAGTTTGTAGAAAGACAGTAAAGAAATTAGAAACTACTAGACTTAAAAAAATTAAACTGAATGAAAAATCACTACAAGATTTTTTGGGTATAGTGAAATTTAGATCAAGTGAAATTGAAAAAAAGAACCTAATAGGTATTACTAATGGTCTGGCATGGACAGAAGTGGGTGGAGAAATTTTGTCAGTTGAGGTTCTCTTATCTATAGGTAAAGGAAAACTAACTATTACAGGTAAACTAGGTGACGTAATGAAAGAGTCAATTCATGCAGCAACTTCATATGTTAAATCAAAGTCTTTGAGTCTTGGAATAAATCCTAAAGATTTCGAAAATTATGATATTCATATACATGTACCTGAAGGTGCTACACCAAAGGATGGTCCAAGTGCAGGAATAGCCATCTTTAACTCTCTTGTCTCATCTTTAACAAATAATAAAATTAGAAGAGATGTAGCAATGACTGGTGAAATAACACTAAGGGGTCGAGTACTTCCAATTGGCGGTTTAAAAGAAAAAATATATGCAGCTAGTAGAGCAGGTATAAAAAAAGTTCTTATACCTCAAGAAAATTTCAGGGAAGTTTCTGAGTTTGATAAAGAAGTTATTAGAGGTATAAAGATAATCCCAGTATCTGAAGCATTCTCAATTCTTGAACATACTTTAACTAAATCAGTAATTCCCTTAAATTTAACCGAATCTCAATTAAAAAATAATCAAAATATCTCAAGTACCCATTAATTTTTCATATTAAATTATTCAGAATTTATAACATTTTTTTGATAAATTCCCTTATTTCCGGGAAAATTTTTATAATCTTGTTGACTTGTTTGAAAAACAGACAATTATTAAGAAATTTTTTATAAAGGAGATTTAAAGTGAATAAAAACGATCTTATCGCATCTGTAGCATCTTCCGCTGGATTATCAAAATCTGACGCAACTAGAGCAATTGAAAGTTTTCTAGACGCAATAACTAATTCTTTAAAAAGAGACGAAAAGGTTAGTATTGTGGGTTTTGGTAATTTTAGTGTAAGTCATAGAAAAGCAACTACTGGTAGAAATCCTAGAACAGGTGAGTCAATTCAAATACCAGCCTCTAAAAGACCCAAATTTACTGTCGGAAAAGCTCTAAAAGACACAGTAAACAATTAATTATCTTTTTTTCTTGCACCGGCTGTTAAATAAATTTAACAGCCGCTTTTATTTGGGTGTTTAGCTCAGTTGGTAGAGCATCTCGTTTACACCGAGAGGGTCGGGAGTTCAAGTCTCTCAACACCCACCATGCGCGGGAGTAGTTCAGCTGGTTAGAACGCTGCCCTGTCACGGCAGAGGCCGCGGGTTCGAATCCCGTCTCTCGCGCCACTTTTTTCAGTGTTTTTTTGTGTATTAAAGTCGCAACGAGACACGTTGTTATTATTGAATAAATCGTTAAATACATTACTAATTTAATTGTGAGATTATAGTGTCAGAGTTTCTATTTGAATATTTACCCATATTAATTTTTATTTTCATAGCTTTGGCATTGGCTGTTGGAATGACTTTATTATCTTTTGTAGTTGGAGACTCTCAGCCAGATCAAGAAAAATTATCTGCTTATGAGTGTGGATTTGAGGCTTTTGACGATGCTCGTGGAAGATTTGATGTGAGATTTTATTTAGTAGCAATCTTATTTATTATCTTTGATTTAGAAGTTGCCTTCTTGTTTCCATGGGCAATAACACTTGGTAAAATTGGATTGTTTGGTTTTTGGTCAATGATGATTTTTCTAACTGTTTTAACTGTTGGTTTTATTTATGAATGGAAAAAAGGTGCTTTAGAATGGGAGTAGACGAAGCAAAAAAAATTGTTGATGATACTATAAAGTCAGAATTATCCTCTAAGGGCTTCCTAGTCGCTAGCTATGATAAAATACTTACCTGGGCTAGAACTGGTTCCTTATGGCCAATGACATTTGGATTGGCATGTTGTGGAGTAGAAATGATTCATTCTTACATGGCAAGATACGATCTAGATCGTTATGGAGTCATACCAAGAGGTAGTCCTAGACAATCTGATGTAATGATTGTTGCTGGCACACTAACAAATAAAATGGCACCGGCCTTAAGAAAAGTTTATGATCAAATGCCAGAACCTCGGTGGGTAATATCAATGGGCTCATGTGCAAATGGTGGTGGATATTATCACTATTCTTATTCAGTTGTTAGAGGATGCGATAGGATAGTCCCTGTTGATGTATACGTACCAGGATGCCCCCCAACAGCAGAAGCATTAGTCTACGGCATTTTACAATTACAGAAAAAAATTAGAAGAGAAAATAAATTTAAAAGATAATTTTATATGATTAAGATTCTTACTAAAATAGATGGTATAAATAATATTTTAGAAAATAATAATTTGTTAGAAATAGAATTTGAAAAAAAAAATATTATAAAAATTTTTAACGAATTAAAAGACAACACTAAGCTTAATTTTAATCAATTATTAGATATCACAGCTGTAGACTATCCTTCAAGAGAATTTAGATTTGATTTGGTTTATATTTTGCAAAGTTTAACAAAAAATAAAAAAATTATTCTTAAAACTTTTATTAAAGAAAAAGAAAACATAGAATCAATAACCAATATTCACAAATCTGCGGATTGGTATGAAAGAGAATGTTATGATTTATTTGGAATTGAATTCATTAACCATCCTGATTTAAGAAGGATAATGACGGATTACAATTTTGAAGGCTATCCATTGCGCAAAGATTTTCCTTTAACAGGACACACAGAAGTTCGCTACGATGACCTTGAAAAAAAAGTAATATATGAGCCTGTTAAGTTAATTCAAGAATTTAGAAATTTCGATAGTGAATCTCCTTGGGAAGGAATGGAAAATAAACTTTTTGGTGATGAGAAATCTAATGGTGAAAATTAAATGAAAGAAGTAGAGCTTAATACAACTACAATTAACTTTGGCCCCCAACATCCAGCAGCGCATGGTGTTTTACGTTTAGTAGTTGAGCTGGAAGGTGAAGTAGTCCAAAGAGCAGAACCACACATCGGATTGTTACATAGAGGAACAGAAAAATTAATTGAATATAAAACTTATCTTCAAGCTGTCCCTTATTTTGATAGACTTGATTACGTTTCACCAATGTGCCAAGAACATGCTTTTGCATTGGCAACTGAAAATCTCCTAGGTATCAAAGTTCCTGAAAGGGCTAAATATATTCGGGTTATTTTTGCCGAAATTACTAGAATACTAAATCATTTATTAAATATACCTGCCTATGCTGCTGACATTGGTGCAGTGACACCTTTTTTATGGTGTTTTGAAGAAAGGGAAAAGCTTTTGGAGTTTCATGAAGCAGTATCTGGGGCAAGATTTCATGCAGCCTATTTTAGACCTGGCGGCGTTCATCAGGATATGCCAGAAGGAATGGAAGAAAAATTATTTGACCATTTTAAAACTCTTCCAAAATTTATTGATGATCTTGAAAGCTTGCTTACTAATAACAGAATTTTAAGACAAAGATCAGTTGATATAGGAATAATTTCAAAGTCAGAAGCAATTGAATGGGGGTGTTCTGGTCCTGTATTAAGAAGTGCAGGTGTAGCATGGGATTTAAGAAGATCTCAACCTTATGACGCCTATGATCAAGTTGATTTTGAAGTTCCTGTTGGAAAAAAGGGTGATTGTTTTGATCGATATTTGGTTCGCATAGAGGAAATGAGACAAAGCATTAGTATTATTAACCAATGTTTAAATAAAATCAAACCAGGTCCAATATCAATTGAGGATAATAAAATTACACCTCCTAAAAGAAATCAAATGAAAAAATCAATGGAAGCTTTAATTCATCATTTTAAACTTTTCACTGAAGGTTACCGTGTTCCCGCTGGTCAAGTTTATAGTGCAGTAGAAGCTCCAAAGGGTGAATTTGGCGTTTACCTTGTTTCTGATGGATCTAGTAAACCATATAGATGTAAAATAAGAGCACCAGGTTTTGCACACCTTCAAACATTGGATCATTTATCTAAAGGCCACTTAATGGCTGACATAGCCGCTATACTAGGTAGCTTAGATATTGTTTTTGGAGAGATTGATAGATAATGCATCATCCTGGTACAAATAACAAAGTATATAAAAAAATTAATGATAATTTTGAATGGTCATCAGAAAATTTTAAAAAAATTTCTGAAATAATAAAAAAATATCCATCAAACCGTATTCAAAGCGCAGTTATTCCTTTACTTGATTTAGCACAAAGACAAAATAATGGATGGCTAAGTAAAAACTCAATGGAAAAAGTAGCTGAAACTCTAAGTATGTCTTATATAAGAGTGTTGGAAGTTGCCACTTTTTATTCGATGTTTAATTTAGAACCTATTGGTAAAAATTTTGTACAAATTTGTAGAACGACACCTTGTTGGTTAAGAGGGAGTGATAAACTGTCTAAAGTTGCACAAGAAGTTTGCGAAACTAATATTGGCGAGACAAGTAATGATGAAATATTTACAGTTGTTGAAGTTGAATGCTTAGGTGCATGTTGCAATGCTCCTATGGTCCAGATCAATGATAATTATTATGAAGATTTAGATGAAGAGAGTTTTAAAAAAATACTTCAAGATTTAAAAGATAATAAATCAATAAAAGTAGGTTCACAAATTGGTAGAAATTCATCACAACCTGAAAGAAAATTTGATGCTTAAGGAGAAAGATAAAATTTTTAAAAATTTATACGGTTTTGAAGACTGGAAATTAGAAGGTGCCAAAAAAAGAGGTATTTGGTCAAATACTAAAGAACTTATTAAAATGGGTAGCGAAAAAATTGTTGAGGAAATTAAAAATAGTCAACTAAGAGGAAGGGGAGGAGCAGGTTTCCCTGCGGGACTTAAGTGGTCATTTATGCCAAAAGACTCTGGAAAAGATCATTACCTAGTTGTTAATGCAGATGAGTCAGAGCCAGGTACATGTAAAGATCGAGAAATTATGAGAAACGACCCACATCTTCTTTTAGAAGGTTGTTTAGTTGCTGCCTTTGCTATGCATGCACATACTTGTTATATTTATATAAGGGGTGAATATTATTCTGAATCTTCTAATTTACAAAAAGCAATAGATGAAGCCTACGCAAATAATTTAATTGGTAAAAATGCATGTGGTACAGGGTGGGATTTTGATATTTATCTTCACAGAGGAGCAGGAGCATATATTTGTGGTGAAGAAACTGCTTTACTTGAAAGTTTAGAGGGTAAAAAAGGCCAACCTCGATTAAAACCTCCGTTTCCCGCTGGCGCAGGTTTATATGGATGTCCAACAACAGTTACAAATGTTGAAACAGTTGCCGTTTCACCAACTATTTTAAGACGTGGTTCAAAATGGTTCGCTGATTTAGGAAGTGCCAACAATACAGGTACAAAAATTTTTAGTATTTCAGGACATGTTAATAACCCATGCAATGTAGAAGAGGAAATGGGGATACCATTAAAAGAACTGATTGAAAAACATGCAGGTGGTGTAATTGGTGGTTGGGAAAATTTATTAGCTGTAATTCCTGGAGGTGCAAGTGTGCCTTTATTACCTAAGTCTATTTGCGATACAGTTAAGATGGATTTTGATAGCCTAAAAGAAGTTCAAAGTGGATTAGGAACTGCTGCTGTTATTGTAATGAATAAATCAACAGATATTGTTGAAGCAATAGCTAGATTATCACATTTTTATAAACATGAAAGCTGCGGTCAATGTACACCTTGCAGAGAAGGTACTGGATGGATGTACAGAATGATGGAAAAAATGGTTCATGGAAATGTTGAACATCAAGATATTGATAAAATTTTAGATGTGACTAAGCAAATTGAAGGTCATACTATTTGTGCCTTAGGTGATGCTGCTGCTTGGCCTATTCAAGGTTTGTTTAGACACTTTAGACCTGAAATTGAAAAAAGAATTCAAGAAAGAAATAGAAGAGTAGCCTAGTGCCAAAGATAATAATTGATAATAAAGAATACGAATTTGAAAACGGCATGACCGTAATGCAAGCTTGTGAACAAGCAGGAACTGAAATTCCAAGATTTTGTTATCATGAAAAACTCTCAATAGCAGGAAACTGCAGAATGTGTTTAGTAGAAATGGAAAAAGCTCCAAAACCTATTGCATCATGTGCCATGCCAGCTGCAGATGGAATGGTTATAAAAACAAAAACAGAAACAGTTAAAAAAGCTCGAAAAGGTGTAATGGAGTTTCTTCTCATTAATCATCCATTGGATTGCCCTATTTGTGATCAAGGAGGAGAATGTGATCTTCAAGATCAAGCGATGTATTATGGTTTTGATAAAACTAGATATGAAGAAAACAAAAGAGCAGTTCAAAATAAAAATATGGGACCACTTGTCAAAACAATTATGACAAGATGTATACATTGTACAAGATGCGTAAGGTTTTCTACAGAAGTTGCAGGTGTTGATGATATAGGATTACTTGGCAGAGGTGAAAATGCTGAGATCACGACGTACTTAGAAAAAACTATTGAGTCAGAATTATCTGGAAATGTAATTGATTTATGCCCCGTAGGTGCTTTAACAAGTAAACCATATGCATTTAAATCTAGACCATGGGAGCTTACCAAGACAGAAACATTTGATGTGTTCGATGGTATAGGTTCAAGTATAAGGATTGATACAAGAGGAAAAAAAGTTTTAAGAGCTCTTCCTAGAATAAATGAAGAAACCAATGAAGAATGGATAAGTGATAAATCTAGATTTGCAGTTGATGGACTCTCAAGTCAAAGATTGGATAATGTATATTCTAAATCAAATAAAAAACTTCAAAAATCTTCATGGGATAATGCATTTGAATTAATAAAAAAAGAAATTACAAAAAGAGGTAAAGAAAATACTGTATTTCTTTCTGGTAAGTTTACCGATATTGAAACTTTATATTCCGCACAAAAATTTAGCAATTCACTAAAATCAAAAAACTATGATTGCAGATTTGATAATACACAAATTATCGATAATTCATCTTCAAGTTATAAATTTAATTCAACAATTCAAGAAATTGAAAAGGCTGATGCTATTCTTTTAATCGGATCAAACCCTAGATGGGAAGCAGCGGTACTAAACGCTAGAATTAGAAAGGCATATATTGAAAATAACTGCAAAATTGGTCTTATAGGTCCTAAATTAGATCTCACTTACGATTATCAACATTTATCTGATTCTTTAGATTACCTTAATAAATTATCTAATAATAAATCTGAATTCAATAAAGTTTTAAAATCTGCAAAAAACCCACTTATAATATTAGGTACTTCAGCAATAAATAATGATCATGGAAAAAAAATATTAGAAACTGCAGGATTAATTGCGAAAAAAATTCAAAAAAATAAAAATATAAATCCATTAAATATTCTTAACCAAGATATTTCTAGAGTAGGAGCATTAGATTTGAAATTTTATAATATAAAATTTGATAATGATTACAATAAACAATTAAAAAAACATATTGATAAAACAAAACCTGTAGTTTTCTTAATGGGGTTAGATGAGATAAATTTTTCAACATTTGAAAATGCTTTTGTTGTTTATCTTGGTCATCATGGAGATGTTTCAGCATCTATAGCTGATATAATTTTACCAACCCCTGCATATACTGAGAAAAGTTCTACTTTTATGAATATAGAAGGTAGAGTTATTCAAACAACTAAGTGTCATAATCCAATAGGTGAAGCAAAAGAGGAGTGGAAAATTTTTAGAGTTTTAAGTGACTTATTTGAAAAAAATTTAAATTTTAATAATCTTGGGGAGCTTCGAAATGAGCTTACAAGTACCTATGGTCAATTTGCTCTCTTAAATGAAGTTAATTCTATTGGCGAAATAACTTTTGCTAAAAATAATAAAATTGAGAATATTAAAATTAAATATAACATTGAAAATTTTTATATGAATGATTCTATTTCTAGATCTTCTGAAACAATGGCAAAATGTACTAAAGATATTTTAAATAAGGCAGCATAATAATTAGATGACTTATGATATATTAATTACAGGATTAATAATTATTGCCCAAATACTTGCTGTTGTTGTTCCGGTTTTAATATCTGTAGCTTTTTTAGTTTATGCTGAAAGAAAAGTTTTAGCCTTAATTCAATTAAGAAGAGGTCCAAATATAGTAGGGCCTTTCGGTATATTACAAAGCTTTGCCGATGCATTAAAACTTATTACTAAAGAAAATATTATACCTAGTGGATCAAATAAAATTGTTTTTATTTTAGCACCCATAATAACAATGGTACTTAGCTTAGCAGGTTGGGCAGTCATACCTTTTGCTCCAGGATGGGTAGTCTCTGATATTAACGTAGGTATCATGTATCTGTTTGCAGTATCATCTCTTGGAGTATATGGAATAATCATGGCTGGATGGGCTAGTAACTCTCAATATCCTTTTTTAGGAGCATTAAGATCTGCTGCTCAAATGGTTTCATATGAAGTATCTATTGGATTTGTAATAATTACAGTATTATTATGTGTAGGTTCTTTAAATTTATCAAAGATAGTTTTAGCTCAGCAGACTGTATGGTTTGCAATTCCATTATTACCTATGTTCATTATTTTTTTTATTTCTGCGTTAGCTGAAACAAATAGATTACCTTTTGATCTTCCTGAAGATGAATCAACACTTGTTGCAGGATTTTTTACTGAATATTCATCTGCTTCATTTGTATTATTTTTTTTAGGTGAATACGCGAGTATGATTTTAATGTCTTCTATGACTGTCATTCTTTTTTTAGGCGGATGGCTACCTCCATTTGATATATACCCATTAAATGTTGTTCCTGGAGTAATCTGGTTTACTGTGAAAGTAATATTTATATTATTTTTATTTATTTGGGTTAGAGGAACTTTCCCAAGATATAGATATGATCAGTTAATGAGACTTGGATGGAAAGTTTTTCTACCATTTTCTTTGTTTTGGGTTGTGGCAACTTCTGGTTTTTTAGTATATTTTGAAATGCTGCCAAATTAATATGTATAAATTAATTAAATCTTTTACTTTATTTGAATTATTTCAAGGACTATTTTTAACTTTCAAATACATATTTAAATCTAAAGTTACTATAAATTATCCTCACGAAAAAGGTCCATTAAGCCCACGTTTTAGAGGCGAGCATGCTTTGAGAAGATATCCAAGTGGGGAAGAGAGATGTATCGCATGTAAACTTTGTGAAGCAGTATGTCCTGCTCAGGCAATTACAATTGAAGCAGAGCCAAGAGAGGATGGAAGCAGAAGAACAACAAGATATGATATAGATATGACTAAATGTATTTACTGTGGTTTATGTCAAGAATCTTGCCCAGTAGATGCGATAGTAGAAGGACCAAATTTTGAATTTGCCACTGAAACAAGAGAAGAATTAATTTATAATAAAGATAAACTTTTAGAAAATGGAGATAGATGGGAGCAAGAAATTGCTCAAAATATTCATCTCGATAGAAAATATAGATAAGAATGTTTCTTTATTCATTAACATTTTATCTTTTTTCATCTGTTGCAGTTCTTTCTGCTCTAATGGTAATAAGTGCAAAAAATCCAGTTCATTCAGTTTTGTTCTTAATTTTAAGCTTTGTTAACGCATCAGGACTCTTTGTTTTATTAGGTGCTGAATTTTTGGCAATGATCCTTGTAGTTGTATATGTTGGGGCTGTTGCCGTCCTTTTTCTATTTGTTGTAATGATGCTTGATATAAATTTTGTAAAATTGAGAGAAGGTTTTTTGCAATATTTACCTTTTGGAGCATTATTAGGGATAGTTCTGGTAATTGAACTTGGAATACTTTTTTTAACAGATAGATCGTCTAATATTTATAACAACCAAACACCACTACAACCTATAGTTAATGAAGTGGAAAATACAAAAATGATTGGGCAAATACTCTACACTGAATATTTTTATTTGTTTCAAATATGTGGGATAATTCTATTAGTCGCAATGATTGGCTCTATTACACTTACATTAAGAGATAAAGGTGGTGTTAAAAGGCAAAATATAGATTCTCAAAATACAGTTGATGCATCCACAGCTATAGAAAAGAAAAAAGTAAAAATAGGCGAAGGAATTTAATTAATGATTACTCTTGAACACTATCTTTTTCTCGGCGCAATTATTTTTACCTTTGGTGTTTTAGGAATATTTTTAAATAAGAAAAATTTAATTATAATTTTAATGTCTATAGAACTCATCTTGTTGTCGGTAAATATTAATTTTATTGCTTTCTCAGCGTATATTAATGATATCTCAGGGCAAATCTTCGCAATGCTTACACTTACTGTTGCAGCCGCTGAAGCAGCAATTGGACTCGCTATACTTGTGGTATTTTTTAGAAATTTAGGATCAATTGAAGTAAATAAAATTAATCAGCTTAAGGGATAGTAGATGGCAACCTTAATTATATTTCTACCTCTACTTGGTTTTCTTTTTTGTTTTTTACTCGGTAAACAGTTTAACTATAAGGTTTATCAAATATCAACAACTTCAATCCTTTTTCTTTGTACTTTATTTTCTTGGATAATATTCATTCAGTTTATTAATAATAAGGAAACTGAAATAATTTTTATTCTTAACTGGATCACTTCTGGAAACTTTATTGTTGATTGGTCAATTAGATTAGACACTTTAACTTCTGTGATGTTCATTGTGGTTACAACTGTTTCTGCTTGTGTT
Organism: uncultured Alphaproteobacteria bacterium; assembly: GCA_902621305.1. GTDB lineage: Bacteria > Pseudomonadota > Alphaproteobacteria > HIMB59 > CACPNW01. The sequence goes on along the minus strand of CACNLM010000009.1, from coordinate 14,210 downwards.
CATTTATATTCAATAGGCTATATGGAAGAAGATCCATCAAAAATAAGATTTATGGGTTATCTAAGCTTATTTACTTTTTTTATGCTTGTTCTTGTATCAAGTAATAACTTGCTGCAAATGTTCTTTGGTTGGGAAGGTGTTGGGCTAGCCTCCTATTTATTAATTGGTTTTTGGCACCATAAAGATTCAGCAAATAAAGCTGCTATAAAAGCATTTGTTGTAAACAGAGTTGGAGATTTTGGATACGCAATTGGAATTGCTGGCATTTTTTATATTTTTGGTACGATAAGTTTCGATAGTATATTTTCACAAGTGGATCGATTTAGTGAGCATCAAATTCAATTCCTTTCATTCAGTTTTCCAACTTTAGATTTCTTATGCTTTCTTTTATTCATAGGTGCAATGGGTAAATCTGCCCAATTAGGTTTACACACATGGTTGCCAGATGCCATGGAGGGACCTACTCCTGTATCTGCACTAATACATGCTGCAACAATGGTAACTGCAGGTGTATTTTTAGTTGCAAGAATGAGTCCTCTTTATGAGTTTGCGACATTTACTAATTTATTCATTACTTTTATTGGTGCAGCCACAGCTATTTTTGCTGCCTCTATAGCCTTAACACAAAATGATATTAAACGAGTCATTGCATATTCAACATGTAGTCAATTAGGATATATGTTTTTTGCAGCAGGTGTAGGAGCTTATAATGCATCAATATTTCACTTAACAACTCATGCATTTTTTAAAGCTCTTCTATTTCTTTCTGCAGGTTCTGTAATTCACGCAATGCATCATGAACAGGATATGAGAAAAATGGGGGGACTTTTCAAAAAAATACCTTTTACTGCCTCAATGATGTGGATTGGGTCTCTTGCAATTATTGGTTTCCCATATCTATCTGGTTACTATTCAAAAGAAAGTATTTTAGAAAATGCTTTCTATGCTTCAAATGGAATAGCATACTTTGCATATATAGTAGGTATTTTAACTGCTTTACTTACTGCTTTTTATTCATGGAGATTATTATTCCTAACATTTCATGGTGAAAATAGATCAAATAATAAAACATATGATCACGCCCATGAATCACCTTTAGTAATGACAGCTCCATTATTTATTCTTGCAATTGGTTCTATTTTTTCTGGAATATTCTTTGCTGATTATTTTATTGGATATTTTAAAAAAGAATTTTGGGATAATGCTATATTACTAACAGAAAGTTCTCATAAATATCTTCCTCTTACACAATCATTAATATCAAAGTCTGCTGTTGCAGTTGGAATTCTTGTCTGTGTGTTGATATATTCAAATAATTTAAACAGAGCAAAAAATCTTTCCTATAATTTAGATCCTTTATATTCTCTTTCTAAAAATAAATGGTATGTGGATGAGCTATATCATAAAGTATTTGTTTTAACTTTTTTCAAGTTAGCAAACTTTTTCTGGAAAAGAGGGGATGAAAAAACTATTGATGGTTTAGGGCCAAACGGGGTATCCTGGATTATTTCAAAATCTTCATCTTATGTAAGTTTATTTCAATCAGGGTATTTGTTTCATTATGCTTTTGCTATGCTTGGTGGCTTAGTAATAATTTTAACATGGTTTTTATATTACTAAATGATTGACTGGCCATTAGTATCAGTAATAATTTTTTTACCTTTAATTGGCGCTTTAATTATTCTTTTTATTAAAGAAGATGAATTAACATCAATTAATATTAAATGGGCTGCTTTGCTAACAACGTTAGGAGCATTTATTTTAAGTTTAATTCTCTGGCTACGTTTTGATTATTCCAATCCGTCTTACCAATATGAAGAAAAATTTAGATGGTTTGATGATTTTAATTTCTTCTACCATGTTGGAGTTGATGGTATTTCACTTTTTATGATTTTATTAAGTACATTTTTGACCCCACTTTGTATTTTAGCTAGTTGGAATAATATTAAAAAAAGAGTCAAGGAATACATGCTTTCTTTTTTATTTTTAGAGACTGTAATGATTGGAATGTTTGCTTCTATAGACATACTTTTATTTTATATTTTTTTTGAAGCAGTATTAATACCAATGTATCTAATCATAGGTATATGGGGAGGCAATAGAAGAATCTATGCTTCTTTTAAATTCTTTCTCTACACTCTTTTGGGTTCAGTACTCATGTTGATTGCTATTATTGTGATGTATAGAAATACAAGTTCAATGAGTATTGAGTTCTTACAAGGTAATTATTTTTCATATAATACTCAGTTGTTTCTTTGGCTTGCCTTTTTTGCTTCCTTTGCAGTTAAAATTCCTATGTGGCCTTTTCATACATGGTTGCCCGATGCCCATGTTGAAGCTCCAACGGCTGGATCTGTTATTTTAGCAGGAGTACTTTTAAAAATGGGCGGATATGGTTTTATCCGCTTCTCTCTAGGTATGCTTCCAGAAGCAACAGAGTTTTTTATTCCTTTAATTATGACATTAAGTATAGTTGCTATAGTATACACTTCGTTAGTGGCACTAGCACAAACTGATATAAAAAAACTAATTGCATATTCATCCGTTGCTCATATGGGAATTGTAACAATTGGAATTTTTTTGGTTAATCAACAAGGCTTAGAAGGAGCAATGATGCAAATGATTAGTCATGGACTAGTCTCAGCAGCTTTATTTTTATGTGTTGGTGTTATTTATGATCGAATGCATACTAGAGAAATTGAATTTTACGGAGGATTAGTTCAAAGAATGCCACTCTATGCAACAGTATTCATGATTTTTATGCTGGGATCAGTTGGATTACCTGGGACTAGTGGTTTTATTGGAGAATTTTTAGTTATTGTTGGTGCATTTAAATTTTCAAGTTACGTTGTTATTGGTGCGGCTTTTGGAATAATATTATCCGCTGTTTACATGCTATACCTTTATAAAAGAATTATTTTTGGCACCATAACTAATAATAAACTTGCAGATATTTTAGATATAAACACAAGAGAGAAAATCATATTAATTCCTTTAGCAATTTCAGTAATATTATTAGGTGTATTTCCAAATCTATTTTTAGATCCTATGAGATTATCACTTGAACTAATTATAACAAACTATGAAATAGTTAATGCTAAATAATATTTACAATATTTTTTTTATTCCCGAAATTTTTTTAGCATGCTCCTCTTTTGTTTGCCTACTTTTTGGTCTTTTTTTAAAAAAGAATGCATTTAGGCAAACTTCCAATCTAGCAGTTTTTGTTTTATTATTAACCATTTTGCTTGTTTACTATGATAGTGAATCAAATTTTGCAAATTACAAAAGTTTATTTAGCCACTCTTCTTTTATAAATTTTTTTAAAATTTTAGCTTTATTAGGGTCTATAGCTAGTATCATCATTTCTAAAGATTATTTCTCTGGCATTAAGCTTAAAAATTTTGAAATTCCTATTTTATTTTTATTCTCAACACTTGGGATGATGTTAATGATTGCTTCAAATAATCTTATGTCCATGTATCTAGCAATAGAACTACAAAGTTTATCTCTTTATGTTGCTGCAGCAATAAAAAGAGATTCAATTTCATCAGCTGAGTCAGGAGTAAAATACTTTATTTTAGGAGCATTATCTTCTGGTATACTTTTGTACGGTTTCTCATTAATTTATGGATTTACTGGTTCAATGAATTTTAATGAGATAAGTTTCTATTTATCAAAATATGATAATCTAAATTTAGGTCTAATATTTGGGCTTGTATTTGTGATGGTAGGCTTGGCTTTTAAGGTTTCAGCCGTACCTTTTCATATGTGGACTCCCGATGTTTATGAAGGAGCCCCAAATTCAATTACAGGTTTTTTTGCTATTGTTCCTAAGATTGCTGCAGTAGCTTTAATTTATCGTTTTTGCTTAGTTCCATTTGAAAATTTTTACTTAGAATGGAGTCAAATAATTTTATTTTTATCAATAGCCTCAATGTTTCTTGGAGCTATCGCAGCTATAGCACAGTCAAATATTAAAAGATTATTAGCTTATAGTTCTATCGGACATATAGGTTATATATTAATAGCTTTAGTTGCCGCAAATGATGATGGAATTAAGGCAGCATCAATTTATATGTTTTCATACATGATAATGAATGTTGCAATTTTTGCTATTTTACTCTCGTTAAAAGTAAAAAATGAATATTTAATTAATATTAGTGATTTAAAAGGGTTAAGTAAAAGTAATCCAATCGTTAGTCTTTCTATTTCAATAATAATGCTATCTATGGCTGGCATCCCACCATTTATAGGATTTTTTGGGAAGTTTTATGTTTTCATTGCTGCCATTGAACAAGAATTATATGTACTTTCAGTTCTTGGTGTCCTAGCTAGTGTAATTTCTGCTTTTTATTATTTAAGGATTATTAAGATAATGTATTTTGATGAAAGTAAAAGTGAAGGAATAATTAATTTTCAAATTTCTTTTCAATCAAAAATTATTTTATCCTTAAGTTTATTTTTAATTATTTGCTTTATATTTTACCCGTCCTTATTGATTAATATATCTGCAAGTTTGACCATTTGATTAATGTCATTAGATAAAATTAAAAATCTATTAGATAAAAACAATTTTGATTTTCATTTTATTGAATCTGTAGATTCTACAATGTCAGAAGTTAAAAAACTTATTGATAATAGAAATATATGTTTGATGGCAAATGAACAAAAAAAAGGATTTGGAAGACGGGGAACAACTTGGGAAAGCCCAAAAAATAATGTCTATATTTCTATTTTATCTAAAAATATATTGCCAATAGAAAATCATTTTTTAAATAATGCTTTTATTACTAATATGATCTGTTCTGTGATTGAAAATATTTGTAATGTTAAAACTCAAATTAAATGGCCAAATGACATTTTAATTAATAAAGAAAAAATTTCTGGAATAATTTCTGAAATATTTAGTATCAAAAGCGATAAATATATAAATACTGGTTTTGGAGTTAATATAGTATCTTCTCCTAAAATTGAAAATTATCCAACAACTAATATTAATAAATACAATAAAGAAATTAACAATTTTTATTTTGTATATGAAATTATGGAAGAGTATTTTAATAATTTTAAACAACTGCTAAATAATCATGAAAAAATTATGACTGAATATAAAAGCAGATTATTATATTTAGGAAGCAATATTAATTTAAAAATTGATGAACAAAATGTAAAACAAGGAATATTTTATAATCTTAACCCAGATGGTTCAATCACTTTAAAAAATAATATTAATTTTGAAAATATATATAATGCTAGAATAATTTAATGATTGTTATAGATGCAGGTAATACGAATATAGTTATAGGTTTTTATACAAAAAATAAATTAATTAAAATTATTAGATTAAAAACAGAAAAAAAAACCAATATTACAAAAAAAGAAATAAATAAATTTTTTAAATCTAACAAAAAGTTGATTTATAATCTTAAAGATAGATTTTGTATCTTGTCCTCTGTAGTACCTTCCTTAAATTTAATTTTAAAAAATATTTTTCAAAAAAATAAATTCAAATTTTATGTAATTAATCCCAAAAAAATATCATTTAGAAATAGTATCAATTATAATTTAAATCAAATTGGAAGTGATCGAATAGCAAACTATGCCTATGTATATAATAATAAAATCAAAGACTGTATAATTCTCGACTTTGGTACAGCTACTACTTTTGATGTCATTAAAAATAATAAATATTTAGGTGGATTAATTTTTCCAGGTATAAATCTTTCAATGGAGACACTTTTAAAAAATGCTGAGTTAATTAAAACTTCAAAAATCTCAAAATCAAATAAAATTGTTAATAATAATACATCAGCTTCTATTCAATCAGGTTTCTATTTTGGTTATTTGCATGCAGTTAATGGCATATTAAAGCAAATTATTAAGGAGAATAACTTTAAGCCCAAAGTCTATATTACGGGTGGTCTAGGTAAAATATTTAGGGATAAAATTATTTATAAACCTATATATATGGAACATTTGACATTAGAAGGAATAAAAGAAATCGGTAACAAACATTTTTATGAGTAATAATTTACAACTAAATGATTTTAATGAAGGACTACACTTTTTATCTCTCGGAGGTATTGGAGAAATAGGTGCAAATTGTTATCTTTACGGATGTGATGGAAAATGGATAATGATAGATTTAGGTCTTTCATTTGCAGATGAAAAGTTTCCTGGTGTAGATTTATTGGTACCAAAAATAGATCATATTGAAAGTTTAGAAGATAATCTCGAGGCTATTATTATCAGCCATGGTCATGAAGATCATGCAGGAGCTGTTGCGTTCTTAGCAAATAAAATTAAATGTCCTGTATATGCTAGTAAATTTGCAAAATTTCTTATCGAAAATAGGCTAAAAGAATTCAATAAAGTAGAAGGATTTACTTTAAAAGAGATAAATTTAGACAAGAAATTAATACTCAATAATTTTGATATAAGTTTTATTCCAACTACACACTCAATTCCTGAACCAACTGCAATAGTAATTAAAACAACATATGGATCATTACTTCATACTGCTGATTGGAAAATAGATCATTCACCTACTTTAGGAGACTCATTTTCAAAAGAAAAATTTGAAAAATTAGGAAATGATGGATTACTTGCCTTAATAGGTGACTCTACTAACGCAAATGTGCCAGGTAAATCAGAATCTGAAAGTGATGTTAGAGATGAACTGACAAGTATATTTTCAAGATTTTCAAATAGAATTGTTGTTACCTGTTTTTCTTCAAATATTGCACGAATGAAAAATATTATTCAAGCAGCAAAAAAAAATAAAAGAAAGGTCGCTCTTGTTGGTAGGAGTATGAAAAAAAATATCGAAGTAGCAAGAAAATGTGGTTATGTTGCAGATGATGAAATTTTTATCAGTGAAGATGAAGCCTCTTATATACCAAGAGAAAATTTAGTCATAATTTGTACTGGAAGTCAGGGTGAAAAAAGATCTGCGCTTTTCAGAATAGCTTATAATTCTCATCAACATTTACATTTAGAGCCTGAAGATGTAGTAATTTTTAGCTCTAGAGATATTCCTGGTAATGAAAAATCAATAAATAATTTAAAGAACTTACTTATTAGACAAAGAGTTGAGATAGTAACTGCTGATGATGATTTAGTACATGTTTCAGGTCATGGTTATGCAGATGAAATAAAACAAATGTATAATTGGACAAAACCTTACTTATCTATTCCTGTGCATGGTGAACCTATGCATCTAGAGGCACATAAACAATTATCTTACTCATCTCAAGTACCATTTACTAAAATTTTAGAAAATGGAAAATGTCTCAAAATAGCACCAGGTGAACCTAAAATTGTAGAAAAATTTGAAACTGGAAAGTTAATTGTTGAGGGTAAAAATCTTTACGACTCTGAATCTGCTTTTATTAAAGAGAGAAGGAAATATTCATTTGAGGGGTTAGTTTTAATTTCTTTAATTATCAATGATGATGACTATTCAATTAATAAAAATATGTTACTTACTTTAAAAGGATTGCCGGGAATAGATGAAGAAAATATTAAAAATGATTTTAAAATACTTTTTATAGAAAACTATACAAAACTTAACAAAGATCAAAAATCATCAGATCTTATAGTATCTGACTTAGTTAAAAGTAGTTTTAGAAAGATTATAAAAAATTCAATTCAAAAAAAACCAGAAATTGAAGTTCATTTAATACGATCTTAATGGCACTATTTACTCATGTTCTAATTTTTATCCTTATTTGGTGGATTTTATTTTTCATACTCCTACCGATTAAGATAAAAGTACCCCAAAAAGTAGAATCTGGACATGCAAAAAGTGCTCCAAGTAAGCCATATCTTCTAATAAAATTTATAGCAACTTCATTAATATCAGCTTTAATTTTATTTTTTTTGATTTTATTTGGATTTGATTTATCAAATATATTTAATAAATGAAATATTCTAACTTTTTTCTTCCTACTATTAAAGACGCGCCATCAGATGCTGAAATAATTTCACATAAATTAATGATTAGAGCTGGAATGATTAAACAATCTAGTGCTGGTATTTATTCGTGGTTACCTCTAGGTCTACTTGTATTAAAAAAAATTGAACAGATTGTTAGAGAGGAACAAAATAATGCAGGGGCAGTAGAACTGCTTATGCCTACGATTCAATCTTCTGATTTATGGATTAAATCAGGAAGATACGATGATTATGGAAAAGAAATGTTAAGGATTACAGATAGAAGTGGAAGGGAAATGCTTTACGGCCCAACAAATGAAGAATTAATTACAGATATATTTCAAGCACATATAAATTCTTACAAAGATCTTCCAAAAAATCTATACCATATTCAATGGAAATTCCGAGATGAAGTTAGGCCTAGGTTTGGAGTAATGCGAGGAAGAGAATTCTTAATGAAGGATAATTATTCATTTGATCTTGATGAAAACGAAGCAAAAAAATCTTATGACAATATGTTTAAAGCATACATAAAAACTTTTATTAGAATGGGTTTAACACCAATTTCCTTAAGAGCAGAAACTGGACCAATTGGCGGTAATCTAAGTCATGAATTTCAAATACTAGCTAAGACTGGTGAAAGTACACTTTATTATGATAAAAAATTAGAAACACTAAACCCTGAAACTATAGACCCAAATGAGTTGCAGTCATTTTATGCTGCAGTTGATGATCAACATGATGAAACGAATTGCCCAATTTCAAATGAAGATTTAAAAATTTCTAAGGGTATTGAAGTGGGTCATATATTTTATTTTGGAACAAAATATTCTGAGAAATTAAACGCATTTGTTCAAGATAAAAGTGGAAAAAATGTTCCAGTGCATATGGGATCATATGGCATTGGTGTTTCAAGACTTGTGGGTGCTATTATAGAAGCTTATCATGATGAAAAAGGAATTAGGTGGCCTTTAGAAGTTGCTCCATTTAAGGTTTCCATAGTCAATTTAATGCCAGAAGATCAAGATTGTGCCACAAAATCATCAGAATATTATGAATACTTTATGAAAAATAATATTGAAGTCATTTTAGATGATAGAATCTGCAGTATAGGAAAAAAATTATCTGATAATGAATTAATTGGGACACCATATCAAATTATTATTGGCAAAAGAGATTTAAAAGATAATTTAGTAGAAATAAAAAATCGCCAAAATAATGAAAGTGAAAAAATTTCATCCAGTAGTGTAATTGATTTTATTAATAATAAGTTAAAAAAATAGATGATTTCTAAATCAGAACGATTACTGATTTTTAGGTTTTTATTTTCTAAGAAATCCGATGGCTATGTGTCTATTTTCGCTTGGTTTTCAATAATAGGTATTAGTTTAGGAGTAGCAGCAATTATTATAGTTATGTCTGTTATGAATGGTTTTAGAATTGATTTAACTAACAGAATAATAGGACTTAATTCGCACCTTAATATTTATAGTTTTGATAATGAGATAACAAATAAGCAAGCTGATGAACTTATATTGAATATTGATAATTCTTTTTTTTACCAACACTATAAATCTATTGAAACAAATGGATTAATTATAAAATCAAATAAATCAAAAGGTGTGATGATCAAAGGCTATGATAGATATGATAAAAATCATTATTTGTTTAATTCAATTGATATGGGCGCATTAATTCAAAATCCAAAAAGTGAAATATTAATTGGAGACTCCTTAGCAAACGAAATGAATTTAAATGTGGGAGATAAGGTTAAAATTGCAATTCCAAAGACTGATAAAACAATATTAGGAAATATTCCAAGGTTTAAAACATTGCAAGTAGTAGGTGTATTTGATCTAGGTTTATATGAATATGATTCAAATTTAATTTTTTTATCTTCAGAACTTGTTAGAAAATTACTCTTATATGATGAAGATATATATAACAAAATTGAATTCTTTACATCATCTCCTAATGAAATTGAATTATTTAAAAATAAAGTTGAATTAGAAACATCTAATCTTTTATTAAATTTTTATTCAATATCTTGGAAGGATCAAAACAAAACTTTAATAAATGCACTTAAAGTGGAAAAGAATGTTATGTTTATTATCCTTTCTTTAATCATCTTAGTTGCATCATTAAATATTATTTCAGGTTTAATTATTTTTGTAAAAGAAAAAAATAAGGATATTGGCATATTAAAAACTATTGGAATGAGTAATAAAAGTATTATTAAAATATTTTTTACTATTGGAATCTCAATTGGCTTGATTGGCTCATTAATAGGATTAATAATTGGAATACTTTTCACAATAAATATTAAATCAATTCAAAGTTTTTTAGAATATTTGCTTGGGACAAAGCTCTTTTCTGAAGAAGTCTATTATTTATCATCTTTACCTTCAAAGATTAGTATAAATGAGGTTGTTTACGTACTTTGTGTGGTTATAATCATATCAATTATCTCAACTATTTTTCCAGCTTTAAGTTCAGCCAGAATAGATCCTATTAAGAGTTTAAGAAGTGAATAACAAATATTTATTAGAGATAACCAATCTTTGTAAAAATTATACAAATGAGAATAATTCAAAAATTGAGATAGTTAAAAATTTAAATTTTAAATTAAAGCAAAACACTAAAGTTTCAATTGTTGGGCCCTCAGGTTCAGGCAAAACAACTCTGCTCAATATTATTGGTTTACTTGACTCAGAATATGATGGAAACTTTTATTTTAAGAATAAAGATATTTCTTTGTGTTCTAAAGATGAAACGAATAAAATTAGAGGATTATCTATTGGTTTTATTCATCAATTTTTTCATCTGATTCCTGAACTCACTGTGATCGAGAATGTTATGCTACCATTATTAATTAATAAAAATGAAAAGAAAAGTTATGAAATTTCTAAAAACCTACTTCTTGAATTCGGTTTAGATGAAAGAATAAATTATAAACCTTTAAAATTATCAGGAGGAGAGCAACAAAGAGTCGCTATTGCTAGATCTTTGGTAAATGATCCAGATTTAATTTTAGCTGATGAAATGACTGGCAATCTTGACGAAGATACTGCTAACAATATTTTTAAATTTTTTATAAATTATATCGAACAAAATAATAAAACTTTAGTATATGTTACTCATAACAAAACTTATTCATTATTAGCTGATGAAATTTATTATTTTAAAAACAAGAAAATACATTTGACAAATGAATAATCCTTTTATTCATTTAAGATCTTTATCTTCATATTCTTTATCTGAAAGTACTCTAAAAATTACAAATTTAGTAGATCTAGCTAAAAAAAATGACATGCCTGCAATTGCAATTACAGATAATAACAATATGTTTGGAGTTTTTGAATTTTCCAAAGAATGTGTAAAAAATAATATTCAACCGATAATTGGAACTTCAATAAATTTATTAGATATTATTGTAAATAATCAAATTTCCCAAGTTACATTTTTAGTCAAAAATGAAATTGGGTATAGAAATCTATTACAATTAAGCTCACTTTCTCATCTTAATGAAGGCAATAATGTTGGTATATACTTTTTTCAATTAGAGAAATTTTCTGAAGGTTTATTCTGTTATATAGGTGGTGAATTAAATCCTTTACTTTTATTAAATAAAGAAAACAAAAAAAAAGATATCATTCAATTATTAGATAATTTTAAAAAAGTTTTTAAGCAAAATTTTCTGTTTGAAATTCAAAGAATAAATGATCAAAATATCGATGTTTTTGAAAAAGAATTTATTAATTTATCAAAAGAATTTGACATACCGCTTATTGGTTCAAATAATATAAAGTACGCAAATAAAGATGATTATTCAGCTCATGATGCATTACTTTGTATTGCTCAAAAATCTACAATTAACAATTCTCAAAGAAATACTTCTAATGAAAATATATATTTTAAGTCAAATGAAGAAATGTATGAAAATTTTGAAGATATTCCTGAGATAATACAAAACAATTTAAATATTTCTCTATCTTGTAACTATTTTCCTGAATCAACAAAACCACAATTGCCGGAATTTAAAAATGATTTAGATCTATCAGCAGAAGATTTTTTATTAAAAACCTCAGAATTGGGACTTGAAAAAAAAATAAAAGAAAAGAATATTAATAATATACAAATTTACAGAGATAGATTGAAATATGAAAATGAAATCATCATTAGAATGGGGTTTGCTGGATATTTTTTAATAGTAGCAGATTTTGTTAATTGGGCTAAAGAGCAATCCATCCCTGTTGGTCCTGGAAGAGGTTCAGGGGCAGGTAGTTTAGTAGCTTGGTGTTTAGGCATAACAGATTTAGATCCATTAGAATATGAATTGTTATTTGAAAGATTTTTAAATCCAGAAAGAGTGTCAATGCCGGATTTTGACATAGATTTTTGTCAAACTAGAAGAGATGAAGTTATCGAATACGTAAATAATAAATATGGAAGTGAATGTGTTGCTCATATAATTACATTTGGAACACTTGCATCTAGAGCTGCCGTTAGAGATATTGGTAGAGTTTTAGAAGTACCTTATGGAGAGGTAGACTCTTTTGCTAAACTAATACCTTTTAATCCATCAAATCCACTGACTTTAAGTGAGTCAATTAAATCTGAGAGAAGTCTACAAGAAAGGATAAGCAGTGATGAAAGAATTTCAAATATTATCGATGTAAGTCTTAAAATTGAAGGAACTCACAGACATGCTTCAACACATGCTGCAGGAGTTGTTATTGGTCATGAAAAATTATCTAAAGTAGTTCCTTTATACAAAGATCAAAATACCAACACAAATGCAACACAATTTTCTATGAAATATGTTGAAGAAGCAGGTTTAATAAAATTTGATTTTCTTGGATTAACCACATTATCAATCATTGATGACTGTATAAAATTGATAATTAAAGAGAAGAAGAATTTTTTAATAAATAACATACCTCTAGATGACAAAAATACATATGATCAGTTAAGTAAAGGTGACACAGTTGGAATCTTCCAATTGGAAAGCAATGGTATGGGAAGTGTTCTTCGTCAATTACAACCAGATAGATTTGAAGAAATAATTGCTGTAGTTGCTTTGTTTAGACCTGGACCAATGGATAATATTCCCTCTTTTTGTAATAGAAAACATGGACGTGAAGAAATCAAATATCTTCATTCTATGTTAGAAGACGTCTTAAAAGAAACATATGGAATTATTGTTTATCAAGAACAAGTAATGCAGATTGCACAAGTTTTATCAAATTATTCTTTAGGTGAAGCAGACTTACTAAGAAGAGCAATGGGAAAAAAAATTCAAAAAGAAATGGATATGCAAAAATCAAGATTTATAGAAGGTGCTGTTCAAAATAATATTGATAAAAAAGAAGCTTCAAAAATATTTGATTTAGTTGATAAATTTGCAGGTTATGGCTTTAATAAAAGTCATGCTGCAGCATATGCTTTAATATCTTATCAAACTGCTTATCTAAAAGCTAATTTTCCTCATGAATTTCTTACAGCAACTTTAAACTATTCTATAGATAGAACAGAAAAAATTATTTTACTTAAACAAGAAATAGAAAGACTAAATATCAATTTTTTAAAGCCAGATATAAATTTCTCTGATCCTTTATTTTCAATTGAAATTAATGACAACTTAAAATCAATAAGATTTGGATTGGCAGCAATTAAAGGTGTCGGTTTAAAATCAATTTCTAGCATGGTTGATGAAAGAAACAAAAATGGCAAATTTAAAAGCATAATTGATTTTATGAATAGAGTTTCTAAGGAAGTAATAAATAAAAGACAACTTGAAAAACTTATACAGTCGGGTGCATTTGATAGTATTGAACCCAATAGATCAAAATTGTTTAATAATGTTCCGAAGTTTGTTGATCTATATGGAGGAGAAAAAAGTACTAATCAAGATATGCTCTTTGAAGAAAACGAGATTTCTTTTGAAGATAAAAACCTGTTCAATCAAAATTATGAAAAATGGAAGAATGCCAAAATTTTATCAAACGAATTAGAGGTTATTGGATTTTATTTTTCTGATCACCCATTAAATCATTATCCAAAAAAGTTTTTTGAATTAGAGAATATTGTATCTTTTAAAAACTATTCAGAAAAATATGACACAAGTGTTATTAAAGTTTGTGGTGCTATTTTAGATATTAAAGAAAGATCAAATAAGGATGGAAAAAAATATGCATTTATAACAGTATCAGAAACTAATTTTCAATTTGAACTTACTATATTTAGCGAAAATTTATATAAATACCGACCAT
>CACNLM010000008.1 GCA_902621305.1 uncultured Alphaproteobacteria bacterium | reverse complement strand
TCTTTATCAATTTCTAAAAGAACAAGGTTTTGAAGATAAAGAACTTCTTGAAAGTAATGTAGTAAAACTGGATAAAAATAATAAGATACGTGATTTTTTTTACAATAGACTCATGTTTCCAATTGCAAATGAATATGGAAAAATTGTTGGATTTGGAGGAAGAGTATTAGATAATTCAAATCCCAAATATATAAATTCCCCTGAAAGTGAATTTTTTAAAAAAAGAAATATTTTGTATAATCTTTTTAACGCTAAACAAACCATTAGGTCAAAAAAAAATATGTTAATTTGTGAGGGTTATATGGATGTAATAAGTTTGTATGACAAAAATATTAAAACAGCTGTAGCTCCACTTGGAACTTCTTTAACTGAAAGTCATCTTTTATTATCATGGAAATATGTAAATAAACCAACATTGATGTTTGATGGAGATGCCTCAGGTTTAAAAGCTTCTTTTAAAAGCGCCATAATGTCATTACCTTATTTAACTTCTTCAAAATTATTACAATTTGTTATTTTACCAAATGAATATGATCCTGATACTTACATAAATGAATATTCTTTGAGTAAATTTGCGACATATTTAAAAAATCCGCTTTCAATAGTAGAATTTATTTTTCAGGAATCATCTAAATCAATTGATTTACGAAAATCTGATAATAAAGTTATTTTTGATAATTATATTGATGAATTGATAAGCAATATAAAAGACAGTAAAATAAAATATTTTTACAAAAATGAGTTTAAATCTTTATTTTTTCAAAAACTAAAGTCATTTTCTAGTAAAAAGAAATCTATTAAAATTATTCCAAAAACGATTTCATTAAAAGATAAACAAATTTACTCTTTTCTAACTGCTTATATAAATCATATAAAATTAAGACAGGAAATCTACTCACTGCTAATAGCCTCTGAATTACTAAATGATAATCAAACTGAATTCTTAAATTTTATTCATAAATCAGAGTTTTTTGAGGCAAATATTGACAATATTAATACTGTCAAATTTCCTAAAAAAATAACTGAAATATACGAAAAAACTAAGGATAATAGTATATTTCAACTTTTCCCTTATGTAAGCTTAGATTCTGATTCAGAGCTAGTTATAAATGAAATTAAAGAATCCATAAATAATCTGAAGACAAGACTTTCAAATTTGAAAAAAATAAATAAAAGCCTAAATGATATAGAAAATAATTCATCTTCTATGACGTGGGACGAGTTAAAAAAAATTACTTTTAATCTTCACGACAATGAAGAAATATTAAAATAAAGTTATGGCAAAAAAAAAGAAAAAAACTGTTAAGAAAAAAACATCTGCAGCTAAAAAGAAAACTCCAATTAAAAAAAAATTAACTAATAAGAAATCATCATCCAAGTCCTCTAATGTATCTAAATCAAAAATTATAAAAAAAACAAAAAAAAATATTGTTAAGAAAGTATCTAAAAAGGTCTTAACTAAACCTGTAAAAGAAAATAAACCAAAAAAAATTCCAAAAGCAATTTCAGGTTTTGATGAAAAAATAAAAGAAATTTTTACTAAATTAATTAACAAGTACAAAGTCGATGGTATTTATACTCAAAAAATTATTGAAAAAGCAATACCAAAGAAATTCAGACTTGATGAAAATATTTCAAAATTTACAGATTTTTTAAACACTAACAATATAAAAATTTATTCAGAAGATGAAGCTAAAGAATTAAATTTGTTATCAAAACAACAGAACTCTAAATCAGATGAAGTTAATGAGGAGCAAGAAAAAAAACAAACTGGAAAAACTGATGATCCTGTAAGATTATATTTAAGAGACATGGGTGCTGTAGAACTTTTAAGCAGAGAAGGGGAAATAGCCATAGCTAAAAGAATTGAAGCTGGTAGAGAAAAAATGATTGGAGCCATATGTGAAAGTCCAATGACAATCAGATCAATTATTAACTGGAAAGATGCGATTAAAGACGGAACAATGCTGCTTAGAGATATTGTTGATCTAGAGGCAACTTATGATATGTCTGACATTGCAGACTCTAAACTTGAAGATACTCTTAAATTAATTGAAAGTGGTAGTGATCAAAACATAGAGGATAATAAAGATAAAGATAAAGATAAAGATAATAATAATACAGAAAATAATTCTGATAATGATCAAACTCAAGAAGATGATGAAGATGATAGTTTAAATGTTTCACTTGCAGCGATGGAAGAGAAACTTAAACCTAAAGTACTCAATGATTTTAATGATATTACAAAGCTTTTTAAAAAACTTCAAAAAAACAGTCAAGAATTAATGAATGCTGATAAGAAAAATGAAAAGCAATACAAATCAATAGAAAAAAAATATCTTAAAATTCAAAAAGAGATGGTTTCTGCTATGAAAGCTGTTCATTTCAATTCAACTACTATTGAAGCTTTGATGGAGGCTTTATATGAGCTTAATAAAAAACTCCTTATTCGTGAAGGTAAAATGTTACGAATGGCAACAAGCTCAGGTGTAAAGAGAGAAGATTTTATATCACATTATTTAAATTTTAATTTTGAAAAAAATTGGATTCAAAGTTTGTTAGCTACTAAACAAAAAAGTTGGGAGAAATTTATTAATAGAAATCACATTGAAATAAACAAGAATATTAAAGAAATAAAAGAAATTCAAGAAGCTTCAGAATTACCGTTATCAGAATTTAGAAGAATTGTTTCAACAGTCCAATATGGTGAAAGATCTGCTAATAGAGCTAAAAAAGAAATGATAGAATCTAATCTTAGACTGGTAATTTCAATTGCAAAAAAATATACTAACAGAGGTCTTCAATTCTTAGATTTAATACAAGAGGGTAATATTGGCTTAATGAAAGCTGTAGATAAATTTGAATATCGAAGAGGTTATAAATTTTCTACTTATGCAACATGGTGGATTAGACAAGCAATAACAAGATCGATAGCTGATCAAGCAAGAACTATAAGAATACCTGTTCACATGATCGAAACAATTAATAAAATAGTTAGAACCACAAGGCAAATAATGTCTGAAATTGGAAGGGAGCCTACTCCAAATGAACTTGCAGATAGATTACATATGCCTCTTGATAAAGTAAAAAAAGTTTTAAAAATTGCCAAAGAGCCTATTAGTTTAGAAACTCCTGTTGGTGATGAAGAGGATAGTTCTCTTGGAGATTTTATTGAAGACAAAAATGCTCTTATACCAATAGATGCTGCTGTAAAAAGCTCTTTACGTGATACAACGACAAGAATACTATCTTCATTAACACCAAGAGAAGAGAGGGTTTTAAGAATGAGATTTGGAATAGGTATGAATAGTGATCACACTTTAGAAGAAGTTGGCCAACAATTTAGTGTTACAAGAGAAAGAATAAGACAAATCGAAGCCAAAGCTTTAAGAAAATTAAAGCACCCAACTAGAGCAAGAAAGTTAAAAACATTTCTTGATGAATAATGAAGCTAACGCTTCTTGGAACAGGATGCCCGTCTATTGATTATAAAAGATGTGGTTCGTCAAATCTAATCTCAACAAAAAAAACAAAAATCTTAATTGATTGTGGCTCAGGAGTTACTCAAAGATTAAATCAAAGTGGAAATTCTTCCGCTGATATTGATGCTTTACTACTTACCCATCTTCATACAGATCATGTTGTAGACCTCTATCAACTTATTATTTCTTCGTGGCATTCAGACAGAGATTCAATTTGGAATATATATGGACCAAAAGGTACAAAAAAATTTATAGAAAAAATTTTTTTAGCTTGGAGAGATGAGCGTGAACTAAGAATTAATTATGAAAAGAGAAAATCTATAAAAGGTCTTAAATACAAAGTTTATGAGTTCAATAAAGAAGGTAATATAAAAATTAATGATATAAAAATTAAATATTTTGAAGTAGATCATAAACCTGTTCCTTTTGCCTATGGATTTTCTTTTTTTAATAATAAAAAAAAATTAACAATTAGTGGTGACACAAGACCATGTGAGAGCTTAATGGTTAATGCTCAAAATGCAGATGTTCTTTTGCATGAAGTTTTTATCGAATATGAAATGAATAAGACTTCAAAACTTAGAACTAAAAAAACTTTACACAATGTAAAAGAATACCATACAACGAGTAATCTTGTTGGGAAGGTTGCAAAATTATCAAATTGCAAAAAACTTGTATTAACACATTTTGTTCCAACAAGATTTAATATCTCAAAACTTAAAAAAACGGTCAGAAAAGATTTTGGAAAGGATCCAGTAATTGGTGAAGATTTATTAACAATTAAAATTTAACCAATTTTATTTAATAATTTTTCAAACTCTTCGTCTTTTATTTTAACAATATTTGAGGATGTTGGAAATTTTTTAGTTTTTACGTCATCTATAAAGTTTTCTAGACCTTCTACAGTGTCATCTAAAAGTTTTTCATAAGACTTGTTTGTATCTTTAAATACTTTTGCATGCCGAGGTATTCGATCAGTATTAGTTCCAATTACATCTTGAATAAATAAAAACTCAACATCACAATTTGGACCACTGCCCATTGACAATGTTAAAAGATTTACTTTTTTTGTAATTAATTCTGCTACTCGATCAGGCACGCATTCTACCTCAAGACCAATAGCTCCCGCTTTGTCATATGCAATAGCATCTTGATAAACTTTAAAAGCCGAGTCGGCATCTTTTCCTACGGCTTTAAAACCTCCGGTCCAAGTACTTTTATAAGGAATTAATCCAATATGACTTACAGAAGGTAAACCTTCTTTGCGAAGAGCTTCAATATATTCTGGACTATTCCCACAATAAACAGCATCAGCTCCATTGTCTCTTGCAATTAAAGCTGCATCAATTGCCTTATCAATAGATGAAAGTTGACCAAGGCCAAATATCATGAAAGTATTTGGAGCAGCTTCTCTAATATCTTTTATATGAGCATCTCTGAACCATTTATTTGTTGGTACACCGGTTCTTAATGTTTCTTTTTTAAAAGATACAATTTGGATATCTATGCCAGCTTTTTCTGCAGCATAAGCTTCTAAAGCATTCGTTACATATAGCTCAGTTAATTTTACTTTTCCTTTTTTCTCAAATAAATCTTTAACAGTTAATTTAGTCATTAATTATATTGAGGTAAATAATTACCATGTGCCTCAATCATTTTATCGGTCATGTTATAAATTTCATCGATTGTCAGATTAGCTCCTGTTAAGGGATCAAGCATTGCTGCATGGTATATGTGCTCTCTTTTTTTTGTTAGAGCAGCTTCTGCAGTAAGTATTTGCACATTAATATTAGTGCGCATTAAAGCAGCTAATTGTTCTGGTAATTTACCAAATTTTTGAGGTTTATAACCTTTTGAATTAATTATTACAGGGACCTCTACACAGCAATTTGCTGGTAAATTATCAATTAAATTATCATTCATAACATTAGCATTGATAGTAACTTCTTTATTATTTGCAATTCCATCCATTATAAATGATGCATACTCATTACTTCTTTTAAGAGGCATATCATAAATTGGAGTCATATCTTTCTCTAAATCTTTCCAAAGTTTAATATTGCTTTTACATCTATCGATATACTCTTCTATTGGTATCTTATATTTTTTTATAACATCATTTCTATTTTGTTTTATGAACCACGGAACATATTCAGCAAAATGCTCACTAGATTCTGTTACGAAGTAACCAAATCGTCTAAGAATTTCATAGCGTACTTTTTCATGAAGCACCTTATTAGATTCATGGTCAGTTTTTTTACTTCTTGAAGATATTTCTTCATCATTTACAATTTTATCAGCTAGTTTTTTTAATCTAGGATACAAATCTTCGTTTTCATTCCCATTAATTTTCTTTTCAAATTTTTTATAAAAAGCCATATGGTTAATACCGCCACAAAGATAATCAATATCATTTATATTTTCATCCAAGTCTTTCGCTAGCATTTCAGCAGTTCCCTGAACAGAGTGACAAAGACCCATAGCTTTGATTTCTGGAAAAGCAGTATTTATTGCAATCATGTTTGAGCACATTGGATTTACGTATTGTAACCAAGTAGCATTAGGACAAATATCCATAATATCTTTTGCGATATCTAGTAAAACAGGAATAGTTCGTAGACCTCTCATTATTCCACCTATGCCGAGAGTATCTGCTATAGTTTGTCTTAAACCAAACTCATTAGGAATTTTAAAATCAATAACTGTGGATGGTTCATATCCCCCTACTTGAATTGTTGTTTGAACAAAGTCTGCACCAACTAAAGACTCTCGTCTGTCTGTATGAGAAGTAACTTTAGGTGAAACATTTAATTTTTTTGAAATTACATCTATTAAATCATGTGATGCTTTTAATCTTACAGGATCAATGTCCTGTAATGCAATTTCCATATTACCAAATTTCTTTATTGCCAATAAATCTGTTACAATTCTTCTTGTAAACACAGCACTACCTGCGCCAATTATAGTGAGTTTAATCATTCTGATACTCCATAATTGAATTATGATGTGATACTTTTAAAGGTGTGTACCTTGGGTGTCCAATTTCTTTATAGGGATTATTTGTTTTAGTATTAAAACAAACAATCAGAGTTCTCCTTGAGGAATTTGAATTATTTGCTTCTGACGAATGTAAAAGATTTGCATGAAAAAAAAGTGCGTCGCCAGGTTTAGCTTCAATATAAATACATTCATGTCTTTTTTCTAACTCACGTATTCTATCTGAATCAGCTGTTTGTTCAGGAGTATCAGAAGTGCCATGGCCAATTCTTCCAACTTTTTGAGATCCTTTTAAAACTTTGAGGCAACCATTTTCCTTAGTTGCCTTATCTAGCATTATAAAACAAGATCCCATATCCGGATAAAGACAAGCATTATGATACCAATAACCATAGTCTTGATGCCAATCAAAACCTCCATCACCTGGTTTTTTCCAAATAATTTTTGAATGATAGTGATAGACCTCATCCTGAAGGAATTCCTCCATTGGTTTCACTATTCTTTCATTAGTAGAAAACTTTCCAAATAAATCATCCGATGGGTGATTCCATAATGTCATATTTAGTTTACCTGTAGAACTAAAAGTTTCTTTTGCTTGATTTTCTTTCTCAGAATTTCTTTCAATAAAATTAGTTAGTTTAGATATTTCATCTTGTGAAAAAAGGTTTCTTTTAAGAATGTATCCATTGTTTTTGAAATCAGTGAAATCTGACATATAAATTTTATGTTAAAAATAAATAATAATATTGTCAAATAAATTAAGGAGTTTAAGAATAATCTTATGAAAATATCATTTCTTGGTGCAGGTAGTGTTGGTTTTACCCAAACATTAGTTAGAGATATCTTAAAAGTAAAAAAACTTCAAAATATAGAAATTTCTCTTCACGATATATCAAGAAGTAATTTGTTAATGGTAGCTGAATTAATTCAAAAAGATATTACAGCTAATAACCTTCCAACTAAACTTAGTATTGATCCAATTAGAAAAGAATCAATAAAAAATGCAAAATATATAATTAGTTGTGTCAGAGTTGGAGGCTTAGAAGCATTTGAAACTGATATATCAATACCTTTAAAATACGGTATCGATCAATGTGTTGGAGATACAATTTGTGCTGGCGGTATAATGTATGGACAAAGAAACATTCCAGTTATTTTAGATTTTTGTAAAGATATTAAAAAATATGCAAAAAAAAATGCTCTATTCTTAAATTATGCAAATCCTATGGCTATGAATACTTGGGCTGCAAATGAAATTGGTAAAGTTAATACAATTGGTTTGTGTCATGGAGTACAAGGTGGCGCAAAATTAATCGAAGATTCATTAAACATTCCATTTGGAAAAATGAAATATTCTTGCAGCGGTATAAATCACATGACTTGGTATTTGGATTTAAATTATAAGGGTAAAAAAATTACAAAAGAAGAGCTTTCTAAATCGTTAAAGAAACATAAAAAATTTTCTAGAGATGAAAAAGTTAGAATAGATGTTTTAGATAAATTTGGATATTTTTCTACAGAAAGTAACGGTCATTTAAGTGAATATTTACCATGGTACAGACGTACTCAAAGGGATGTAAAGAAATGGAGCAGCCTTTCCAATTGGATACATGGTGAGACAGGTGGCTACTTAAGAGTATGTAATGAAAAGAGAAATTGGTTTGTAGAGGATTATCCAAAATATTTAAAAAATTCTGGAATTCAACTTAAAGATTACAAAAGATCAACTGAACACGGAAGTTATATAATTGAAGCAATTGAAACTGGAAAAAAATATAGAGGTCATTTTAATGTTATTAATAAAAAAACTATTTCTAATTTAGATGATGATTGCGTAATTGAAAGCACAGGATACGTAGATTCAAAAGGAATACAAATGATTGAAGGAATAACTTTACCACTGCAATGTGCTTCTCTATGCAGTACTTCAATAGATGTTCAAAGAATGGCTGTAAAAGCAGCAATAAAAGGAGATATTGAATTATTAAAACTTGCTGTACTCCAAGATCCACTAGTAAGCTCAGTATGTTCATCGGAGGAAGTTTGGCAAATGGTAGATGAGATGCTTGTAGCACAAGCACAATGGCTTCCACAATATGTGTCAAAAATTAATAGTATTAAGAAGAATCTAAAAAAAATAAAAAATTATAAATATAATAAATCAATTAAAGGACTGACCAAAAAAACAAAGCGTAATCAACAAAAAAGGTCAGTTTTAGTAGAAAAAGAAGCATTTAATTTATAAATTAATTTATCTATTTTAAATAGTTCTTCTCAATAATCTAATTTTATTATAGGTTTTTTTAAATTTTAAGTGGAGGACAGATGAAAAAAAATAAATTTAGATCCACATTACTTGCTAGCGTAGCATCAGCTACTTTTGCGTTAACTAGTACAAATGCGTCTGCCAGACCGGAAGGTGCAATAGCACTTCCATCAGCACCTGCAATTGAAAATATGCAAGAAGTTCAGTTCATTGGAAGAGATGAATTGATGAGCTATCAAGATATTGGAGACTTTGAATTTTTATATGAGCCAGAATATATTAGTGCTCTAGTTCAAGAAGGAAAACTACCACCAATCTGGGAACGTTTACCAAAAAGACCTTTAGTTTTTAATGGAGATGCAATGCCTGATGGTATTGGTCGTTACGGAGGAACTTTTAGACATACAATTGGTGGAAGACCTGAAGGATGGAACTGGACTGCTTCACAACATCAAGGATGGGGTGGAATTAATTACACAGTTCAAGAATGCCTAACAAGAAATGGTCCAATGGTAAGATTAAAAGCTGAAGACTCTTATCCTTTACCAAACTTAGCTACTGATTGGGAATGGGATGGAAATAAACTTACTATGAATCTTATTGATGGAGCAAAGTGGTCAGATGGTGATCCATTTGATGCAGAAGATGTTCGTTTTTGGTGGGAAGATAACGTTCTAGATGAGAATGTTCCAACAAGAATGAATGCAACCACAATGGGAGAAGGGACTTCTTTGGAAGTACTTAGTCCAACTCAGATTAGATGGACATTCCCGCAAGAGGAGCCTAAATTAGTTCTTCACTCCATGGCATACATAAATGGATGCCCTGGACCATCACATTTACTTAAAGAGCATCATCCTAAATATGGTGGTACTTCTTATGATGATTACGTTCAAGCATTCCCTGCCGGACGATTACCATGGGTGAGCATGGGTGCATGGACTGCGGTTGAGTATAAACAAGACGAGGTCGTAATACTTCGTCGAAATCCATACTATTGGAAAGTTGATAGTAAAGGACAACAACTTCCGTATATGAATGAGATGGTGTTCCAATTAAAAACATGGGGCCAAAGAACGGTTGATACATTAGCAGGTAACGCTGACTTCTCAAATATGGAGAACGTACCTTTATACTTAGAAGCTGTTAAAGAGTCTAAGAGTGATGATGCGCAAGCTCAACTATCTTTTAGTGGAAGAACCATGGGATACGCTCTCGCTATGAACCAAGCAGTTGGTTTTGGTGTATTGGATGATCAAATGGCAGCTATTCGAGATCTAAATAGAAATTTAGAATTCAGAAAAGCTATTAAACACGCAATTGATGGTAAAGCATTTGCAAAAGCAATGTCTAAAGGACCATTTGTGACAGTTTATGCGGGTGGTCTTGCTAGAGATAGTGCTTTCTTTGATGCAGATGCTACTTCATTTTTCCCTTATAATCCAGCAGGTGCAAATTCTATACTTGATGGATTAGGTCTTATGGATACTGATGGTAACGGAGTACGAAACCTTCCAAATGGAGGTGGAGATCTAGTTATTAATTTAGTTCAAAATAAAGGCAGTGAAAATGAAATGTTGCTTGGCGATGGAATGGCAACTATGATGGCTGAAGTTGGTATTAAGATTAATATTAAACCAATGGAAGATACTGAGCCAACTAGACAAGCAGGTGAATGGGATTGGTTGCTTGTAAGATCTCAACAAGAAATGGCTTTCCCTAATTCGGGTTATTGGTCAGATATGGGTCCTGTAACTACGTCTTCATTTGATCCTCACTTAGGAACTGATGAACACCCTCAACAACTTCAATCATTTGAAAAAGAAATCGTAAGTATTCTTGAGCAATGGAGAGATGGAGTTGAAGGAGCAGAGGCTCAAGCATTAATGTCTCGCTATCAGAAACTGTTTACAGAAAATGTTTATATGCCTGGTATAGTGCAATATCCAACAGCACTTTTGATAAATAAAAGAATTCAAAACTTAGCTGATGGAATGCCTGTTTTGGCTTATCAATGGGCTGAAGATACAGTTATCCGTGAACAATTCTGGGTTTATCAATATGATCAATTAGATGAACTTTTCCCTGGAAGAGTTCCTGGTATTGATTAATAAATTTTTTTAGTAAGGGGCTATTTAAGCCCCTTACTTTTTAAAAAAAAATGCTTTCATTTATATTCAGAAGAATTCTTTATTCAATTCCATTACTGTTCGTAATCAGTATTATAATTTTTTTTATTATTGAATTACCGCCTGGTGATTA
This sequence comes from uncultured Alphaproteobacteria bacterium, assembly GCA_902621305.1. Classification (GTDB taxonomy): domain Bacteria; phylum Pseudomonadota; class Alphaproteobacteria; order HIMB59; genus CACPNW01. Next base: position 66,031 of record CACNLM010000008.1, on the reverse strand, counting down.
CGCAACATGGTACGTTAGTCAAACTAAAGCTTTAGCAAATATCACACAAGAACAAGCTTTAGAACTAACGATAATGTTGAGAGAAAAATACGGACTTAATGAACCATTAATAATAAGATATTTCAATTGGATTAAAAATATTGTTTTAAATTTCGATTTTGGTTTTTCCATGCATTACAACAAACCTGTCAGTGAAATGTTAGGTGATAGATTACCTCGAACTCTAGCAATAGCATTAATTTGTCATTTTTTTGCTACAACTATAGGTGTTTTTATTGGAATTTATGCTGCAAAAAATCAAAATAAGTTAGGTGATAATGTAGCTACTATATTCGCTTTTTTAGGAATGACCATTCCACGATTCTTTCTAGCATTACTAATTATGTATTGGTTAGCAATTGTTCTAAATTCGGATAACACTGGATCGATGTACTCTCCATACTATGCTGTTCAACCAATGTCTTTTGCAAAACTATGGAATGGCATTCTTCATATTTGGCCAATATTTGTCATCGCAATTATCGGAGGTCTTGCCTACAATATGAGAGTAATGCGAGGAAATTTATTAGATGTAATGCGTATGCAATACATTGAAACTGCAAGAGCAAAAGGTTTATCTGAAAATCAAACATTGTACCGTCATGCAGTACCAAATGCTTTGCATCCCCTTGTAATGTTTCAGGGTATTGCATTACCATATATGCTAATGGGAGAACTAGAAGCTGCAATAGTTTTATCTATTCCAACAGCAGGACCACTTTTAGTAGAATCTATTCAAAGACAAGACACTTATACCACTGCAGCAATTTTATTTTGCTTAACAGTAATATTAATTATTGGAAATATTATTGCTGATATTTTGCTCGCAATTTTAGATCCTCGAGTAAGACAGAACTAAATATTATGGAAACAACTTCAAACTTACAAAATTCATATTTTTCACTAGTAAGAAAAAGATTTTTGAAAAACAGAGTTGGAATATTAGGTTTAATTTTTGTAGGCTTTTTAATTTTTTCTGCTGTTTTTGCAGATTTTTTATCTCCATATGATCCAGCAGCAAGAGATAGTGATAGAGTTTTTTATCCACCTCAGGGAATACATTTTTTTGATGAAGATAATAATTTTTCATTAAGACCTTTCGCTTACGGTTTTACTGAAGGATTTGATCCTGACACATATCTTCCAATAATGGAGATTGATTATACTCAAAAAAACTATCTTTATTTTTTTACTAGAGGATGGGAATATAAGTTTCTAGGCTTAAATTTGGACTTACATTTATTTACTACTAAAGACGGGTCTAAAGTATTTTTTATTGGATCAGACGCCTATGGAAGGGATATGTTATCAAGAATTTTTAAGGGAAGTAGAGTAACGCTATTATTCGCTTTGATAGTTGTAAGTATAACAACTTTTATTGGAATTTTAGTGGGAATTAGCTCAGGTTATTTTTCAGGAAAATTTGATATAGCTTCTCAAAGAGTTACGGAACTTGCTTTAGCTTTTCCAGATCTACCTTTGTATTTATCCTTGGTAGCAATTCTGCCAAGGCAAATGGATCCATTTCTGATTTTTATCTTTATGGCATTTATTTTATCCTCTTTACGGTGGGCTCAACTATCAAGAGAAGTCCGGGGAAAAACCCTTTCTTTAAGAAGATTAGACTATATTAAAGCAGCTGAAGCTTTAGGCTCCAATGATCTAAGAATTATTTATAGACATCTACTTCCTAATGTAACAAGTCACGTTATAGTAAGTGTTTCTTTATTGATACCTTCGGTAATTTTGACAGAAAGTTTTTTTAGCTTTTTAGGTTTAGGCATTCAATCTCCATTTGTTAGTTGGGGTCTGCAATTAAATTCTGCTCAAGATATGCGAACAATTGGAAGTTATCCATGGGTTTTAAGTCCTGTCTTTGCAATCTTAATTTCAGTTTTAGGATTTAATGCTCTTGGTGATGCTTTGCGCGATGCAATTGATCCATATGCAACAACAACAAAAAAATAATGACCAATCTTGTTGAAATTGAGAATCTTCAAGTAAAGTTTAACACAGATAGTGGTGAAGTAAATGCAGTGAATGGCATATCCTTTAATATTAAAAAGGGTGAAACATTAGCACTAGTAGGAGAGAGCGGGTCAGGTAAATCTGTTACTGCTAGAGGAATTATTCGATTACTTGCAGAAAATGCAATCATATCTGATCAAACATCAATAAAGTTTAATGGTACAAATATAAATTCTTATTCTGAAAAAGAGTATCAAAATATTAGAGGAAAAAATATTTCAATGATTTTTCAAGAACCAATGAGTTCGTTAAATCCAATATATACAATTGAAAATCAAATTAGTGAGGTATTAAAAATTCATGGAAAATTTTCAGATAAAGAACTCAAAGAGAAATGTCTTGAATTACTAAAACAAGTTCAAATTCCAGAACCAGAGTCTAGATTATCACAATACCCACATCAATTGTCAGGAGGACAAAGACAAAGAATTATGATTGCTATTGCCATAGCTAATAATCCAGATTTACTTATTGCAGATGAGCCAACTACTGCTCTTGATGTTACTGTTCAAACAGAGATACTTAAATTACTTCAAAGTCTTCAACAAAAATATCAAATGTCCATTTTATTTATTACTCATGATCTAACTATTGTCAGACAAATAAGTGATAGAGTTTGCGTAATGTATAATGGAAAAATTAAAGAAACAGGCATTACAAAAGAAATTTTTGAAAATCCAAAAGATGATTATACAAAACATTTATTGTCTTCAGAGCCAGAAGAAAGAGATTTACATTATGATAAAAATGGAAGAAGCATAGTTTCAGGAGAAAATCTTAATGTAACATTTAATACAAAAGTAAAAGTATCAGGTAGAAATAAAGTTTTATCAATTAACGCTGTGAATAATATCAGTCTCGATCTTAAAGAAGGTGAGACTCTTGGAATTGTTGGCGAAAGTGGATCTGGTAAAACTACTTTAGGTCAAACATTATTAAGATTAGTTGATAGAGAATCAAACACAGAAGTAGAAGGTGAAATTAAGTTTTTTGAAGATCGAATTGACAGTTTATCTCGAAAGCAATTTAAGCCATTTAGAAATCAAATGCAGATAGTTTTTCAAGATCCATATGCATCTTTAAATCCACGACTGTCTGTTAAACAAATTATTGAAGAAGGATTGATTGTAGCACTTAATATGAAAGATAAAAATGAACGACAAAATAAAATTGAAAAAATAATGAGTGAAGTTGGTTTAGAACCTAGTTCCATGCTTAGATTTCCTCATGAGTTTTCTGGAGGTCAAAGACAAAGAATAGCTATAGCCAGATCATTTGTCTTAAACCCAAAATTTGTCCTGTTGGATGAGCCAACATCTGCACTTGATTTATCTATTCAAAAACAAATTCTAGAACTTTTACTTCAACTCCAAAAAAATCACAAAACAACTTATATTTTTATCAGTCATGATTTAAGAGTTATTAGATCAATAAGCCACAATTTAATAGTTATGAAAGATGGTTCAATTCTAGAACAAGGTGTGGCAAAAAATATATTAAACAACCCTCAGAATGATTATACAAAGAATTTAATAAAATCTGCTTTTGATATTATTTATTAATGAGAAAACTAAAAAATGTAACTATCCTAGGCGCAGGCACCGCTGGCTGGATTTCCGCATATATTCTAAGTGACTTTTTTTATACAAATAAGCAAAATGTAAAAGTAACAATTGTTGATCCTTCAAGTATCCCTATAATTGGTGTTGGAGAAGGAACAACCGGAATATTTTATGATTTTTTAAAAAGATATAATTTAGATGAACTAGACTTTTTAAGAGAAACAAAAGCTACTCTAAAGTTTGGGATTGTTCATAAAGACTGGAAAGAACTAAATCATCAATATTATGGACCAATTGATGACCCACACTTGTTAGCATCTAAAAAAGACCCTGAAGATTTTGAATATTTAAATGTTTATGCAGTTGCTGCAGGTCGATCTGTTGCTGATGTACATTTACACACAAAACTAATGGAAACAAACAAAGTTCCTTTCAATCTTGAAAATAGCAGACCCGATTTAAAAAGCCCTTTTTTCTATGCTTATCATTTTGATAACCATCTTGTTGGAAATTATTTAAGAAAAAGATCAAAAAATATAGAGATTCTTGATGAAGTTTATACGCATGCTTCATTAAATGAAAATGGAGAAATTGAAAAACTTCATTTTGAAAGTGGTAAAGAAATTGAAACTGATTTAGTTTTAGATTGTACAGGGTTCAGAAAACTTCTCATAAATAAACTTTATAATGTTGGATGGAAATCTTATCAAAAAAATTTACCAGTAAATAGAGCTATGCCTTTCTTTTTAAAATTAGATGAAAAAAATATTAGTAATTATACTTTAGCTTGGGCGCAAAAAAATGGTTGGATGTGGCAAATACCAACACAAGAGAGAATTGGTGCTGGTTATGTATATTGTGATGAATTTACTAGTCCGGAAGAAGCTAAAATTGAAATAGAGAAAGTCTTAGGTCATGAAATAGAGCCAAGAAACGATATAAAATTTACTTCGGGTAGAATAGAGAAATCATGGGTAAAAAATTGTATTGCCATAGGATTAGCTTCTGGCTTTCTTGAGCCATTAGAAGCTACTTCAATTCACAGTACTCTGATACAAATGATATTGTTTGCAACCGATTATCTCAAAGAAGAAATGGATTTTAACAATGAAAAAATAATGGATGAATTTAATGAAAGAGTAGGTCGTCAATTTGATGATTTCATGGTCTTTCTTAATACTCATTATGTTTCAAATAGAGAAGATAGTGATTTTTGGAAATTTGTTAAGAATGATTGTATCCATGAGGATACAATAAATTTAATAAATAAATGGAAGAATCAATTACCTAGGATGAGTGATTTCGATTTGTATCTTTCAGGCCTTCCACATGTTCAATCACAACTTTATTATCCTGTATTAGATGGTCTTGGTTTACTAAAGAAAGATATTGCAAGAGAAGAAATGAATAATTTTAATTTAAAACCTTTTGCGAGAGATGAATATAAACGTTTTAATGATCAATATGATGATCAAATGAAAAGTTTTATAAGGCATAATGATTATTTAGAATTTGCATCACTCTAATTTTTTTTTGGTGATAATATTTCTTCATGAGGCATAACGATATTTCTTTGCGTTTTACTTAATCTATTTAATAACTCCTTTGAAGGTCTGTAACTATTTCTGAAAAATCCCCAAGATGGACCATATCTATATATAACAACTCTTCTTTCCCCTTTATTAACCCTTCTTGAAGATCCATGACATAGAGAATCTACAAATAGTATTGCATCTCCAGCATTTAAATAGACCTCTTCTGAGCTAATCATACTATCAGCAGTTTTATACTTTCCATCTTTTTTTAATTTGTATTTATCAAATTGAGGATGTTTCAAATTAGATTTATGTGATCCAGGAATTATTACTGTTCCTCCATCCCCTTTAGAAATTTTACTTAATGCCACTAAAATATTTATTTGACCACAATGAAACTTTCCATTCTGATATCTATAATGTCCTCTTTGAGTGCCTTCATGAGCACCTGAATGAACTGGTATAGCCTTACCCGGCCCTCTAACATTTACGAAGTTTTCATCTATAAATAATGGTCCATGATTGTAATCAAATGTTCCTTCTCCACCCACAAAGTGCTTCATGTGATTTATCCATGAAGAGTGATCAATTAATTTTTCAAAAGGTTTACCAGCTTCATAAATTTGTTGAAGCTCTACTCCATGCTGGTCTATATTTCCTTTGCTATGCACATTTCCATTCCATTCATTAGAAGGTGTATTTTTAATTTTATCTATTATTTGGTTGCAATCCTTTACTTCTTTTTTCGATAACGCGTTTTTGATTACAATAAAACCTTTAAGATCAAAAAGATATATTTCTAATTCACTAGGGTGCTTCATAAAAAATTAAAATATTATTAAATTCTATATAACAATATAAAATTAAAGCTTAATAATCATCAAATTTACATGTATAGGGCATAAAAAGGGCTCTTAGCTCAGTTGGTTAGAGCGCCCCGCTCATAACGGGGTGGTCCGGGGTTCAAGTCCCTGAGGGCCCACCATTTTTAATTTGATTAAAATTGAACAGTAAAACAATTAAACAATACAAGAAAATAAATATTAAAAAGAAATAATTAATATCTATATTAACAATATTTCCAATTAAATTTGGACCAAGAAAACTTCCAATATTTTCACTAATATAATGACCAGCTATCCCAAATACTATCACTCCCCCTTCAAGTTTTTTACCTACAATATTAAATGTAATTAAGAAAACCGTTCCAATGGTGTAATAATAAAATGCTACACAAATTATATAAACATAAAAATCACTGATAAAATAAAGAATAAATAAATTAATAAAATTTATAAAACAAAAAGTATTAAAAATAACAGTCTTATTATAATTATCTACTAACTTGCCCATAAAGGGATAAAAAACTAAAGCAATTAATCCAGCTAAAAAATTTATTCTTCCAACTTGTTTATCACTATAAGATTCTTCTAATAAATATGATGGAAATAATGAGCTAAATCCAGCATCACATGCACCAAATAATATTACACAAAAAAGTAAATATTTAATTTTACTTAAAACATTTTTAGATAATCTAAGACTCAGGTTTTCAATGGCAATTTTACTAATAGATGAGCGAAATAAATAAATTGGAATAAAATGCATAAGAAAAAATAAAATTGCTATATAATAAGTTAAATTATTTATACCATTTATTGCTATAAATAGACTTCCAGTAATTGCGCCTAATCCAGCAGATGACCAAAATAAAGATATATAGAAACCAGATGTTTTCTTAAATTTAGAGCTGATGTGTGATTCAAGCGTTAATGAATTAATTGCACTTGTTATACCCATAACAAATTGCATTAAAGCTACTAGAAAAGTATTTTGATCAATTAAAAAAATTAAAGAAAAACTTAACTGAATTATTGAACCATATAAAATTGTAGAAAATAAATTTAATTTTTTTCTTATTAAATTATGTAATAATGCCCCTAAAATAACTCCAATACCCCAGAATGATAATGATAGACCTATGTAACGTTCTTCATAACCTTTTATTTTTAAATCAATTGCAAAACATGTTGCTAAATAACTATGTGACAAAGCATATAAAAAAATTAGACAAGAATATTTTAAAATTTCTTTCACTGTTTAGTTGAATTAATTATTATTATGTTTAATAGAGTCCACATATGTCATTAATCTCGCTTCGACAACTATTAGATCACGCTGCTGAAAATAATTATGGTGTACCTGCATTTAATGTAAATAACTTAGAAGCAATCAGAGCAATAATGGAAGGGGCTAAAGAATTAAATAGTCCTGTAATTCTGCAAGCATCTGGAGCTGCTAGAAAATATGCCGGACCAATTTTTGTTAAAAAATTAGTAGAAGCCGCAATGGACGAATTTTCAGACATTCCAACTGTTCTACATCAAGATCATGGTGGCTCTCCATCAGATTGTAAAAATTGTATCGATCTTGGTTTTACTTCTGTCATGATGGACGGTTCTTTGATGGATGATCAAAAAACACCTTCAGATTTTGATTACAATGTTAGAGTTACAAGAGAAACTACAGATATGGCACATGCATTGGGAGTTTCTGTAGAAGGTGAAATTGGATGTTTAGGCTCTTTAGAAACTGGGACTGGTGAAAAAGAAGACGGTGTTGGTGCAGAAGGCAAACTTGATCATGATCAATTGTTAACAGATCCTGATGAAGCATCAGATTTTGTTAAAGCAACTAATGTAGATGCATTAGCTATTGCTATTGGTACGAGTCATGGAGCTTATAAATTTTCTCGACCGCCTACAGGTGATATTTTAGCAATCGATAGAATTAAAGAAATACATTCAAGACTTCCAAATACACATTTAGTTATGCACGGATCATCATCGGTACCACAAGACTTAATTAAAACAATTAATGAATACGGTGGAAAAATAAAAGAGACATATGGTGTTCCTGTTTCTGAAATTCAAGAAGGTATTAAACATGGTGTTCGAAAAGTTAATGTTGATACAGATTTAAGACTTGCAGCTACAGCTGCAGTAAGAAAATATTTCCATGAAAACCCATCTCAATTTGATCCTCGAAAATATTTATTACTTTCAAAAGACGCTATGAAAGAAGTTGTAAAAAGCAGACTTCAAGAATTTGGAACTGCAGGAAATGCTTCATCTATAAACTCAATTTCTTTAGGTGAAATGTCAAAAAAATATAAATCTGGCGAGTTTAAAGCTATTATTAATTAGCTTTTAATTATTGAAAAAAATTATTTTTTAATCCAAAATATAAATATGAAAAAGGTTTCAAAGCTTGATGAATATTTATTTGATTTAAATGGATATTTAATAATTGAAAATGCTCTAAGTAAAAAAGAAATAAAAGATCTTAATAAAATTTTAGATAAATTAAAAAATTTAAAAAATAATGAATGGGCTGGATATGTTCATGGTCATAATTACGGTGGTAAAGAAGGTTTAAATCTTCAACAAATTTATGAAGCTGGAAAACCTTTTGAAAAATTAATTGATCATCCTTCATGGATAAATCATATGCTTCATTTTGTTGGAGGTAAAAATACTTTTGATCAACATCATGGACCTTTATTTATTGATGAAAACTTTGCTAATATAAGAGGGCCAGGTGAAGCTATAGGAATTCACTCTGGTCATCATGAAGGACTTCAAAGAAATCATTTTAGATTTCAAGAAGGTAAGTTTCATTGCGGACAAGTAAATATTCTATTAGCGCTAAAAGATATTGGTCCTGGTGATGGTGGTACTGTAATTATACCTTCTTCTCATAAATCAAATATACGTCATCCTGAATTTGAAAAACATTCTATGAAAAAAGGGAAAGTGACATCTGCTGAGAATATGACTGCTTCAAAAGAAATTTATTTAAAAGCTGGTGATGGACTATTGTTTGTTGATTCACTCTGTCATGGGTCTGCAAAAAGAACAAATAAAGGAGAAAGAAGAATTGTTGTTTACAGATATGGACCTTCCTGGGGTTTTTTTAGACACCCATACAGACCTTCAAAAAACCTGTTAAAAAGAGTTACCAAGTATCAACAGAAAATTATAATGCCACATGAAAAGGTACTTTCTCCATAATTTGGCAAAATATTAAAATATTTAAAAAATGTTAATAAAAGCTTATTTTACTTGATTTTTGATCCAAATTAATTTTAAGTTTTAATATATATGGAGGAAAATGATGAAATTAATTAAATCCTTAATTCTTTCTCTTGTTATGGTAGTTGGATTACAATCAACTGCGTTTGCAAGAGATATTACTTTATCTATGTGGACTCACAATCAACTATATGTTGATTACTACAATTCATTTTTAGAAGATATTCGAGCTGAGTTCCCGGATGACAATATTAATTTTGATTTTCAGGTTCAGCCTGATCATCATACAAGTAGTTTAACTGCTATTGGTTCAGGTACTGAACATCCTGACTTATTTGGAATCGAAATAAGTGGGTTTGGATTATACATGGCAGATGATATTATCTCTGATAACTTTCTTCCTTTAACGGATATGTATGGAGATATGTCACAATGGAATCCTGGAAAGGTTGCAGCATGGACACATTCAGATGGAGAAATCTACGCAATTGAAAGTGAAGGTTGTTACATAGTTTACTATTATCAACCAGCTATTTTTGAAAAATATGGTGTAGGCGTTCCTGAAACATGGGATGAATTCATGGAAACTGGAAAAATTTTAGCTAAAGATGGTGTATCCATGTGGTTAAGCGATATGAGATTTACAAACTTGTATCAACAAGCAGGTGGAAGTTTTTTCAATGAGGATGGAGACTTTGAAGTCGATGAAGATAAGTTAATGATGGTGCTTAAATTCTATGAAGAAGCTTATGCTACGGGTGTAATTAATTACACAACTGACTTCTGGGGTCAAACTCCTGGAGTTCTATATAAAAGTGGTGAGGCTGTTGGCTCAATGATGCCCGACTGGTATAATAATTGCTGTTTACAACCAGCAGTAGCAGATACTCAATCAGGACAATGGAGAGTTGCTCCGATTCCTAAGTGGACTGCAGATGGTTATAAATCAATGCACTGGGGAGGAACAGGTTTTGCTATACACAAAACATCTGAAGCTCCAGATGTTGCCAAAAAACTTCTTGAAATGGCTTACTTTTCATACGAAGGACAAATCAAAAAATATGAATTTTTTGGTGGAATGCCTACATTGTTAGATGCACTAAATGATCCTAGAATTAAAGATAAAGAATTTGAATTCTACGGAGGGCAAAAATTTGCTGAACCATTTATTACAGTATCTGATTATACAGCTGATGATTATCAACATGTTGGACGTGCAATTGTTGATAGAGTAAGTGGTGAATTAATGGCTTCATTTGCATCAGGTGACTTAACAGCGGAAGAAACATTTGAAAAATTTGTTGATACCGTTGAAGCTGAAATTGACTTCATGTAAGTTATATTAAATATTTTTCAGCAGGATTTAATTCCTGCTGAATTTAATTTTATGACAACAACAATAATAGGTAAAAAAAGGTTTAGATCAGAAAAGGCAGCGCCTTATTTTTTCATATCTCCTTTTTATATTATTTTTACAATTTTCTTTTTAATTCCAACTATTGCATCATTTATTTTAGCTTTTTATAAATGGAAAGGTGTAAAACTTCCTAAATTTAGAGGTTGGGGTAATTTTGAATATTTATTTTTTAAAGACCAGGTTTTTTGGGAAACTTTTTATAACACAGTTTTTTATAGTGCAGGAAGTGTTTTTATAACTATACCATTAGCTCTTCTTTTAGCTTTAGCTTTAAATTCTGCAAGCCTTAAATTAAAACCAGTTTGGAGAATTATTTTCTTTTCACCTATAGTTACTTCAGTCGTAGCTTCAGCACTTACGTTTAAAATGATATTAAATAATGAATTTGGAATTCTGAATTATGGTTTAAGTTTTTTAGGAGTTGAAGCAATAGATTGGGTTGAGTCCTCTGCCACTTCAAAGTGGTCTATAATGATGCTTATAGTTTGGAGATGGACTGGTTTAACAAGTATTTATTTTTTAGCAGGCCTTCAGTTTATAGATAAAACATTATATGAAGCTGCTAAACTCGATGGTGCAAATGCCTGGCACCAGTTTTGGTATGTAACAATTCCTCAACTAGCCCCTGTAACACTTTTTGTGGTTGTAATTGTTTCAATTGGATCATTTCAAATATTTGAGGATGTATATGTTTTTTATAGTGGAAATTCTGTTCCTTTACATGCTCAATCAATTGTCGTTTACATGATGGAAAGAGGTATTACACAAATTAGACTTGGCTTTGGTTCTGCGATTGGGGTTTTCATGTTTTTGTGTATTTTATTGATTTCTTTATTTCAATTAAGAACTTTTGCTTCAAATGTTAATAAAGATACTGAAAAATCTTTTATAGAAAAAATACTTTCAAAAGTTATTGATTTCATAGCTAATATTTTTCCAGTTAAAGAAAGAACTTCTAAATCCAAACCTATAGGACCAATTATTGGAAAAATAAGTTTAAATTTAGTAGTTGGTATAGTTGGTTTAATCGCGCTTGTACCATACTTATTTATGTTTTCTTCTACTTTAAAAAGTACTGCCGAAATAATGACATATCCTCCAATATTTTGGTCTAAGAATCCTAATTGGGATAACGTTACAAATCTTTTTACTCAATGGCCTGCTTATGCTTGGATTTATAATTCAATTATAATTGCAGTAGCAGTAACTTTATTAACTATATTCTTTTGTACTTTAGCTGGTTATGCGTTTGCAAAATATGATTTTAGAGGAAAAAAATCTTTATTCTTATTTATGATTGCAACCGCAATGATTCCCTTTCCAATCATAATGATACCATTGTACGTAATAATTGGAAAAATGGGAATGATGGATAGCTTAATGGGATGTATTATTCCATTTGTGGCTCCAGCAATAGGTATATTTATGATGAGACAGTTTATATCGGCAGTACCAGATGAACTTATTCAAGCAGCAAGAGCTGATGGAGCAGGTGAATTTAGAGTATTTTGGCAAATTGTAGTCCCTCTTGTTTGGCCAGGAATTGCAACATTAGCTATAATTACCTTTGTTCAGTCATGGGGTAGTTATTTGTGGCCATTAATTATCTTGAGAGATGATTTAAATTATACAATTACTCTTGGTATGACCGAAGTATTTGCATTAAGTATCGGTCAGGAGCCCCAATATGGTCAGGCAATGGCTTTTGCATTTATAACTTCATTACCGGTTATAATTGTTTTTGCATTTGTACAAAGATACTACATAGCAGGCTTGTCTGCGGGTGCAGTAAAAGGTTAAAATAAAATGGAAAAAATAAAATGGGGTATAATTGGCCCTGGAAGTATAGCAAATGCTTTTGCTGATGGATTAAAAGATTCTTATTCTGGGCAGCTAGTAAGTATAGCAAGTAAAAATGATGATCGTCGAAAAAACTTTGGTGATAAATATAATATTCATCCTGATTTTAGATATGCTAATTATGATGATATTATAAATTCAGAACATATAGATGCTATTTATATTTCAACACCACATACTTTACATGCTGAATGGACTATAAAAGCTGCAGGTAAAGGAAAGCATGTTCTTTGTGAAAAACCAGGCGCTGTTAATTTAAAAGAAGGTAAAAAAATAATCGAGGCAGTAAAAGAAGCTGGAGTTTTTTACATGGAAGGCTTTATGTATCGTTGTCATCCGCAAATTCCAAAACTTTTAGAAGTAATTAAAAATAAAACTGTAGGTGATATAACATCTATTGAAGCCTCTTTTGGTTTTGATGTGGGTAAAACAATTCCTGATCACAGATTATTTAATAAAAGTTTAGCAGGAGGAGGTATTCTTGATGTAGGTTTATATCCTATTTCATTTTCTAGACTAATTGCAGGAGTAGCAACTGGTGAAAAATTCTTAGAACCTAAATTTATTGATGCTGAAGCAAGAATAGGGGAAACAGGTGTTGATGAAGTTGCTCATGCTAATCTAGAATTTAAAAATGGAATTAAAGCAAAAGTTTCAACTGCAGTTAGAGAAAGTATGAAAAATAATGCTGTTATCACAGGTTCTAAAGGTACTATCGAATTACCTAATCCATGGATGCCAGGAAGAGATGGAGGTCCTTATCATGCAAAAATCATTATTAATAAAAATGGCAATGAAGAAGTAATTGATGTTAAAGGACCAGAACATTTATTTTTCTTTGAAGGAGAACTTGCAAGCCAGTGTATTGCAAAGGAAAAAACACAACCACCTCATCCAGCAATGACTTGGGAAGATACATTAGGTAATCTTCAAGCTCTTGATGCATGGAGAGAAAAAGTAAATTATAAATTACCACAGGATGATATATGAAATACGGTAGAATAGAAGGAATAAATAAAGACATTTCTAAACTTGTTATGGGATGTGATAACCAAGACGATATCAATGAGGCTTCAAAGTTATGGGATCATTGGATTGAAGTTGGTGGCAATATATTTGATACTGCATTTATTTATGGGGGTGGTAATCATGAAAAAGTTTTTGGCGAATGGTTAAAAAATAATAATAGACAAGATGTTTTAATACTTGGCAAAGGTGCGCATTCACCTGAATGTAATCCTGAAGCAATTTCAAAGCAATTAACTATCTCTCTTGAACGAATGAAAACAGATTATGTTGATATTTATATCATGCACCGAGATAATACTGATTATCCAATTGATGAATTCATGGATGTTTTGAATGAGGAAAAAGAAAAAGGTAGAATTAAAATATTTGGTGGTTCAAATTGGACAATACAAAGATTTAAAGAAGCAAATGAATGGGCAGAAAAAAATAATAAACAAGAAATGTCAATTTTAAATAATAATTTAGCACTTGCTAAAATGATTAAGCCTCTTTGGAATGGTTGCTTATCATCTAATACTGAAGAGATATTGGCATACCTAAATTCTTCACAAAAATCTCATATGTCTTGGTCTAGTCAAGCAAGAGGTTATTTTTTACCTGATAATATAACGCAAGAGATTGAAGATAAAATTACTAAGGCGGAGACATACCGAGCACCAGGGGAGAACTCAAGCGGTCCTATTAGTTGCTATGATAGTGAAGATAATAGAGAAAGAAAAAAAAGAGCTATGGAGTTAGCTGATAAAAAAGGCTGTTCTGCTCATAATATTGCAGCAAGCTGGACCATAAACCAGTCTTTTCCTTCTTTTGCATTAATTGGCCCTAGATCTGTAAAAGAGTTAGATACAACCCTCCCTTGTCTTGATATTGAACTGAGCCAAGAAGAAATTAATTGGTTGAACCTTCTCTAATATTACTATCAAATTGCGTTAATTTAACTGGTTGACTTTATTACTGAGATATTCATTGTTCTTTATTAATTAATCAAAGGGAGGAAAAATGAAAAAATTTTTTTCAATACTTTTAACTTTATTTTTACCTCTATCTTTTACTAATGTTTCTAAAGCTGCAGGGCATATGGAAGCTGAAGTTATTCACTGGTGGACATCTGGTGGAGAACAAGCTGCTATCTCTCAATTTGCAGAAGCTTGGCAAGAGATGGGTAATACTTGGATTGATACTGCTATTACTGGTGGAGACAATGCAAGAGGAACAACTGTAAACAGAATTATTGGAGGAAATCCTCCAACTGCAGCACAGTTTAATATTTCAAAACAATTTGTAGACTTAGTTGAGCAGGGCTTACTTCAATCACTTGAAGAAGTTGCATCTGCAGAAGGTTGGAGAGATTTTATTTATCCACCTGAACTAATCGAAACGTGCGAATTTGAAGGTGAATTTTATTGTGTACCAGTAAACATTCACAGTTGGCAATGGATGTGGATTAACAACGATGTATATAAACAAGTTGGTCTTCCAGTTCCACAAACATTTGAAGAATTTTTAGCCGGTGCACCAAAAATACAAGAAGCAGGAATTATTCCTTTAGCTCTTGGTGGACAAACATGGCAAGAGTCTGGAATGTTTGGAGTTGTATCATCTTCAATTCTAGGTTTTCCTCACATGCAAAAAATATTTAGAGATAAAGATGTTGATACTCTAAGAGATGGAAGATTTGCAGATGTGTTAAATACTTATAGAGAACTTAATGCATTTACTGATGAGGGTTCTCCAGGAAGATTGTGGAATGATACTACTGCAATGGTCATCGAAGGTAAAGCTGCAATGCAAGTCATGGGTGACTGGGCAAGAGGTGAATTTGCTGTTGCTGGAAAAGAGGCAATGGTTGATTATTCTTGTATAATTCCAGGAAAAGAAAAATATGTAGCCCTTGGTGGTGACGTGTTTGTTTTTCCTAAAAATGATGATCCAAAAGTAAAAGATGTTCAACTTGCAATGGCTAGTATGATGGTAAATCCAACTGTACAAGCTAAGTTTAACAATGCTAAAGGATCTCTTCCAATGAGACTTGACGTTGATACTTCAGCTGCTGACGCTTGTATGCAAATGGGTTTAGATTTAATTCAAAATCCTGATGCAATCATGAGAGAAAGTGATGATTGGAACACTCCAGCATTCACTAACGCTTGGGATGATATTATTTCTGAATTTAGAAATGATCCTAATTACACAGTTGCGCAAGTAATGGACGACCTAGAAGGCGTTTTAACAAGCGGTCTATAATATAATATATAAATTAGGGCAGGAAATCCTGCCCTAACTTTATTTTAAATTAAATGTCTAAATTTAGAAACATTGCTTCAATAATAGCATTACTTCCAATGATAATAATATCATTAACTGTTTTCATTGGATGTATAATTTACTCATTTATTTATTCCCTTACTAATTCAAAATTAATACCTGTTACAAATTTTGTAGGTTTCGATCAATATGAAAGATTATTTAAACAAAGAAAATGGGATGTTGCAGTTGAAAATATTTTTATCTACGGTTTTGTATTCACAATTGGATGTCTAATCATTGGTTTTTTACTTGCTGTTTTAATAGACCAAAAAATTAGAGGAGAAAGTTTATTTAGAACTATTTTCCTTTATCCATATGCAATGTCTTTTGTTGTTACTGGTTTAGTTTGGAAATGGGTGTTGAATCCTACATTTGGATTGGAAAACTCAATGCACATGTGGGGATTCTCTTGGTTCCAGCTTGATTGGTTAGTAAATAGAGACCTTGCTATTTATGCTGTTTGTATTGCTGCTGTTTGGCAAGGTGCAGGTTTTGTAATGGTATTAATGTTAGCAGGGTTAAGAGGAATTGATGAAGACATTTGGAAGTCTCTTAGTATCGAAGGTGTTGCTAAATGGAAATCATACTTATTTGTTATTCTTCCAATGTTACGACCAATGGTTGTAACTGCTATAGTCTTAATAGCAGCAGGAGTTGTAAAAGTTTACGATTTAATTTTAGCTTTAACATCTGGTGGGCCAGGTTATGCAACAACCACACCCGCAATGTATGTAATGGAAAACTTTTTCCAACGGGCGAATTTGGGACAAGCTTTTGCTGCATCAATTATAATGTTCATTTCAGTTGTTTGTATTCTTGCTCCATGGGCATTTTATGAGTTTTATATAAGAAATAAATACGCGGCCAATTAATGAGATCAATACCTACAGGCCCACGTCCAAAACATCTAACCATAGGAAGAATTGGATTGTATTGTTTTATTTTTGTATGTGCGATATTTTTTTTAATGCCTCTTTATGTAATGATTATAACTTCACTTAAAGATATGGATGAAATTAGAGCTGCTAATATTTTAAATCTACCAAAAGAACTAAGTTTTTATTCTTGGCCTAAAGCATGGTCCCAGGCCTGTACTGGCTTTGTTTGTGAAGGTTTAAAACCAGGTTTTTTTAATTCTGTAAAAATTACTGTCCCGAGTGTTATTGTGTCTGTTGGTCTAAGTGCACTAAATGGGTATGCTCTTGCTTTTTGGCGTTTTAAAGGAGCATATTTATTTTTTGGACTTTGTTTGTTTGGTGCATTTATTCCATATCAGGTAATGGTTTACCCTTTATTAAAAATCGAAGACGCTTTAGGTATTTATTCAACTCTTCCTGGGATAATTTTAGTTCATACAATATTTGGTATGCCTATACTAACACTAATTTTTAGGAATTTTTATGCCAGTTTACCAATAGATCTTTTTAAAGCCGCAAGAATTGATGGAGGTAATTTTATAAAAATATTTTTATATGTTATTATCCCAATGTCTGCCCCTATAACTATTGTAGCTGTCATTCTTCAAGTTACTGGAATTTGGAATGATTTTCTTCTAGGATTAGTTTTTGCAGGTAGGGACAACCAACCTATGACAGTTCAATTAAATAACATAGTGCAAGTTGATTATGGGGTTGCAGAATATAATGTAGATATGTCTGCAACTATTTTAACATCACTTGTTCCACTTTTTGTTTATTTTATATCAGGAAGATGGTTTGTAAGAGGAATAGCAGCTGGAGCAATTAAGGGGTAATAATGAAAAATAATGTAGAAGTAAAAAATATCTCATTCAGTTATGGTAAAACTGAAATTCTAAAAGATTTAAGCCTTGATATAAGAGAGGGTGAATTTATGGTTTTACTTGGCCCTTCAGGTTGTGGAAAAACAACTCTTTTAAATTGTATTGCAGGACTTCTAGATTTAACTGATGGACAGATTTGGATTGAAGATGACAACGTTACATGGAAAGAACCAAAAGATAGGCATATAGGAATGGTATTCCAATCCTATGCATTATATCCAAGTATGACGGTTGAGAAAAATTTATCATTTGGACTAAGAATGATGAATACGCCAAAGAATATAATTAATGAAAAAATTGATAAAGCGGCAAATCTCCTACAAATAAATGAATTACTTAAAAGAAAACCTTCTCAACTCTCTGGAGGTCAAAGGCAACGTGTTGCTATTGGTAGAGCTTTAGTTAGAGATGCAAAAGTTTTTTTATTTGATGAACCTTTAAGTAACCTTGATGCAAAATTAAGAGCTGAACTACGCTATGAAATTAAAAAACTTCATAGAGATTTATCAAATACAATGATTTATGTTACTCATGATCAGATAGAAGCCATGACTCTTGCTGATCGTATATCAGTGATGAAAGATGGATTAATACAACAATTAGATACTCCTAAGCAAATTTATAACAAACCTGCTAATTTATTTGTTGCTGGTTTTATTGGATCTCCTAGTATGAATTTTTTAAAAGCCAGCTATGACAAATCAAATAAAAAAATAATTGTTGGCAAAAAGCAAATTGATATTTCTAAATATGAAAATATAAATAATTTGATGAATGATCAAGGGGTTGTCTTTGGAATAAGACCTGAAAATATAAACATAGAGAAAAATGAAAATTCTATTCAATGTAAAGTTGAATTAGTGGAACCTATGGGGGCAGATACTCTTGTGTGGACTAGTGTTGAAGGTAATCCAATATCTATTAGGCTAGAAGGAAGTTCGAATTTTAATTTAAATGATGAAATAAACATTTCATTTGATATAAATAAATCTTCAATATTTGACAGCAAATCAGAGGAGAGAATTTAATGAACAGAAACGAAGTAACAATGCAGTTGTACACAACAAGAAAATTTCAACCTTACGAACCAATATTTAAATTCTTATCTGACTCTGGGATAGAAAATATAGAACTCTTTGATTTAGATAAAATTGATTTAGATAAATTTAAATCAATGATGGATGAAAATGGCATTTCTATAAAATCTTCTCACATAAGTTTTCAAGCAATTACAAATACAGAAGAAACTATTAGAAGGATGAAATATCTAAATATTAAGCATGCGATAGTACCTTCCGTGCCTGAAAAATTTAGTAAAGACTTTGCATCAAATTTTGATCTTGATGAAGACACTTGGAATAACTTTGGTAAAGATCTCTCATCATATGTCAAAACGTATGAAGATAATGGCCTAACACTAGGTTATCATAATCATTCATTTGAATTTAGACCCCTTCCTAGTGGTAAGCTTCCAATAGAATGTATGATGGATCAAAATGAAAATCTAAAAATGGAACTTGATCTTGGGTGGGCAGTTGCTGGAAAAGCAGATCCACTTGAATGGATAGAAAAATATAAAAATAAAATTATTGGCTGTCACTTGAAAGATTTTTTTGATGAAACAAAAAATCTTTTAGATCATAGTGAGCAATCTGCAGTAGGAGAAGGTTTTATAGATTGGCCTAAGCTTATTGGGGAAGTTAAAAAAACACCATGCGAAGTTTTTGTCTTAGAACATGATGATCCAAAAGATTATAAAGAATACACAACCAAATCTTTAGAATATTTAGAAACAATTTAATGAATATTGGAATTGTTGGCTGTGGAAATATTTCTGAAACTTATTTTGAGTGTCAAAAAATATACAATAATTTTAAAATAATTGCATGTGCTGATATATACAAAGAAGCTGCATCTAATGCTGCATCAAAATATAATGTTAAGGCATTATCAGTTAAGGAAATTTTAGAAAATAATGAAATTGATTTAATTATTAATCTAACAATTCCTGCCGCGCATAAAGAAATTATTACAAAATCATTACTTAATGGAAAACACTGTTTTAGTGAAAAACCTCTAGCAATGAATTTTCAAGAAGGTTTAGAAATACAAAAATTAGCAAATGAAAAGGGTTTATATGTTGGATGCGCACCCGATACATTTTTAGGAGCTTCAGGACAAAAAGCTAGAAAATTAATTGAAGACAATAGGATAGGTAAAATTGTTCTTGGTACATTTAATTTAATGTCACATGGGATGGAGCATTGGCACCCTAATCCAGATTTTTTCTTTAAACCTGGTGCTGGACCAGTTTTTGATGTTGGTGTTTATTATATTACTCAATTAGTTAACTTAATTGGACCAGTTAAACGAATAAATGCAATCAGTGGAACTGCTACAAATGAGAGAACAATAACTAGTCAACCTAGATATGGAGATAAAATTAAAGTTGAAACACCAACAACATTAATGGGCTCGTTAGAATTTACAAATAACGCTAAAATCCAGTTTTTTTGTACTTGGGATGTTTGGAAAAATAAGCACTCGACAATCGAGCTTTATGGATTAGATGGAAGTATGATTGTGCCTGACCCCAATTTTTTTAGTGGTGATTTACTCATTTCTCAAAAAGATAGTGATTGGGAAACAATTAATAATGATAATATGTTGTTAGGTATTCCTAATAAAAGTGATGGAGAAGGTAATAAAAAAGCAAATTATAGAGGTATTGGTCTTTCAGAAATGATTGATTCAATTGCTAAAAATCGTAAAGCAAGATGTTCACTTGAATTATCTCTTCATGTTTTAGAAATAATGGACGGTATAATAAAATCTGCAGAGGAAAAAAGATCATATATTTTAACTACAAATCCTGAACAACCAGATTTACTAACTGAAGAAGAAATAAGTAAACTAAAAATTTAAACATGTCAGAAATTAAATTTCCATCTGATTTTATTTGGGGTGCATCATCCGCAGCCTATCAAATTGAAGGTGCTTGGAACATTGATGGAAAATCTCCTAGTATTTGGGATACTTTTACTCAAACTAAAGGTAATGTTCATAATGATGAAAATGCAAATATAACTTGTGATTTTTATAATAATTATAAAGAAGATATTTCTTTAATGAAAGAAGCTGGATTAAAAAGTTTCCGCTTTTCTACTGCATGGTCTAGAATTCTCCCTAATGGTTTTGGCAAAGTAAATCAAAAAGGTTTAGATTTTTACAATCGTGTTATTGACTCACTCTTAGAAAAAAATATTGAGCCTTTTATATGTCTCTATCATTGGGATTTACCACAAATTTTACAAGATAAAGGTGGTTGGACAAATAGAGAATCTTTAGATTGGTTTACAGAATTAACAAATATTGTTGTTTCCAATACTTGTGATAGGGTTAAAAAATACTCAACTTTTAATGAACCTGTAGTTTTTACTCTTGCTGGATACGGACAAGGAATAATGGCTCCTGGTATAAGTGATTTTACAAAAACATTACAAGCTGTGCATCATGTTAATTTATCACACGGATTTTCTATTAAAGAAATGAGATCAATTTCATCCGATCTAAAATGTGGTTGTGTTAATGTTATGGCTCCAATTAAATCATTTTCTAACAAAGAAAAAGATATTGAGGCTTCAAGAATTGCAAATGTTTTTTTCAATACTTTATTTACAGACCCACAATATCTAGGAAATTATGATCCATATATAGCTCAGCAAATGAAAGATATAATTAAGGATGGAGATATGAAAATAATTAAACAAAAATTAGATTATTTTGGACTTAATTTTTATTCACATTTTCATGTTCAAGCAGATCCAACTGACAAATTATTTATGGGAGCTAAAACAAATAATGATGCAGGTTTCACTTTACTTCCTCCTCCTGATGATGCTGAAGTAAATCCGATGGGTTGGGAAATTGCTCCATCTTCTTTTTATGATCAAATTATGCAAGTAAAAGAAAAATATGGAAGTCCAGTAATTTATATAACCGAAAATGGTGTAGCAACTGAAGATGTATTATCAGAAAAAAATACGATATCAGATGAAGAAAGAATTAGTTTTTATAAACGATATTTAACTAGCTTAAATAGAGCAATCAATGATGGAGCTGATGTTCGAGGTTTTTATGCATGGTCGTTTACAGATAATTTTGAATGGCATAGGGGATATGACATGAGATTTGGTATGGTTTATATAGACTATGAAAATCAGAAAAGAATCCCAAAAGATTCATTTTTCTTTTATAAAAATCTTATAGAAAGTTCAGTAATTAGTTAGCAATTTTGTTGTAGCTTATCTGATTTTGTTCAAACAAAATTTCATTAAATTTTGAAAGATTATTATCAACTTTTTTTAACATTGAATTAAACTCTGATCTTTTTGTTACTACTAAAGAAATATCGGCAACAATTAAATCTATAACAAAAAATCGATCTTTAGATTCTTTTACTCGCCATGTCACAATAACTGATCCAGTATCTGAAAAAATTTCCATATCAATTAAAGTTACTTGATTTTTTTTGTCATATTTTGATTTTGTTAATTCATATGTTTGGTCTGAATAGCCTTGCATCATTGAAGCTATATTTAAAGCCAAATGTCGTTTAAAATTATCAATGTAAATTTTTTTTGTATTTTTATCTGATTTTTTCCACGCTTCTCCAGCAACAAATTTAGCAATACCAGTTCCGGCAAAATTATCATTAATTGTTTTTTCGACTAGAAGAAATCTATTTTCATTAGAGAGATTTTCATTTTTATAAGCTTCAAGAATAATGTCTATTTCTTTTTTAAGCCAATCTGAAGTTTCATCAGAATATAAATTCTTTGAAATAAAGATTATAAAAAAAATAATTATTAATTTAAACTTCATTATTCAAATTCAATACTAATAAGAGGGAGCGGTGTTAATTCTGTATCATCTACATTATTAATTGCAGCGTTACGGTTTTGATAATAAGAACTCCGAACTGCGGCATAATAATCAACTGAATTATCTCGAAGAGCATTTACTTCATCAATTATTTTTGATCTTGTATCAACTGCATTAACTGCTGTTCTCGTTGGTACCAACCAAGCTTCACCTTCACTCACTGCATATGCATTAACTGGATCTGTTAACATAGTTAAAACCATTCCTGATGTATCTCTTAGATTTGAAGGTCCAAATAATGGAAGTACGATATAAAAACCATCTCCAACACCCCAAGTCGCGAGAGTTTGTCCATAATCCTCCTCTTTTTCTTCAAGGCCAACTTTTTCAGCTACATCAAATAATCCAAACACGCCTACTGTGCTATTAATTACAAATCTTCCAGATGATTGCACAGCGTTTTCACCCTGACCTTGCAATAATTGATTTACAACAACCAATGGGGTTCTTAAGTTACTCAAAAAATTGTTTATCCCACTTTGTAATGGAGATGGTAATTTTTTGTAACCTTTTGCTATTGGTTCTAAAACAATTCTATCTGCTACGTTGTTAAAACTAAATATTGCTCTATTTATTGGCTCTAAAGGATCATATATTTCATCCTCAATTGTGGTTGTATCAAAATCCTCTGAGTCAGTATTTACTTGATCAGCTTCACTAGCAATTGCATTATAGGAAATTAAACCAAAAAATAGAAAAAATATAAATACAATTTTTTTACTCATAGACTAATCACTAACATCTAAATTAATATTTAATATAGTTTATAAATTACATTATATATATCTCTATTATAGCAAAAAAATGACAGAAAATTCGCAAAATTATCTTGATTTCTTAAATAAAGAGCAGAGAAAAGCCGTTGAGCAAACTAATGGTTCATTACTTGTTTTAGCTGGGGCTGGTAGTGGAAAAACCAGAGTATTAACCTTCAGAATCTTAAATATTTTAATTAAAAAACTTGCCACCCCTAGGCAGATTTTGGCAGTAACTTTTACAAATAAAGCTGCAAGTGAAATGAAATCACGAATCGGAGATGCATTAAATTTTCCAATTGACAATATGTGGGTAGGAACATTTCACTCATTATCACTAAGAATACTTAGACAACACTATGAAGAAGTAGGATTAAGAAAAAATTTTTTAATTATTGATGTAGATGATCAATTAAAATTAATTAAAAATATATGTGAGGCAGAAAAAATTGATACAAAAGAAACTTCACCTAAATATTATTTATCAGCAATAGATAATTTAAAAAATAAAGGAATAAGTTCTAATGAATTAACTGAAAATAAATATCGAAAGAATGATAAAGAGATTAGAAAAATTTATAGTATTTACCAGTCTGAACTTCTTCGATTAAATAGTGTTGATTTTGGTGATTTAATTTTATTATGCATAAAAATTTTTCAAAAAAATAATAATATATTATTAAAATATCAAAATATTTTTAAATATATTCATGTAGATGAATACCAAGATATTAACCCGATACAACAACAGTGGATTCATTTTTTATATAAGGGAAATAAAAATATATGTTGTGTTGGTGATGATGACCAATCAATATACTCTTGGAGAGGTGCAGATGTAACTAATTTATTAAATTTTGAGAAAAATTTTCATAATGTAACAATTGTAAGACTAGAACAAAACTATCGATCAACAAGAAATATATTAAGTTGTGCATCAACTCTTATCTCTAAAAATAAAGGAAGGTACGGAAAAGAATTATGGAGTAAAAATCAGATTGGTGAAAAAATTACAATTAATGGATTTTGGGAAACAAAAGAGGAGTCTGTTTTTGTAACAGATAAAATAGAAAACATAATAAAAGATAAAACAAATTTGAGTGAGATCTCAATCTTATTTCGAGTTGCTGCTCATACTAGATCATTTGAGGAAAGGTTAATCAATCTTGGACTGCCATATAAAATAATTGGTGGATTACGATTTTATGAAAGAAAAGAAATCAAAGATATTATTGCATATTTACGATTAACACATAATCTTTCAGATGACTTAGCTTTTGAAAGAATTATTAATGTACCAAAAAGAGGCATAGGGAAATCAACAGTTAGTAAAATTAGTAGTTACGCAAGAATGAATAATATTTCTCTATTTGAATCTGCACAACAAATGACGTTTAAAAGTAACTCTAAAGCTAAGGTAGAATTATATAATTTTACTGACAACATTCTGAAATGGCAAAAAGTTAAGAAGAAATTTGATCATATTGAATTAGCTAAAGTTATCATAGAAGATTCAGGGTATCTAGATTACTTAAAAAAAGAGGAAAAAAATTCTAATAAACCTGATAGCCTATCAAGGATAGACAATTTAAATGAATTCATAGAAAGTTTAAAAGAATTTGAAAATATAGAAGGTTTTTTAGAACATGTATCTTTGATTATGGAAAACATAACAAATACTTCAGAAGAAACACTAACTCTTATGACAATGCATGCCGCTAAAGGATTAGAGTTTGATTATGTTTTTCTTGCCGGTTGGGAGGAGGGAGTTTTTCCAAGTCAAAGATCAATAGAGGAGTCAGGTAATCAGGGATTAGAAGAAGAAAGAAGACTTGCTTATGTTGCATTAACGAGAGCGAGAAAAAAAATTTATATCACCTATGTAAATCAAAATAGATATTCTTTTGCATCTCATGATTATAACTTACCATCAAGATTTATAAGTGAGCTTCCGGAAGATAAGATAGAGATAAACGATTCAAAATATATTCATGATAATAACTTTTTAGATAATTTTTTAGAAACTGAATCATTTAGTGAAGAAATTATTACACCTGGAAGAAGAAGATTATTGGAAAACTCAAAAAAAAATAATATCGATTGGGATTTTAATCAGGATTTTGAATATGATACAAAAATATCAAAAGGTAAAATTGTATTTCATCAAAAATTTGGAAACGGAAAAATATTAAAACTGGATGGAGATAAAGCTCTAATTGATTTCGATAATTTTTCTTCAAAGAAAGTATATTTAAAATATTTGAAAATTATAGATTAATTTTTTTTAGGAATTCCTTTTCGTCTAAAATTTTAATTCCTAATTTTGATGCTTTATCTATTTTTGAACCAGCTTTTTCTCCAGCTATTAAAAAATCTGTTTTTTTACTAATAGCAGATAATATTTTTGCCCCTTTAGATTTTGCTAAGTACTTAGCCTCTTCCCTAGATAATTCTGTTAATGTTCCAGTAAAAACTAAATGTTTATTTGAAAAGAAATTATCTGAGGTTGTATTTTTTGCATAAACTATCGATAAATGTTTTTTTAAATTCTTTATAGTATCAATATTTATATCATTTGAGAAATAATCAATTATGGATGAAATTGCTTTTGGCCCCAAGCCATCAATATTTTCTAAAACATTTACTTTGTTGGAAGATGAAATAAATACATCAAGAGTTTTAAACTCATTAGCTAAAATTTCTGCATTTACCTCACCAATAAATCTAATTCCAAGTGAGAAAATAAATTTATCAAATGATATTTTTTTAGAATTATTAATTGAATCAATTAAATTGGAAAATGATAATTCTCCCCATCCATCTAACTTAATAATTTCTGATCTAAATTTATTAAGATTAAATATATCTTCGACTTTATTAATATACTTTAAATTATATAATTGTTTAATTTGTTTTTCACCAAATCCATCAATATTTAGACTTTTTTTGCCAACAAAATGAATTAATCTTCCTATTTTTTGAGAACTACAACCATAAGTATTTGAGCATCTCAATATTGCTTCATTTTGTTCTTTAAATAAGTCACTCTTACAGATTGGACAATATATAGGAGGTTTAAATTTTACGTTTAATTTATAGTTTTTTTTAATTAATCTTGTAACATATGGAATGACATCTCCAGCTCTTTCAATTTCAACAATATCTGAAACATTTATATTTTTTTTAATTATTTCATCAAAATTGTGCAAAGAAGCATTTGATATAATTACACCGCCTATATTAATAGGTTCCAACCTGGCTACAGGAGTGATTGCGCCAGTTCTACCAACTTGAAAATCTATAGACTTTATCTTAGTGTTTGCTTTTTCAGCTGAAAATTTCACTGCAATTGCCCATCTTGGATTTTTTCCTACATATCCCAATCTTTTTTGCAGTTTAAAACTATTTATTTTAACAACTAAGCCATCAATATCATAATCAATATTTGATCTGCTTTGATCTATTTGATTATAATATTTAACTACTTCATCAATTGAGTTGCATTTCTTAATTAGATGATTTGGAATAATATTCCATTTCTTAAGTTCATTATAATAATCCTCAATTAGATTAAAATTTTTAGAGCATTCACCAATTCCATGAGGTATGAATTTTAATGGCCTGCTATGACTAACAGAAACATCTAATTGTCTAAGACTTCCAGCTGCTGCATTCCTTGGATTTGCAAATTTAGATTTTTTTTCTAATTTTGTATTAATTTTTTCAAAATCACTTTTGTTTAAAAATACTTCTCCTCTAATTTCAATAAAATCTGGAAATTCCCCTATTAGTTTTCTAGGAATATTTTCAATATTTAATATATTTTGAGTAACATTTTCTCCAACTAAACCATTACCCCTTGTACCTGCAGATACTAATTTACCTTTTTTGTAAACAAGATTCAGAGACAAACCATCTATTTTTGGTTCACAAATAAATTCGAATTCATTGTAATCACTTAAATTTAGAAATTTAGCTAATCTTTTAACAAAATCTTCAACATCTTTATTATCAAAAGCATTACTCAGAGAATACATTTGAGATACATGCGTTATTTTTTTAAAATTTGATTTAACTTTACTTCCATAAATTTTATTGGGACTGTGATTTAAAATTAAATTTGGATATTTTTTTTCAAGATTTTCATTCTCTTTAACTAATTTATCAAATTCTTTATCTGAAATTTCAGGTTTATCTAAAGTATGATAATTATAATTGTGTTTTTTGATTAAATTTGCGAGTTCTTCTAATCTATTTTTTACTTTTTTTTCTTTATCCATCAAAAAAACTTCTAATTTTTTTTAAGACTGTTTCTTCACCATTATTTTTTTTTAGTAAATTATAACTATATTTATACCACATTGTATCTGGATAATTATAACCCAACAATGCTGCTGTATTATAACTTTCATCATACATACCAATTTCATAATACGCCTCCACCATTCTATGTAATGCTTCAGGAGTGAACTTAGTAAATGAAAATTCATCAACCACAATTTTAAATCTATTTAGTGCAGCAATATATTTTTTATTATTTAGATAGAATCTTCCTATTTGCATATGTTTTGCAGCGATATTTGATTTTACTAAAATAATCTTTTGCCGACTGTCTTTTGCGTAATTACTTTTTGGAAATCTTTGTATTACTTGATTAAAAGAATATAAAGCCAAATCATTATAACGGCCATCTAAAGCCTCATTTTCAAGTTGTTCATAATTACACATTGCGATCATGTAATAAATATAATCTAAGTCCTTATGTGATGGATATTTATTAATTATTTTATTATAGTTTAAAATTGCCTTATCATAATCCATTTGAATATAATTTATGAAAGCAATCATAATTTCTGACTCAATAGCTTCATTAGATAACGGATATAGTCTTTTAATTTCTTTAAACTGATTTTTAGCTAGTTCAAAATTTTGTTGCTCAAAACTTACTTTTGCAATTTGATAAGAAATAGATGGACCGACTAATTTATTTTTATCTTTTTCAATACTACTTTCGAGCTGATTATTAGAGCAATTAATACAAAGAAGTAAAAATATTGGACAGATAATTTTTTTTAACATAATTTATTTATATATTTAAATTTAAAAATTTGAATGAAATATATAACCAAATACAAATCTTCAAATTATAATTCAAGAAACAATTCAAAAATTAAGCTTATAATTATCCATTATACAGCTTTGAATAATATAGAAGAGGCAATTTCATACTTATGTAATTTAGATAGAAAAGTAAGTTCACACTATTTAATTTCTCAAAAAGGAGAAGTATACAACTTAGTAAAAGATAAATTTAGAGCATGGCATGCAGGAGAATCTTTTTGGCAAGATTTTACTGATATCAACTCTATTTCAATAGGAATTGAACTTGATTACAGTCCTTTTGGAAGGAATAATAAATTTTCGACTAAAATGATATATGCGTTAAAGGAACTTATAATTAAAATACAAAGAAAATATAAAATTAATACAAATAACATCCTAGGGCATTCTGATATAGCACCTTTTAGAAAAAAAGATCCAGGAAAGTTTTTTCCATGGAAAAAACTTTCAAATTATAAAATATTACCAGAATATACTAAAGTTAAAAACAGCAAGGTGAAATTGATAGAGAATTGGTTTCATAATAATAATTATAAAACAAAAAAACAAAAAATAATTATTGCTTTATCAATTATTGGATATGATACTCGTCAAGTTTATAATAATTCTAAATTGTATAATAAATTAATTAGTGCTTACAGTTCTCGATATTTTAATATTTACAAAAATATCAAAGTTAAATCCATATATCTAATTTTAATTAAACATCTAATCAAATTTATGTTGACGAAAAATTAAATAAATTTATTAGCATCTAAGATGGTGCGATGATCGCTTGAGTAATCAAGAGGAAAGTCCGGGCTCCACTGGAAAAGAAACCAGGTAACACCTGGCAAGTGAAAGCTTAGGGAAAGTGCAACAGAAAATATACCGCCTGTAAAGGTAAGGGTGAAATGGTGGGGTAAGAGCTCACCGCTTTTTTGGTAACAAAAAAGGCTTTGCAAACCCTTTTTGGAGCAAGGTCAAATAGGAAAGGCAATCAGTTCCAGCTGAGCTTTTCGGGTAGACTGCTTGAAACAGATGGTGACATCTGTTCTAGATTAATGATCATCAATTTTTATAAATTACAGAACCCGGCTTATGCACCATCTTTATATTTTTTAAGAACATACTAAGAACATATCTAATAATTTCATATACCCATTGACGCCCATATAATCCCATGATAACCCACAATTAATGGATTTATTTGTATCTAAATATATTAATAAAATAGATAAGAAGGGAAGAATTTCTCTCCCATCTAGTTTTAGAAATGTTCTTCCAAAAGCTAACAGAAATGAAATCATTTTATATAAATCTATTAAATCACCATCCATTGAAGGATGTGGTGTTGGACGATTAAAAGAAATCGCAAAAAGAATAAACAACCTAGATTTTTTTTCGGAAGATTATGATGATTTCTCAACATCAATATTTTCTGAAATAGTTACAACTAATGTTGATAAAGAAGGAAGGTTCTTAATTCCAGAGGAATTAAAATTATATGCAGGTATAAAAACGGAGGCAGCTTTTTTCGGTCAAGGACATTTTTTTCAGATATGGGAACCTAAACAAGGTTTAAAAAATACTGAAGATTCAAGAAGACGTCTTTTAAAAGAAAAAAAATCATTACGTATGATGTTAACACAACAAAAATAATATGGAAAATTTACATAATTCAGTAATGATTAATGAAATAATATCCTTTCTGCCATTAAAAAAATCAATAAATGTAATAGATGCAACTTTTGGTGGTGGTGGCTATTCAAAAACTATTCTTGAAAAATTTAATGTAAATCAGTTGTTAGCAATAGATAGGGATCCGATTTCAAAAATATTTGCTAAAGAAATAAAATCCAAATTTTCAAATTTTATTCTAATAAATGATAAATTTAGTAAAATTGAAGAAATAGTAAATAATACTAAGTTTAAAGATAAAAAATTTGACATAATTCTTTTTGATATAGGTACAAGCTCAAATCAAATAGATAATGCGCAAAGAGGTTTTTCATTCAACAAATCTGGACCACTTGATATGCGAATGGGTGCTTCAGATAAAAATGCTTATGATATAATTAATAATTATGAAGAAAAAAATTTAGCTGACATAATTTATCAATATGGAGAAGAACGTTATTCAAGAGTTATTGCTAAAGAAATAGTAAAAAACAGAAAAATAAAATTTATTAGTGACACAATAGAATTATCAAACATTATTAAAAAATGTTTACCAAAAAAGAATCAATTAAAAAATAAGATTCATCCTGCTACAAAAACATTTCAGGCAATTAGAATTTATGTAAATGATGAGTTAAATGAACTAAAGACGAGTTTAGAAAAAACTTTAAAGATTTTAAATAAAGATGGTTTAATTTTAGTAGTTTCTTTCCAAAGTCTAGAAGATAGAATTGTGAAAGATTTTTTTAACCACAATAGTGGTAAACGATGGCGTTCCTCCCGCCACTACCCGGAGTTACCTGATAAACTGGCAACTCAACTTAAAATAATCACCAAAAAACCAATATTGCCATCAGCTTCTGAGATTATAAATAATCCCAGATCTAGATCAGCAAAACTTCGGGTAGCTCAAAAAATTTAATAATGAAGTATACTAAATCAATTATATTCTTTTTAATTCTTAATTTAATATTGGTTTTTTCAATGATTTTTATTGCCAACAATACAAGAGAAATCGAAAAAAATAATCAAAATCTGAAAATGAAAATATCTAAAATTTCAGAAAATTTAAAAATTAATAAGATTGAATTAGCTGCTCATCAAAATAGCTCATATTTAAAAACACTATATGAATTGTATTTTTATGAAACTCAAAACAATAATGTTCCTCTTATTGTAAAAATCCAAGAACTTTCAAATCAAGATAAAAATATCAAGCTTGTTAGTTCAAATAATTAATTAATGTTAAGTAAACTAAAATTATTTGATAGCGACTCTTTAAAATTACTTCATAGAAGAGTTTTTTTTTCAATTACAATTTTTATCTTTGTCTATTTTATTTCTATTTATAGAATCTCGTCAATTATGCTCTTTCCTGATCTGAATGATGATACCACTAATTATATAAAAAAAAATATTAGGGGCAGTATTTATGATAGGAATGGAAATATAATTGCTACTTCAATTGAAAGTATCTCTTTATCAATTAACCCTAATAAGATAAAAAATAAAAAAGAACTAGCCAATAAATTGGGATTAATTCTTGATTTAGATATAAAAAAAATAGAAAAAAAATTATTATCAACAAGTAAATTTATTTGGATAAAAAGAAATATATCTCCAGTTGAATATCAAGAAATAATTAATCTTGGTGAAATAAATATCAAAACTCATAAGGAATTTAAAAGAATATATCCTTATAAGAATACGTTGTCACATATTCTTGGATATGTAGATATTGATCAAATTGGTCAAAGTGGCATTGAGAGGTATTTTGAAAATGATCTCGCAAAATCACAAGATATAACTATTAGTATTGATACTAATTTACAGCAGTTGGTTAGAAAAAATCTCTTAAAAACAATAAATAATTATAAAGCTGAATCCGGTTTAGCTATAGTTATGGATATTACTAACGGTCAAATATTATCATCAGTAAGCTTACCTGATTATAATCCTGAGGACAAATCCTCATATAATAACAACAATTTAATGAATAGAGTTTTTCAGTCTAATTATGAAATGGGATCAACTTTCAAACCAATAACTGCCACTATTGGATTTGATTTAGATATTATAGATCCTCAAATGACTTTTGATGTTACAAAAAAATATTTAAATATAAGTGATCATGATAAATATAAAAATAATGGTATTTATGATGTTGAAAAAATAATTGTTGAATCATCCAATATTGGTACAGCTCAGATTGCTACTTTGATTGGAAAAAAAAACCAAATAGAATTTTTTGAAAAAATAGGTTTCAATAAAAAAATAAATATAGAAAATAAAGAAAGCTCAGCTCCTTTAGGAAATAAATATAATTGGGGTAAGCTAGAAACAGCAACGATAGGATTTGGTCATGGATTTGCAATTACACCTCTTCATTTAGTTAAAGCTTATGCTACATTAGCGAATAATGGGAATGAGGTTTTTCCTACACTTCAATTAAACAAACAATTTGAACAAAATCAAATTTTTAATAATAAAGAATCATCTAAATTCTTTATCAATTTATTAAATTCTGTTGTTCTCAAGACCGAATACACTGGTCCTAGAGTAAAAGTAGATGGTTATTCTGTAGGAGGTAAAACGGGAACATCAGAATTACTAAATCCAAATGGTGGATATTATAAGGATAGAAACTTAACGTCCTTTATTGGGATATTCCCAACAAATAATCCAAAATATGTAGTTTACACTGCTATTGAGTATCCAAAAAAGGAAACAGGCACTAAACAAAGAATGACTGGAGCAAGAGTAAATGCACCCTTGGTAAAAGATATTATTATTAATATTATAAGCCTTTTTAATATTTCAAAAGATAAAAATGATGATCTTCTAAAAGTAGACACAAATTTTTTATATAGAAAATTAAATGCTACTGTCTAATTTATCAAAAGTTATAAGAGTAAATAAAACGTACAACTTTAATAAAAATAAATATTTCTCTGCAATTACCTCTAACTCAAAATTTACTAATAACAAAACGTTGTTTGTTTATGACAAAAATACAAAGGTAAAAAAGATTTATTTAGATGAAGTACTTAAGAATAAAACTCCTGCTATAATTTCAAATAAATATATTAAAAACTTAAAAATTCCTCAATTTGTTGTATCTAATATTAATTTTGAGATACATTATTTATTAACTAAGCTTCATAGCAATCTTCCCTTTAAAACACTAGCAGTTACAGGTACCAATGGAAAGACATCAGTTGTTTGGTATATTTCAAAAATTCTTAATGCACTAAAATATAATAATACAATGGTTGGTACTTTAGGACATTTTGTAAACGGAAAAAAAATAAATGATATAAATTTAACAACACCTGCCTATGAAGAATTATTTAGATATGGATCTTCGAATAAAAAAGAAAAAAATATTTTCATTTTTGAAGCTTCAAGTCACGCTCTAGAACAAAACAGGTTAAGAAATTATCCAATAAATATTGCAGCTATTACAAACATTTCAAAAGATCATCTTGATTACCATAAAACATTTTCAAATTATAAAAAATCTAAAATTAAACTTTTCTCTAATCATTTAGTAAATTCTGGATTTGCTATAATTAATTCAAGATTAAACATCTTATCTGAATTAAAACAAACATTGATAAAAAAAAACGTAAAATTTAAATATTTCGGAAATAAAAATATAAAATTAATAAAAATCAATGATTTTGTATATTTGAATATTAAGAATACAAAATATAAACTAGAAAATCTAAAACTTAAAACAAATATAGAATTAGAAAATTTAGAATGTGCGATTACTTGTTGCTTAGCACTTAATATTAGTCAAAGTAAAATTATAAGAGTATTATCAAAAGTTACAAATCCATCAGGTCGTTTGCAAACAATTGAGTATAAGAAAAAAAAATCAAAAATTATTATTGATTATGCTCATACACCAGATGCTTTGAAAAAAATTCTACTTGCTTATAAAATCAAAAAAATGAAACCATCAATTTTATTTGGTTGTGGCGGTGATAGAGATAAAAGTAAGCGAAAATCAATGGCATTAATTGCAAACAAATATGCTGATAAAATTTATATAACGGATGACAATCCTAGAAACGAAAATCCATCTAAAATAAGAAAAAATATTCTAAAGTATTGTTCTAGAGCTATGGAAGTATCTGATAGAAGAAAAGC
Source organism: uncultured Alphaproteobacteria bacterium (assembly GCA_902621305.1). Taxonomy (GTDB): domain Bacteria; phylum Pseudomonadota; class Alphaproteobacteria; order HIMB59; genus CACPNW01. Next base: position 31,722 of record CACNLM010000008.1, on the reverse strand, counting down.
AATTAAATTAGCTATTAAAGAATTAAAAATGAATGAAGTTTTAATAGTAGCAGGTAAAGGGCACGAAAAATTTCAAGTTTTAAAAAATAAAACAATTAAGTTTGATGATTTTACAATTGTTAAACAATTATTAAATTAATGATCGAATTATATCAATTAGAGAAATATATAATATCTAAAAAAGATAAAATTCAAATATCAAGTAAAGATATTAAAAGTGGCGATATATTTCTTGCTTTAAAAGGTAAAAGGTTTCATGGAAACAAGTTTTTAAATGAAGCAATAGATAAAGGTGCAAAATTTTGTGTAACTGATAATAAAAATTTCAAAAAAAATAAAAAAATTTTATATGTAAATAATATTTATAAGTATCTTTCAAAAATAGCAAAAACGAAACGAGATTTATACAAAGGTAAAGTAATAGGCATTACTGGCAGTGCTGGTAAAACTACTTTAAAAGAAACTTTAGCATTTTTCTTAAAAAAAGATCATACTATTTCTTACTCAAAGAAAAGTTATAATAATCAGTTAGGTGTATTAATTTCTTTACTAAATTTAAATTTAAAATCAAATTATGCAATTTTTGAAATTGGAACAAATAATTTTGGTGAGATAAAATTTCTTAGTAATTTAGTCAAACCATCAGAGGTATTTATTACAAATATACAATCTACTCACCTTGAAAATTTCCAAACTCAAAATAATATTGCCAGAGAAAAAGCTGATATATTTATTTCTAAATATAATAATAATAGGAAAAAGCTATATCTCAATGTTTCTTCTAAATCTGAAAATATTTTAATCACAAAAGCAAAAAAAGAAAAAAATCTTAAAATAATTCGTATTGATAATTCTTCAAAAAAATATTTTATTAAAAAAATATCTCCCTATAAAAAATTGCATAAAGTAACTTTATCAATTAATAAAAAAAAGGTTAACATTGTTACTGATGCAATAGTAATGCATAGATTAAATAACTTATTATTTTGTCTTGCATTTTATAATGAAAATTCTCTGAACATTAAATCAGTTCTAAATCGTTTCAAGTTTTTAAAACCAGTGAAAGGTAGGGGATTAGTTCATAAAATTTCTTTAAATAAAAAAAAAATAAATATTATTGATGAATCTTATAATGCTAATCCAGATACAATGATGCAAAGTATACAAAATTTAAAAAATATAAAAATAAAGAATAATAAAAAAATAATAATACTTGGAACAATGAATGAATTAGGAAATGATTCTTCCAAAATTCATTATAAGTTACTACAACAATTGGATGACACTATTTTTAAATTTGTAATTTTATGTGGCGAATTCTTTGAATTATCTATAAAAAAATTTTTTAATCCAAATAATGAATTTATCTATTTTAAAAATACAAATAAAATCATGCAATTTTTAGAAGAGAAAGTGCATAATAATGACATTATTTTAATTAAATGTTCTAATTCAACAAAAATAAATAAATTTGCAAAAACATTACTAAAGCAGGTATCGATTTGATTAAATATTTGGCCTTTGAATACCAATCTTTATTTAGTTTTCTAAATATTTTTAGTTATATAACATTTAGAGCTGGCGCCTCTATTCTTACTGGATTATTTTTTTCTCTAATATTTGGAAATTATATTATTAACAAGTTATCAAATGTTCAGCCAACTGGTCAGCCAATAAGAGATGACGGTCCAGAGTCACATATCATTGCAAAAAAAGGTACCCCTACAATGGGTGGCTTATTGATTATTCTAAGTGTTTTTGTTTCTACAATTATTTGGGCTGATTTAAAAAATATTTTTATATGGATTTTACTTTTAACTATTTTTATTTTTGGATCTATTGGATTTGCAGATGATTACAAAAAAATTAAATCAAATACAAGTGAGGGTATTTCATCAAAAATAAGAATTATTCTTCAAATCATTTTTTCATTTTTCATTTCATATTTAATTCTTATCAACTTAGACCCAAACATAAGCAAATCTATGACATTTCCTTTCTTTAAAAACTTAATTATAGATTTTGGAATATTTTATTTTCTAATTTCCATATTTATAATTATTGGATCGGCTAATGCAGTAAACCTTACTGATGGACTTGATGGTTTAGCAATTGTGCCTGTAATGATAGTTGCTATGTCTTTTGCTTTTATAGCTTATGTTTCAGGCAATATAGTTTTTTCTAATTATTTACTTATTCAATATATTCCTGGAACTGGTGAATTAGCAGTTTTTTGTGGTTCTTTAATTGGTGCTGCTTTAGGTTTTCTTTGGTTTAACGCACCACCCGCTAAAGTTTTTATGGGTGATACTGGATCTTTAGCATTAGGTGGCTCTTTAGGTTCAATAGCAATAATATGCAAACATGAAATTCTTCTTGCAATAATAGGTGGTTTATTTGTTGTAGAAACTTTGTCTGTTGTAATCCAAGTATTCATTTTTAAAATGACAGGAAAAAGAGTTTTTTTAATGGCTCCACTACATCATCATTTTGAAAAAAAGGGATGGCCTGAGTCAACAATAGTTATTCGTTTTTGGATAATTACCATTGTATTAGCTTTGGTAGGTCTTGCAACTTTAAGAATTAGATAATGTATTTAATTTATGGAATTCAAAAATCAGGACTTTCTATAGTAAATTATTTTGAAAATAAAAAAATAAAATTTAAAATTTGGGATGATAATCCAATAGTAAGAAAAGCTATAAAAAAAAATTATAAAAAAGAATATTTTTTTAATATCAAAAAAGATAATTTGAATGATTTTGAAAAAATTTATATTAGCCCAGGAATATCTTTAAGACAAAAAAAATTTAAAAGAAAAAACATATTTAAAAAAGTAAATAGAGATTTAAATCTATATATTTCGAATTTAACAAATCAAAAGATTGTAGCTATTACCGGCACAAATGGGAAATCAACAACAACCAAATTAATAGGAGACATTTTAAAAAAAAATAATATTAAAACATTTGTTGGAGGTAATATTGGAGAACCATTATGCAATGCTTTTCTTCTTAAAAAAAAATATAAAGTTCATGTCATCGAATTAAGTTCTTTTCAATTAGAAACAGTTAAGTCACTTGATAGCAGAATATCAGTAATTACAAATTTATCTGGCGATCATTTAGATAGGTACAAAGGTATTAGTGATTATATTAACCAAAAAAAACATATCATATCTAAAAATGGAATTAATTTGTTATCTATTGATGATGTTTATTCAAGAAAAATATTTAATCAAAAAAAAATTAAAAATAAAATTAGTTTTTCTTTAGTTGATAAATCAGCTGATTGTTTCGCTAATAATGATTATATTCTAGATAATTACTTTAAAAAAGGTAGGAAATTATCAATAATAAAAATCTCAAAAGACTTAGAAGGTCATTTTAATATCCAAAATATTTTAATAGCATACATATGTAGTAAAATATTAAAAATTCCAGAAACTAATTTTCTTAAGGTTATTAAAACATTTAGAGGTCTTCCATTTAGATCATCTACAATTTTTAAAAATAATAAATTAAAAATAATAAATAATAGTAAATCTACTAATTTAAATTCAACAATAAATTCAGTTGTAAATTACAATAATATTTATCTAATCTTAGGAGGCATAGCTAAAGAAAAAAATTTTGAAATTCTTCTAAAATATAAAAATAAAATTAGCTGTGTATATACCTACGGAAAATCAGCATCCTTTATTGAAAAAAAATTAAAAAAAGAATTGGATGTAAAAAAATCGGCAAATTTGAAATCAGTTATCAAAAAAACCTTTAAGGATATTGAAAAAAATTTAAATCAATCAACCATATTATTCGCTCCGGCATGTGCCTCTTATGATCAATACAAAAATTTTGAAGAAAGAGGCATGCATTTTAATAAATTAATTAAAAATTATATTAATTAAACATGGAATATTTAAAGAATTGGTGGAGCTCAATTGATAGAATTAACGTAATATTAATATTATCATTGGGTTTTACGGGATTAATACTTTCTTTTTCCATAGATGAAAATTTATCCATAAATAGGCATTCTATTTTTTTTCTTTTTTCAATTTTTCTACTTATTGCGCTATCAGACTTAGATAGTAAAAATATAAGAAGAATTTCATTATTTTTATTTATTATTTTATTAATAATAATACTGCTAATACTTTTTTTAGATTACGAAGTTAAAGGTGCTAAGAGATGGTTTCAAATATTTAACTTTACATTACAACCTTCAGAGATAATTAAGCCTATTTTTGTCATATTGACGGCATGGTGTATAAGTAAATCTATAGAGGATAAAAAATTTTATTTACCTTTACTGTTTATTTTTTTCTTCTTGCTTTTATCTTTAATACTCATGCAACCTGATTTGGGGATGACAGTTTTACTGTCATCAACTTTTTTTTGTCAGTTATTTGTTGCTGGTTTATCAATTTTTTTAGTTATAGTTGCATTTTTATTTATTTTAGGAATTTCGATATTTTCTTATTTTATTTTTGATCATGTACAATCAAGAATCAATTCATTTCTTGGTGGTTTAAGTGGTACTGACACATACCAAATAGATTTAAGTATTCAAGCTTTCATAAATGGTGGGCTACTTGGAAAAGGTCCAGGGCAAGGCATTTTAAAAGAAAAAATTCCTGATGCTAACACAGATTTTATTTTTGCTGTTGCTGGAGAAGAATTAGGATTTATCTTTTGTTTAATCATTATTATTATAATTCTATCAATAATAATAAGAAGCTTATTAAAAGTTCTACAACTTGAAGATCCATATAAAATTATAGCAATTAGTGGTTTAATTTGCTCATTTGGATTACAATGCTTAATTAATATTTTTAGCTCATTAGGTCTTATACCAACAAAAGGTATGACATTGCCATTTGTAAGTTATGGAGGTTCCTCCATGATATCAATAGCAATTTTATTTGGTTTTTTATTATCTCTTACAAACAAAAAAAATGAAGAATTATGAAAAAAAATTTTTTACTAATTACAGGAGGAACAGGCGGACATGTTATACCGGCGAAAAATTTTGCTAATTATTTATCTATTAAAAATATAAATTGCACAATTATTACTGATAAAAGAGGATATAAATACTTTCATAATTATAATGGAAAAATTTATATAATTAGTTCATCAAATTTAAATGGGAACATAATATTTAAAATCTTTGGTATATTTCAAATTTTATTAGGACTAATTCAATCATTTATTATTATATTTTTATTAAAACCATCTCACTCTATTTCTTTTGGAAGTTATGCTTCGTTTTCTCCAATGTTATCATGTATGTTATTTAAACCATTCTATAAAGTTAAGATATATATCCATGAACAAAATTCGATAATAGGTAGGACAAATAAATTTTTTCTGAATTTCACAAATAAATTATTTTTAAATTTTGATATTAAATCTAAAATTAATTCAAAGTTTAAAGATAAAATATTCGTAGTAGGCTCACCGGAAAATAATTTTAAAAAAAATATTAAAATCAGCAATAAAAATTCTGAGAGTATTTTTACAATTTTTATTTCTGGTGGAAGTCAGGGATCAGAATTTGTATCAAACTTTGCAACAAATCTAATTAAAATTATAGATAATGAAAGAATTATAAACGCAAAATTTATATTTCAGTGCTCTAAACATTTGATAAAAAAACAAGAAGAAAAATTAAGAAATATTAAACTACCAATCATTTTGAAAGATTTTTTTACTAATATAGATGAAATACTAGACTATGCTAATTTAGCAATATGTAGAGCTGGAGCAGGAACAATTATTGATTTAATTGACTTTAAACTTCCCTCGATATTAATTCCATTACCTTCTTCAAAAGATAATCATCAATTTTTTAATGCTAAAATATTAGCTAAACATGACTTAGCCATAATTATTGATCAAAATAGTAATGATTTAGATAAAGCAAAAAGATATATTTATGAAACATATAATAATTCAAAAAAATTAGAATCAATGAATAAAAAATTTGATATGATTAAAGTTAAAAACTCAAACGCTTTAATTTATAAATTAATACTAAATGAAAATTAATAGTAAAATTCATTTTATAGGTATTTCAGGAATAGGAATGTCTGGTATAGCAGAATTGATGTTAGACAAAGGATATTCGATTCAGGGTAGTGATATATCAGTAAACGACAATACAAAAAGATTAAAGAAAAAAGGTATAAAATTTTTTTTAGGACATAATAAAAAAAATATTAAATATGCCGATGCCGTCGTTTATTCATCAGCTATAAAAAAAAATAATCCTGAAATAAGAGAGGCATTTATTAAAAAAATACCTCTTCTTACTCGAGCTGATATGCTTTCAGAATTAATGAAAAATAAAAAATCTATTGCTATTGCCGGATCTCATGGAAAAACTACGACTACTAGTTTGGTTGGAAACATTTTTAATGAAGCAGGTTTAGACCCTACTATTGTAAATGGTGGTATTATAAATTCTTTTTCAAACAATAATCGCTATGGAAAAGGTGAATGGATGATTGTAGAGGCAGACGAAAGTGATGGCACCTTTTTAAAACTTCCACATCAAATATCAATTATTACTAATTTAGACGTTGAACATATGGATTTTTATAAATCGAAGAAAAATTTAATTAATGCATTTGAAAAATTTATAAATCTGCTTCCGTTTTATGGAACTACAATAATGTGCTATGATGATAAGAACCTTAAATTACTAATTAACAAAATAAAAACTAGAAATATTTTAACTTATTCAATAAAAAATAAAAAAGCAGATGTATTAATCTTTGACATTATTCAAAACAAACTAAAAACTTCCTTTAAATTAAAAATTAACAATAAAATTATTCATTCTTCTAATTATAAATTTACTATAAATGCAATCGGAAATCACAATATTTTAAATGCAACTGCAAGTATTGTTGTGGCTAAACTAAATGGAATAAAAAATAAAGATATTAATAACGCCTTGACTAATTATGTTGGTGTTAAAAGAAGATTCTCATTTATTGGAAAAAAAAATAACTCCTTTGTGTATGATGATTATGCGCATCATCCAACTGAAATTGCAGCTACATTAAGTGCAGCTAAAAGTCTAAAAAATAAAGTAATAGTTGTTTTTCAACCACACAGATACACTAGAACTAAAACACTAATTAGAGAATTTATAAAAGTTTTATCAAAAGTTGATTATTTATTCTTATTAGAAACTTATTCAGCTGGAGAAAAGATTATCAAGGGAGCGACTTCAAAAGATATATTTTCTAAAATATTAAAAAAAAATAAAAATACTACATATTTAAAGAATATAGGTGATTTAAATAAATTAATGAAACCTCATACAATGAATGAAAATACCATTGTTTTTATGGGTGCAGGCTCAATATCAAGTATTGCAAAAAAATATTTGAATAACTAATGTCAAAAAAAATTATAGAATTAGCTGATAAACTTAAAAGTAAAATTTACTTAGATTATAATGCTGGTAAAAATACTTGGTTCAGAACAGGAGGTAACGCAAAAATATTTGCTATAGTTGAAGACAATTTAGAGTTAGAAATTATACTAAATGAAATAAATAATGAAAATTTTTACATCATAGGTTCAGGTTCAAATCTTTTAATTAGAGATAACGGATATAATGGAACTCTTATAAAATTAGGCAAAGGTTTTAATACTATTAATATTAATGATAATAAACTTGAAGTTGGCGCTAGTATTTTAGATATTAATCTGTCAAATTATGCATTAAGACAAAATATAGAGGGTTTTGAATTTTATAGCGGTATTCCAGGATCAATAGGTGGTGCAGTTAAAATGAATGCTGGTTGTTATGGTTCGGAAACTGTAGATGTTATAAATAGTATAGAAATCTGTGATAATTTTGGCCAAAGAAAAACAATTACAAAAGATAAACTGCATCTAAAATATAGGTCTTCAAAAATAAATAATACAGATATAGTTACAAAAGCTATATTTAATTTTAGTTATGGAGATCAAAATTTAATAAAAGACAAGATTAATGAAATAAAGAATAAGCGTTTAGAAACTCAGCCAATTAAAAATAAAACTTCTGGAAGTACATTCAAAAATCCTAAAAACCTTCATGCGGCAAAACTAATTGAGGAAGCTGGATGCAAAGGTATCAATTATGGAGATGCGTATGTGAGTGATAAACATGCAAATTTTTTAATAAATAAAAGAAATGCTTCAGCAACAGATATAGAAAACCTAGGTAAAAGTATTATTGAAAAAGTATATGCCAAATTCAATATAAAATTGGAATGGGAGGTAAAAATAATAGGTGAGTAATAAAAAAATTTTAATTTTAGAAGGTGGTAATAATGAAGAACACGATGTATCTTTAGAAACCTCTAGAGAAATTCAAAAAATTCTTAATCAAAATAAATTAAAATTTAAGACATTAAGAGTTAATCCTAAAAACTTTCATAAAAAAATAATTAATTATAAAAATTTTATTTGTATTAATGCTTTACATGGACCGTTTGGAGAAGATGGACAAACTCAAAAAATTTTAAAAAAAAATAAAATTCCGTTTTCTCATTCAAATATCAAATCATCTAATCTATGTTTTAATAAATCTGCATCTAAGAGAGAAATTATTAAAAATAAATTAATGTCTCCGAAATACTATCTTTTAAATATAAATGATTTAAATGAGAAGAAATTAATTACTATCAAAAGTAAGTTAAAAAAATTTGTTATTAAGCCCAATAGAAGTGGATCAAGTTTTGGTATAAAAATAATTAAAAATCAAAAAGAATTTAATATTTTAGTTTCTAATTTAGAAGAAATTAAAAGGAATTTCAATAATCACAAAGAAATTTTAATAGAAGAGTATATATCTGGAAGGGAGCTTACAGTTTCGACTATTAAATTGGATAAAAAAATTCACGCGCTTGCTGTTACAGAGATAAAATCAAAAAATCATTTCTTTGATTATAAAGCAAAATATACGAAAGGTTATGCTAAACATATTTTGCCTGCTAAGTTAAATAAAACAAATTATAGTAAATGTCTTAAATTTGCTACTAAAGTTCATAAACTATTAGGTTGTAATTCACTTGCAAGAACTGATTTTATTTATGATACAAAAAAAAATAAAATTTTCTTTTTAGAAACAAATACTCAACCTGGACTTACTCCAATATCTCTATTACCCGAACAAGCAAATTATAAAGATTTATCTTTTTCAGAAATCATTTTTATTTTGATAAAAAATTTAAATTATTAGTATGAACAATATTAATAGAAGAAAATATATTTTAAATTTCAGATCATTCACTTATTTTTGTATTTTTTTATTCCTAATAATTTTTTCTATTTTACTATATTTTAACAAAAATAATTTAATTGAGACCTCTAAAAATATAATTCAGAGTTTTTCAGAAAATTTCCAATATCAATTTACAAAATTTGATATTTCAGGTTTGGAGAAAATCAAATTAAAATTTGTAGAGGATAAATTGCAAAATTATATAGGATCTTCAATTTTTTTGTTACAATTAGATAAAATTCATGATTCAATAAAAGAAAATAATTGGGTCAAAGAAATATATTTAAATACAAATTACAAAGATACTCTATTTGTTAGGATTGAAGAATATAAACCAATAGGAATTTATTTTTTTAACGAGAAATACTTTTTTTTTGATGAAAATGGAAAAATTATAGATCAAATTTACATTACAGATTTCACTAATCAGTCATTGTTAATTTTCAAGGGTAATTCTTCAAACTTAAAAGCTAATTCATTAATTAATTTTCTAAAAAATTATGATTTTGAAAAAAAATATCAAATTGAGAGTTTGGAATTTATTAATAAAAGAAGATGGGATATAAATTTATACGACGATGTGAAACTAATGCTTTCAGAAGAAAGTCCAAATAAATCTATTCAGAATTTTATTATGATACAAAATAAACTTAGCGAAACAGATATTAATAATATAAAAATATATGATTTAAGAAATTTAAAAAAAACAATCTTAATTAATTAAAATGATTAAAGCTGGTTTAGATATTGGTAATTCAAAAATATCATGTGTAATTGCTGATTATAAAAATACAGAAAATATTAATATATTATCAATTGTTAGTGTTCCAAATAATAACATTAAAAAAAATATTATTTTAAATTTTGAAAATTTACATAATCAGATTAAGTCTTTAGTTATAGAAGCTGAAAAACAATCTCAAACTAAATTAAATTCTGTTAATCTTAATCTATCTTTATTAAATTCTAATTCTCATTATTACAACTCAGCAATAGAATTAAAAAACGAGAAAATTTCAGAATTACATTTAAAAAAAATAATTAATCAGTCAGAATATTTTAATAATCCTAGTGAAAAATTTGAAATATTTAATAATATTACGTCATATGACATCGACAATAATCTGTATTTTAATGCACCAATAGGAAATTATTCAGATAATATTAAAATTAACTTTTATAAAATAAATATTCAAAAAAAATATTCGGATAATATTTCTAGTGTTATCAAAAAATTAAAACTTAATATTGATAATTATATTCCTTCCCCATTATCCTCATCTTTATCATCATTAACAAAAGATGAAAAAGAGCTTGGTACTATTTGTATTGATTTAGGTCATTCAACATCTTCAATATCTGTTTTTGAAAATAATAAATTTGTATATGGAGATGCAATAGGTGTTGGGAGTAACAATATTACATTAGATATTGCTAGAGGTTTATCAACTACTATTTCCAGTGCTGAAAGGTTAAAAACTTTATATGGTTCCCTAGTTTCATCTCCTAGTGATGATCATGAAATAATAGAAATTCCAATTGTTGCAGGCGATAAAAATACATTTAAACAAATAACAAGATCAAGTTTAAATGCAATTATTAGACCACGTATTGAAGAAACTTTAGAAATGATATGGCAAAAAATTAGAGACAATAATTTAAGAAGTAAAAAATTAAATAATGTAGTTCTAACTGGTGGTGGGGCAATGATGGATAGTATTGCAAAATATGTAGAAACAATTTTTGCAAGTGGTGTGAGAATATCAAATCCCTTAGATCAATTAAATTTGGCAAATAATTTTAAAAAACCAAATTTTTGCGACATTATTGGATCTATATTGTATGATAAAGATTTATTTAAGATTGATTTTTTAGCAAATCAGTCAAAAAATTCAAAAAAACGTGGAATTTCAGGCTTTTTTACTTGGCTTGATCAGTATATTTAGATAATACTATATCTAGTAAATTTTGTTGACGATTTCGGAGTTAAATCGTTAAAAACTATTTAAAACGGCGGAGAATACAATGACTATCAATATTTCAATACAAGATATAGGACAAAACTTACATCCTAAAATTACTGTTTTAGGAGTAGGTGGATCTGGTGGAAATGCAGTTAACAATATGATTAATGCTAATTTAGAAGGTGTAGATTTTTTAATAGCCAATACAGATGCACAAGCTCTACAAATTTCAAGTTGTCCAAATAAAATTCAGTTAGGATTAAATAGCACTAAAGGTTTAGGTGCGGGAATGAGACCTGATATTGGAAGACAGGCTGCAGAAGAAGCAATTCAGGATCTAAGTGAAAAGTTTGAAGGTAGTCATATGCTTTTTATAGCTGCTGGAATGGGTGGCGGTACTGGCACAGGAGCTGCACCAGTAATTGCCAAATTAGCAAGAGAAAAAGGAATATTAACTGTAGGTGTAGTAACTAAACCATTTCATTTTGAAGGTTCTCAAAGGATGAAGTTAGCTGAGAAGGGAATTCAAGAACTTCAACAGTATGTTGACACATTACTAACAATTCCTAATCAAAATTTATTTAGAATTGCAAATGAAAAAACTACTTTTTCTGATGCTTTTAAAATGGCAGATGATGTTTTATATGCTGGTGTCAGAGGTGTAACTGACCTTATGGTTCAGCCTGGAATGATAAATTTAGATTTCTCAGATATCAAAACTGTAATGTCAGAAATGGGTAAAGCTATGATGGGTACTGGTGAAGCACAAGGTGAAGGAAGAGCAATTGCAGCTGCAGAAGCAGCAATAGCTAACCCTCTAATTGATGATGTTTCACTTAAAGGTGCAAAAGGTTTAATAATAAACATTACTGGTGGTAAAGATATTACACTGTACGAAGTTGATGAAGCTGCGAACAGAATTAAGCAAGAAGTTGATGACGAAGCAAACATTATTTACGGAACTACATGTGATGATAGACTTGAAGGTGTTGTTAGAGTTAGTATCGTAGCTACAGGTATTGATGCAAAAAATAATATATCAGCTAACCCTATAGAAAACTTTGCACCAATAAATATAAACAATGATATTTACAAAGAAGATTTTGAAAAATCCGAACCATTGTCTGAAACTGCTGTATTACAGAATAATATTTCACAAGACGACAGCGTTCTAGATGAAGAAATTAATGAGATAGCAAATGAAGAAATGCTCAATAATCAGAATTCTGATACTATTAATTTTGTTGATCAAACAAATATTAATCAAATAGAGGATTCAAATTTAGAAGAAAATATTCATGATAAAGTATTAGATAAAAATGAATCTTCTGAGACTTTAGATTTAATAGAAACTGATAATACTCTTGAAGAAGTATCAAGGTCATCTTTAGATATTGATAAACAAAATGAAACAAGCGTAAGAAGGTTAAGCTTATTTGATACTCTCTCTACTGAAAATAAATCTGAAGATATTGCTTCGGAAAATGCAATTTTAGCAAAGACTGAACCCGTTTTTACATCTGCAGAAGTAAAGGTTGAAGAAAATGACTCAGAAAATAACAACTCTGAAGATAATAATTTAAGCATCAACGAAAAAGAGGAATTTAGTGCCGAAGAGACTGAAATCTCTGCAATAGATGATGAGTTTAATCAGGAGACAGAGGAAGAACTCTTGGATATACCAACCTTCCTTAGAAGACAAGCTAACTAGCAAATATAGCATCATTTGCAATATTTTGAAATATTAGGTTAGTTGTTAAGATCGTCAAAAATATATATTAAAAAAAGTGCTGATTTCAGCACTTTTTTTTAAGATGATAGATTTACTAAATAACTCTAATAATCAAGTAACGATTTCCAAACCATTATCTATAAGCGGCATAGGATTACATACAGGATTAAAAGTATCTATGAAATTACATCCCGCTGAAGCTGATTATGGGATAAGGTTTATACGAAAAGATCTTACTAAGAATAATATCATAAAGGCCATATGGTCAAATGTAACTAATACAAAATTAAGTACAACTATAAGTAATCAAAGTGGCGCAAGTGTTTCAACTATCGAGCATTTAATGAGCGCTTTATCTGGACTACATATAGATAATATTAAAATTGAAATTGATGGGCCAGAAGTACCGATAATGGATGGAAGTTCTATTAAGTTTGTTGATCTTATTGATCAAACATCTACTCAAGATTTAAATAAAAAAAGAAAAATTTTAAAAATTAAAAAAAATATTAAAGTAAAAACTAACGATTCTTCTGTTGAATTAAAACCTAATAATCAATTTTCAATAGATTTTGAAATTGATTTTCCTAGTAAACTAGTGAGCAAACAAAGCTGCCAATTACAATTAGTGAATGGAAATTATAAAACTGATATTGCTTCAGCACGTACCTTTGGTTTTGAAAGGGACGTTGATATGCTTAGATCAAATGGTTTAGCACTCGGTGGTTCTTTAGATAATGCTGTCGTTGTTGGAGAAAATAAAATACTTAATTCGGACGGTCTGCGCTTTAAAGATGAATTTGTAAGGCATAAAATTCTTGATTCAATTGGAGATTTGTACTTAGCAGGTGCTCCAATACAAGGTTATTTTTTAGGTATTAAATCAGGTCATCATTTGAATAACCTATTATTAAGGTCTCTATTTGCTGATAAAAATAATTACGAATATTTTTAGTTAAATCATTTTTTTTGGATCAACTATCTTATCAAAATCTTTTCCAGAAATTAATTTCAATTTTAAAGCTGCTTCCTTAAGTGTTAGATTCTCATTAAAAGCTTTTTTTGCTATTTTTGCAGCATTGTCATAGCCAATATATTTATTTAATGCAGTAACCAGCATTAAAGAATTATTTAAATGATTAGCAATAACACCTTTATTTGCTTTTAGTCCCTTTAAGCAATTATTATTAAAACTTTTAATTCCATCACTAAGAAGGTTAACTGATTGAATAATGTTATAGGCTATAACTGGTTTATAAGCATTTAATTGAAAATGACCATTCGATCCAGCAAGATCAACAGTTGTACTATTTCCAATTACTTGAATACATACCATACTTAATGCTTCAATTTGTGTTGGGTTTACCTTTCCAGGCATAATCGATGATCCAGGTTCATTAGCAGGTAAAATTAACTCTCCTAAACCTGATCTTGGTCCAGATGCTAAAAACCTAATATCGTTTATTATCTTTAATAATGAAAGTGATAAAGTTTTTAAAGAATTTGAAAAATTAATTAGTGGATCATGAGAAGCTAAAGACTCAAATTTATTTTTAGAAGGTTTATAATTATCCTTAGTTAGTTTATTCAAATATTTACAAAATACTTTGTCAAATTTTTTTGGTGCATTAATACCAGAACCTACAGCTGTTCCACCTTGTGCAAGATATTTTAACTCTGATTTTGAAATTTCTATTCTTACTAGACAAGCTTGTAATTGACTACAAAAAGCAGAGAATTCATCACCTAAAGTAATTGGTGTTGCATCTTGAATGTGAGTCCTTCCTATTTTAATTATATTTTGAAATGTTATTTTCTTTTTTTCAAACTCTTTTATTAAATCTTTAAGATTTGGAATTAAATCTTTGATTGATAGTTCATTAATTGCGATATGCATTATTGTTGGAAAGGTATCATTAGATGATTGAGATAAATTTACGTGATCATTTGGGTGAATAGGTTTTTTACTGCCAATTTCCCCTTTTAATTTTTTAATGATATAATTACTAATAACTTCATTTGCATTCATATTGGTTTGAGTTCCAGATCCAGTTTGCCACACTGCTAGTGGAAACTCTTCAATAAGTTTCAAATTAATTATATCATCACAGGCTTTTGATATTAATGATCCCAATTTTTTATCTATAACACCCAGTTCTATATTAGCTTCTGCTGCTGCTTTTTTTTGCTGACCTAATGCGATAATCAATTCTGATGGTATTTTTTCACTGCCAATTTTAAAATTTTCAAAGGATCTTTGAGTTTGCGCACCCCAAAGCTTATTTTGATCAATTTTTTTGGAACCTAAACTATCAAATTCTATTCTTAATTTATTAGTCATTATTAATTAACAAACCCTTTATAACATATTATATGAAACATATGAACAAACTTGTTTTATTGAGACATGGTCAAAGTCAATGGAATTTAGAAAATAGATTTACTGGATGGAAAGATGTTCCATTAACCGAAAAAGGTATTAATGAAGCTAATAATGCAGGACATCTATTAAAAAAACATAATATAAAAATTGATAAAGTATTTAGTAGTGTATTAGAGAGAGCAAATAAAACAGCAGAAATAGCTATAAAGGCATCAGAGATAGAAAATTTACATAAAGATGGAAAACTCATATATGAAAAAGATCAAAAACTGAATGAGAGGGATTATGGAGATTTAGTTGGTTTAAATAAGGCTGAAACTGCTGATAAATTTGGAAAAGAACAAGTACATATATGGAGAAGATCTTATGATACTCCACCTCCAAACGGAGAAAGTCTTAAGGATGTAGTAGACCGAGTTTCTCCTTACTTTACTGAAACAATTCAACCACATATATTAAATAAAAAAAATGTTTTAATTGCAGCTCACGGTAATTCTTTAAGAGCAATTATGATCAAAGTTGGAATGTATAAACCTGAAGAAATATCCTCAATAGAACTTCCAACTGGTAGTCCATTATGTTTAGACTACCAAAATGGTGAATTAATTGAACATTATTACTTAGATTAATTTTTTTTATAATTTGAAAAATTAATTACATTATCCTTCTTTGATATATTGGTTTCTAATTGTTTATTTACTTTCTTCTTAATTTTACTTTTTTGCAAAATTAAACCAAAATTAGCCGAAGGATCTGCAAATGAAACAATAGCATTATAATTAATTTTTAAGATTGTTTTAATATCACCAAATGAGAGTGTAATAGAAAAATTATTTTTATTTATTTCTAGATCATAATATTCATATTGAATAATAATTGTCATTTCTTGGGGATATTTTTGTCTTAACCAATTTGGTAATTCAACATTTTTATGATTCGTTAAAAATGTAATATAGAGATGATTATTATTTGATAATCCATTATCTTTTATATTTTTAAGAATATCTTTAAACACATTTAGCATATTTTTATCCAGTATTTTTTGATATTCAATCATTTCTATTTTATTTTTGTATTAAATATTTAAAGTATTGCAATAAAATTTATGAGTTTAGATAAAAATAATTCGCAATATAGTAAAATAGCAAAATTATTTCACTGGGGGTTTGTTCTTTTATTTGTTTATGGTGTAGCAAAGCAAGTAGATGATATTAATCAACTTGAAGACCAAGCATTTTTTAAATTTGAAATTATTTTTGCAGTAATATTTCTGTTTCTTCTATTAATTCGTCTAATTTATATGAAAACAACACAAAAGACATCCTTACCTGAAGATACCCCTAGAGCTCAAAAATTAGCTGCTAAAATTATTCACAACGGTATGTATGCTTTGTTAATTGGTACTGTATTATCAGGATTATTGATTGGATTTTTATTTTGGATAGAACTTAAAGATCAAATCATAATGGATTTTGTTATTATTTTTCACGAACTAAACATTAATTTGCTTTATTGGTTTATAGGTATTCATATTTTAGCAGCAACCTATCATCGTTTAAAAAAAGATGGTGTTTGGAGCTCAATGGTGCCTTTTTTGAAAGAAAAAAATTCCAAATAAATTTTTAATTTAATAAAATTATTTTTTTAATTTTTCCCATTCAGCCATACCTCCAGTAATATTCTTAACATTTTTAATACCCATATCTTGCATTGTTTTAGTTGATAAGGTTCCTTGCCCACCTACACCACAAAATACAACATATTCTTTATTTGGGTTTTCTTTAAAAAATTTATTTTCTAACGGACTACCTTCTGCCAAATAAAATTCAAGAAAAGCTCTATCCAAATGTATCGCATTTCCAATCGTTCCTTTTGAAAAACTCTCTTTATCCCTAACATCAATAAATTGTACATTTGGATCATTGAGCTTTTCCTTTGCTTCTGTTGCAGAAATATTTTCAATTTCATTTTTAACACTCATCAATTCTTCAAATTTTTTCATTTTTTTCCTACCTTATTTGTATGGGGCGTTCTGTTGCTCGGTGCCCCTGACCGCGCTCACCTAGAATCTAGGCAGCAAGTGCTAATCTATTATCGTTAGCGTTTATAAAATAGCCCGATAACGGTGGTACAATACCGGATAAAGTCTTTGTCTTTGAATTACCGTCAAACCTATTTCGTCCCCATATTGGTGGAGACGCCGGGTACCGCCCCCGGGTCCGAATAATTTATTGCACAAAGCATTTATTATCTTAGTTGCAAAGCAACATTTTCATTATACCTTAAACTAATAATACTTGAAAGTTTTGTCTTGAAACCTAGCAATTAAAAAAAAAAATTGTTACTAATTAAAACATAAAATAAAATAAATATGATCAAAGCAATAATGGCAGTGGATGAAAAAGGGGGGATAAGTAAGGGCCAAAGTATGCCCTGGCCCAAAAATTCAATTGACTTAAAATGGTTCAAAGAAAATACTCTAAATAATGTCGTTGTAATGGGAAGAAAGACTTGGGAAGATCCTTTTATGCCTACACCTCTAAAATCAAGAATAAATGTTCTCATTACGAGTAAAGATAAAGAACTAATAGAAGGTGCAGATTATTACTTTAGTGGAAACATAAATGATCAAATTCAAAATCTTCAAGCAACATATAAAGATATGGATATTTTTATAATTGGAGGTTCAGAAATAATAAATTTAACTTTTAAATCCATAGAACAATTTTATCTCACTAGAATCTACGGTAATTATAATTGTGAAAAATTTATAGATATTACTTCTATAGAAAATAATATGAAAATGATTAAAAAAATAAATGGCGACTCAACTTGCCATTTTGAGATTTGGGAAAGATGAAACAATACCTAGATGCTTTAAGATATTGTTATGATAGTGGTTCTGATGTTGAAAGTAGAGCGGGAGGTGTTAGAAAGTCTTTTGGTTATCAAATGCATTATGATCTATCAAAAGGTTTTCCTGCTATAACGACTAAAAAACTAGCATGGAAATCTGTAGTATCAGAGTTATTATGGTTTATCGAAGGTTCAGACGATGAGAGAAGACTTGCTGAAATTTTATACAATGATTCAAGAGAAAATTTAAAAAATAAAAAAACTATTTGGACTCAAAATGCTCAAGCAGATTACTGGAAATCACAAGCTCGGTTTGAAGGAGATGTCGGTAAAATATATGGAGTTCAATGGAGAAATTTTAATGGAGAAGATCAAGTCTTAAATCTAATTAAAGGACTCAAAGAAGATCCAAATGGAAGGCGTCATATAATTTCTGCTTGGAACCCTCCGGAAATTAAAAATATGTCATTGCCAGCATGTCATGCATTTTCACAATTTTTTATTTCTAATAACAAATTAAGTTGCCAACTATATCAAAGGTCATGTGACATGTTTTTGGGAGTTCCATTTAATATCGCCAGTTATAGTCTTTTAACTCACATGTTAGCTAGAGAGTGTAAATTAGAAGTTGGAACATTTATTCATTCTTTAGGTGATTTTCACATTTATAAAGAACATTTTGAGCAGGTTAAAATTCAATTAAAAAGAATCCCGAAAAAATTACCTGAGCTTCAGTTCGAAACAAAAGATTTTTTTAAATACAACGTTAATGATTTTAAATTAATAAACTATCAGCATCATGAAAAAATTGATGCTCCGATGAATGTTTAATTCAGAGATTTTTTTAAGTTTTTAGCAATAGATATAAATTTTTTTGAAATTTCACCATCTGGATCATCAATCAAAGTAGGTATTCCCTTGTCAGATTGAATTCTTAAATTTGTATCAATAGGAATTTCTCCTAAAAAAGGTATTCTAGATTCTTCAGCTTCTTTTTTCACACCATCTTTTGAAAATATATAATGTTTTTGATCACAATTATCACATATGAAATAAGCCATATTTTCCACAATACCAAGAATATCAACATTAACTTTTTTAAACATATTTATTCCTTTTCTTGCATCAGTAAGAGCTACATCTTGAGGGGTAGAAATTACAATTGATCCAGAAAGTTTTGAACTTTGAGCTAAAGTTAGTTGAGCATCTCCAGTCCCAGGAGGGAGATCAATTATAAGATAATCTAATTCACCCCACTCAACACCATTAAACATTTGCTCTAAAGCTTTCATTACCATAGGCCCTCTCCAAATTGTTGGAGCCTCTGAGTCTAGAATAAAACCTATAGACATTAATTTTATTCCATAATTTTCTAAGGGTATAAGTTTTTTGTTTTCATTCATTATTGGTTTTTGAGAAATACCCATCATTCTAGGAACACTAGGACCGTAGATATCTGCATCAAGTAATCCAACTTTGAGATCTAGTGAGCTTAATGCTGTGGCAAGATTTACTGAAAATGTTGATTTTCCAACTCCACCCTTACCACTTGCAATTGCTAATATATTTTTTGCATCAATTTTAAATCTTCTATTATCATTATTATTTGTTTTAGTGCTCTCTACATCTGAATTTATAATTACATTCACAGAATCAACTCCAGAAATTTGTTCAACATTATTTTTAAGCAATCTTGCTATATTTAGATAAAGATCTTTTTTTTGACCTTTTACAAGCAAGGAAATGTTTACATTGCCATCTTTTACAACTGCTGAAATATTTTGATTTTTAGGATCAAAACTAAGATTTGTTTCTGGATCGCTAAATTTCTTAGAAAATGTATAAATTAAAGATAAAATTTCATCAGACATACTTGATTTTTCCAGATTTACATAAATATTAGTTATTAAATAATATAATTAGTGTTAGTAGATAGATCCAATATTATCAATAATATATGAACTGGAATAAAAATAACAACGACAATAATCCTTGGGGATCAGGTGGAAATAATAACCCTTGGGGTTCAGGAGGGTCTGGAGGCGGTCCAAATAGAAGAGATTTTGAAGACTCCATTAGAAAAGCAAAAGATAGGTTTGGCAATTTCAAATTTGGTGGAAGACGTAATTTTTCAATATTCATAATTGTTGCTATTCTTCTATGGTTAGCTACTGGATTTTATAGAGTCGAGCCTGATGAACAAGGTGTAGAACTTCTATTTGGAAGATGGAATGGTCAAACAACAGAACCCGGATTACATTACTTTTTTCCAACCCCAATCGGTCAAACTGTTACACCTAAGGTTGAGGTAATTAGAAAAATAAATGTAGGTTTTAGAAGCGCAAGTGATCTTGGTTTTGGCTCAAATTCAAATGCAGAGCGAAAAGTAATTGAAGAAAGTTTAATGCTTACGGGCGATCAAAACATTGCAGATGTAGCATTTACAGTTCTATTTAAAATCAAAGATGCTGGAAATTTTTTATTTAAGCTTAGAAACCCAGAACTTACAGTAAAAGACATGTCCGAAAGTGTTGTGCGTGAGGTTGTTGGTCAAAGAGATCTTCAATTCTTACTTACAGAAGGTCGTCAAGAGGTTGAGCAAGTTGTAAGAAATGAATTACAAATAGTTTTAGATTCCTATGAGAGTGGAGTTTTAATACAATCAGTTCAACTTCAAAGTGTTGATCCACCTGATCAAGTTATTGATGCCTTTGATGAAGTACAAAGAGCAAGACAAGATAAAGAACGACTAGTAAACGAAGCAAATACTTATCTAAACAGAATAGTACCCAATGCTCGTGGTGAAGCCGCTAAACTTGTAGAAGCTGCAACAGCTTATAAAGAACAGGTTGTTAAACAAGCAGAGGGTGTGGCACAAAACTTTATTGATGTTTATAACAGTTATAAAGATGCCAAAGAAGTAACGAAAAGAAGAATTTATTTAGAGACTTTAAGAGAAGTGTTAGAGGGTAAGAATAAAATCATCTTAGATGATACTGGAAATGGGCAGGGCGTAGTTCCTTACCTCCCATTGAATGAACTTAAAAAATCGGGAAGTAATTAAAATGAGATTTAGTGTAAGAAATTTACTTATAGTTTTGGTTTTGTTTATACTTTTCCTTACATTCACGGGAGCTTTTTTTATTGTAAATGAAACCAAGCAAGCTTTAGTACTTCAATTTGGTGATCCAAGAAAAGTTGTAACAAAACCTGGCCTTCAATTTAAAATTCCATTTATTCAAGATGCAGTATTTTTAGATTCAAGACTACTAAACTTAGATCCCCAACCTGAGGAGATGATTCTGTCAGACCAAAAAAGAATTATCGTTGATTCATTTGCTAGATATAACATCGTTGATCCTTTAAAATTCTATCAAACTGTTAGAAACGAAAGTACATTTTCAGATAGATTTGGAAGAATTATAAATGCAGCAGTTAGAGGTGTAATTGCACAATACTCTTTAACATCTCTTCTGAGTAATGAACGTAATAGTATCATGAATGAAATTGAAAAACAAATTAAAGTTAATGAAGAATCTTTTGGTGTCAAAATTTTAGATATCAGAATTGGAAGGACAGACTTAACTGAACAGGTCTCTAA
Organism: uncultured Alphaproteobacteria bacterium; assembly: GCA_902621305.1. Taxonomy (GTDB): domain Bacteria; phylum Pseudomonadota; class Alphaproteobacteria; order HIMB59; genus CACPNW01. The sequence goes on along the minus strand of CACNLM010000008.1, from coordinate 9,895 downwards.
TAACGTTTATCAAAGAATGAGATCAGAACGTGAAAAAGAAGCTAATTTATTAAGAGCTGAAGGTGAAGAACTATCTAAGGAAATTGTAGCATCAGCGGATAGACAACAAACTGTAATTTTAGCAGAAGCTGAAAGAACGTCTTCTATACTTAGAGGTGAAGGAGATGCCGGAAAGAATAAAATTCTTGGAGATGCATATAGTCTTGATGAGGAATTTTTTGACTTTTTAAGAACAATGCAAGCTTGTAAAGATACCTTTGGTGATACTGAAATGTCTATGGTTATTGCGCCTGGAGAAGTTTGTGAAAAGTTTTTTGGTGAAATAGATCTTCAGAATTAATGCTTGAAGTTTTACTAACAAGCATCGGTCTTGTGATGATCGTTGAGGGAGTATTGTATTTTTTTCTTGCGAATAATTTAAATAAATTATTTAAAATTCTAAGTACAATTAATCCTCAAACAATTAAAAATATTTGTGCCTTTTCTGCTTTAATCGGATTATGCCTTATTTATTTCACTTTCAAATATTACGATAATTAAAATGAAATTAAAGTTTCTATTTGTAATTGGCCTTTTATTTACCAAACCTGCCTTATCTGTTCCTGAAAGTTTTGCAGATTTAGTCGAGCAATTATCTCCTGCAGTAGTTAGCATTGCTTCAACAACTATTGTTGAAAATAATGGTCAAAATCAAATACCCCAATTTCCAGAGGGATCTCCTTTTGATGATTTTTTCAAGGAATATTTTGATAGAGATCAAAGAAGATCTCAAAGACCTATGACAGGACTTGGCTCAGGTTTTATTATAAGTGAAGATGGCATAGTTGTTACAAATAATCATGTAATTGAAGGAGCAGATGAAATAACTGTCATCTTAAATGATGAAACGGAATTTACTGCAGAGTTGCTTGGAAGAGATCCTAAAGCTGATATTGCTGTCTTAAAAATTGATCCTCAAAATGTAAAACTTACTTACGTTGGCTGGGGAGATTCAGATAAAATGAGAGTTGGAGACTGGTCTATTGCAATTGGTAATCCTCTTGGGTTAGGGGGTACAGTAACTGCTGGTATCATTTCTGCGATTTCAAGAGATTTAGGAAGTGGACCATACGTAAAATTTTTACAAACTGATGCCTCGATTAATAGAGGGAATTCTGGCGGACCATTATTTAATTTAGACGGTGAAGTAATAGGTATTAATACTGCTATTGTTTCACAAACAGGTGGAAGTATTGGCTTAGGTTTTGCAATTCCCGCTAACAGTGCAAATAAAATAGTCCAACAATTAAAAGACTTTGGAAAAACAAAGAGGGGTTGGTTAGGTGTTCAAATTCAACCTGTAACAAGTGATTTTGCTGAAAGTTTAGGTTTACCAGATCAAAAAGGGGCTTTTATATCAAACGTAAACCCGAATGGACCTTCTAAAACTGCTGGATTAGAACCAGGTGACGTAATTTTAAAATTTAACGATATTGAAATTAAAAAGATGCCTGATTTACCAAGAGTTGTTGCAGAGTCAGATGTAGGCTCTACTGCGATCTTAGAAGTTTGGAGAAAAAATAAGAAGATTATTATTGAGGTAATATTAGGAGAATTACCTGGAGAAGTAGTGACAGAAAGAAAAACAACTTCAAATATTGAAAGAAATTTAAAAATACAATCTCTAGGCATTACTATCGAGGATCATGAAAGTGGAGTCAAAGTAATTTCTATTGACGATATTGATAGTAGTTTGCAAAGCGGAGATATAATTACAGAAATTAATAGAGAGATCATTAACAATATGAATTCATTTGAAGAATTAGTAAATTCTTTAAAAAAAACAGGTAGATCCTCATTATTACTAAAAATAATAAGAGATAATGAGCAAAATTGGGTAACAATTAAATTTAAGAATAATTGAAAACTCAAATCTATTTTGTATTAGGTCCCACTGCATCAGGTAAATCAAAATTTGCTTTAAATCTAGCTGAGAAATTAAATGGCGAGATTATAAATGCTGATAGTATGCAGATTTATCGTGAGTTAAGTATATTAACTGCAAGACCTACTTTAGAAGATCATAAAAAAGTAAATCACCATCTTTATGGATTTGTAAAAGGTGATGTAAGATTTAATGTTCAAAAATGGTGTGAGGAAGTATCAAAAAAAATTAATTATTTGATTAATAAAAATATCTCCCCTATTTTAGTTGGAGGTACAGGTCTTTATATAGAATCTTTAATTAATGGAATAGTTTCAATTCCATCTATTCCAGAAAAAGTAAAAATAGAATCAGATAAAATGATTTTAAAAATTGGTAAGGAAAATTTTTTTAATTTAGTTAAAGAGCTTGATAGTGATGCAATGATTAATATTGCACCTAATGATATTCAAAGAATTAGAAGAATATGGGAAGTAAATTTTTTTACTAAGAAAAAATTTAGTGAATGGAAGAAAAATAAAAATAAAAATTTTATTAATTTAAAAAATTACAAAATATTATTATTTCTTCCAGATAGAAAAGAAAACTATAGAAGAGTAGATCATAGAACACATTTGATGATGGAAGATGGTGCGATAGAGGAAGTTAAAAACTTGCTTAAATTAAATTATGATAATAGTTTACCAATAATGAAAGCTCACGGAGTTCCTGAAATTCAATCTTATCTTAATAACGAATTATCAATTCATGAATGTATTTCAAAAATTCAGCAGGTCACAAGAAACTATGTAAAAAGACAACACACTTGGTGGAGATCTTCAAATCTTAATTTTTTTAAAAAATTTGATCAATTTCCCGATGAAATTGACATAAAATCCATTAATTTAGACCAAAATTGAACTAATTTATTGATTTTATTTTATCCACAGCCTATGAGCTAAGATCAATGAATAATGAAATAACAGGTGCTGAAATTGTCTTAAAAAGCTTAGCTGAACAAGGCGTAGAGGTTGTATTTGGGTATCCTGGTGGTGCAGTATTACCCATATACGATACTTTATTTAAACAGAATTCAATTAAGCACGTTTTAGTAAGACAAGAAGGTGGTGCTATACATGCTGCTGAAGGTTATGCTAGGTCTACTGGTAAAACTGGAGTAGTTCTTGTAACGTCAGGACCTGGCGCAACAAATGTTGTAACTGGTTTAACTGATGCAATGATGGACAGTGTCCCAGTTGTTTGCATTACAGGACAAGTACCAACTCATTTAATTGGAAGCGATGCATTTCAAGAATGTGATACTACTGGAATTACAAGACCATGTACAAAACATAACTATTTAGTGAAGGATGTAAATAAACTATCATCTGTTTTTCATGAAGCTTTTACAATTGCACAAAATGGAAGACCAGGACCTGTATTAATTGATATTCCAAAAGATGTTCAATTTGCTAAAGGTTCTTATGAAGAAAAAAATAAAATTATAATTCCATCTCATAGATTGTTTGAGCCAAGTCCAGATTTTGAAAAAAGTAAAATTCATGAAGCTGTTGAATTAATTGCTAAAGCAAAAAAACCAATTTTTTATATCGGTGGTGGATGTATTAATTCTGGTCCAAAAGCTTCAAGATTAGTTAGAGAATTTATTAATATGGTTGGATCACCTGTAACAATGACTTTAATGGGTCTTGGTGTAGTAGGTTCATCAGATAAAAACTCACTTGGCATGCTCGGTATGCACGGAATGTATGAAGCTAATATGGCTATGCATGAATGTGATGTTATGATTAATATTGGCGCTAGATTTGATGATCGAGTTACTGGAAGACTTGATGCGTTCTCACCTAATTCAAAGAAAATTCATATTGATATTGATGAAAGTAATATTAATAAAACTATAAATGTTGATGTTCCAATAATAGGTGATGTTAAACAAGTTGTCGAAAAAATGATTTCGATCTGGAAAGACAAAAAATATAAAATAGATACTGATTCATTGAAATTGTGGTGGGATAAAATTAATAAATGGAAAGAAATTGATTGTTTAAACTATAAAAATGAAGGTAAACAGATTAAGCCTCAATACGCTGTTCAAAGACTGTATGAGTTAACAAAAAATACTAAAACATTTGTAACGACTGAAGTAGGTCAGCATCAAATGTGGGCAGCTCAATTCTATAAATTTGAGGAGCCAAACAGATGGCTGACGTCAGGTGGTTTAGGAACTATGGGATATGGGTTTCCTGCTGCTATTGGAGCTCAAGTTGGACATCCAGATGCCTTAGTAGTCGATATAGCAGGAGATGCATCAATACTCATGAATATTCAAGAAATGAGCACGGCTGTTCAATATAGATTACCAGTAAAAATATTTATTTTAAACAATGAATATATGGGAATGGTAAGACAATGGCAGGAACTTTTACACGGTGGAAGATATTCTGAAAGTTACACTGATAGCTTACCTGATTTTGTTAAATTAGCTGAAAGTTATAAAGCAGTTGGCTTAAGAGCAAAGACAACTGATGAACTTGATGATGTAATTACTCAAATGATAGAAACAAAAAATACAGTAATAGCTGATATTTGGGTTACCAAAGAAGAGAATTGCTTTCCTATGATTCAAAGTGGATCTGCTCACAATGAAATGATGTTAAGTAAAGATCAAAAACAAGATAAAAAATCTGCCGAAAAAGGAAAAATTTTAGTTTAATGAATAAATCTGTTTATGCTTCTCCTGATCAAGTATCAGAGACAAAAAGACATATATTAACTGTATTAGTTGATAACGAGCCAGGTGTCTTAGCTAGAGTAATAGGGATGTTTTCCGGTAGAGGATATAATATTGATAGTTTGAATGTAGCTGAAGTTAGTAATGATGAAAATATTTCTAGAATTACCATTGTAACGCATGGTACTTCAGAAGTTGTTAGTCAAATTGAAAAACAGCTACTAAGAATTGTTCCTGTTCATAGTGTTACAAATTTAGATCAAGAGGGCAGTTCAGTAGAAGCTGAGGTTGCTCTAGTTTACATTTATATTTCAGATACAAATAAAAAGAAAGTTTATCAGCTTTGTGATTTATACAGAGCTAGAAAAATTGAAAATGAAAATAATACCACAATTTTTGAAATTGCTGGTGCTTCAGAAAGAGTAAATAGATTTATAAAAGAAATCAATGAAATTACAAAAATTGAAATTGTTAGAAGTGGTCCCGTTGCAATATCATCAATTCAAAAAAATGAGGAGGAATAATGAGAGTATATTACGATAGAGATGCAGATTTAAACTTAATAAAAGATAAAAAAATATCAATTGTAGGATATGGAAGTCAAGGTCATGCGCATGCAATGAACTTGAGAGATTCTGGAATAGAAAATGTTTCAATTGCATTAAGAGAAGGCTCAAATTCAAGAAGTAAAGCAGAGCAAGCTAATTTCAAAGTAATGACTCCTGCAGAAGCAGCGAGTTGGGCTGATGTAATTATGATGTTGACACCTGATGAACTTCAATCAGAAATATATAAAAATGACATAGCTGAAAATATTAAAGAAGGAACAACAATTGCATTTGCTCATGGATTAAATATTCATTTTGACTTAATTAAACCTAAGGAAGGTATAGATGTAATAATGGTTGCTCCTAAAGGACCTGGTCATACAGTAAGAGCAGAATATGTAAGAGGTGCTGGAGTTCCATGCTTGGTTGCTGTAGATAAAAATCCTTCAGGTAATGCTCTTGAAATAGGAATTGCATATGCATCAGCAATAGGTGGAGGACGTGCTGGAATTATTGAAACAACCTTTAAAGAAGAATGTGAAACAGATCTGTTTGGAGAACAATCTGTTTTGTGTGGAGGTTTAACTCATTTAATCTTGGCAGGTTATGAAACTCTTGTTGAAGCAGGATATGCTCCTGAAATGGCATATTTTGAATGTCTTCATGAAGTTAAACTTATTGTTGATCTTTTGTATGAGGGTGGAATGGCAAACATGAGATACTCAATCTCAAATACTGCGGAGTATGGAGATTATTCAAGAGGTCCAAGACTTATTACTGATGAAACAAAAAAAGAAATGAAAAAAATTCTTTCAGAAATTCAATCTGGTCAATTTGCTAAAGAATGGATGCAAGAACATCAGAGTGGTCAAACTAAATTTAAAGTAATGAGAAAAGAACAAGCTGAACATCCAATTGAAGCAGTTGGAGAAAAGTTGCGAACTTTGATGCCTTGGATTGCGGATGGAAAAATGGTTGATAAATCGAAAAATTAGATGAAAGTTTAATAAAATTTTGATTAGTGTATAATTAAGGAAATGACTGAAAAAATTTATATTTTTGATACAACTCTTAGAGATGGAGAGCAATCTCCAGGTGCTTCGATGAATTTAGATGAAAAACTTCAAATCGCTGAAGTACTTGACTCCATGAAGGTTGATATTATTGAAGCAGGATTTCCTATTGCCTCTAATGGAGATTTTGAAGCAGTTTCTGAAGTTAGTAAACAGGTAAAAAACTCAACTATAGCAGGTTTAGCAAGAGCAAGCTTCAAAGATATTGACCGTGCTTGGGAAGCCGTACAGTATGCTAAATCTCCACGAATTCATACTTTTATTGCAACAAGTCCTTTGCATATGAAGTATAAATTAAAGAAATCTAAAGAGGAGGTTTTAGAAGCTATTGAAAAGACTGTTTCTCATGCCAGAAATCTTTGTAATAACATCGAATGGAGTTGTGAAGATGGTGGAAGATCAGAACTTGATTTTCTATATAGATGTATTGAACTTGCAATTAATTCTGGTGCCACAACTATTAATATTCCTGATACTGTTGGATATACCCTACCAGAAGAGTTTGGTAAAATTTTTAAAAATGTTAAAAATAACGTCCCAAACATTGATAAAGCAATTCTTTCAACTCATACACATAATGATTTAGGATTGGCTACCGCAAACAACGTTGCAGCAATTAAAGAAGGAGCAAGACAGGTTGAGTGCACTATTAATGGGATGGGTGAAAGAGCTGGGAATTCATCATTGGAAGAAATTGTAATGACTTTAAAAGTAAAAAAAGACCTTATGCCTTATCATACAGATATTAAAACTGAAACTATAATGAAAGCTTCAAGATTAGTATCCTCAATAACAGGTTTTCCTGTTCAGCCAAATAAAGCCATAGTTGGTGCAAATGCTTTTGCTCATGAAGCTGGAATACATCAAGATGGTATGCTTAAACATGCTGGTACGTATGAAATTATGACGCCTGAGTCAGTTGGGCTTAATAAATCTTCATTAGTTCTTGGTAAACATTCAGGAAAGCATGCTTTTTCAGAAAAGTTAAAAGAACTTGGCTATGAAGTAGGTGATAATGCATTAATGGAATTATTTGGAAGATTTAAGGATTTAGCTGATAAGAAAAAAGAAATATTTGAAGAAGATTTAATTGCGTTAGCTGAAGACAGGACATCGTCATATGATGAACACATTAAATTTGTATCATTAGAAGTAAATGCCGGTTCTGTTGAAAAGGCTGAAGCAAAATTAAAGATAGAAATAAACGATAAAGTGGAAAATACTAAAATTAATGGTAATGGTCCCGTTGATGCTACATTTAATGCAATAAAAAAACTTACAAACACTGAATTTAAACTAAAACTTTATCAAGTAAATGCAATTACTGCAGGAACTGATGCGCAAGGAGAGGTGACTGTTAGACTTGAAGATCATGATTTATCCTCTCAAGCGAAAGGTAGTGACCCTGATATTATTGTTGCTTCTGCAAAAGCATATATCAACGCTCTAAACAGATTGATATTTAAAAAAACTAAATCTATTAGAGAGAATACAGCAAGTTTAAAAATAGAAGGGGTTTAATGCATGGTAATTGATCGGTTTTTTAGTTTATTCTCCAAGGATATGGCTATTGATTTAGGTACTGCGAATACTTTGGTATATGTGAAAGGTGAAGGTGTTATTCTTAATGAACCTTCAGTTGTTGCTACAATTGAAAACGATGGAAGAACTCAAGTTTTAGCAGTCGGGAATGAAGCTAAGCAAATGCTTGGAAGAACTCCAGGAAAAATCAAGGCTATACGTCCCATGAAAGATGGAGTAATTGCTGATTTTGATGTTGCAGAGCAAATGATAAAAAGTTTTATTAAAAAAGTTCATAAAGGAAGATCAATATCAAATCCTCAAATTGTTATTTGTGTGCCGTCCGGCGCAACAAATGTTGAAAGAAGGGCAATAAGAGAATCAGCTGATGCAGCGGGTGCTAGAAGAGTCTATCTAATTGAAGAACCTGTAGCAGCGGCAATAGGAGCGGGTTTACCAGTTGCTGATCCAACGGGTTCAATGGTCGTTGATATTGGTGGAGGTACAACAGAGGTAGCTGTATTATCTCTAGGTGGTGTTGTTAATTCAACTTCAGTTAAGGCCGCTGGAGATCGATTTGATGAAGCTATAATGGAATACATGAGAACTACTCATAAATTAGCAATTGGAGAGACTACAGCTGAAAGAATGAAAAAAGATATAGGTTCTGCCAGTCCTCCAGATGATGGAGATGGTAGAAGTATGAGTGTAAAAGGAAGAGATTTAATTACAGGTCTTCCAAAAGAAATTTCTATTTCTCAAAGACAAATTGCAGAAGCTCTTGCTGAGCCTGTTGCTCAGATAATTGATACAATAAAGAGAGCTTTAGAACAAACACCAGCCGAATTATCTGCAGACATCGTTGAAAGAGGAATTATGTTAACTGGGGGAGGATCTCTTCTGCATAACCTTGATAAGGTTTTAAGAAGATCTACAAGCTTACCAGTTTCAATTGCAGAAGATCCTCTTTTGTGTGTTGTTATGGGTACTGGTCAAGCGCTCGAAGAAAAATCAAAATTAAGCGATGTATTTGCCTCAGATTAATAATTAAAATGGCACCTAAGTTCCAAATTAAAGCCTTTCAAATTTCAAGTTTAGTAAAGAATTTTATAGTTATTTCTATAGTTTCATTATCCTTCCTTTTAGTTTTTTTCTCAAAATCTGATTTGTATCTTATCAATGGGATAAAAAATATATCCAGTTCAGTAATTATTCCAATTACAAGAATTATTTCAGCCCCATTAAATGTATTTTCAAATTTTATTGATGAATATAATAACTTTAGAAGTTTAAAATTTGAAAATAAACTTCTTCAAGAAGAGATCGTACGTTTAAAAAAATGGCAAACATTAGCTATACAAAATTCAAGAGAGAATAAAGTTTTAAAAAAATTATTAAATGCAACTGATAATAATTTAACTTTAGTTAAAACAGCATCTCTTATTAATAGGAATGATACAATTTATACTAAGTTAATAAACTTAAATGCTGGTTACGAAGATAAAATTCAGAAAAATATGTCAGCCATTAATGAACGTGGATTAATTGGAAAAGTAATTGATACAACTGCTAAAAATTCTAGGGTAATATTATTAACTGACCCAAATTTATCTATTTCAGTAAAATCTATATCTGATGAAATTTTTTCATTAATTACTGGAAATGGAGATGGAAAATATCTAGTAAGTTCATTTGTGAAAGAGAATAAAATGCCTAGATTAGGAGATATTGTGGTTACAAGTGGTACAGCTCAAATCTTTCCCGTAGATCTATTGGTTGGAAAAGTCAGTAAAGTTGAGAAAAATAGATTTTTTGTTTTGCCATTTGTTGATTTTGAAAATATTGATTACGTACAAATTGTTACTTCAAAATAATGGAGTTTGCCAAACTTGTTAACTCCTCTTTTAAACTAAACATCATTTTAATTATAAGTTTCTCAATTTCTGTAAATTCTTTTATCTTGTTTCCTAATATTAACACTGCATTTTATATATTATTTCATTTAACTTTAATTTATATAATTTTTTATCATTATCATTATTATCTTTATGTTGTTGCTTTGATTTATGGAATTTTGTTTGATATATTATTATTTAAT
>CACNLM010000007.1 GCA_902621305.1 uncultured Alphaproteobacteria bacterium | reverse complement strand
GTTGCTTTTATTGCGATTAAATTAGAATCAACTTTTAATAAATTTGATAATTTATATTTCATTTTTAAAACATATTTATTTATTTTAGGCCTTTCGGCAATAATATTTATATCTAATTGTACAATTTTAAAACCTTTCTTAAATAATAAATCATTACAATATTCAATAAATATTTTTGAGTTAGCATTTTTCCATTTTTTATTTGTATTAGGAAAATGATAACCAATATCTCGCATTGAAAGAGCTCCAAAAATACTATCACATATTGAATGAAGGACTACATCTGCATCTGAATGTCCAATTAATTTTGAATAAGGTATTTTTACTCCACCTAATACAAGACCTGTTTTTGTAGTTTTATCAATTTGATGAATATCATACCCAATTCCAAATTTAATTATTGGTTTTTTGTATAAATTAAATAATTCTATATCATCTGGATAAGTTATTTTGATATTATTTTTTTCACCTTTAATAAAATGAATTTTAATATTTGATTTCTGTAATAAACCCGAATCATCATTAAAATTGTATTTTGAATATTTTAAATGTTCTTTCATTATTAATTTATAATCAAAACCTTGTGGAGTTTGTATATTTATAACTTTTGTTTCAATTTTATTATTTTTTGTTATTTGTTTATCATTATATTCTACATAAGGTATTGCGTTATTAACTTTTTTTAATTTTAAAATAATTTTTTTTATTAATTTATTACTGCATAATGGACGCGCTGCATCATGAATTAATACATTTTCTACATTATATTTTTTTAAATTTTTTAATGCATTAAGAGATGAAATTTGTCTTGTTTTGCCTGGTTTGGAATAAATAATTTTTATTTTTTTTGAAATTTTTTTTGTGTCAATATATTTTTTTATAAATTTATTATCTATTGAAATATTTATAATTTCAAAATTGCTCTGGTCTAAGTTATTTATAAAAAAATTTAAAATATTAGTATTATTAATATTAAAGAATTGTTTAGGAATTTTTTGACCAAATCTCTTTCCTTTTCCTCCAGCTAGAATTACAAGTGCATTTTTTATCATTTTAATTTATATAGTATACTGTTTTACTATCATTATTTAAAAACTAACTAAAGCATACAGTGTTTAACCTATCAAAATTACTTAAATCTATTCATCTTTCAAGATTATCTTTTTATTTTTTAATTTTTTTAATCATATTGAGTTTTTCGATCACATTCTACTTATTGCTTCCAAATAACGATCTAGTAAAAGATCCAAGAAGACTACAATTTTTTTTATTGGCAGATGTTATTTTTGTCATTTTATTGATATCCATAATTATTAGACAAATTGTTCTGATTTTAGTGAGAAGAAGAAAAAGTTATGATGAATCTCGATTATATATAAAATTTGTAAATTTATTTGCTGCAATGGCTTTAGGACCAGCCATTGGTTTAGTAATAATAACATCATTATTCTTTAATTTAGAATTAAGAACTTGGTATGGAGATGCTGTAAGGGATGCAGTTGTAAATTCTAATATTGTAGCTAGAAACTATGAAAATGAAATACAGGCAGAAATTGTGTCTGATACTCAATTAATTATGAGAGAGATATTAAAAGTTTCTCAAAATAATGAGGTTAATATTCAATCGATCAGAACAGCTTTAAGTGAATTTATTAATTTGAGAACAATATCTAGTATTTATATATTTAATAATGAAGGTAATATTTTTTTAAGTCTAAAAGATCCTGATAATAAAAATTTTTCAATTCCATCAAATGACGTATTTAAGATTGTTAACCAAAACCGAGTATATATTTTTCAATTAGATAAAAATTCCATTACTGCGTATAAAAAAATAAATTTTTTAAATGATGTTTACATGCAGGTTAATAGAAATCTAAATACTAATATCTGGGATCATATTAGTGCTACAAAAGAGGCATTTGAAATTTATACTATGAAAGAAGAGGAAAGTTCAGGAATTCAAATAACTTATTCAATGATATTTGTTCTTTTCTCCATTTGTTTTATATTAGTAGCAATTTTGATTGGATTTAATCTAGCTAGTAATCTTAGTAAGCCAATTACAAACTTAATTAAATCAGCAAATAAGATATCAGAAGGGAATTTTGATGCTAAAGTTAGTGAGGCAGATCAATTTCAAGAGATAAAAGTATTACTATCATCTTATAATAAAATGATTTCTGAAATTGAGAATAAACAAAATGAGTTAATATCAAAAAGTCAAGAAGATGAAGAAAAAAGAATATTTATAGAGGCGATCTTAAGCTTATTAACAATAGGTGTAATTTCTCTAGATAAAAATTTTAATATTTTATTATACAATAAAACTTTAACAAAACTATTTAGAAGCACTAAAACTTTTAAAATAAATGATAATTTTCTATCTTATTTCCCTGAGTGGAAAAAGATATTCGAGAATTTTGAAAACTCAAAAAAAGTATTATTAAATTTTCAATACGATTTTACATTATATGATGATCAGAGAAATTTTAATATTAGAGTCATTAAAGAGATTAATGATAATAAAATTGAGGGATATGTCGTTGCTCTAGATGATGCTACATCTTTAATTTTAGCAGAAAAACATGCTGCTTGGTCTGATATAGCAAGAAAGATAGCACATGAAGTTAAAAATCCTCTCACCCCGATTAAACTTTCTGCTGAAAGAATAGAAAAGAAATTTTTAGATACAAAAACAGATAAGGAGGATATTTCACTTTTAACTAAAACAATATCAAGGCAAGTAGATGATATTGGAAAGTTAGTAGATGAATTTTCATCTTTTGCGAGAATGCCTGAAGCAGAAATTAAGCTTGATAACCTATCAAAATGTTTAGAAGAAGCATACCTTTTATACTTTAATACAAGGAAGGATATAAAGCTTAATTTAATTAAACCTGAAAATGATATTTATTTTCACTTTGACACTCTTCAAATTTCAAGATGTTTTAATAACTTAATTAAAAATGCTATTGAAGCTGTGGAAAAAATACCAAACCCTGTAGTTGAAGTATTAATAACCACTGATGCTAAAAATATAAAAATTGAAATAAAAGATAATGGTGTGGGAATTGATGAAAAAATGTTGAGTAAAATATTTGAGCCTTATTTTACAACTAAAACAAAAGGAACTGGTCTTGGATTATCTATAGTAAAAAGAATTATTGAAGATCATGGTGGTAAAATAAAAATTGAGAAAAATAAAAATATGGCAGGCACAAAATCACTTATTAATTTTGAATACAATGCATAAAGTTTTAATTATAGATGATGAAAAGGATATTTGTTTTCTTATTTCTGAAATTTTAAAAGATGAAAGCTATAATACTGCATTTGCTCTTAATTCCGAAGAAGCAATTAGTAAATTTAATGAAATTAAACCCGATTTAGTTATTTTAGATGTATGGTTATCTAACAGTAAATTAGATGGTATAGAAATTTTAAAAGAATTCAAATCTATTAATAGCAATATTCCAATTATTATTATTAGTGGTCATGGAACTGTTGATCTTGCAGTGAAATCTATAAAAAATGGAGCTTATGATTTTTTAGAAAAGCCATTCAACAGTGATAAATTAATTATTCTTACTAAGAGAGCAATAGAAAGTTCATCATTATTGAGTGAAAATAAAAATTTAAAAGATACTTTAATTAAAACAACACCATTGATAGGAAATTCAGAATTTATTAAAAAAATTAATAAACTTTTAAATGAACAGATTTCAAGTAACTCTAGACTATTAATTGAAGGACCATTTGGAACGGGAAAAAAACACTTTACAAATTTAATACATCAAAACTCACAATATAGAGATAAACTTCCTATATCAATTGATTTTAAAAAACTCACAAATGAAGCATTGGATAATATGTTTGTGGAAAATAAAGAAGCAATTAATGAAAATATTTTTTATAGATCAAATAATAACACATTAATACTGTTAAATATTGAAACATTACCAAATATTTATCAAAAGAAACTTTTAAATTTTCTAGAAAACAAAAAATTTTTTGAAGATCTTGATATTGAATTAAATCATAAAATTATTACAATTACCGAAAAAAAATTAGAAATAGAAATTGAAAAAGGTAATTTTATTAAAAGATTATATGATAGAATTTCAACAGACCTTATCAAATTTAAATCTCTCTCTGATAGAAGAGATGATGTTCTTCCTATTCTTGATTTTTATTTAAATGAAAAAAGCGGAGGAATTTTAAATTTTAAATTTTCTTCTAAAGCCTTAACTAAGTTACAAATGTATGATTGGCCTGGAAATATATCTCAACTAATTAACTATGTAGAGAAAAGTCTAATACTTAATCAAGATCAAAAAAATATAAAAGAATTAGAGGTTGATGATTTGGCACTACAAATGGGCGATGAAACTGCGTCAAATTCTTCAAATAATTCTTTGGATTTGTCTCTAAAAGAAGCAAGATCGGAGTTTGAAAAAAATTATTTAATATCGCAAATTAAGAGATTTAATGGTAATATAACTAAAGTTTCTGAATTTACAGGAATGGAAAGAACTGCTCTTTATAGAAAATTTAAGTCACTAGATATTAAAGTAGAATAACTAATCAATGAAAACAATTATTTGTGGTGCTGGAGATGTTGGATATAGCATAGCTGATAAACTATCACGTGAAAATTTTGAAGTTACAGTTATTGATGAAGATGAAAATAGATTAAATAAAGTATCTGAAACGTTGGATGTCAAAACAATTAATGGCATTCCTAGTATGCCATCAGTTTTAGAGAGCGCTGGTGCTAATGACTGCGAAATACTAATTGCAGTTACGAAGAGTGATGAAACTAATATGGTTACTTGCCAAATTGGCCATTCTTTATTCAAAATTAAAAAGAAAATTGCAAGAATAAGACAACAAGATTATTTAAAAACTGATTGGAAAAATTTATATAATGATGACAATTTCCCAATAGATGCAATTATTTCTCCCGAACAAGAAGTTGCCAAGGGTATATTTAGAAGATTAATTTCACCTGGTACAATAGACATGGTTGAATTATCAGACAAAAAATTAAAATTAATTGGTCTAAAATGTGAAGATAATTTTTTACATTCAGGTCTGTCTGTCAGAGAATTATCAGAAAAATTTCCAGACTATCTTGCTAACATAATGTTTATATTTAGAGGAGATCAAAAATTTACAGTAAATTCTTCAACTAAAATTGAAAAAAAAGACACAATTTTTCTAGTTGTGGAAACTGATAATTTGACAGATGTATTATCTGAATTTGGCCATCAAGAATTACAGGCAAAAAAAGCCGTAATTATAGGTGGTGGAAATATAGGATTTTCACTTGCTCAGCTAATTGAAAATTCTGACACATATATAAAAACTGAACTTATTGAAGCTAATAAAGAACGAGCAGAATTTCTTGCATCAAATTTAGAAAATATCACAGTCACATGTGGAGATGGCTTAGACAATCAAATACTTGAAGAGGTAAACATATCAGACTCCGGTTACTGTATATCAATTACGGAAGACGATGAAGTTAATATACTTTCATCTTTATTAGCTAAAAGAGCAGGGTCCAACACATCAATAACTTTGATTAATAATAGCAATTATTCATCTTTATTATCTAATATAGGTGTTGATATGACCATAGATCCAAAAATAATAACAATTTCTAAAATTTTAGAAAAGGTAAGAGGCGTAAAAATACGAAACGATTATTCTATAGGTGAGGGTTTTGGAGAAGTAATAGAGGCAGATATTCAGTCAGAATCATTTCTTTGTAATAAAAATCTAAAAGAGTTAGAATTGCCAAAAGGTATACGTATTGGCTCCATAGTAAGGGATAAAAAAATTATAATTCCTAATAGTCAAACTGTATTTAAAGAAAATGATGATGTCGTTTTTTTTGCTGAAACAAACTGCATAAAAAAACTAGAAAAACTTTTATCTAAAGTTTAATTTAATGCCAAATTTTGCATATATAAATAACAAATTTGTAAATTTTAAATCAGCAAAAATTCATATAGAGGATAGAGGATTACAATTTGCAGATAGTGTTTATGAAGTTATCGCAGTTTTAAATAAAAATTTAATTGATTTAGATTTTCATCTTAAGAGATTAAAATATTCTCTTCGTGAATTAGAAATTAAATTTACAATCAATAAAAAAAACTTAAATAATATTTTTCTCAATCTAATAAAGAAAAATAAAACAAGGAATGGTATAATTTATTTACAAATTACAAGAGGTATTCAATTTAGAGAACACAAATATCAAAAAAATTTAACCCCGACTTTGATAGTATACACAAGAAATAAAAGTTTTAATTTACCTGGAAAAAAATTTGTAGGAGTAAATACAATTACATTCCAAGATCTTCGATGGAAAAGACGTGATATCAAAACAGTAAATTTACTTCCAAATATTATAGCAGCAAATATGGCCAAAAAGAAAAATGCTTATGAGGCAATTTTAATACAAAATGGAAAAGTAACTGAGGGTACATCTTCTAATATTTGGATTATAAAAAGAAATAATTTAATAACTCATCCAGCTAATTCTGATATTTTAAAAGGAGTAACTAGAACATCTCTTTTAAAAATTATAAAAAAAACTAAACTTAAACTAATAGAAAAACAATTTACTCAAAAGCAATTAATTAATGCTGATGAAGTTTTCTTAACAAGTTCTGGAAGTTTTATTACTCCTATTTTAAAAATTGATAATAAAAAAATTAATAATGGTAAAATTGGCAATATCACATTGAAACTAGCAGAAATGTATACTGAAGCATGTGTAAATGGATAATATAAAGCAAGAGGACATAGAGGACATTTGTTTTAACGTAAGTCGAAATATTATCTTACCAAAATTTAAAAATTTATCAGACGATGACATTAATTATAAAAATGGATCTGATTTAGTAACAGCAGCTGATATCGAAGCAGAAAAAGAATTAAAAAAAAATTTGTTAAAAATTTTACCAACTTCAAATTTTATAGGTGAAGAGGAATATTCTAGAAATGAAAATATATTAAATTTTTATAATGAAGATGCATATTGTTGGACTGTTGATCCAATAGATGGAACAACAAATTTTGCTAATGGTAGAGATAAATTTGCAATTATGATAGCCTTAACATTTAAAGAAAAAATTTTACGATCTTGGATATATAAACCATTAGATAAAATTATGTGTTCAGCAATTGTAAATGAAGGTGCTTTTATCAATAATAATAAAATTATCACAAAAGAGGTAAATATAATTGAAGAAACTATAGGATCGATAAGTACAAAGTATTGGGAACCAGGATTTAAAGATAAGTTAAAAATATTTAAAAACATATTTAAAGAAGTTAACTCTTATAGATGCATTGGTTTTGAATATATAGATATAGGTATTGGCATTAGAAATTTTGCTATTTTATCAAAATTATCTCCATGGGATCATATTCCAGGTATTCTTTTTGTCAGAGAAGCAGGAGGTTCTGACATTGATTTTGATAAAAATAAATATGACTTTACAAAAAAGAATAAGAATTTAATTGTCAGTAATTCAGAAGATTTGAATTTTAAAATTTTAGAAAAATTAGGAGAATATTCATGAGTATTAAAAATGTCTCTTTTATTGGCTTAGGAGTAATGGGTTACCCAATGGCAGGCCATCTTCAAAACAATGGTTATAATGTAACTGTATATAATAGAACAACTGTTAAAGCAGAAAAATGGGTAGAAGAGTACAAAGGCAGCATGGCTAAAACTCCTGGTGATGCTTCTCAAAATTCTGAAATTGTTTTTATGTGTGTTGGACGTGATGAAGATATTATTGAAGTAATGGAAGGTGAAAGTGGAATTCTTACAAATGCAGCTGAGGGATCAATTATTGTTGATCACACAACAGCTTCTGCAGAGATAGCAAGAAACTATTATCAAAAACTTAAAAATATAAAATTGAGTTTTCTTGACGCTCCTGTATCTGGCGGTCAAGCAGGTGCAGAAAATGGTGTTCTTTCTATTATGATAGGTGGTGATGAAAAAGATTATAATACTGTAAAACCAGTTCTCACATCTTATGGTAAAGCCGTTGAACTTATAGGGCCTTCTGGTTCTGGTCAAATTGCTAAAATGATAAATCAAATTTGTATTGCGGGATTAGTCCAAGGCTTATCTGAAGCAATGGCTTTTGGAAAAAAATCCAATGTAGATATGGAAAAAGTTCTTAGCGTTATATCCAAGGGAGCAGCTCAATCATGGCAGATGGAAAATAGATATAGAACTATGCTTGATGGAAAGTTTGATTATGGTTTTGCTGTAGATTGGATGCGTAAGGATTTATCAATATGTTTTAACGAGGCCAGCAAAAATGGCGCAATACTTCCTGTTACAAAAATAGTTGATAAATATTATGAAGAAGTTCAAAAAAATGGTGGGAATAGGTTTGATACATCATCCTTAATGACTCTTGTAGACAAATAAATGTCAAGAAACTTAATGTTAGCAGTCATATTGTTAATAGCCTCTTCTTTATTTTGGTCAGGAAATTTCTTTTTTGGAAAAGTTGCTCACATAACTGATCTTTCACCATTTAAATTAAGTTTTTTTAGATGGTCTTTAGCTTTGCTTTTACTACTACCTTTCACTCTTAAGAGTATTTTGGAAAATTTAAATTATTACAAAGAAAACCTTTTACTAATGACTACGTTAAGTATTTTAAGTGTTACAATATTTAACTCATTTACATATATTTCATTACAGACTACTTTAGTCTTAAATTCTACTATAATGGCATCTACAGCACCTGTAATTATGATTGGTTTCTCTTGGCTAATATTTCGAACTAAAATCTCTAAACTTCAACTAATTGGTATTATTTTATCTTTATTAGGTGCTTTAGCTATAATTTTAAAAGGAAATTTAAATAATCTATATACCCTTAATTTTACTATCGGTGATATTTGGATGTTTGCTGCTGTAATATCTTGGTGCTTATATTCCGTCCTGTTAAAAAAGATGGATACATCAATCCCTCAACTAGCAAGCTTAGAAGTAATGATTATTATTGGCTTATTTTTTATTATTCCATTTTATCTTTTTGAATCTTTCAATGGTACCTTTTTACTTTCATCTTCTTATGACTTTTTCATTATTATTTATGTTGCTATCTTTGCAAGTATTGCTGCTTATTTTGCTTGGAACAAGGGGGTCTATTTAATTGGACCTAATAGAGCTGGTTTATTTTTACACTTTATACCTGTCTTTGCTACAATTTGGGCAATTACTTTTTTAAATGAAAGTTTTGCAATATTTCATATTGTAGGTGTTTTTTTTATAATTACAGGAATTATATTATCTAATATAAGATTTAAAAATGAACAAAATAGTCAAAACTGATCAGGAATGGAAATCCCTTCTCACAGAAGATGAATATTACGTAACAAGACAAAAGGGAACAGAACCTCCTTTTTCTGGTAAAAATTTTGAAATTATTAATGGCGGTATTTTTAAATGTAAATGCTGTGGTAATGAATTATTTAATAGTTCTACAAAATATGATTCTTATTGTGGATGGCCAAGTTTTTTTGAACAAATATCACCTGAAGCAATTAAAACAGAGACTGATAGATCTCATGGAATGGTGCGTATTGAAATTATGTGCGCCAAATGTGATGCTCATTTAGGTCATGTCTTTGATGACGGTCCAGAGCCTACTGGCAAAAGATATTGTGTAAATTCGCTTTCTATTAATTACGAAGAATTTGAATAATACTTTTTATACACTTCTATTTTCATCAATAGGTCATGCACTCATGCATATGTTTGCAGCATTTTATTTTGTGATCGTTCTGACGATAGAAAAAGAGTGGAATATTTCTTATGATCAATTAATTAGATTATGGTCTCTTGGAGCTCTACTAATTGGCTTAGGGGCAATTCCTTTCGGATGGTTAAGTGATAGATGGTCTCGTTCAGGAACAATGACAATTATGTTTATTGGAATGGGATTAACCTCCATTTTATGTGGTTTAAGCACATCAGTTTTTTTTTTATTTTTTTCCTTATCACTTCTTGGACTTTTCTGTTCAATTTACCATCCTGTAGGCATTCCTTGGGTGATTCATGCAGCTAACAAACAGGGAAGAGCGCTTGGTGTAAATGGTATTTTTGGTGGAGTAGGGATAGGCTCTGGAGCATTTGTAGCTGGTACTCTAACAGAATTACTAAATTGGCAACTAGCTTTTATATTACCTGGTTTAATTTCAATTATTATTGGGTTTATTCTTATTTACTTAATCTTAATTGATAAAATATCTTACAAAAATTATTTTATTAAAAATGATGATCAAGATCATTCCCGTAATGAGATGATTTTAATTGCATTAATAATGCTATTATCAATGTTTGCTCTTGGATTATCTTTTCACAATACACAAACAGCCTTACCAAAAGTATTTGAAATACGAATTGGTAACACAAGCTCAATTCAAATTGGATTTATGATAGCAATTATCTATTTTATTTCTGGTGCAACAACATTTGCTGGAGGTTTACTTGCTGATCGATTTAATTTAAAAACTATTTACTTAATTGGTATATTTCTTCAGTTTCCTTGCTACCTAGGAATAGCTTACATATCTGGTTACTCTTTAGTAGTGTTATGTATTCTAGCTGCCGTATTTAATGCAAGTATTCTACCTACAGAAAACCTTCTACTTGGAAGATTTACACCTCAAAAGTATCATGGTGTTGTATATGGAATTAAGTTTATTCTTGCATTTGGATCAGGACCAATTTCGGTATTCTTAATTTCAGAAATATATTCCATAACTTTAGAGTTTACTTATTTATTTTTAATTAATGCAGTAATGATGGCTTTAGTTTCAATATTTATTATTTTTTTACCAATTCAAAATAAAAAAAATATTATTACTCAGGATTAGATTTTAATATTTCGAGATAATCAGTAACTTCATTAAATTTATCATCTGGTATATCTTTATATGTCATACCAAAATGATTTTTTACTTCTAAAGCAACATGAGCATAAGGATTTCTACCCTTAGGATGATTTGGATGATCTGGTAATTTACCTTTTAAAAAATCACCTGTTTCTTGAATTAGCTTCCAGAGTTTACTTGCGTTTTCTTTATTCATATTTAAAAATATCAATATTAAAATATAATTAATTACTATGCACGCAGATTCATCAACTTGGTTTAAGCCTAAAATTGATAAAAATAAATTAAAAGAACTTTCAAAAAGAAGTGATATTCCAGGACTTATTCATTTTGCAGTTTACTTTTTATCATTAATTATTTTTGGTTACCTTTCTTTTATTTTTTGGGGAACGTGGTTTTTTTTAATATTTTTTTTCATTTATTCTACAATTTATACATTTGCTGTGGCTAATGGACATGAAACAATTCACAGGACAGCTTTTAAATCTCGATGGATCAATGAAGTGTTTTGTTATATTTCTTTTTTTCAACTACATTCAGAGCCCTTAAGTTTTAGATGGAGCCATACCTTTCATCATTCAAACACATTACAAACAGAAGGAGAGTATGATCATGAAATTGAAGTGAAAAGACCTACTGATTTATTAAAATTTTTTTTAAAATTTATTCCTTTAACTGATTTATTTTATATTCATCAGTCAAGTTTTGTTACAGTAACTAAGCTTGCTTTTGGAATAATGAATCCAAGTAATATAATATCAGCTCCAAAAAATCAGTGGAACAAAATTATCTGGAATGCTAGAATTCTAGTACTCTTTTGGATTTTAATTATTACAGCTTCGATTTATTTACAAACGTTCTGGTTACTGATTTTTTATTTTTTACCACCATTTGTAGGCAGACCTATTCACTTTGCTGTTAATGTTACTCAGCATTTAGCAGCTAAATTTGATACTCATGACCATCGATTAAGTACTCATACTATTATTTTAAATCCAATATTAAGTTTTTATTATTGGCATATGGAATATCACCTTGAGCATCATCTTTTTCCAATGGTGCCTTCTTACAATCTCAAGAAACTGCGAAAAGAAATTAAGGATGAACTACCTCAACCATTTTATGGTTTATTCCATTTTTATAAAACAACATTACCTTATCTTATCAACTTAGCGTTTAATTCGGACAATTATTATAGAGTAGATATTTCAAAAATATCAAAAACGTAATTATCTTGCCAAAGCTCCCATAGGATCCCAAGGCGCTAGCGCAACTGGTTCCATATCTAAATATTTTAAAAGCCTCTTGTTAAGATATTTTTTATCAATGACAACTTCATAGGTATATTCATCAAACCATTCATCAGTCATCATCATGTATCCTTGATTACCATTTTTTGTTCCCCAGCTATTTTCAATTTTCCATTTTGTTGAATTTCTTTTTTTAATATCAACACCCGTTAAAAGCATGGCATGAGTCATTTCACTATCACCATACTCTAAACGAGTTTGTTTATTCATCTTAAATGAAGTTTGAAACACATTTTCATAATCGTAAATACCCATATCAAGTACACCCATATCTCGACTAAAACGTTTCCCAACATCACAACCAAACCATACAGCTTCATTGTTTTTTATTGAGTCCATCGCAGATTTTTTTAATTCTTTAATATCTACATTAAGATATTTAATGATTTGTCCCTCAACAACATTACCAAGATATTCAACGGTATAAATTGTATTAAATTTTTTATTACTCATGGGAGCATGAATTAAGCAAACTTTATCTTTAATATTAATATCGGCATATTTTTTGCAAAAATCAATTGGTGTCATATCTGAAATGACAATGTGTCTATTATCTTTATTTCTAGTAGACCAATTGATAACATCTGGCGGTTGACCAAGAAACATTGCAAGTAAATTATAGATTGTTTCCATCATATCTTTTTTAAGAGTTGCAGAATTTTTAGCTGGTTTCTCTCTTAGTATAGAAGCAAACTCTCTTAATTTATGAGTCAAAATATAATTCATAGCACCAGATTTACTGCTATGATTTGTTTCAGGCATTACCTCTTTTGGAACTGCACCGTATTTATTGATTAAGTTTACAAACATATCCCACTGTCCACCATCTTGCACAGGGGCTTTTAAAAGATGTGTCATTAATCTGCTCTCATATGATTCATCTCTTGATTTAATGATATTCTCTAAAAAATAGTTTGCTTTCTCTAACTTATCCCAAAACATGAAATAATTTTGTGAAAATTCAAATGTATTTAATTCAAGACTATCAACAACTTGTAAGCGCATAAGATTTAATCCTGCAAATCCCCAACATCTACCTGATGCCATTTGGTTTGTTGCAGGTAATTCTTTTTTTATTAGATTAGAAAAATTATGATTGATTTGACTAAAGTTTTCCCAATTGAGTGCAACATTGGCTAAATCATTTTTAATTAATGCATTTCTTGATGCTGTATTTTTATTATTTCTAAGAAATTTATTTTTGAAAGTTTTAATTGTTGATAGAGATATATTTTTAGCCATAGTCTCTATTTAAAACTATTTCAGCTTAATTCAATTCTTAACTGTTTTTTTCTTTTTTTTGAGACCCATTTTAGCTTTTCTTTCATCAATTAACCTAATGGCATCTTCTAGTTTTAAGCTATCTATTGATTGATCACCTAGAATTGAAGCATTTATTTTTCCACATTTTACATATGGTCCAAATTTTCCATCATGAGCAGTAATGTTTTTCTTTTCTGTTGGATGCTCACCAAATGTTTTTAACGTAGCATTACCTCTCTGTGTAGGTTTAGCAATTAATTCAATGGCTCTTTCAATTTCAATATCAAGAATATTGTCTGTTTTTTCTAGAGCTTTATATTTTTTATCATGAAGAATATATGGTCCATACATTCCAATACCGGCACTAACTGTTTTATT
Organism: uncultured Alphaproteobacteria bacterium; assembly: GCA_902621305.1. Classification (GTDB taxonomy): domain Bacteria; phylum Pseudomonadota; class Alphaproteobacteria; order HIMB59; genus CACPNW01. The sequence continues at coordinate 69,995 of CACNLM010000007.1, read as the reverse complement.
TGTTTCAGGATGAAATCCTAATTTACGTGGCAAACCAAGTAATTGAATAGCTGTGTTTAATCCTATTTCATCTGGTTCAAAATTTTTAGGAATAGAAACTCTTTTTGGTTTTTTTTCTTTTGTTCCTTCACCAACCTGCATATAAAATCCATACGGACCTTTCCGAAGAGTAATCATTTCACCTGTTTCTGGATAAATACCAATTTCTTTTGGTCCGCTAAGAGCAGCCCCATCTTTATCGTTTAATTGATTAAACTGAACTGTATATTTACAATCAGGATAATTAGAGCAGCCAATAAATCCTCCAAACTTTCCAACTTTAATTCCTAATCTTCCACTATCACAGGTTGGACATTTTCTTTTTTCATCTGCTCCATTTGGCGGAAAGAAATGCGGACCTAGTGCTTCATCTAATACATCAATGACCTCTCTATTTGATTTGCCTACAGTTTCATCACAAAGTTGTTTAAATGTTTCCCAAAATTTTCTTAGAACCTCTTTCCAATCAAGCTTACCATCAGAAATTTCATCAAGTTGATTTTCAAGATCAGCGGTAAAATCATATTCGACATATTGATTGAAATATTTTTCTAAAAATATTGATACTATGCGTCCCCTATCATGAGGATTAAAACGTTTTTTATCTAAAATTACGTAATCTCTATCTTGTAGAACTTTAATAATAGAAGCATAAGTAGATGGTCTACCAATACCAAGTTCTTCAAGTTTTTTAACTAAGCTTGCTTCAGTGTAACGAGGAGGAGGGGAGGTAAAATGTTGTGTTTTTTCAACTTCTTTGAGATTTAAACTCTCTCCTTCATTCATGGCAGGAAGAATTGTTTCTTTTTCTTCATCTTTATCATCATCTTTAGCTTCTTGATAAACTTTATACATCCCAGGAAACTTAATTGTTGATCCATTTGCTCGTAAAACAATTTTTTTATCTTCATTTGTAATATCAACAGCTACTTGATCTAATACAGCACTCGCCATTTGTGAACTTACCGCTCTTTGCCAAATAATTTCATATAGCTTGTATTCTTCTAAAGTAATGTATTGCTTAATATCTTTTGGTGTTAGGTAAATATTTGTTGGTCTAATACATTCATGTGCTTCTTGGGCATTTTTAGCCTTCGATTTATAAACTCTTGGCGCTTCTGGCAAATAGTTTGCACCATAATTATCAGTAACAAAACCTCGAACTTGGTTAATAGCTTCTTTTGACATGACGACACTGTCTGTTCGCATATAAGTTATTAAGCCAGTTGTCTCTCCTTTAATGTCTGTTCCTTCATAAAGGCGTTGAGCTGTACGCATTGTTTGGCTCGCACTAAGACCAAGTTTACGACTAGACTCAATTTGCATTGTAGATGTAGTAAAAGCAGGATAGGGATGTCTTCTAGCTTCTTTTTTCGTAATATTTCCAACAGTAAAAGTAGAATTTTTAATATCATTAAAAATTTTTGTCGCCTCACTCTCATTTTTAATATCAAGTTTATCTATTTTATTCCCATCATAAACGGTAAGTCTGGAATTAATGATTTTATCTTCTTTATTTCTAAACTCACCTTGTAAAGACCAATATTCCTGTGGAATAAATTTTTCTATTTCAAGTTCTCTCTCACTAATTATTCTTAAGGCAACAGATTGAACTCTACCAGCTGATTTTGAACCTGGTAACTTTCTCCATAGCACTGGAGAAAGTGTAAAACCAACAAGAAAATCTAACGCTCTTCTTGCAAGATAAGCATTTACTAAATTTTCATCTATTTCTCTTGGCTCTTTAAGACTATCAAGAACTGCATTTTTTGTTATTTCATTGAATGTAACTCGGTGAATATTTAATTTTGAAAGTGATGAATTATCTCTAAGTAGTTTTTCTACATGCCAAGCTATGGCTTCACCTTCACGATCGGGATCAGTGGCTAGATATAAATTTTCAGATTTTTTTGCAGCATCTGTTATTTCTTTTATAACTTTTTTTCCACGATCACTGGTTTCCCATTTCATTTGGAAATCATTTTCAGTATCTATCGCATCATTTTTTGCTGATAAATCTCGGACATGCCCAACACTTGCTAGAACTTTGAAGTCAGAGCCCAAATATTTATTAATAGACTTTGCCTTCGATGGTGATTCAACAATTAATACATTCATAAATTTGGGCCCCAAATTTCAGTTAAAAGATAATTCGTCAAGAAATTTTAAAAAAAAGTATATTTTTACTTGGATAATTTAATTTTACTTTCAGTTTTGTTTATGAGTCTTTTAATGTTTTCTGTGTGTTTTAGATAAATAATTAAAGTTAAATAAATAAAGAAAATAAGAATATAAAAATTAATATTAATAAAAATATAATAAGCTGGAGCTACTAAAATTCCAATTAAAGATCCAAGAGAGGAGTATTTACTTACAAAAGCAGTAACAAGCCATACTAATAAAAATAAAATTGCAATATAAGGATTAATACCAAATAAAAAGCCAATATATGTTGCCACTCCTTTTCCACCTTTAAATTTTAACCAAACAGGAAAAATATGTCCTAATATGGCAAAGTGGCAGAGAAGTATTTTATTCAATAAAGAAATATCTTGAAAATACATTTGTAAAATGAGGAATGGAAGAAAGCCTTTAAAAATGTCAAAACAAAGAACAACAAATGCTAAAAATTTATTACCTGTTCTTAAAACATTGGTTGCACCTACATTTCCGGAACCAACCTTTCTAATATCTCCTAGGCCAAATAATTTTGTAAAAATTAATGCAAAGGGCAATGATCCTATTACATAAAACAATATGATTAATGATATACTACTTACTAAAGTCATCTCTGTTTTTAATAATTAAGTCTAAGCATGCCATTCGTACTGCAACACCCATAGCGACCTGTTCTTGTATTAAACTCCTCGTGACGTCATCCGCAAGTTTCGAGTCTATTTCTACACCACGGTTCATTGGGCCTGGATGCATAACGAAAGCATTCTTTTTTGCATATTTAAGTTTATTGTAATCTAAACCATACTTTTTAAAATAAGTCTTTTGATTTGGCATTATTTTCCCTACTATTCTCTCTTTTTGAATACGTAGCATCATAACAATATCACAATTTTGTAATCCCTTTTTCATTTCCGTATAAACGTTCACAGGTAGTATATTTAAACTTTTTGGTAACCATTCCTTAGGCCCAATAACATTTATTTTTGAGCCTAATTTTGATAGTATGATTATGTTTGATCGAGCAACACGGCTATGTAAAATATCTCCGCATATAGCAATTTTTAATTTTGAAAAATTTTCAAATTTATTTTTTATAGTAAGTGCGTCTAATAACGCTTGTGTGGGATGCTCATGACTACCATCACCAGCATTAATTACAGACGCATCTACTGTTTCTGAAATTTTTTTACTAATTCCATCCTCTGGATGTCTGACAATTAAAACGTCAGGATTCATTGAATTAATAGTAGTCATAGTATCGAGTAAGGTCTCACCTTTGTTAATAGAACTATCTTTTACAACTACATTAATGAGATCTGCTCCTAGCCTTTTAGCAGCAACTTCAAAACTTGTTCTTGTTCTTGTTGAATCTTCAAAAAAAAGATTAAATATTGTTCTTCCTTCTAGAACATTAATTTTCTTAATTTTCCTTTTATTAAAAGCTATATATTTTTTAGATTCATCTAAGATGTGCTCAATTTCTTTCTTGGTTAAATCAGCTGTTTCTACTAAATGAATTTTTTTAAAAATATTTTTCGTTCTTAATTTGATATTTGTTTTTTAAAGAAATTGATGAATAATATTTTAAAGCTATTTTTTCTGCATCTTTAAGAATTTTTGAACCTGTAGATGATCTGATCGCTTTTAATTTTGGCAATTTCACTTTCATTTGCCAATATTTTGAATTTTCTCTTTTATATAATTTTATGTGCCCTGATTTAAGTAGCTTTGAATTCATATGTGTCAATAATGTGTAAGTATGTGTAAACTAATTTATTAATTATTTCTATATCTATCTAAATATCCTTGTAAGATATAAGCAGCCGATTGTTGATCAAGTTTACTTTTTATCTTTGTTTTACTTAAATCGGCTTTTCTCATTTCTTTAAAGATTACATCTGATGAAAATCTTTCATCCCAAAGAGCTGTAGGTTTTTTAAAAAAGGTTTGAAGATTAATATTAAAATCTCTTACTAATTGGCTTTGTTTGTTTTCACTATTATCCAGGCTAATCGGCAGACCAAGAATAAATCCACCAATTTCATACTCTTTCAAAACATCTTTCATGATAATTAAATCTTTATTAGTTCCTTTTCTTTGGATAATTGAAAGAGGTGTAGCTATTATTTTTGATCTATCGCTTACCGCAACACCAATCGTTTTAGTTCCTAGGTCTAGACCTACAAGTATTTGTGATGTATTAAGACCATCGATTAAATTATTTTGATCATTCATATAATGGAGCTCATAAATTGAAGATTGATAAAAATACAATAAATAAAATTGCTCGTCTATCTAGAATAAAGTTAGATGATAAAGAATCTGAAGATTATATTAAAGATCTTAATTCCATTTTAGACTGGGTAGAGCAGTTAAATGAAGTAAATACTGAAAATGTAGAACCTTTAAGTAACATATCATCATCAATTTTACCTAAAAGAGAAGATGTATCTAATGATACTAATTCTAGTGAGGAAATTCTTGAAAATGCTCCTGATAATCTCGAAGGTTTTTTTGCAGTACCAAAGGTAGTAGAATAATGTCTAAATCATCTTTGAAACAAACGTTAAAAGATCTCGATACAAAAAAAATATCAATAAGAGAATTAAATCAGGATTATTTAAAAAGAATTAAGGAAAATGAAAATTTAAATGTTTTTATTTATTTTAGTGAAGAGAATGTTTTAAAGCAGATAGATAACTTAGAGAATGATAATTCAGCAAAAAAATTAAAAGGTATTCCAATTGCAATCAAGGATCTATTTTGTACTAAAAGTATGCCTACAACCGCAGCTTCAAAGATTTTAGAAAATTTTCATCCAACTTATGAATCATTTATTACTCAAAAATTATTAGATGAAGGATCTATTTTTGTTGGTAAAACAAATTTAGATGAGTTTGCTATGGGCTCAGCTACTAATACAAGTTTTTTTGGAAATACAATTAATCCCCTATCAAAAGAGAATGAGCCTTTAGCTCCTGGTGGATCTTCTGGTGGTTCCGCAGCCGCAGTTGCTGCAGATTTATGTTTAGGGGCAACTGGAACAGATACAGGCGGATCAATAAGACAGCCAGCCAGCTTTTGTGGTGTTGTTGGTATCAAACCAACATATGGTTTATGTTCACGGTGGGGTATAGCTGCATTTGCATCTAGTTTGGATCAAGCAGGAATTTTTTCTCATAATGTTGAAGATGCATCAATATTATTACAATCAATAGCTGGGTTTGATCAAAGAGATAGTACAAGTGCTAAAGTAGATATTCCAAATTATTTTGAAAATTTAGATGACGATCTAAATGGGAAAACTGTTGGTATACCAAAGGAGTATTCTATTGATGGTACACCAATGGAAATAAGTCAGATATGGGAAGATGCTATCAAGGTTTTAGAAAAAAAAGGTGTTAAAATTAAAAATATTTCACTTCCTCATACTAAATATGCACTTCCTACTTATTATATAATTGCACCTGCTGAAGCTTCCTCAAACTTAGCTCGATATGATGGGGTAAAATATGGTTTTAGATCTGATGAAATTGATTCTCTTGATGAAATGTATGAAAATACAAGAGCTCAAGGTTTTGGAAGAGAAGTAAAAAGAAGAATTTTAATAGGAACATACGTATTATCTGCAGGCTATTATGATGCATATTATCTGAAGGCACAAAAAGTAAGAAAATTAATAGCCAATGATTTTAATAATGCTTTTAAAGAGTGTGATTTTATAGTTACTCCTACTGCACCAAGTGCTGCATTCCCTTTAAATGAAAAACAAAATGACCCTATCAAAATGTATTTAAATGATGTGTTTACGGTCCCTGCTTCTTTAGCAGGCTTACCTGGTATTTCCATTCCCTTTGGGAAAGATAAAAATAATTTACCACTAGGTATTCAAATATTAGGAAAACACTTTGATGAACAACAAGTTTTTAATGCCGCTGTATCTCTAGAAAGATCATATGAATAATTTAATAAAAGGTGAAAAGTATGATTGGGAAATGGTAATAGGTCTTGAAATACATGCTCAGGTAAAATCCAATTCAAAATTATTTTCTTCATCATCAACAAAATTTGGTTCATCACCAAATAGCCAAGTATCTTTAGTTGATGCTGCTATGCCAGGAATGTTACCAGTAATTAATAAGTACTGTGTAGAGCAGGCAGTAAAAACTGGAGTTGGTTTAAATGCTAAAATTAATAATTATTCAGTCTTTGATAGAAAAAATTACTTTTATGCTGATCTTCCACAAGGATATCAAATTAGTCAGTACAAATATCCAATTGTAGGAGAAGGAAAAGTTACAATTGATTTTAAAGACGGAACATCAAAAGATATTAGAATTGTAAGATTACATTTAGAACAAGATGCTGGTAAAAGTTTACACGATCAAAATCCTTCAAAAACATATGTAGATCTTAATAGATCTGGTGTTGCTTTAATGGAAATTGTTAGTGAGCCTGACATTAGAACGCCTGATGAAGCTGGAATGTATATATCCAAAATCAGATCAATTTTAATGTATTTAGATACATGTGATGGAAATATGCAAGAAGGCTCGTTAAGAGCAGATGTAAATATTTCAGTAAGAAAACCTGGAGATGAATACGGAACTCGATGTGAAATTAAAAACTTAAACTCTATAAAGTTTATTAAGCAGGCTATTAATTATGAAGCAAAAAGACAAATAGAAATATTGGAGTCTGGCGGTTCTATTGAACAAAACACAATGCTCTTTAATACATCTACTGGCAAAACTAGACCCATGAGAAATAAAGAAGAAGCTCATGACTATAGATACTTTCCTGATCCAGATTTATTACCATTAGAAATTTCTCAAGAAGAAATAGTAAAAATTAAATCTTCAATACCAGAGCTTCCAGATGAGCTTAAGAATAAATTTATTGAGATTTATAGGTTGTCTAATTATGATGCCTCAGTATTAACTGCAGAGAAACAAACATCTGATTATTTTAACAAAACAATTAATTCAGATTCAGAATTAAAAAAATATGCAAAAATAGTTGTAAATTGGATTACTTCTGAATTGTTTTCATTATTAAACAAAAATAATCTAGATTTAAATAACTCTCCAGTATCTCCTGAAAACTTAGGACAACTTATAAAGTTAATTTCTACAAATGAAATTTCTGGTAAAATTGCAAAAGATGTATTGGAAGATATGTTTTCTTCAGGAAAAACAGCTAGACAAATCGTAGATGAAAAGGGCTTGCAACAAGTTACAGATCAGGGCGAAATAGAAAAAGTTATTGATGAGGTCATTGCAGAAAATCCAAAAATGGTTGAACAGTATCTGGCTGGTAAAGATAAGCTATTAGGTTTTTTTGTTGGCCAAGCTATGAAATTAACTAAAGGAAAAGCTAATCCAAAAATATTAAATGAACTTTTAATTAATAAACTAAAAAAGTAATTTTAAAGAAAAAATTCGGTAACCATAATAAATAAAAGTTGAAATAATAAATATTATGTTACCTTTGTAGTTTTCTGCCGATCTCCAAACTCCAATTACAATGAAAAATGTCCATATTACTAATATTATCTTTGAAATAAAACTTAGATTATTTAAATTAAAAATAGATAAAAAATTTACATTTTCAGATGCATTATTTAAAAAATATTTATCTATTTGAATAAGTAATAATATAAAAGCACCATATAGAAATTCACCATAAAACCAAAAAGATTTCCATAGTTTAATTCGTCCTTCAAAGAAATCTTTAAAAATTATTTTTAAACTCATAGATTATATTTAAAAATTAATTAATTAATTATATATTATAATTATAGTTATTATAAATTAAAACCAATACTTTATTAATAAGAAGAAAAATTTAATTATTTTTTTTTATCATCTTTTCTAATAATTTCGAGATTGCTCCAGAAGATAAGATAAAAATAAATGGATATATGTAAAGTGAAAATCTACCACTCCAGTCTACAAAACTTAAACCAATTGCAATTGAAAATATTAACAAATAAGAAATTAAAGTTATTTTACCAAATAAATTTTTTGTTTTTATAAATAAAGAACATAATAAAGCTGGGTATAAAATAAAATTAAAAATTAAAATATATGTATTGTGGTTAAATGAATAATATGGTCTTATTCTTGCAAAAAACCAATATATTTTTAGGTAAAAAATTTCTAAATAATAAATTAAATTATCATATACAAAAGTTAATAAACCAAAAATTCCAGTTTTATGATTTTCTGAAATAATTAAATTTTCATTTATTTTTTTTATGTTTTCATAACCCCAAATTATTTCTCCCTTTACAATTGTATCTATAATACTTTCATTATTTATAAATAAATTTATTAGAAATATTGAAGGAGTTATTAGTATTAAATTTATTATAAACCATAATATTAAAAAATAATATTTTTTTAAAAACAAAAAATAAATAAATGTAGAGAAACTTATAATAGGGATAATAATTATACCATGTGGTCTAAAAGATATCATTAATACTACAAATATTATAAAAAAAATTAATTTTCTAATGTTTAAGAAAATCAAAAAATATATTGATATAATTGATAAATTAATAAAAATTAAATCAGTTAAAATAAAAAAATTTCTAATTTGAAGTGGAAAATAAAAGAAAAAAAATATAATTACAAAATAACCAGCTAATCTTGAGTATAAACTTTCTGTAATTTTGAATAACAATATAGCACTTACAAAAGTTAGAAAAATTTGAAATAATACAATAAAAAATAAATGTATATTGAAGTATTTAAAAAAAGTAAGAAATATTACAAAACCCATATAACTATATGCATTTTTATCAGCAGGTAAGTTTCCGTTAATTATATCCCTTGCAGCGCCAAGGTAAAAATATGTGTCATTTCCAAATTTATAACCTTCAGCTAAAAAACCTGCATTTATATTAGAGCTGAAAATATAAAAAATAATTAGAGAAAAAATCCAAGAAATCACTAAAAAATAAAAAATAAAATTATTTTTTTCTAATTTAATTAATAACGAAATATTCACAAATTAGTCTATGTATATCATGATTGTAAATTCTATTAATTTTTGAATCAAGATTAGTGATTATAATACCCTCATCAGAATGAGAACCTGTTCTCCTTATTGGATATAAATATTTATTTAAATATATTGTATTATCTTTAACTTTTATTTTGTCGTTTTTAATTAATTTATGAAAATTTATTTTTATAAAAATGTTTAATTTATTTTCATTTTTTTCAATATTTAGAAATTTTTTTCCATCAACATAGATTTTTCCTAATTTATTAAAAGCATCATTTAATTTAATTATATTAACAAAATTTATTAAAGTTTCATTTGTCATGTTTTGATTAATTGATTTAAAAGAAATGTTTAATTTTTTTAAAAATTTCTTTGGATCTTTCTGTCTATAAATAATATAATCATCTTTAAGATTCTTATATTGGCTAAATCCATTAGCAATTAAAAATTTATTTTCTTTTTTAATTAATATTTTTATTATTTGATCAATTATATTAAAAAAAAATTTATTTTCTTTTTCAGATAGCTTCCCCCAATAATTATGCTGATAATGTGCAATTGAATTTAAAAATATAATCTCAAATTCAGTATTATATTTCCTCTTAAAATGATCGAATGTGAGAACTGAAATATAATCATTAATTAAAAATAAACCAACACTTTTTAATTTAAAGTTCTTTAATATCAAAACAATATTAAAAATAAATTTTAATTTAAAAAAAATAAAGATTTGAAAAAATTATAGCTTAAATTTATGAAATTAATATTTGAATAATTTGTTGAATAATATTTTGAAAGGCTAATTAGCCAGTTTAAAGATTTTGGATTTGCTTTTTGAGAATAATTCCATGGATCTGGCACATAAAACTTCAAATAATTATTTTTTTTTAATTTTGAATTCATTGCTCCAAAAACCCCACATTTAATTTTATTCTTTACTAATAAATCCCAAATCTGAGAGTGTTTAAGTTCAGAAACTTTTCCTAACTCTAATATTTTATGTTCTGAAGAAGGTTTGCCAGTATGAATTGATACCCATTGAACCCAGGGATCTAAATTATAATGCTCTTTTTTGTCTTCTGTATCAGTAATGATAATATTATTATCAAACAATTTTTTTATATTAACAAAATTATATTTTGAACTTATTTCTTTTAATAAATCTTTATTAAATTCATTAAGCTCAATTAGTGTAAGTTTTTTTTTCACAAATATATTATATAAATATGATTAACATAAATTTCATAAAAAAAGTTGTTCTTTTTTTAAAATAGCAAGCAAAAAGTAATACAATAAAATTAATGTAGGGATGAGTGAGTGGCTCAAACCACAGGTTTGTTAAACCATTGAAATTGGTAAAATGTTAATTAGATTTAATACATAGCTTCAAATTTTTATTCTATTACATTTACAAATCACTCTTTAAGTGTGCTGCAGGCACACTCTCATGTCAAAAAGTAAGTATGTTTACAATTATATGGTGTAAACGGGATAAAGTGTGGTTTATAAACCCCTTGTTTTTAGAATTATTTTCATAGATAAATCTAAAACTTTTGGCAACCAGGCGTGACGTAATAAAATGATCTAGGAGATTAGAGAGACTGATAATAATTGTATGATTATTTAGTATCAATTAAACTTATATGTCCGGTATTTTTAAAGTATAGGAAGTCCACAAAGAATGCCATTTAGAATAATTATCTTTTTTCTTATTACTTCCTTTAATTATAACAACACTTTCAATTAGATATTTTGTGTTTTTTTTAAATAAGTAATCAAAATATCCAACCTCATTTGTTCTAAGATATTCTTTTCTAAAATAACCATTATTTAAACTCATTATAGAAACCTTATGATCAGCTAGTATTTTATTTTTATATTCTAATAAAATTCTCTTACTGTCATTTAAATTTTTAAGAGGATTGTCTAAAAAAATTAATTCAAAGTCCATATTTGTGTCGATATCTTTACCGTTAAAATTTTCTACACTTATTAATGATTTTGCATATCTTTTATAACTTTCAAAAAAATTATCTGGATATTTATTTTCTTTATGTTCTTTAGCTAAATTTGGATATCCCTTTTCTCTTGTAAATATTTCAAATTTTACTAAGTTTTCATATTCAACATATTTAGTTACTGACTGAATCTGAATTACATTTAACCCTTTAGTCATTTTTTTAATATTTAGGGCTGGAATATCACCTAATCTACCTTTAATTTTAGATTTACCATCTTTAGAATGAAGGAATGCAATTTTAAAATATTCTTTAGTAAATGGTATTGGTGACCCTTCAAAGTTTTCTCCTATAAATATGTTGGCTATAGCCTTTTCATCATTTGTTAAGTGATAATTTTTTGGATCAATCCAAAATTCATGACTTAAAGAGATATTAGATATTGAAGATATGATTATAATAAATATTAATCTTTTTATATAAAATTTCATCATGTTTTCTTATATTAAAATTATAAAATTATATCTATTTTTAATTCTTGTTATTTTTGTAAATTTATTTTCAACATCTTCTATTAGTCATGAAATTAAGCCGTCTATTGCAGATTTTACCTATGATGAAAGTTATTTAAATTTTAAAATAAGATTAAATGCTGAATTGATATTATCTAATATTGATGCATCTACTGTTTCTAATACAGACTCTTCATCACTAAGTGAAATTTATGATAAATTTAGAATTTTAAGCAAAAAAGATCTTGAATTAATGTTTCAAAATTCTTGGAGTGAAGTAAGTTCTAATATTGATATTAAAATAAATAATGAAACAAAGAAAATTACTTTAATTAAAACTGAAGTTGAAGACATAAAAAATTTTGAAATAAGTAGAGATACGCATATTTATTTTAGAGTTTTATTAGATAAAAATTCTGAACAATTTACATTTAGGTGGGTTAAAAATTATGGACCAATTATTTTAAGAGAGAATAATAATAACAAATTAGAGGATGAATTAGTCACAGAATACTTACAATCAGGAATTGAATCAAGTCAATTTTCATTTAAGGAAAATAACTTTAGTAAAACATTTAAGAGTTTCGCAAAATTTTTTGTACTAGGAATTGAACATATAATTCCAAAAGGATTAGATCATATTTTGTTCATATTTGGACTTTTTTTATTTTCTTCATCTCTTAAAAAATTAATTTCTCAAATAACTATCTTTACTATTGCTCATTCAATTACTCTCATATTTGTTTCTCTATCTTTAATGAGAATTAGTCCCCAAATAGTTGAACCTATCATTGCACTTTCAATAGTCTATATTGGGTTAGAAAATATTTTTAAAAAATATATAAAAGAATATCTAAGATATGTTGTAATCTTATTTTTTGGATTGCTTCATGGTTTAGGATTTGCATTAGTTTTGAGTGATATAGGTTATGAGAGCAGTGATTTATTTATAAATCTCATCTCGTTTAATCTTGGTATTGAAGTTGCTCAAATATCTATAGTATTGGTTCTATATCTATTAGTTGCTTTAAAATTTGCAAAAAATAAAAATTATAGAATTTTTTTTCAAGTTCCATTTTCTATACTAATTTCTAGTATTGGTTTATATTGGTTTTTTGAAAGAATTAATTTTATTTAATCAAATTTGCCAGAGTTCAAATAAGCAAACTACTAAAGAAAGATGATTTAATAACCTCTAATTTTATAAAAATTTCGGGTAGGCCATGGGTAAAATGATTATATAACTTTAAGATAAGAAATGATTTTTTGATAATTGCTTTATTGTTAACAATATTTAAAATATTAATCAAATAATGTTGAGATTCCAGTCTATTTTCGTTATTACATCACTATAAGTACTATGAATAAACAACAGGAGAGATGGGTGAGTGGCTTAAACCACAGGTTTGCTAAACCTGCGAAGGAAGTAATTCCTTCCGAGGGTTCGAATCCCTCTCTCTCCGCCATCTAATATGTTTAAAGGAAGTATACCTGCTGTTATAACACCATTTGATGGTAATGATGTTGATTATGACTCTTTTGCAAAAGTTTTAAATTATTTGATCGACAATGGTTCAAATGGAATAGTACCTTGTGGAACTACTGGTGAATCGCCTACACTTTCACATGAAGAACATAAAAAGATCATAGAGGAGGCCATAAGAGTTTCAGATAAAAGAGTTCCAGTTATCGCTGGCACAGGCTCAAATAATACTCTTGAAGCTATAGAATATACAAAACATGCAGAAAGCTCTGGAGCTGACGCAGCATTAGTTGTTACACCTTATTATAATAAACCAACACAATCTGGATTGTATGAACATTTTAAAAAAATTGCAGATATGTCTAATATTCCTATAATTATTTATAATATACCTGGGAGATCCATAGTCGATATGACCATAGAAACAATGGTTGAGTTATCTAAAGTAAAAAATATCATTGGAGTTAAGGATGCAACCAATGACTTATTTAGACCATTGCTCACTAGAAAATATATTCAAAGAAATTTTTGTTATCTATCAGGTGAAGATGGAACTTCACTAGCATATTTAGCTCAAGGTGGCCATGGTTGTATTTCAGTAACAGCCAATGTAGCTCCAAGATTATGTTCAGAAATGCATATCGCTTGGCAAGAAGGAAATATAACTAAAGCCCAAGAAATAAATTTAAAATTATCTTCATTGCACAATGCATTATTTATTGAATCTAGTCCTGGACCAGTAAAATATGCAGCATCATTATTAGGATTATGTAAAGAAGATACAAGATTGCCATTATATAAAATTGAAGAAAGTACAAAAAAAGAAGTTAAAAAGACTCTTAAAGAATTACTTTTATTATAAATGAAAATAGTAGCTTCTAATAAAAAGGCGAAACATAGTTTTTCAATATCAAATAAAATTGAGGCAGGTTTAGTTTTAACTGGATCAGAAGTTAAGTCCTTGAGAAAAAATACTGGATCTATAAGAGGATCATATGTCATAGAGCAAAACGGAGAATTATGGCTTTCAAATTCATTTATAAAAAAATATGAAAATTCAAATGATAATAATTATAATCCTAGTAGGTATAGAAAATTATTAGTTTCCAAAAAAGAATTCAATAAAATATCTGCTTCAATTAAACAGGGTGGCTCTACAATAATTCCACTATCTTTATATTTTTCAGATAATGGATATGCTAAGCTAACATGTGGAATTGCAAAGGGAATAAAAAAAATAGACAAACGGGAGATGATTAAACAAAGAGATTGGAACCTAAAAAAGCAAAGAATGCTTAAAAATAATTAAACTATTTACTTTTAAAATTACATCACTATAAGCCCTTTATGGCAAGAATTACAGTAGAAGATTGTATTGATAAATTTCCTAGTAGATTTGAATTAGTACTTATTGCTTCTAATAGAGCAAGAAAATTATTTTCAGGTGAAAGTCCTACCGTCGAAATTGATAATGATAAAAATACAGTAATTGCTTTAAGAGAGATAGCTGAAGAAAGTCTCACAAAAGAACAATTAAAAAATGATCTTATAGAGGAATATCAAACTAATACTTTTAGTGAAGATGATGATATAAATGAAATTGAGGACAATAGTGATGTAAATCAATTGCAAGAAGATGAAACGATACTTAACAATTCTCAGCATGAAAATGATAATCAGTCTATTGTTAAAAATACTGAAGAAACTTCTGAGGAGATTTTAGAAAGTTCATCAAATGAAGACTCAACACAAAATTTATAATAAATCAAATTTATAATATAAAGTAAATAATTTAAAAATTATTTATGGTAAAAGCAATTCACAAAGAAATAGAATTAATTACCTCCTATTTAAGTTCTGATGAAAAAAATAAAGTTAAGCATGCACTAATTTTAAGTGAAGAAGCACATAGTAATCAGCTTAGGAAGTCCGGAGATCCATTTATTACGCATCCTTTAGAAGTAGCAAAAATATTAACTTCTATAAAATTAGATGCAGACTCCATAGTTGCAGGTCTGCTACATGATACTTTAGAAGATACAAATTTAAATATTAATGAAATAAACAAAAACTTTGGTCCTCAAATAGTTGAGCTAGTAGAAGGTCTTACAAAAATAAATAAATATTCCTTAAAGGTTAAAAATCAGAAATTTGGTGAGAATTATAAAAAATTAATTTTAGCTACCACAAGAGATCTTAGAGTTATTTTAGTTAAATTGGCTGATAGGTTACATAATATGAGAACTATTCAATTTATAAAAAATGAAAATAAAAAAACTAAAATTGCTTTGGAAACTTTGGAAGTTTTTGCTCCTTTAGCTCAAAGATTAGGAATGAAGGAATGGCAAGATGAATTAGAAGATATCTCATTTGAAATAATAAATCCTGATGCAAAAAAAACTATAATAGAAAGATTGGAATATTTAAAATCGAAAGACGATAATATTGTTGATGAAATTAGATATGAGTTAAAAAATATTTTTTTTCAGGAAGACTTATTTTGTAAAGTAGAAGGCAGAATTAAGTCTCCATATTCAATATGGAATAAGATTAAAAATAAAAATATTTCTTTTGAGCAACTTTCAGATATTATGGCTTTCAGAGTTATTACTAATTCAACTAGGGAATGTTATAGATGTTTAGGTATAATCCATAGACAATATCCCTATATTCAAGGTAGATTTAAAGATTTTATTTCTGCTCCAAAATCAAATGGTTATAGGGCATTGCATACTTCGGTAATGGGGCCAAAAAATAAAAAAATTGAAATTCAATTTCGTTCAAACATAATGGATCAAATTGCTGATTTTGGTGTTGCTTCTCATTGGAAATACAAAGATCCAAAAAAAATAAAAGAAAAAGACGCAAAAGAATATAAGTGGGTACATGATTTAGTAGATTCAATGAATTCATCAGTTACTCAAGATGAATTAATTCAAAACTCAAAATTAAAAGTTTTTCAGAACGACATTTTTGTTTTTACTCCAAAAGGAGATCTTATAGAATTACCTAAAAATGCAACTCCTGTAGATTTTGCATACGCAATACATAGTCAGATAGGTGATAAATGTGTAGCAGCTAAAATTAATGATAAGTTACAGCCATTAAAAACGATTTTAAATAATGGCGATCAAATAGAAATTATTACTTCAGAGTCATCACAACCTTCCCCTTTATGGCAGAGATTTGCAGTAACAACAAAGGTAAAATCACAACTAAGAAGATTTTTTAAATTTAAGAAGAAAGAAGAGTATATAATATTTGGTAGAGAAATATTAATAAATTATTTTCAAAAAGAAAATTATGAATTCAATAAAAAAACTGAACAAAAAATATTGGATGATTATAAATATAAATCAATAAACGATTTATATGCCTTAATTGGCTCAGGTGAAATTACAGCACTTTCTGTAATTAAAAAAATTTATCCTGAGTATAATTATATTCCAGTTTCAAAATTTAATGAAAATACTCAAAATCCTATAAAATTAAAAGGATTAACTGCTGGAATGTCTTATCATCTGGCTGGTTGTTGTTCTCCTTTAAAAGGAGATAGTATCGTTGGTATAGTAACTGCAGGAATTGGTGTTGCAGTTCACACACTTGATTGTGACACACTTACATCATATCAAGATGCTCCAGATAGATGGCTAAATATCTCTTGGGATAATCAAAGTAATTTAGAGACAGTATCCAATGCAAGAATTGTTGTTGTATTATTTAATAAGCCCGGAAGTCTCGGAAAAGTTACAACAGTTATTGCAAAAAATAATGGTAATATTTCAAATATTCTTTTTTCAGTAAGGAAACCTGATTTTTTTGAGATTATAATAGACATTGAGGTTAGAGACACTAATCATTTACAAAATATAATTGCAGCATTAAGAATGGAAAAAGAAGTATCCTCTTTAGAGAGATTAAAAGGTTAGATATGATTTATGGTAATGGAATTGATATTATTGATATTAATAGAATAAGAAGAGTAATAGATAAATATGGTAATAGATTTAAAAAAAGATGTTTTAGTATCTCTGAGATAGAAAGATCAGAAAAAAGACTAAATTCATTAGAATCTTATGCAAAAAGATACGCTGCGAAAGAAGCTTGCGCTAAAGCCTTAGGTACAGGTCTGGCTAGAGGTGTATTTTGGAAAGATATTGAAGTTGGAAATAACCAATATGGTAAACCGTTTATTAAACTTCATGGTAAAGCAATGAAATTTTTTAAAAATATGAATAAAAATTCTAATACACAAATTGAAATATCACTTTCTGATGAAAAAAAATACGCAATAGCAAATGTGATAATTTATGACTAAATCAAAAAAAAATAGTTTTTTTGGTAATTTGAAATCAATACTTATAGCAATCTTTATTGCTTTGCTAATTAGATCATTTATATTTGAGCCATTCAATATACCTTCAGGATCAATGAAACCAAATCTCCTTGTTGGAGATTTTATTTTTGTTTCAAAATATTCATATGGTTTTTCTAAACATTCCCTTCCATTTTCAATACCTTTGATACCAGGAAAAATTTTTTCAAATATACCTGAAAGAGGTGATGTAGTAGTTTTTAAAACCCCTGAAAATAATAGAACTGATTATATTAAAAGAGTTATTGGTCTACCTGGCGATAAAATAGAAATTAAAAATGGTATTATTTTTATTAATGGATCAGAAATCTTTAGAAAAAGATTAAATGATTTTATAGATACAGATAATACAACGAGTAATAAAAGAGTAAGGATGTATAATGAATTTTTTTTTAACAAAGAGATAAATATACTTGATATTACTGATAATGGTATAGCTGATAATACCCAGTTATTTAATGTCCCAGAAAATCATTTCTTTGTAATGGGTGATAATAGAGATAATTCACAAGATAGTAGATTTATTAGTACAGTTGGTTTCATTCCTTATGAAAATTTAGTTGGTAAAGCTCAGTTTATTTTCTTTTCTTTAGAAAATGCAAGATTTTTACAGATATGGAAATGGCCAAGCTCAATTAGATATGAAAGAATTTTTAAAAAAATTCTATGATAGATATTAAAAAACTCAAATTATTTGAAAAAAAAATTAATTATAAGTTTAAAAATAACAAATTGTTAATTCAATCTCTAACTCACCCAAGTTTTTATTTAGAAAATGAAACAAAAATTAAAATCAATGAATTTGAAAGATTTGAATTTTTAGGTGATAGAGTTCTAGGATTAATAATAGCAAATTTATTATTTTCAAAATATAAAAAGTTTAATGAGGGTGATTTATCAAAAAAATATTCTTATTTAGTTCAAAAAAAATTTTTGTTTAAAATTTCACAAGAGTTACAAATAGAAGATGTGCTCCTGTACAATTTTAAGAAAAAAAATAATAAAATGTTAAATTCAATTTTTTCAGATTCAGTTGAATCATTAATTGGAGCAATATTTATAGATGGAGGATATAATCACTCATTTGATTTTATAACTAAATTTTGGTCAAAATATCTAGATATTGAAGTTTCTAAAACCTTAGACCCAAAAACATTATTACAAGAAATTTCACAACAACTTTATAAAAAACTTCCTGAATATAAATTAATTAAAAAAGAAGGACCACCTCATTCACCCACATTCACTGTTTCAGTTAAAGTGGTAAATTTAAATAAGATTAATTCAAAGGGTACTTCAATAAGAGAGGCAGAGAGAAATGCCGCAGAAATTGCATTAAAAAAAATTAATGAAAAGAAAAATATTAAAAATTAGTCTTGTCGGTAAGACTAATGCAGGTAAATCAACTCTATTAAATAACCTTGTTGGTGAGAAAATTTCAATAACAAACAAAAAAATTAATACTACTGAAGATTTTGTAATTGGTATTGTTAATATTAAAAATACCCAACTAGTTCTATATGATACACCTGGTATTAGCTTTCTCAGAGATAATAAATCTCAAAAAACTAAATTGAAGAAAAATTTATGGGAAGGCTTAAATCAATCAGATATTATTTTGTATTTAATTGATTCAAAAAGGATTGTATTAAATGATTTAAAAAATGACTTTCCTAAACTTTATGAATTAAAAAAAAATATTTCAATTATTTTTAATAAAACCGATTTAATAAAAGCTGAAAATTTACTTAAGCATATAAAATTAATTACAGAAAAATATAAAATAGAGAAATTTTTTAACATATCAGCAAAAAAAAAATTAGGTTTTGAAAATTTAATTGTTTATCTTTTACAAAAATCGAAATATGGAAGGTGGTTATATAAGGATGATGAAATCACAGACAAAGATGATATTTTTATCACCAATGAATGTACAAGAAATGAAATACTATCATTAATTCATAAAGAAATTCCATATAATATAGAAGTAACTAATAAAACTTTTAAATATTTGAAAAATGGACAGCTAAAAATAAAGCAAGATATTATTATTAGAAATAACAGATACAAAAAAATATTATTGGGTAGGAAAGGATCCAAAATAAAAGATATTAGAATAAAAAGTCAAAAAGAAATTTCTAATATTTTACATGTAAAAACTCATCTTTATATCAATATTATTTTATCAGATGCAAAAAAAATTTAACGGAATACTTATACATTCAAAAGTTTTCAAAGATAATGATCTATTAATTAAATTTTTATCAGATACGGATGAAGTATTCTCAGGAATTGTATACGGAGGGCTCTCAAAAAATAAGAAAAATATAATGCAACTTGGTTTTTTTTTAAATTTTGATGTGACATACATTGGGAGTCGCCCACCATCAATAAAAGCTGAATTATCAAAACCCTATTTATCAAGTATGATTAATGATAAATATAAACTAAGCTGCCTACTTTCTGTTGTGTCTTTAATCAATGCTGCGGTAATTGAAGGACAGAAAATAAACCAAATATATAAAATTTCTAAAGAGTTTTTAGAAATTATGATTAATAAAAAAAAATGGTTAAATTTTTTTTGTATCTACTTATTTGATTTACTTAAATATATTGGATACGAATTAGATTATGTTAACAATAGAAGATTCAGCTATTTTGATACAGATACTTTAGAATTTAAAGAAAATTACTCAAACTATACTATTGATTTTCCTCATCACCTTTTTGTGAATAATTCAAATGTTATATTCGATTATAACTCATTGAATAATTTTTTTAAAATTTTTGAAATTATTTTTATTAAAAATCATTTATCAAATTTAAATCATAAATTGCCAAATCAGTATATTTTATTTAAGAAAAACATAATCAGTTTTTTAGAAAAAAATGAACAAAATTATTGAATCCAATTTAAATACTATTCTTAGTGAAAAATATCTTTCTTATGCAATATCAACTATCGTTTCAAGGTCGTTACCCGATGTAAGAGATGGTTTAAAACCTGTTCACCGCAGAATAATTTATTCAATGTATCAACTTAAACTTTTCAAAAGTTCAAGTTATAAAAAATGTGCAAGAATTGTTGGTGATGTAATGGGTAAATTTCATCCTCATGGAGATCAAGCTATTTATGATAGTTTGGTAAGAATGGCGCAGGATTTTTCTACAAGAATTACATTAGTAGATGGTCAGGGTAATTTTGGAAATATTGATGGAGATAACCCTGCAGCAATGCGGTACACAGAAGCAAGATTACAAGATTATACAAATTATTTTTTCGACGGCATCGAAGAAAACTCTGTAGATTTTAAAGATAATTACGATGGTCAAAATTTAGAACCAGTAGTTCTACCATCTCAGCTTCCTAATATTTTAATTAATGGAGCAATGGGGATAGCTGTAGGCATGGCTACAAACATTCCTCCTCATAATATTGTTGAATTAATTGATGCATTAAAATTAAAAATAAAAAAAGATAAAGCTTCACTAACTGAAATTTTAAAAATTATTCATGGACCAGATCTTCCCACAGGTGGTGAAATAATTTTAGATAGCAATGAAAAAAAACAAATTTATAAGAATGGTAAGGGCTCATTTAATATTAATGCCAAATACCAAATAGAAGAATTAAAAAATGGCTTATATCAAATCATTATTATTGAAATACCATATCAAGTAAATAAAGTTAAGATAATCGAACAACTTGCTAATAATATAAATAATAAAAAATTACCTCTTGATGATGTAGTTGATGAGTCAGATGAAAATATTAGAATTGTCTTAAAACCAAAGACCAGAAATATTGATGCCGAAAAATTGATAAGCTTATGTTTTAAATTAACTGACCTATCAATTAAATACTCTTGTAATTTTAATGTTTTAATTGATGGTATAGAGCCTAAACAAATTGGAATTATCGAAATACTTTCTAATTTTTTAGAACATCGAAAAGTTACAATTAAAAGAAAATCAAAATTTAATATAGAAAAAATTAAAAAGAGACTAGAAATTCTTAAAGGTTATCAAATTGTCTTTAAAAATTTAAATTCTATAATAAAAATAATAAGAACAAAAGATAATCCCAAAAAAGAATTAATAAAAAAATATAAATTATCTGATTTACAATGTGATTCTATTTTAAGTATGCGTTTAGGATCTCTTAGAAAGATTGATGAGAAAAATATTAAAGATGAAATCCAAAAATTAAATGAAGAATTAAAATACCTTAACAAATTAATAAAAGATAAAAAAACATTAGACAAATTTATAGTAAGTGAATTAGATCTTATAAAGGGTGATTTAGATACTGATATAAAGGAGAGAAAATCTTTAATTTCATCAGAACAAAATAATGATATTGATATTAGTATTGATGAATTTAAAGAAATTGAAAAATTCACCGTTATCATTAATAAAGATTTTCAGCTCAAGAGAATTAAAGAGATAACTGATGAAAAGGCAATTGAAAAAATAAAAAAAGAAAATCTATTTTCAGTTCATTTAAATTCAAATCAAAAAATACTTTTGTTTGTTTCTTCTGGTAAAGTTTACACTATAGATCCAAATATTCTACCTGGTGGAAATAGTAATCCTAAATCATTTATTTATTTTGTCGATAGTATGCCAAATGATAAGGTTACTGGATTACTTTCATCAATCGATGAAGAGCTCTTAATTGTATCCAAAAATGGCAAAGGATTTATTAGTAATACTGAAACTCTTGTAACTAACCAAAAGAAAGGTAAGCAATTATTTAATTTAAAAAATAATGATGTAGTTATTAAAGTATTAAATCTTTCAAAAAAATATATAGCTTGCGTTACAAAGTTACAAAAAATGTTAATTTTTGAAATTGATGCTTTGCCAAAATTACAAAAGGGTGGAGGAGTTCAATTAATTAAAATTAAGAAAAATGATTTTTTATCCGATGTCACTCAGTTAACTATTGAAGATGGATTAGAATGGAGCACTGGCTCTAAGAATAGAAAGTTAGAAGATGTTGAGTTTTGGATGGGAAAAAGAGCTCAGGCAGGAAAAAAAGTCCCTAAATATTTTAATAAAAATCTTAAATTTGATTAATAAATACTTTTATTATAATTCAATAGGTTTAAAATTATTACATGAACAAACCTAATCTAAATACACAATCTGTTTTATCAATGAAAGGTGAGGGTTATTACTCTCAAAAAACTGTTGGGGCAAAAAATGCTATAGATAAAATGGAAGTATTAATTGAAGAAGCCTTTAAAAATATTCCTAAAGTTGACAAACTTAGAATAGCTGATTTTGGCAGTGCTGATGGTGGTACAAGTCAAGAAATGTGGTTTAATATTATTGAAAAAATAAAAAAATCTGGAGATAATAGAGAAATTGAAATGTTGTATACTGATTTAGCATCTAATGACTTTTCAGTTTTATTTAGAATGATGCAAGGAATGCAAGGTAATGATAATTTTGCTTACCAGAATAAATTTGAAAATGTTTTCGTTCACGGATGTGGTACAGGTTTTCATAAACAATTGATGTCTAATAATAGTTTATCCTTAGGATTCTCTGCGACTGCAATGCACTATGTTTCAGAAAGACCATGTTTGATAAATAACCATGTTCATATGGTAGGCTCAAATGAAAAAGAAAAAAAACAATTTAAAAACCAAGCTCTAAAAGATTGGGAAACAATTTTATTAAATCGATCAAATGAATTAGTTCCAGGTGGAAGGTTTATTTGTATAAATTTTGGAATAGATGAAGAGGGTCGATATTTAGGTAACACTGGCGGTCATAACATGTTTAATAATTTTACTAAACATTGGAAAAATTTAGAGCAAAAAGGGATTATTACAAATGAAGAATTTGTTAATGCTACTTTTACTCAACATTATAGAACTGTTGAAGAATTTAGAAAACCTTTTGATGACCCTAATTCAGAAATATCAAAATCTGGGTTGATTCTTAAAAAATGCGAAACTATGTTTACCGATTGCCCTTTTAAAGTTCATTATAATAAAAATAAATCTACTATGTCATCAAAAGAATATGCTGAAACATTAATACCAACAATGAGAAGTTGGTCAGAAACTGTATTTAAAACAGCATTAGAAAAAAGAAATCCTAATGAAATAAATCAAATTGTCGATCAATTTTATAATGCTTATCTTGAGGAAGTAACGGAAAATCCATCAGGTCATGCAATGGATTATATTCATATAGTAATGGATATAGAAAAAAAAATTAACTAAAAATATAAAGAAATATCTTCATGTACAGATTTACATGAAGCTAAATAAATAGCTTGCTCTTTATTAAGTTTCTCTTGTTTTCTTAATCCAAAAGTCTCAGTACCAGTTTCAGATAATTTAATTAAATCACTTAAGATAATTTTATTACCATCCAATCTCCAATTTTTTTCAAAATTGTATATTTTTTTTGCTTCATTAATTAAAACTAATGCTTCTGTTTTCTTATTGTAATTTTTTTTCAACAATTTTCTTGCTTTTTTGATTGGTTTTGTAATGTTTGAAGTGTCAGTAAAAGAATTAAATAATCTCTCAAAATTTTTAATTATTTCTTCAATTCCATCTCTCTCTTCATTAATATTATTTAATAACTCATTAAAATTAATTTCTAATTTTGAAAATTCATCAGCATTTTGAAAAATTTTGATAAATTTTTGTAAATCATTAAATGAGTTATCTACTGATTTATTATAACTAAGTTTCTTTTTCTTAAAATTATCTAATATTGTTTTGAAATTATCATTTTCCTCTTTCCAATTTGATGGAATTGTCATTTTTATACTCTCAATTTCATTTTCTAATTCAAAAATTTCCTCTTCAAACTTTTGAATTTCATTAAGTTCAGTTTCAAGTCTAATTTCTTTTTTAATTTTTTCTATCTTTGTCAATTTCTTATAAATATTTTTTTCAATATTCCTTACTTTTGTGTGAAGTGGCTTATAATTAATTGAGTAATCATTAAAATTTTTACGTGATAATTTTACTTCTTCTATCAAATTCTTTGAATCATTGATGTTATTAAGCATATTAGTAAAATTTTTATTTTGTTTCTCTGGTAAAAAATCAATATTGGTAGTCATTAGGTTATTTGTAATTAATATTGATTCAGAAAAATTTTCTTCATATTTATTATAAGAATAATCTATTAAACATTCTTGAAGTTTAGGATTAATTGGAGGAGGAGAAACTTCTGATGAATAATAAGATCTAAGAGGTAAATAATTTACTAATTGTGGAAAATATCCAACTACACCTAAACCAACTAATTGAAGTACTATAAACACGCTTGCACCTTTCCAAATTTCAGTCGTTTTTATTGATTTTGGTGCTACCCCTCTTAGATAAAATAGTGAAAATCCAAATGGTGGAGTTAAAAATGAAGTTTGCATATTTACACCAATCATTACACCCAACCAAACTGCAGTAACATTTGCTGATGTTTCAGCTAATAGTATCGGTGCAACTATAGGAACAACAACAATAGCAATTTCTATGAAATCTAAAAAAAAACCTAGTATAAATATAACTGCCATTACAACTATAAATTGTGTCCAAAAACCTCCAGGAAGACTAGTTAGAAAATCCTTAACTATTTCTTCACCTCCAAAACCTCTAAAAGCTGCTGTTAACATTGCAGCCCCAATCAGAATTATAAAAACCATTGAAGTAGTTAAACTTGTTTCAATCATTACGTTTTTTAAAACATTATTTATTTTAAATGTTCTCCAAAAACTCCAAACAACACCAACAAGTAAAAATATAACTGCAAATATTGCAATTACTAAAGCCACCACTTCTGATGTTGATGAAATATTTTTAACATTAAGTTGAAAATTTATTACAATAAAGGTTATTACTATTAATGAAATTATAGTTATTAAAGCTGGTGTATATTTATTTTTTTTATCATACAATCTATAACCACCCATCACACCTGCACCAACAGCACCTATGGCACCTGCTTGATTTACTGTTGCTATACCAAGTAATATTGAGCCTAAAACTACAAAAATTAATGCTAATGGTGGGACAAGCGAAAGAAAAACTCTCCTAAAGAAATCTCTGTCATAATTTCCTTCATATTCTACTGGAGGTACCGCTTCTTTTTTAAATATTCCAATTAGTAAAACATATAACATGTATAGACCAACAAGAACTAACCCTGGTAAGAAAGCTCCTAAAAACATATTCCCAGCACTGACTGAATCTACACTAAATTGACTCGGTATATTTGTAGAGCCAGTTACGTTTTTATAATTTTCTATTCTCATATTATCTGCTGCATCTGAAGCAGATGCCAATTGATCTGACAAAATAATAAGGACAATTGAAGGTGGAATTATTTGACCAAGTGTACCAGAAGAACAAACAATTCCAGACGCAAGTGATTTATTATAATTATTTTTCATCATCGCTGGTAAAGAAATTAAACCCATCGCAACTACCGTAGCCCCTACAATGCCTGTCGTAGCAGCTAATAATGCACCAACAAATATTACAGAAATACCTAATCCACCCGGAATAGGTCCAAATAATTGCCCCATACTTATCAATAGATCTTCTGCAATTTTTGATTTTTCAAGCATTATTCCCATAAAAATAAAAAGAGGTATTGCTATCAATGTATCTCTTTCTACCTCCCAATATACTCCTCGGAAATTTGTTATTCCTGCATTAAGCCATTGAAAAGGACCATCAGATATAAAATATTCGTTTGGATTACCTTCAATTAAATATCCTGCTAAACCAGCTAAAAATATTGATATAATAGCTGAACCAGGAAGAGCAAAAGCTAATGGATATCCAGAAGCAAGTGCAAATGCCATTAAAAATATTAATAAAAAAAGAAAAAATAATTCCATTATTAATTCTTTCTAATTACTTCTAAACTTCTTAATGAATAAATTATAAATTGTATCAGCATTGTAAGAGCAAATATTATTAAAAAACCCGCCATTAAATATTTGATATTCATTCCTTGGGTACTTTGAGATGTTTCAAAATTCATTATTGGTTGATTTAAAACACATTGTTTACAATACATCCCAAGAAAGAATACAGTTAAGCAAAGTGGAATACCCAGTAATAAACTTCCAAAAAGATTTACTCTTGCTTTATTTTTTTCACTAAAATTAGTATACAAAACATCAACTCTAACGTGGCCATCTTTAATTAAAGTATAATAACTTCCAAATAAAAATAAGCTTCCATACCAAAATCTCACAAGATCGCTCATTAAAGTTTGTTCATATGAAAAAACAAATCTTAAAATAACAATTTGAAATTCTGCAATTACAACAAGAAATGCTAACCAGTAGAAATTGAGAGCTCTGAAGTAATATGCAAAAATTAATGATACAAATAATAGAGGAAAATGAACATATGGGGCTCGAAAAGAATTATTTGAAAATTTTATGTTCCAACTTTTTCCGATCATTTGTTCAAGGAAACCTTCAATTATTAGAAAAGAAATTATGGCGTCAATTATTCCTATTATTAATACTGACCAAAAACCAAATCTAATTATAAAATCATTAACTCTTTCAAGGTTATTGGCAAGAGTCAAATTATCCAGTTTTTTATTATAATAAATAAATATTAATGGAAAAATAATTGCTAATACATAAAGAAAAAATTGAAACGATGAATATATATTTGCTGAATTATATATTGTAAACGCTCCAGGCCAATCACCTGCGAAAGTTAAATAATTATTAACTATAAATGCAAATACTATTAAGATTAAACCAATTGAAAAAAATTTAGAAATATTTGAAATATTCATAAAAAAAAGTGGGGAGGAAACTCCCCACATAATTTAAAATTTAACCTTCAAGTACTCTATTTCTTTGAGTAAAGAAAGCTGAGTCAGCTTTTTCTAGCCAACCACTTATTTCACTTCTTGATTTTCTAAAGCTTGCAAGAATTCTTCCAGTTAGTTCATTACCTTCAGCAAGTTCTTCATACAGTTGTTCTGCTGCTTCACCCATTGCGTCGATAACATCTTCGTTGAATTCTCTTAGCTCTACACCATGATCATTCACAAGTCTCTGCAATGCAGCTCCATTATTTGCATTATATTCAGTCAACATTCTTTCGTTTTGAACTGTTGAAGCATGCTCAATAATCATTTGATCTGTTTTGCTTAAACTTGTTAACCAAGATTTATTACAACCTAGTGTTATTAATGTTCCTGGTTCATGACATCCAGGCCAGTAATAATACTTTGCGGCTTCATAGAATCTTGATCTTTCATCATTCCATGGTCCTACCCATTCTGTTGCATCGATTGTTCCATTGATCAAGTTTTCATATATTTGTCCACCTGGCACACCTACAACAGATAAACCAAGTTTAGACATCATCATTCCACCTAATCCAGGAATTCTCATTTTAAGACCTTTGAAATCATCTGGAGAATTAATTTCTTTATTAAACCATCCACCCATTTGAACACCAGAGTTTCCAGCCATAAAGTTTTTCAAACCAAATTCATCACCAAGTTCATCCCAAAGTTCTTGTCCGCCACCATGTCGTATCCATCCGTTGATTTCAGTTGCTATCATTCCAAAAGGAACTGCCGCAAAGAAACCCCAACCTGGATGTTGTCCAATCCAATAGTAGTCAGCACTATTATACATTTGGGCATTTCCAGATGTAACTTCTGTGAATACATCTAATGGCCCTACTCTTTCTCCGCCAGCAAAGTGATTTACAACAATACGACCATCACTTAAGTCTGATATTCTTTGAGAAACAGCTTCAGCTCCTGTACCTAGTCCAGGATAGCCTCTACCCCAAGTAGCAACGCAGTTGACTTCTATTCTATCAGCTGCAATAGCTGGAGCTGGAAAAGATGAAACGGCTGTTGCAGCTGCTGCACCAATTCCTGCCTTTTTAAGGAAGTCACGTCTTTTAAAGTTTTTTTTCATATGTCCTCCCGAGATTATATGAATAAATTAATTAATTTATTAATAGAATTATACAAAAATAGAAAATCTATCAATTTCAAATAATATAAATAATAAAAAAATTATTAAAAACTAGAAATTCCTGTCTGATTTTTGCCTAAAATAAGTGAATGAATATCTTCTGCACCCTCGTAAGTTTTAACTGTTTCTAAGTTAACCAAATGTCTCATGATATGATATTCTTCTAATAGCCCATTTGCACCAAGCATATCACGGGCATTTCTAATTATATCTAAAGATTTTTTACAGTTATTTTTTTTTAAAATACTAATTGCATTAATGATATCCTTTCCATCATCTAGAGCTTTAGAACTTAAAATACATGATGCCAATCCTAAATTTATCTCTATTTGCATCTCAGATAATTTTTTTTGAATTAATTGATTTGATGCTAAAGGTTTTTTAAACATAATTCTATTTTCTACATAGTCTTTTGCAATTAACCAACATTCAGAGGCTGAACCTAATACACCCCAGCTAATTCCAAATCTTGCTTTATTGAGACAACTGAAAACTGATTTCCATCCTTCGGTATTTTCCAAACACAAATTATTTGGAACAAAAACATTGTTTAAAATTATTTGACCAGTTGGACTAATTTTTAAGCTTGTTTTATTTTCTATTGTTGAAGTATTTAATCCTTCAGTATTTTTTTCAATTATAAAACCTTTTATACTTTTATGGTCTTTGTTTTCTTCAATAGCCCAAATAATAAAAATGTCAGCAATTGGAGCATTCGTAATCCAGTTTTTAGATCCATTTATAATATATCCATCTTTAGTTTTTTTAAATGAAGTTTTCATCGAAGTAGGATCAGAGCCAGCTTCGCTTTCTGTCAAACCAAAGCAACCAATTTTTTCTCCTTTAATTAATGGAGGAAGGTATTTATCTTTTTGTTCCTGAGATCCAAATTCATTAATTGGATGTATTACCAGTGAAGATTGAACAGAAATTGAAGATCTGTAGCTGCTATCTATTTTTTCAAATTCATATGCTACAAGTCCATATGCTAAATTTGATGTACCAGAACCACCGTGTGTTTTAACTGTTTGCCCTAAAACTCCAAGTGATCCAAATTTTGGATAGAGGTCTTGATCAAATTCATTTTTTCTATTGCTTTCAACTACTCTAGGTTTGAGTTCATTATTACAAAAATCCCTAACATTTTTCTGAATATTACTTTCTTCTTCACTTAAATGACTTTGAATATAAAATGGATCAAACCAATTATTTTCTTTCATACAATATTAGCCAATATCATCATTTTAATGTAAATAACCACAAAAATTATTATGCAAAATAAGAATATATACATTGCCTCAGACCATGCTGGATTTGATCTCAAAACCAAATTGTTAAAGAATTTTCCAAAAATTAATGATTTAGGGACAAAGACAGATGAGAGTGTTGACTATCCTGATTTTGCACACAAATTAACTAGAGAGGTTCTTAAGAATAAGAAAAATGTTGGTATTCTAATCTGTGGAACTGGTGTTGGTATGAGTATTGCAGCTAATAGAAAAAAAGGAATAAGGGCTGGTCTTGCTAATAATTCAAAAATAGCAAGATTGATAAGAAAGCACAATGATGCTAATGTACTAGTTTTACCAGGTAGATTTATAAATACTAGCGAGGCAAAAAAAAGTGTTCAGGCTTTTCTTTCTACAAAGTTTGAGTCAGGACGACACAAAAGAAGGATTAAAAAATTATGATTTCAGATTTGTTTACTAAAGGAATTAAAGAAGCAGACCCAGAGGTTTACGGAACTTTAAGCCGTGAATTAGAAAGACAGCAAAACCAAATAGAATTGATTGCATCTGAAAACATTGCATCAAGATCAATTTTAAATGCTCAAGGTTCTGTTATGACAAATAAATATGCAGAAGGGTATCCTGGTAAACGATATTATGGTGGGTGTGAATTTGTTGATCAAGCTGAAGAGATTGCTTTAGAAAGAGTTAAAAAACTTTTTAATTGTAAATTTGCAAATCTACAACCGCATAGTGGAGCACAGGCAAACCAAGCGGTCTTTCTAGCATTACTTCAACCGCATGATACTATTTTAGGTATGTCACTTGCATCAGGTGGTCACTTAACTCATGGAGCAAAACCTAATCTATCTGGAAAATGGTTTAATGCTGTACAATACGGTGTAAAAAAAGAAGGCAATGATAAAGATTTAATTGATTATGATGAAGTTGAAGCTTTAGCTTTAGAGCATAAACCAAAAATGATAATAGCGGGAGCATCCGCTTATCCTAGAACAATAGATTGGAAAAAATTTAGAGAAATAGCTGATAAAGTAGGAGCATATTTTTTAGTTGATATGGCTCATTATTCTGGTTTGGTTGCTGGTAAACAATATCCAAATCCAATTGAGCATGCACATGTAGTAACTTCAACTACTCACAAAACTTTAAGAGGTGCAAGAAGTGCAATGATTTTAACTAATCATGAGGATTTATATAAAAAAATTAATTCTGCTGTTTTCCCAGGATTACAAGGTGGTCCATTAATGCATGTAATTGCAGCTAGAGCTGTTTGCTTTGGCGAAGCACTCAAACCTGAATTCGAAGAATATATTAAAAATGTAATTGCTAGTGCTAAAATTATGGCAAAAACTTTAGTTGATAGAGGATTTAGAATTGTTACAGGAGGCACAGATTCACATATAGTTTGGTTAGACTTGACACCAAAAGGTTTAACTGGTGATAAAGCTGAAAAAATTTTAGAAGAAGTTGGATTGGCATGTAACAAAAATGCAATTCCATATGATCCTAATCCACCAAAAATAACTAGTGGACTTAGATTTGGTACAGCAGCTGCTACGACCAGAGGTTTTAATCAGAAAGATTTTGAACAAGTCGGAAATATGATTGCTGATATTTTAGATAGTCTTTTACTTGGAGAAAATGAGAGAAATGTAGTTTTTAATAAAACAAGAAAGGATGTAATTGAGCTTTGTAAAAAATATCCAATTTATAGTGAGGCATTTTAAATGAGATGCCCCTTCTGTAGTAATGAAGATACACAGGTAAAAGATTCAAGACCTACAGAAGATAATACAGCAATAAGAAGAAGAAGAGTTTGTGATGCTTGCGGCTCTAGATTTACAACTTTTGAGAGAATTCAGCTAAGAGATTTGGTTGTAATGAAAAGTAACGGTCAAAAAGAAAATTTTGATAGAGATAAAATGTATAGATCTCTTTCTTTAGCTTTAAGAAAAAGAAATGTTGATAATGAAAAAATTGAAAAAATTGTAAATGCTATTGTAAGAAAATTAGAAAACTCAGGTGAAACTGATATAAAATCTAATATTATTGGTCAGTACATTATGGAAGCTTTAATGCATTTAGATCAGGTAGCATACGTCAGATTTGCATCTGTTTACAAAAATTTTAGAGAAGCAAAAGATTTTGAAGATTTCTTAGGTAATTTAGAAGATAAATAATTTTTAGTGTCTCAACAAAATGTAAAGATGATTAATTTAGCGCATGATATTGCTAAAAAAAAATTTGGAAAAACTTTCCCTAATCCCACAGTGGGCTGTGTGATTGCAAAAAATTCAAAAATAATTTCTAAAGCTGTAACAAATAAATCTGGAAGGCCTCATGCCGAAGAAATAGCTCTAGCTAAAGCTGGTCATAAAGCTAAAGGAGCTTCAATGTATGTTACTTTAGAACCATGTTTTCATAGTTCAAAAGATGGATCATGCACAGATCAAATATTAAGATCAGGTATAAAAGAAATATTTATATCTGCGGCTGATCCAGATGTTAGAACTAATTATAAAAGTATTAAAAAGTTAAAAAAAAATAATGTAATTGTAAATGTAGGTTTAGAAAAGAATAGAACATATAATTTAAATAAATTTTTTTTTAAAAGTGTTTTAAAGAAAAAACCATTTACAAAAGTCAAAATTGCAACTTCTACAGATGAAAAAATTGCATGGCATGATTATAAAAGTAAATGGATATCTAATAAATCAAGTAGAGAATATGCTCATAAGTTAAGATCAATGAGTCAAGCTATTTTAACTACTTCAAAAACCGTATTAAAAGATGATCCAAGATTAACTATAAGATTAAAAAAAACTTTAGAACAACATATTCCAGTTATAATAATTGATAATAATCTAAAAATACCAATGAAATCAAAAATATTAAAAGATATATCTAAAAAAAGAATTATTATTTTCACTTCTAAAAAAAATAAAAAATCTGAAAATTTAATTAAATTAGGATGTGAAATTATTTTTTGTAAATTAAATAAAAACAAAAAACTAAATTTAAAAAATATTTTTAGTAAAATATACTCATTAAAAATATCAGATTTATTAGTTGAAGCAGGGGGTATTTTTTTTACGGAATTGTTAAATAAAAATTTAGTAGATGAAATTCATTTATTTAAATCCAAAATTATTATAGGAAAACATGGTAAGCCAGCAATTGTTGGAAAAAAACTTAGTCAATTAAACTTATCTTTAAATGAAAGAAAAAAATTCAAAGACGACATATATACAAACTATCAGGTGAATTAATGTTTACAGGTATTATTCAAGATTTAGGAACAATAAAAAACAAAGATGTGGGACTTTACCAAATATCTACGAATCTTGATTTGAGTAATTGTAAGGAAGGTTCTTCAATTTCTTGTAATGGAGTGTGTCTTACAGCAAAAAATATAACTCCATCAAACAACAATTCATTTAGCTTTGATGTGAACATAGGAGAAGAAACTTTGAAAAGAACAAATCTTGCTAACTCTATTTTAAAAAATGAAAATATTAATTTGGAAAAATCTCTTCAGATAGGTGACGAAATCAGTGGCCACTTTGTTTATGGTCATGTTGATACTACAACTAATGTAAGTGATATTTTAGAACTTGAAAATAGTTGGGAATATCATTTTGAAAAAAAATTTAATAAAAACAATAGATTTATTGTTGAAAAAGGATCTATTTCAATAAATGGTATTTCTTTAACAGTAGCAAAAGTAGAAAATAATACTTTTATGATTTCTGTCATTGATCATACATTTCATCATACTAATTTAAAATTTTTAAAAAAAAGTGATCAAGTAAATATTGAATTTGATTATCTTGCCCGTTTCATCTTGAATAATGAATAAAGATAACATTGAAGAAAGTTTATCTTCTATTGAAGAAATCATAGAAGATGCAAGAAATGGTAAAATGTATATTCTTGTCGATGATCCCTATAGAGAAAATGAAGGTGATTTAATCATTCCCGCTCAATATGCTAGCCCTCAAACTATTAATTTTATGGCAAAGCATGGAAGGGGATTAATTTGTTTAGCATTAACTAAGGATAGAATAGAAGAATTGGAACTTCCCTTAATGAACCCAAGTAATATAAAAAATGATTTAACTGCTTTTACTGTTTCTATTGAGGCAAAAGAGGGAGTGACAACCGGAATATCTGCAGCTGATAGAGCCCATACTATATCAGTAGCTGTAAACAATAATAAAAAAAAGAATGATCTTGTTTATCCTGGACACGTTTTTCCTCTTATGGCTTGGGATGGGGGCGTTTTAGTACGTGCTGGTCATACAGAGGCAGCAGTTGATATTTCAAAACTTGCAGATTTAAATCCTTCTGGCGTTATTTGTGAAATTATGAGCGAAGATGGATCTATGGCGAGATTACCAGAAATTATCAAGTTTGCAAAATTACATAATTTGAAAGTAGGAACGGTTAGTGATTTAATAAAGTTTAGACTTAAAAAAACTAAAATTGTCGAACAGATCTCCGAAAGGCCATTTGAAAGTGAGATGGGGTCACAATTTACTCTAAAAGTATTTCAAAATACTATTTCTGGTGAAAAGCATTACGCTCTAGTAAAAAATTTAAGTGATGTAAAGCAACCTGTGCTTGTTAGAATGCACAGACTAGATGTCATAAAGGATATATTTGAAGAAAAAAATATTTTTGGAAGTGAAATTAAGTCTGCCTTTCAGCTTATAGAGAAAAATGGATCAGGAGCTATAGTATTAATAAATAGTGACATGTCACCAAATATACTCAAAACTTTTAATAAAAGAAAAAGATCAAAAAATAAATTAGAACTAAGAGAATATGGTGTAGGTGCTCAGATTTTATCATTACTTCAAATAAATAAAATTATATTATTAACAAATACTAAGAAAAGAATTATTGCCTTGGATGGATTTAATATTGAAATAGTTGATCAGAGAAAAATATGAATAATAAAATTCTAATAGTTTCCGCAAATTATTATAAAGAAATATCGAAAAACCTTGAATTGGGTGCAAGCAAAACGCTTAAAGAAAATGGTTATGAGTATGAAATTATTAATGCACCAGGTTGTTTTGAAATTCCCTATTTAATAAAAAAAAATATAGACAATTTTAAAGGATTTATTTCTTTAGGATGTATTATTAAAGGTGACACATATCATTTCGAAGTTATTGCTAATGAAACTTCTAGAAAAATTATGGATCTATCTATTGAGTTTAATGTTCCAATTGGTTTTGGTATCTTAACATGTTATGATTTAGAGCAAGCAATAATAAGAAGTGATGTTGATCAAAAAAATAAAGGTCAAGAAGCCGCAATAGCTTGCATAGAGTTACTAAAATAAAAAATGCAAAATTACATCAAGTCACAAACAAGACTTGCATTTGTTCAATATATTTTTCAGAATGAATTTTTAGATGCAGATTTTTTAGAAGGTATTGAAGATTTTCAAAAGCATTTTTATGATACTAATATTGCTATAATTGATGAGAAAAAAGAATTTAAGCTTAAATTTAATAAAAATTTTTTAAATAAACTTTTTTCTAGTTTTAAAAATAATATTGATAAAAAAAATTTAATTGATGATTTAAATGTATTTATTGATATTAATCGAAAATTTGAAAAATGGGATAATATTTTAAAATCGATAATGTTTGCAATTATTACTGAATTAAAAATTACTGATAAAAATAAATTTAAAATTGTCCTTAATGATTATTTGAATATCAGTAAAAGTCTTGTGTCTCAAAAAGAAACTAAATTAATCAATGCTATAATTCAAAAATATATAGATAAAGATGAAATCAATAAAAAATAGTTTATCTGAAAAATTAATAATTAATAGATATTTAAAAAAATTAAATTTTGAAAATAAGGGAACATTTGATTTTGAAAATGATGGCGCATATTTAGGTTTTAACAGTAAACATTACAAACTAACTGTTACAACTGATAGTATTTCTGAAGATATAGATTTTTTCTCTAATGATGATCCTAAGTCGATAGCCCAAAAAATTACAACTGTAAATTTATCTGACATTTTT
Source organism: uncultured Alphaproteobacteria bacterium (assembly GCA_902621305.1). Taxonomy (GTDB): domain Bacteria; phylum Pseudomonadota; class Alphaproteobacteria; order HIMB59; genus CACPNW01. The sequence continues at coordinate 34,119 of CACNLM010000007.1, read as the reverse complement.
GCGATGGGAGCTTTGCCCCATTCCTATCTTTTGAATTTGCATTTACCAAATCATATTAATGAAAATTGGTTAAATTCATTTTCAAATCAATTAAAGAAAATTCAAAATAAATATGGATTTTATCTTTTGGGTGGTGATTTATCAAAATCAAATAAACTAATTGTTTCTTCAACTTTTTTTGGATCTATAAAAAAGAAATTAGAAATATTTCAAAATAAATTTAATTTATACGATGATATTTTAATAACTGGCAATATTGGTGAGTCAAAGATTGGTTTAGAAATTTTAAAAAAAAAAATTTCAACAAATTTAAATTTAAATCAATATTTTATTAAAAAATATTTATATCCCATACCCTGTAAACTTGGACCATTGATTGCAAATTATGTTAATTCAATGAAAGATGTTTCTGATGGTCTGATTGGAGATTTGACTGATATGTTAAATAATAAAAATGGTGCATTAATTAATGTAAATAAAATTCCATTAAGTGTTAAAACAAAAAAATTTCTCAAAAATAAAAATAATTTTAGATTAGATGATCTTTTAAATGCTGGTGATGATTATCAACTGATCATCATATCCAGTCAAAAAAATAGAAATAAAATTTTTAATATTGCTAATAAAAATAATATAAATGTTACTTTGATAGGAAAAATAATAAGAGAAAAAGGAATTCATTTCGATTCACATTTAAGCATGAAGAATATCAAGAAATTTGATCATTTCTCCTAAAAACTTGATTTTTTCTATAGTTTCTGACATATCAGCCAAAATTTAAGGAGTTTTTAATGACAACATTGCAAGTATTAATTGTTTTATGCGGTCTAGCAGCCGTACTATATGGTCTAGTGACATCTAGGCAAATTTTATCACTTGGATCTGGAAATGATAAAATGCAAGAAATTGCTGGCGCAATTCAAGAAGGTGCTAGAGCTTATTTAAACAGACAGTACATGACAATAGCAATTGTAGGAGTTGTTATTTTTGCTCTAATATGGATAGTTTTTGATTTGGCATCTGGAATTGGCTTTTTGATTGGAGCTTTTTTTTCTGGTGCTGCAGGTTACGTTGGAATGAATATATCGGTTAGATCAAATGTTCGTACAACACATGCTGCTAGTAATAGCTTAGCTGAAGGTTTATCAGTATCATTTAAAGCAGGTGCTGTAACTGGAATGCTAGTTGCAGGATTTGCACTACTTTCTATAGCAATTTTTTATTTTGTTTTGCACAACTCTGGTTCATTCCCGGGTAGAGAGATTGTAGCTCCTTTAGTCTCCTTAGGATTCGGTGCTTCATTAATTTCAATATTTGCAAGACTAGGCGGTGGTATTTTTACTAAAGGTGCTGATGTTGGTGCAGATTTAGTTGGTAAAGTAGAAGCTGGCATTCCTGAAGATGACCCACGAAATCCTGCTGTTATTGCTGATAACGTCGGTGATAATGTTGGTGATTGCGCAGGTATGGCTGCAGATCTTTTTGAGACTTATGTTGTAACAGTAGTAGCTACAATGGTTTTAGCATCAATATTTTTCATAGAAAATTCTTACACAATGATGATATTTCCTTTAGCTATTGCAGGAGTTTGTGCATTAACTAGTATAATCGGTACTTATTTTGTTAGACTTGGTAAAAATAATAATATTATGGCAGCGCTTTACAGAGGCTTTGCAGTGTCAGCTATTTTATCGGCTGTATTATTATACTTTGTTACAGATTATATAGTAGGAATAAATAGTATTTTGGTTGTTGAAGGAACATCTACTCAATTTACTGGAATGTCACTTTTTATTTGTGGTTTAATAGGCCTAATTATTACAGGTTTAATAATATGGGTTACTGAATATTATACTGGAACTAACTACAGACCAGTTCAAAGTATCGCTCAATCATCCACAACTGGTCATGGAACCAATGTAATTCAAGGTCTTGCTATAAGTTTGGAAGCAACTGCTTTACCTGCTTTGATTATAGTTGCAGGTATCATTTCAACATATTCACTTGCCGGTTTATTTGGTATCGCAATTGCAGTTACAACTATGTTAGCACTGGCGGGCATGGTTGTTGCTTTAGATGCATACGGACCTGTAACTGATAATGCAGGCGGAATTGCAGAAATGTCAAATTTAGATGAAAATGTTAGAAAGACCACAGATGCTCTTGATGCTGTTGGAAATACAACTAAAGCTGTAACTAAAGGTTATGCAATTGGTTCTGCAGGTCTTGGTGCGCTAGTTTTATTTGCCGCATATACTGAAGATCTTGATCATTTTGCTAAAGATACTAATAGTCCTCTGTACGGAATCGAGGTCTCTTTTGATTTATCTAACCCTTACGTTGTAGTTGGGCTTTTATTAGGAGGTTTGTTACCTTTTTTATTTGGTGCTTTAAGTATGACAGCAGTTGGTAGGGCAGCTGGATCAGTTGTATTAGAGGTAAGAAGACAGTTTAGAGAAATTCCAGGTATAATGGAGGGTAAAGGAAAGCCAGAATATGGTACTTGTGTAGATATTCTTACTAAATCTGCAATTAAAGAAATGATTGTTCCCTCTATGCTGCCAGTTTTATCACCAATTGTAGTATATTTCGTTATTTTACTTATTGCCGGTCAATCAGCAGCCTTGTCATGTCTTGGCGCACTGTTATTAGGTGTAATAATTACGGGCTTATTTGTTGCAATAAGTATGACTGCTGGTGGTGGAGCTTGGGATAATGCAAAAAAATACATTGAAGATGGCAATCATGGTGGTAAAGGCAGTGAAGCACATAAAGCTGCAGTAACAGGAGATACAGTTGGAGATCCTTATAAAGATACCGCAGGTCCAGCCGTAAACCCTATGATTAAAATTACAAATATTGTTGCTCTTTTACTTTTAGCTGCAATATCAATATAATAATTAAGGAGTAGTTGGTAACTCTTGCTGAGTTCCAACTCCTCCAAATATTTTTTCAATCAGGCCACGTCTAACAATTTCATTTGAAGTCTGATCTTTTACAAATTTTATATCTTTAATATCTTTCATATTAAAAGCTTTAGCTTCAATTATTTCTTCTTTATCATTCATTTTAAATACAAATATGTAACTATACTTTATTTTTTTTTTAAAAATTGAATTTTTTGTACTTTTTTCTGTAAAATAGAAATATTTATTTTCTATAGGATCTATGTAACTAGGATACCCAATTTCACTAATTAATTTTTCTTTATTTTTAAAATTAATATTTTCGAAATCTTCAACCCCTATTATTTTTCCAGAATAAGTGATTTTACTTGAACAACTTGCTAAAATTAAGAATATAATTATATAAAAAATGGGCATATTTATAAAATGGTATTACACTACTTTCAAAAAAAAGAAAATATTGTGAATAATATTGCGACAGAGCAATATAAAAATATATTGCTAGAAAGCAAAAACTTTATAAATAAGTATGATTTTTTTAAATCTAAAGATTACAATACTTCATTCGAAATTATTTCTGTATTTTTAATTATGTATATTCGCAAGAATTTAATTAATGAAAATAGAAAAAAATATTTAAAAATAAACGAAAAACTAGTTTCATTATTTATATCTGATTTGGATGAATCTTTACGAGAAAAAGGTATAGGAGATATGTCAATAGGAAAATATGTAAAGTCTTATGTTAAAAAATTTTATTTTAGAGTCAAAAATTTTCCAGAAAATAATAGTCTTTATAAAAACGTGGTTTTTATTGAATATTTAAAAACTATAAAATTAATTAGTAATAACGATTATAATGATGTGTCAAGAATATTTGATGAAAAATTTAGAAATTTAATAAATTCTTAAGATTAAATTCAATTATTTATTTTAATTAATGTAGAATTATCTTGCATTAATTAAAAAAACCAATATTTGGAAAAAATGGCAGTTCCTAAAAGAAAAACAAGTGTTTCAAAAAGAAATATGAGAAGATCTCATGATTCTTTAAAAGCTAAGAATATAATATTAGATAAGGACTCAGGCGAACCAAGAATATCTCATAGAATTGATATTTCTACTGGTATGTATAATGGTAGACAAATTATAAAAAAGAAAACAAAAGAAAATAATTAAATTTATGTCTAAGAGGCAAGTAACTATTGCCATTGATGCAATGGGTGGCGAAAACAGCCCTTTAAAAGTTTTGAAAGGTACTGAAATTTTTCAAAAAAATGAAAAAAATACAAAAATTTTATTTTTTGGAGACGAAAAATTAATCTCACATTCAATAAAACAAAATAATATTAGTATCTTTAATTATGAGATTATAAATGCTGAGGATACTATTTTAGATGAAGATAATGTAAATACTATTTTGAGATCAAAAAAAAATAGTAGTATTTATAAGGGTTTAGAATTTGCAAAAAAAAATGTTAATTCTGGATTTGTATCCTCTGGAAGCACTGCTGCGATTATGGTCCTTTCAAGACTGCATATGGGAATGATTGATGGAATTGATAGGCCGGCAATATGTTCATTAGTACCTAACAAAAAAAACTACTCATTAATGTTAGATTTAGGAGCAAATGTAACAGTAAGTGGTGCTAATTTATTTCAATTTGCATTAATGGGTTATTGTTATTATTCAATAATAAATACTAAAAATAAACCAAAAATTGGCATACTAAATATAGGGACAGAGAATAATAAAGGATTAGAGTTTCTGCAAGAAGCTGCAGATTTAATTCTTTCTAGTTTTTTAAAGGAATATTATATAGGTTTTATAGAACCAAACAAAATTACGTCAGGTGAATGTGATATTATTATATCTGATGGCTATACTGGAAACATAATGCTAAAATCAGCAGAGGGCATATCAAACTTCATTATCTCAAATCTGAAAGAAATATTTAATAAATCATTTAAAAATAAAATTTCTTATAAATTAATTGAAAAAGATTTAAGTATTTTAAAAAATCAAGTAAATCCTGATATTTATAATGGAGCAACATTAATTGGATTAAATGGTATTTCTGTAAAAAGTCATGGTAATGCAAACCCTATAGCTTTCAGTTATGCTCTTAAACAATGTAACAATTTTATCATAAATGATCTTAATAAGCAGATTATTAAATTTATAAAAAATATATGATTGGAAAACAAAATATTTCTAGGGATGAAATTGCTGAAGCTATGCAAAATGATTTTGGATTCAATAGAAAACTTTGTTTGGATTTGGTTAATGATATTTTTGATGTAATTATTGAAGGTCTTAAAGTTGATCAAATAGTAAAGATTCACAATTTAGGAACTTTTAAACTTGTAAAAAAGAATAATAGAATAGGAAGAAATCCAAAAACTAAAGAAGAATATAATATATCAAGTAGAAATGTAGTAACTTTTAAAGCTAGTAAAGTTTTACTAAGATATATCAATGACAACTTAAATGATTAAAAAAAAATACCTTAATATTTCTGAAGTATCAGAAATGCTTGGAATTGAAGAATACAAGATAAGATATTGGGATTCTATAGATCCTAAAACAAATAAATTTAGAATTGAAGGTCTTTCAACCAAAAGTAAAGGTGGTACGAGATATTTTAATAATGAAAATATTAAAACATTAAAAAAACTTAAAAATATTCTTTACGAAGGTGATAAACAAAATTATTCAATTAAATTGGCTCAAAAAATTATTTCTACAAATAATAAAATTGCCATTTATGATGGTATAAATAATGCAAACTTGAGAGAAGCTGATATAACAAAAAAAGCTGTACAGATTCTTAATAAAATGAGATTATTGTTGAATAAGAACGATAAAAAATAAATAAATAAAAAAAAATACATATATTTCAGTTATTTAAATAAAAAAATTATACAAAAAATACCAAAAAAAAAGTTATTTTTAATGTTTTATTTATGCGTCAATTAAAATATATGAACCTCATCTTATTAGTAAGGAAACAAACTATAAGGAGTTTTTATGTTAAATAAGACTAGTCTATTAGGTATCATTGCTGCAACAATAGCATTTATTGCTGTTCCAGCATTTGCTGCCGATACTTTCTTAGGTGAAGGTGATTTCGTAGGTATTACTTTTTGGATTGTTTCAATCGGAATGTGGGCATCTACTATTTTCTTCTTTTATGAAGGTATGAGAGTTTCTTCAAAATGGAGAACCTCAATGGTTGTTGCAGGGCTAATTACTTTTATAGCCGCTGTACATTACATGTATATGAGAGACTTTTGGGTTGCTACAGGCGAATCTCCAACTGTATATAGATATATTGATTGGATTTTAACTGTTCCACTTCAAATGGTTGAATTCTTTTTAATTCTAGTAGCTGCCGGAGCAGCTGTATCAAGTGGCGCTTTTTACAGATTGCTTATTGGTACACTTGTTATGATAGTTGGTGGATACCTCGGAGAAGCAGGTCATATTTCGGTATTACTTGGTTTCATCATTGGTATGATCGGTTGGGCAGTAATCATTTGGGAAATTTTCCGAGGTGAAGCAAGTCAGGCTGCTACAACTAAAGAATCAGTAACTTCCGCATTTAATGCAATGAGATTAATTGTATTAGTTGGTTGGGCAATTTATCCTCTTGGATATGTATTTGGTCTAATGATGGGTTCAGTTGATGCTGATACTCTAAACTGGATCTATAACCTTGCTGATTTTATTAATAAAATCTTATTCGGTTTAATTATCTGGAATGCTGCTGCTAAAGACTCAGCTACTGCATAATTAAATACTTATAAATCTTTAAAAAACCCTCTAATTAGAGGGTTTTTTTTATTAAATTATTGACTTAATTTTTCAATATATGTATTTGAGCTCGCGATGAAAACATTCTCTTTAAAAAAAAGTGATATTAAAAAAAAGTGGGTCTTAATTGATGCTAAAGACGCAGTTTTAGGAAGACTTGCTGTTATCTCTGCAAATATCCTCAGAGGTAAAAATAAGCCTGAATATACCCCCAACCAAGACTGTGGTGATAATTTGATTATAATCAATTCTGATAAAATTCATCTAAAAGGCAAAAAAGCTGATAATAAAATATATTACAGACACACTGGATACCCAGGAGGAATAAAAGAGACAACTCCTAATAAAATGAAAGAAAAAAACAAATCTGATGAAATGATCAAACTTGCAATAAAAAGAATGATCCCTAGAGGACCATTAGGAAGACAACAATTATCTAATTGCAAGATTTACAGAGATGAAAATCATAAACATGAAGCTCAAAATCCTCAAATAATTGATATAGCATCAATGAATAATAAAAATAAAATTTAATTATGGAAAATCAAGAAAATCAAAATGAAAATATCCTAGACAATAAAGAAAGAGCTTACGCTACTGGAAAAAGAAAAAATTCTATTGCAAGAGTGTGGTTAAAAAGAGGTAGTGGTGAAATTAAAATTAATGGCAAATCTCTAGATAAATACTTTTCAAGACCTGTACTACAAATGATAGTTAACCAACCTTTAGATGTCATTAAAGCTGACAATTCTTATGAGATTATGGCTTCAGTAAAAGGTGGCGGCCTTTCAGGTCAAGCTGGTGCTATAAGACATGGTATTAGCAAAGCATTAAGTTTATACGATCAATCAAATAGACCACCTCTCAAAAAAGTTGGTTTTCTTACTAGAGATCCAAGAGTTGTTGAAAGAAAAAAAGCTGGTTTAGCTAAAGCCAGACGAAGTTACCAATTCTCTAAAAGATAAATTTTCATGAAAAATAAAATTAGAGCGGCCGTTTTAGGCTCAACAGGCTATGTTGGAATGGAGTTAGTAAAAATCCTATCAAATCATTCTTACGTAGATATAAATTTTCTTGGATCAGAAACTATTCATGACAGTTATCTAAATAATATTGATAATACACAAGAATATAATCAACTTCCTCTTTTAAGACCAAATAATAATTTTAATACTGATGATAGTGATTATGTTTTTTTAGCTTTACCTCATGCAGTATCTAATAAATATGTAAAAAAATATTTTAATAAAATTAATATTATAGATTTATCAGCTGACTTTAGATTAGATAATTTTGATGTATATAAAGAAAACTATGGCAATAAACATGAGTGCAAAGAGCATTTAAACAATTTTATCTACGGTCTCGCTGAAATAAATAGAGATAAAATAGAAAATTCAAAAAATATAGCGGTACCTGGATGTTATCCAACTTCTATTTTATTACCATTAATACCTTTAATTAAAAATAAATTAATTGATACCAAAAATATAATTATTGATTCTAAATCAGGTTATAGTGGAGCAGGAAAGAAATTTGATTTCAATAAAATGAAATCAAAAAATGATTATAATTTTTACAATTATAATACAAATAATCACAGACATATTGCAGAAATTAAACAAGAACTTAATAAACATAGTTCAGAAAATGAAGTAAAGTTTTCATTTAATCCTCACATTCTCCCAAATTTTAGAGGTATGATTTCTACAATTTATTGCAATCTCAATAATAGTATAAAAAAAACTGAAGTCATAAATCTATTCAAAGACTTACAAAAAATAAATCCTTTTATAAAATATATCGATAATGATGAAATCCTTGATTTTTTTTCTGTTCAAAATTCTAATTATTGTAAAATTAAAATTTTTAATCATCATAGTGAGGATAAAATTATTATTGTTAGCGCAATAGATAACCTAATCAAAGGTGCTGCTGGTCAAGCAGTACAATGCTTTAATATAGCAGAAAATATTCAAGAAACAGTATCTTTAGTATGATTAAATATTTTACAGTTTTCCTTCTTTCTTTTTTTATCGTTTCATGCGGATATCCTGATATTGATAATGTTCCTAATTTTAAAGACACCAAATTAACTGATGAAGAATTATTAGATTATTGTAGTATTTCTAATACTGATAAAAAAGATATAGATAAATGTATTAATGATTATAAAAGTTAAATTTAGTTATGAGTAAACTTAATATTGGTATAGCGGGATTGGGAAATGTTGGATCAGCACTAGTTGAAACAATTGAAGAAAATAAAAATTATTTCTTTGATAAAACAGATATAGAACTGAACATAGTTGGAATATCTGCAAGAACAAAAAATAAGAAAAGAAATTTTAATATATCAAACTATACTTGGTATGATGACCCAAGAGAAATGTCTAAAGATGATAATTGTAACGTAATTGTTGAATTAATTGGTGAAGAAAAAGGAATTAGCTATGAAATTATTGAAACAGCATTAAAAAATAAAAAACATGTTGTAACAGGTAATAAAGCTTTAATAGCTAATCATGGAAAAGAATTATTTAAATTAGCTAATACACATTCACTAGCTTTATCATATGAAGCTGCTGTTGCAGGCGGTATACCAGTAATAAAAACAATAAAAAATTCTATTAGTTTAGATAGAATTAATAAAATTTCTGGGATTTTAAATGGAACTACAAATTACATTTTAACAAAAATGCAACAAGATAATTTGTCCTTTGATGCAGTTCTTAAAGTTGCTAAAGATAAAGGATTTACTTCTGATCAGGAATCAAAATTAGATATTGGCGGATATGATGCAGCGCACAAGCTAACAATATTATCAACTCTATGTTTTAAATCAAATTTAAACTTTAATAATAATTATATTGAAGGAATTTCAAATATTAAAATTGAAGATATTAATTTTGCTGAAAAATTAGGGTATAAGATAAAATTAATATCTGAAGCTAGCATAATTGAAGGAAAGATTTTAAACTTTACTTCACCAAAATTAGTTTCAATGGATAATCCCTTAGCAAATGTTGATAATGCGCTTAATGCGATTAATATTGAAACTATACATCTAGAAAATTTATTTTTAGAGGGTGAAGGAGCAGGTGGGAAACCAACTGCCAGCTCTGTCTTGTCTGATTTATATGATATATCTCAGAATGAAAAATTTGATAATTTAGGTTTTAAAATTGATAAGTTAAAAACCTTTGAAAAATATTCAGCAGAAAATATAATTAATAGCTATTACCTAAGAATAATGACAGAAGACAAACCTGGTGTTCTCTCATCAATTACTAATTATTTTAGTGATTTTGATATATCTGTTAAAAAAATACTTCAACTTCCAGAGAGTTCTGAAGCAGATAAACCTATACCTATTATAATAACCACTCATAATATTCAGAAAGAAAAATTAAGTAATGTAATTAATAAAATTGAAGGTTTAGAATTTGTAAAAGAAAAAATTACTGTTCTTGCAATTCATGATAATTAATTAGTGTGAATACTGAAAAATCATTATCCGATAAATTTTGGGAAGAAAAGCAAATAGACTTTAAGCATATTGAAGCTCTTTCACAAAATAAATCAATATCTAAAATTTTTTCAAAACTTCTAATTTCAAGAGGTGTCTTCGAAGAAAACTATGATAATTATATAAAACCTAATCTTTTAAATAATCTTCCTGATCCTTTTGAACTTAAAGATATGAAAAAAGGAATTGAGAGATGTATTGAGGCTTTAAAAAATAATGAAAAGATTGGAATAATTGCTGATTATGATGTTGATGGATCTACTTCTGCTTCAATTTTATATAAATTTTTAAATAATTTTACCAATAATCTTGTTTGTAAAATACCTAATAGATTATCAGAGGGTTATGGTCCAAATATTAGACTAATGAATGAAATGCTTGATGAAAATATTAAACTCTTGTTTACACTTGATTGTGGTACATCAGCGTTTAACTCAATTGATTTACCTAATTACAATAATATTGAAGTTATAGTTATAGATCATCATTTAAGTGAATTAAAACTTCCAAAAGTTCATTCGTTAATTAATCCAAATAGATTTGATGAAAATAATGATTATAAAGACTTTGCAGCAGTAGCAGTAACTTTTCTTTTTTTAATGGGATTGAGAAAACAAATTAGAGAATTAAAATTATTTACAAATATAAAAGAACCAAATTTGATGTCATATTTAGACTTAGTAGCTGTTGGAACAATTTGTGATATTGTTAATATTAACAATTATAATAGATCAATTGTTAGTAAAGGTTTGGAGCTCATTAGAAGTCGAAAAAATAAATCGATAACAAAAATATTAGATAACTCTAATATAAACCATGAACCTTTAGCTAAAGATATTGGTTTTGTCTTAGGGCCACAAATTAATGCTGCGAGTAGAATTGATGACTCTTCTTTATCCTCTAAACTTCTGATATCAAATGATGATTCTGAAATAGAAACTATATCTAGAAAACTATTTTTAATTAATGAAAAAAGAAAATTAATTGAACAAAATATATTCAATGAAGCAATTGAGCAAATAAAAGATGAAGAAAATAAAAAATTTATTATTGTTTATAAAGAGAATTGGCACCAAGGTGTTTTAGGTATCGTTGCTAGTAAACTAGTAGCTATTTATAATAAGCCTACATTTGTATTTTCTTTTATTAATAATATTGGATCTGGCTCAGGCAGATCTATAGATCAAATTGATATTGGTAGTATTGTTCTTGAACTTAAGGCTAATGATTTAATAGAAGATGGTGGTGGTCATAAAATGGCCGTAGGCTTAAAAATTGATAAAAAAAAATTAGGCAAAATAGATAAATTTTTAGTTAAAAAATTTGATTCATATCATGATAATTTTTTTGAAAAAAAAATATTTTATGACAGTGAAATTTCTGTAAATCAAATAAACAAAGTTTTTTTAGATAATTTAGAATTATTAGAACCTCACGGTAAAGGTAATGAAGAACCTCAATTTTTAATCAAAGATATAGTAATTGATCAGGTTAAAAATATAAAAAATAAACATATTTTAATTTTTTTTAAAAATGATTTAGGTGAAAATTTAAAAGGTATATCATTCAACAGTATAAATACCCTTATTGGTGATTATCTTTTGAAGTTTAATAAATTTAAATTTCATATTTTGTGTTCTATTAAAAAAGATAACTTCTCAAGTAGTAAGATGCCCCAAATACTGATCCATGACGTGAAAGTAATCAATTAAATAATTTGAAAAAAATCAAAATATCTACTATATACCAACAACGTGTCCCCTTCGTCTATCGGTTAGGACATCAGGTTTTCATCCTGAAAAGAGGAGTTCGACTCTCCTAGGGGATGCCACTAATTTAGGGGCATAGAATTATTGACCCTACCGAACTCCTTGATTGAATTAACTCATGAGCCTCACTAGCTTCAGATAACTTAAATTTTTTGAATATATTAGGTTTAATTTCTTTATTTTTAATTTTTGAAAACAATTTGTTGCTACATTCTGCCAGCTCTTCTGAATTACGAATGTAATGCATTAATGTTGGTCTAGTATAATATAAACTTTTAGGATTAAATGTACTATGAAGATTTACATCATTTACCATTCCGGAAGATTGTCCAAAAGATACCATTAGTCCTCTAAATTTTAAGCATTTTAAAGATATATCAAATGTATCTTTGCCCACTCCATCATAAACAACATTCACTCCTTCATTGTTTGTTAATTTTAAAACATTACTATGAACATCCTCTTGTTTATAATTAATAGTGAATTCACATCCATTTTTTTTTGCTAATGACACTTTTTCATCAGTGCTAACAGTACCTATCATTTTAGCTCCTATGGATTTTGCCCATTGACTAGCAATTAGTCCAACACCTCCTGCTGCTGCATGAAATAAAAAAACTTCATCTTGTTGTAATTTATACAATCTTTCAAAAAGGTATTCGACGGTCATTCCCTGTAATAATATTGAAGCAGCTTCATCATTTGAAATATATTCTGGTAATTTTACAACTCTTTGAGCATCAAAATCTCTAACTTCGCAATAAGCACCAATTGGAGGGCTAAAGGAGTAAGCTACTCTATCACCAACTTTTAAGTTCGATACATTATCTCCAATTTCTATAACATCTCCTGCTGCTTCTACTCCTAAACAAAAAGGGATTTCTACAGGTAATGGGTATATTCCTGTTCTATGATACGTATCTATGTAATTAATACCAATTGAAGTTTGGTTAATTCTGACCATATTTTCTTCAACATTTTTAGGTAAGTCATAGTTTTCATATTTTAAAACTTCTGGACCACCTAGTTTACTGACTACAACTCTATTTGGCATAATTATTCTTTAATTTTTTATATACTAATTCGAATTCTTTTAAACATTCTGGATTTGCCAATGATTCTTCATTTTCAATACTTTCACCATTAATTAATTTTTTAATTAAAATTTCAACTATTTTACCACTTCTAGTTCTTGGTATTTCACTTATAGCATATATTTGTGAGGGAATATGCTTGTGAGAAAGATTAATTTTTATTTCATCTATTATTTTAGACCTTAAATTTTCATTAAATTCAAAATTTTTATTCAAGACAACAAATAATATGATTTGTGTATCATTTTTTAATTTATATTCGACAGCAACAGATTCCTGAACTTCTGTAATATTTTCAATTACTCTATAAATTTCTGAAGTTCCTATTCTTACTCCTCCAGAATTTAGAGTTGCATCTGATCGGCCATAAATAACATAACCACCATTTATAGTTTTTTTAATATAATCTCCATGATACCAAATGTTTTTATATTTACTAAAATAAGAATTAAAATATTTTTTATTATCATGATCGTTCCAAAAATATAATGGCATTGATGGGAAAGATGACTTACACACTAGTTCTCCCTTTTGATTTTCAATCGAATTTCCTTTTTCATCAAATACATCAACATCCATTCCAAGAGCTTTACACTGAATTTCACCGCTATAGACATCCATTAATGGATTACCGGTGACAAAACACGAAACTAAATCAGTGCCACCGCTTATAGACTCAAGATGGATATTTGATTTTATGTTTTCATAAACGTATTCAAATGATTCATTGACTAAAGGAGATCCTGTTGAAGCTAATGTATTTAAACTATTTAATTTAAAACTTTCCTTAATTTTGATGTTATTATTTTTTAAAGTATCTAAAAATTTTGCACCAGTGCCAAAAAAATTAATGCCTTCTTCTTCTGCTATTTCAAAAAGATGTTTATTATTGGGGATAAAAGGTGACCCATCATATAAAATTATTGTTGCTTTTGATGCTAAAGCAGAAACTAACCAATTCCACATCATCCATCCACAAGTAGTAAAGTAAAAAACTCTATCCTTTTCATTAATATCACAATGAAGTACATGTTCTTTTTTGTGCTGTATTAGCGCTCCACCAGAACTGTGAACAATACATTTTGGTATTCCAGTGGTTCCGCTAGAATAAAGAATATACAGAGGGTGATTAAAATTAAACTTTTCAAATTTAATGTACTCAATTTCTTGTTTTAATATGTTGTACAAATTATCGTATTCAAAATCTAGTTGATAATCTGTTTCATTAAATTCATATGGTATTAAAATAATTTTTTCTATACTTGGGATATTATATACTACATCTTTTACTATTTTTGTCGTATCTACTTTTTTATTGTTATAAAAATAATAATCTGAAAATAATAATACTTTTGGTTCAATTTGTTTAAATCTATCTATAATTGCTTTTTTACCAAAATCTGATGAACATGATGACCAAATAGCACCTAATTGAGCTGTAGATAAAAATGAAATTACAGTTTCAGGTATATTAGGAAGTATTGCAGCAATCCTATCATTTTTTTGAATGTTGTTATTTTTTAAGTAACTTGCAAATTTAAAGACTGCACTTCTAAGCTCTCTCCAAGAGTATTTTCTTTTTATTTTTTTTTCGGAATGAAATATTATCGAATCATCAGCATCTTTTCTTGTTAAACAATTTTCAGCATAATTAATGCTACATTCATCAAAGAATTTATTTTTAGTAAATTCTGGTGCTGATTTAAAAATTTTACCTTTCTTTTTCCCAACAAAATTTGTGAAATCCCATACATTGTTCCAAAACTCATTTTTATGTTTTATGCTCCAGTTATGCAAGTCATTGTAATTTTTTATGTTTAAACTATTATCTAGTTGATTAATAAACTTGTGAAGGTTTGTTCTTTTATTATTTGGAGACCACAACTTTATGTTGTGCATAACAAATTAATTCTTTTTTTGGTCTTCTTTAAGAGATCTAACTCTGACAATAACATCAATATTATGCAATGAAAGACAAGCAGGGATAGAAGGTATATCAAGATTAATATTTTTTGTAGGTATATCATGTATCTTACCTTCATCTTCAATGTACAAATGATAATGAGATTTATTATTATTACAATATAGTGATTTATTTTGATCAACAACAATTTCTCTAATTAAACCTAATGAGGTAAATTGTTTTAAGGTGTTGTAAATTGTAGCCATAGAAATTTTTCTATCTTCTTTTTTTACTTCATCAAAAAGATTTTCAGCAGATATATGTCTGTCACCTTTTTCAAAAATCAACTTAGCTAAAATTCTTCTTTGTTTTGTAGGTCTAATACCACTTTCCTCTATTTTTTTCAGTGCACGGCTATATGGACTTAGAGGATCAATTACTTTGTTTTCTATTCTCATAATATTATAATAAGTAATGAATTACATTTTTTCTGCAATTTTTCTATATTTTTTTTTAGGTTTTCTCTTGTATATCTTTCAAAGACGCATTGTTTTTAATAAATCCGGTCATCCAGGCGCACCAAAGGATTATAACTTGGATAATACCGAAGCAGTTTATATTAAAACTGAGGATAACTTA
Organism: uncultured Alphaproteobacteria bacterium; assembly: GCA_902621305.1. Taxonomy (GTDB): domain Bacteria; phylum Pseudomonadota; class Alphaproteobacteria; order HIMB59; genus CACPNW01. Next base: position 18,463 of record CACNLM010000007.1, on the reverse strand, counting down.
AAGTTGTTATCATGGTATCATAAAGGGGATAATTTACTCCCTTTACTAGTTTATTTTCATGGTAATTCTTTTCATATCGGAGATAGAGCATACAGAATCCAGAGGTATATCGAAAAAAATTGGAGCGTACTTTTAGTTTCCTGGAGAGGTTTTGGAGGTAACGAAGGAAAACCAACAGAAAAAAATTTATATAAAGATGCAGAAGCAGTATTAAAATGGATTAAAAATAATACTGAATTTAAATTCAAAGAATTAGTGATTTATGGAGAATCACTCGGATCTGGTGCTGCAGTAGAAATGGGCACAAAGTATGAATTTTTATCTATTGTTTTAGAGGCGCCATTTACATCTATCAATGATATTGCAAAAAAAAGATATAAAATATTTCCAACAAAATATTTAGTTAAAGATAAATTTGATAACTTCAGTAAAATTGATAAAATAACTTCGCCATTACTTATCATTAGTGGAAAGAAGGATGAAATTGTACCACATGAACACAGTATTAAGCTTTATGACAAAGCGAAAGTAATAAAAAAGAGTGTTTTTATTGACGAAGCAATACACAATAATCTATATGATTTCGGGATTGAAAAAGACGTAATTGGCTTTAATTTAAAACTATGGAAATAGATCTAACAACATCATATGTAGGCATTTTAAGCCTTATTGTATTTGTTCTTGCATATGCTGTTGTAATGGCCGAAGAATTTAGCCATTTAAGAAAATCTAAACCAGTTATTATTTCAGCTGCTGTAATATGGGGTATTATAGCTTTCCATTTTTCTTCTGATAAGCAATATGCAAAAGAAATTGAGTATGCTTTAGAGCATAATATCTTAGAATTTGCAGAACTTTTCCTATTTCTACTCGTTGCTATGACTTACATCAATGCTTTAGAAGAAAGGAAAGTTTTTGATGTAGTCAGATACCAATTAACATCAAGAGGATTTAGCTTTAGACAATTATTTATATTCACAGGTATAATTACTTTTTTCCTATCTCCTATAGCTGATAATTTAACAACTGCACTAGTTATGTGCTCTGTAGTAATGGCCTGTGGTAAAGGTAATACAAAATTTATATCGATTGGTTGTATTAATATAGTTGTTGCAGCAAATGCAGGTGGTGCCTTTAGTCCATTTGGAGATATAACTACCTTAATGGTATGGCAGGCTGGTATAGTTGAATTTTTTACATTTTTTAAAATATTTTTTCCATCTGTGGTTAATTACATAATTCCCGCAGCAGTTATGTATTTCTTTATTCCAAATGAAAAACCACAAATTAGTTCTGATAGAGAATATATGAAAAGAGGGGGACGAGTAATTATCTCTCTAGGTTTGCTTACAATTTTTAGTGCTGTAAACTTTCATAATATTCTTCATTTACCTCCCATGCTTGGTATGATGTTTGGTCTTGGTCTTCTTGGTCTATATTCATTTTACTTACAAATTACACATGATCCATCTGTTGAAGACGAAAAATTTGATTTCTTTAGAAAAGTTTCAAGAGCTGAATGGGATACTTTGTTATTCTTCTTTGGAGTTATTTTAAGTGTAGGAGGTTTAGGATTTATAGGTTACTTAACTGTAGTATCTGAATTCTTATATATTGGTCTTGGTCCAACAATGGCCAATGCAATTGTAGGTGTTCTCTCAGCAATCGTAGACAATATACCTGTGATGTTTGCAGTTATTACTATGAGACCAGAAATGTCTATTGAACAATGGTTACTAGTTACATTAACAACAGGTGTGGGCGGTAGTCTATTGTCAATTGGTTCAGCTGCAGGTGTAGCACTTATGGGGCAAGCCAGAGGATATTATACATTTTTTGGACATTTAAAATGGACTCCAGTTATATTTATTGGTTATGTAGCAAGTATTTATCTTCACGTTTTAATGGCTGACTTGCCTTGGTAATTTAAATTATCAATTAATAAAAATATAATCATACTTAGTATTAAAATTACACCGGCAACAAAAGAAGCTTCGTTAAATTTATAAACACTAATCAATTTATATAAGTAAGATGGCAAGGTATCAAAGTTTTGATCTTTAAAAAATGATATTATTGTAAAATCACCAAAGGTAATAACTGTCGAAAATGCAAAAACAAAAATTATATTTTTCTTAATCATTGGGAGCAAAATAATAAAATAATTTATTATACTAATACGAAAAGTTTGTTGAAAATTTTCAAAATTTAAAAAAATATTTTTCAGGTTATTAAAAAGTATTAATATAGAAAAGGGTAATAAGAAAAGACAATTTATCAAAATAATCACCAAATATTTAAATAATTGCAAATATCTTAATTCACCTAATACAATAAAATAACCAAGACTAAATATAATTGGAGAAATAATTATTATTGAAGAGCTTATTAAAAAAATTGATTGTTGAAAAATCAAATTTTTATAATTTATTACAAGTATAGAAGAAATTATAAATCCAGATATACTAACAATTATTCCTGTAATAATTGAAATAATAAGAGAATTAAAAAAAGATTCTAAAAATTTTTCATTAATTAAAGATAAATAAAAACCATTACTTATAAAATGATAAATTACAGAAAGTATTGGAGAAAAAAGAAAAATCGAAAAAAATATAATTATTAAAAAATCTAAAATTTTTATAGCTTTGTATTCTTTTTGAGGATGAATAAAATTAATTTGATCTATTTCAAAAAAATTTGAACCTTTTAATTTGTAAAAACCAATAAATAAAAAAAATAAACAGATAAAAATTTGTAAAAAACTGAGTAAAATTGCTTTATTAAAATTTAGTTCAAAAAGTGCATATTGATAAATTGCCACCTCAATTGTTGAATACATAGGTCCACCACCTAATGCCATTACTATTGCAAAACTTAAAAAACAAAGAGAGAATATGATTGAGAATACAGTAAAAAAATTTTGTCTTATATAAGGTATTTCTAATTTAAGAAGATTACCAAAAAAAGTAATGTTTAGAGAACTAGATATTTCATAATATTTTAAAGGAATACTATTTAAGGATTGAAAAAATAATCTAGTCGCAAAGGGTGTATTTAGAAGTATATGGGCAATTAAAATTGCTTTTATCCCAAAGATAGTCTCTATCGATAAATTTTCGTATAAATTAAAATACGAGTTGTAAAAGCCATTATTTCCAAAAAGTTTAATAACTGCAAAGACTATTAAAATTGTTGGAATCACAAAGCAAAATCCACAAAGAGAAATAATTAATTTAATTATTTTTAAATTCTTATGTCTATTTAATGCTAATGCGAATGGAATAGCTAAAAAACAACTTAATAGTGCTGAAAGAAAAGCCTGATATAATGAAAAATAGATTAAACGATGTGTATATGAATTTTGAAAAAAATTATAAATATTGTCTAAATCAAAGGTAATTTTTGAAAAAATACCTACGAAAGGTAATAGTATAATTAAACCAAAAAAAAATAATACTGAATAATTATATTTATAATACAATTTATTTATGAGGCATTAAGCCACTCATCAATCCATTTTTCCTTATTCTTATTAATTTCTTTTGGATCAATTTGAATAAAGTTAGGAACATCTAGTTTATCAAATGCTTCAGGTAAATCATTTATATTAGTAACAGGGTACATAATATTTGTTGATGGTATTACTGATTGAAATTCTTCTGATAACATAAAGTTAAGAAATTTATTTGCTAAATCTTTATTTTGTGAATTATTTAAAATGCCTGCAAATTCGATTGTTATATAATTTCCCTCTTCAAAAGTTGTAGCAAGAATATCATGCCTTTCTTCAAACATTATATGTGCGGCTGGAGATGTAGTATAACTTAATACCATGTCAGCTTCTCCTGCCATAAAAAAATTATAATAGGCATCTGTCCAACCTTTGGTAACGGAAATAATTTTTTTATTTAATTTTTTCCATTCATCTCCAGCTTTATCTCCATATAATGCTTTCATCCAAGTTAATAATCCTAATCCAGGGGTAGAGGTTCTTGGGTCTTGAATTACAATTCTTGCATTAGTAGAATTAATTAATTCATCCATAGATTTTGGAGGTGATTCTAAATTAGCTTCATTATATACAAAAGAAAAGTACCCGTAATTATATGGAACAAATTTATTGCTTTCCCATTTTAATGGCACATTAATAATATTGTTTATGTTATTAATATTATGAGATGTAAAAAGTTCAGATTGTTCGGCTAAATCAAATAAATTCATATCAAGTCCTAAAACTATATCTGCCTTGGTAGTATCACCTTCTAAAATAACTTTATTCAATAATGTTGCTGCACTGTCTACAGCAACAAATTCTATATCCGCATTATGTTTCTCTTCAAATATTTTTTCAATGATGGGTCCAGGACCCCATTCTGAAACAAAAGAATCGTAAGTATAAATAGTTAGTTTCTCTGCATAGATTGATAAAGAGATAAATAAGGTAGTAAAAAAAATTAGTATTATTTTCATGTTTCCTCCGCTGGCATTATCCAGATCAGGTTAAAAGGGTATAAATCTCAGCATTTAAGCACCCCTAAATTAATTATAATAAATATAATCTTAGAATACAAACATAAAACAATTGTTTTTAGTTTATTTATGAATATAACAATTTTTTTCGGGGAGTAGCGCAGCCTGGTAGCGCACCTGGTTTGGGACCAGGGGGTCGAAGGTTCGAATCCTTTCTCCCCGACCAAAGATAAATGTTTAATTTTTATTCAACAGCTAGCTTGATTTTTGGTAATGAAACAGCAGTTAATTCAACTGATCAAATTGTAAATTTATTAGGAAAAAATATTTTTGTAATCACTGATGAAGGATTAACAGAATTAGGATTGTACGATCAAACAATTAAAAAACTTCAATTATTTGCGAATATAAATATATTTAATAAAGTTGAGTCTGATCCTTCAAAATCTACTTTATTAAAAGCATTTGGTGATGCAACAGATTTCAAAACGACTGGTGTTTTAGGTTTTGGTGGTGGCTCATCAATGGATGTCGCAAAACTTGTATCTTTAATGCTTGGTTCTGGACAAGATATTGAAACAGTATGGGGTGTAAATAATGCAAAAGGTCCAAGGTTACCACTTGTACTAATTCCTACAACTGCAGGAACCGGTTCAGAAGTTACACCAATTTCAATAATTACGATGGATGATAAAGAAAAAAAAGGTGTTTCTACAAAGCTTATTTTACCTGATCTTGCTATTTTAGATCCATTATTAACTATTAAACTGCCTCCAAATATAACTGCATCAACTGGAATAGATGCAATGGTTCATGCAATCGAAGCTTACACTTCTATAAATCCCAACAACAATCCTATTTCAAAAATGTTATCTATAGAAGCACTTAAGCTTCTTGGTTCATCAATTAAAACTGCTGTATTTGAGGGACATAACATAAATGCAAGATCTAATATGCTACTTGGGTCAATGTTAGCAGGTAAAGCTTTTGCAAATTCTCCAGTAGCAGCAGTACATGCTTTGGCATATCCAATAGGAGGTCTATTTAATATTTCTCATGGACTTTCAAACTCTTTGGTTCTTACAAATGTTATGAAATTCAATTCCATAAATGAAGAAACAAAAAAAAATTACGCTAATCTTGCACCCTACGTATTTAAAGATTTAGATAATAGCAAAAGTGATGAAATTGTGTGTAACAATTTTATAGATAGTTTAGAAAGTTTGTCTAAGGAACTTAACTTACCTTATAGATTAAGAGATTTAGAAATTCCTGAGCAAGCTTGCCAGTTGATGGCTAGTGAAGCAATGAAACAAACTAGATTATTAGTTAATAATCCACGTAAAATTGAAGAATCTGACGCCTTTAATATATACAAATCTGTTTGGTAGATTTTGTTTACTTATAACTTAATTTACCTATTTAAATAAAATAGACCTTAATGATAAAATCAACAGTTAATCAATTTGCAAATTCTCTTGGGTTAAACAAAGATGAATATATTCCAGAGGGCAGAGCTTCCTTTTCACTGTTTAAAATTGAAATTCTATCTGGATTAACTGTTGCAATCGCCCTTGTTCCAGAAGCAATTGCATTCGCTTTTGTAGCAGGTGTAGCACCTCTTTCAGGTTTGTACGCAGCTTTCATTGTAGGATTAGTAACTGCAATTTTTGGTGGGAGACCTGGAATGATTTCGGGAGCAACAGGAGCATTGGCTGTTGTTATGGTTTCATTAGTATCGGAACATGGAGTTCAATATTTATTTGCCACAGTAATACTTATGGGAATCTTACAATTTCTTGCAGGAATTTTTAAATTAGGAAAATTTATGAGAATGGTTCCTCAACCTGTAATGCTAGGTTTTGTAAACGGGTTAGCTATAGTAATTGGTTTATCACAATTACATCAATTTCAAATATATAACTTTGATGGAACATTTACATGGATGTCAGGGGAAGTGCTTACATATTCTATAGTATTAGTTTTCTTAACCATGTTAATCATATGGTACTTACCAAGGGTTACTAAATTCATACCATCTACATTAGCTGCAATTCTTCTTGTGACTTTTTTAGTTTTACTTTTAGATTTACCTGTTCCAAGAGTTGGTGATTTAGCAAGTGTAGCAGGAGGACTTCCAAATTTTTCTATTCCAACAGTCCCACTTAATTTAGATACTTTTTTTATTATTTTTCCTTATGCAATTATTTTGGCAGCTATTGGATTAATTGAAAGTCTTTTAACGCTTAATCTAGTAGGGGAAATCACTAACAAAAAGGGTGGGACAAGACAAGAATGTTTAGCTCAAGGTGTCGCTAATGGAATTACTGGCTTTTTTGGTGGTATGGGTGGTTGTGCTATGATTGGACAATCAATGATAAATGTAAAATCAGGAGGCAGAACAAGAATTGCTGGCATTTCAGCAGCAATTTTTTTACTAATTTTTATTCTTTATACTTCAAATTTAATTGAACTTATTCCTATTGCATCATTAGTTGGGGTTATGTTTATGGTCGTAATTGGAACATTTGCTTGGAATTCACTAAAATTATTATTTGTTGTTCCTCGTTCGGATGCATTGGTAATTGTTTTAGTTACTTTAATAACTGTATTAGAAGATTTAGCTGTTGCTGTAGTTGCTGGTGTCATTATTAATGCACTAGTATTTGCTTGGAAATCTGCTTCAAGAATTAGAGCAATTGAAAGACAATCGAGAACAGAAAAGGGTGCTAAGGTATATGAAATTGAAGGACCTCTTTTTTTTAGCTCAACTAATAGTTTTTTAGAAATTTTTAAACCTGCCGAAGATCCTAATTTAGTAATAATTGATTTTGCAAATTCAAAAGTTATTGATCAATCTGCTTTAAAAGCAATTGAGGATATTGCAGAAAGATATTCCAAATTAGGCAAACAAGTAAAGTTAAGACGTCTTACGAAGGACTGCCACAGCCTTTTAAGAAAAACAGGTCAATTGATAGTTGATAGTGATGATGATCCAGATTACGGTATAGCTGTAGATTATAGTGTTAAGCTTGGCATATTTGGTAAATAATTAATTCTTGCTTTTTAAATTCCAAAATATAACGTTTAGCAGAAATGACTCTTATCGGAAAATGTGCGTGCGGTTCAGTAAATTATAAAATAAAAGATAAACCTTTGTTCACTCAAGCTTGTCATTGTAATAACTGTAAAATTTCTACAGGCTCTTCTTTTGTTATACATACAATGATTTTTGAAGATGATTTTGAATTAAATGGTAATGTTGAATCTACACTGCTCCCTACAGGCAGTGGAAAAGGTTATCGAGCATATTTTTGTAATAATTGTGGTGTTTATTTATATTGTAAATACAATGTTGCAAAATCTCGAATTGCAATCAGAACAGCTACACTCGACCAACCAATAACACCGCAAGCACATATTTTTGTGAAAGATAAAGATCCTTGGATTGAAATTATTAATAAAGATATTTGCCATGAAGCCATGTATGATCGAGAAACAACTTGGCCAAAAGAGAGCTTAAGAAGACTGTCAGAAAAAGAAAATAATTAATTTATATTTTACCTTGTAAAGTATATTGTAAAATTTTTACAACTTCATCGGTATTTTTTGTTATAGCATGAGCTGCTGCATCAACTTCTTTTAAAGCATGTTGATGTTCATCAGTATGCATTATTATGAGAGATTTATTCAAGGCTGATGCATATCCTGCATCAAAAGCAGCATTCCATTGTTTATATTTCTCACCAAAACGTACTACAACTATATCTGCTTTTTCAATCGAATTTCTAGTTCGTATAGCATTTATTTTTGCTCCTTTGTTATCGTGCCAAAATTTTTTTTCTTCATCACCAAGTATTTTTACACCAACATCATCTGATAATTCATGATTAGTAGTCGGGCTTGAAAATTTTATTTCTAAATTTTTTGATTTACATTTATCTATAATCTCATCTCGCCAATTAGTATGAATTTCACCGGATAAGTAAACTTTTAATTTCATTTTTAAAATTAACCTAAATATGCTGTAGTTAATACCGGAAAACTTGTAAATCCAAAATTACCTACTTTTTCAGATTTATTTAATTGTTTTTTCCAATCATCTACTTTGTCTTCTGAAACACCTTGGCTTAAAGCAAACTTACTTAACATAGTTTCATAATAAATTGCTGGTGAATTATTATCTCTATTTGTAATTAAATACGATAAATTTTGAGAACTTATATTTTTATATCCAAGTTTTTTTAATTTACCATTTAAATCGAGTGGAAGCATTTGGTGAAAACAATGCGCTCTAAATGCCTCATGAATGAGATCATTAATTTCTTTTTCTGGTCCATAAAATTTAAAATAGTCCCAAAGAATTGAGACATTAACAAATTTAGAATTAGTTTTAGAAATTCTTTTTATTTCTTTTAAGGATGTATCTATATCTTCGATATATTCTAATGTTTGAGTAGCTGTAATTTTATCACATGAAGAATCTTCTATCTTGATATCATTGGCTGTAGTACAAATAAGTTCAACATTATTTTGACCTTTACATTTACCGCTTGCAACATCTAACTGATCTTGACTTGGATCAATTCCTATTACTTTGCCTTGTTCTCCTACAGATAATGCAATTTCTTCGACTAAATGACCGCCGCCACAACCAATATCAATAACAGTTTCATTAGTTTCTAAATCTAAGGCATTTACAATAGCTAGTCTTCGTGAAACTCCAGCATAACCGTTCGCTATTTTTTGTTGAATAATACTAGTTTCATTATCAAATTTCATTTTATTATTTTTCTTATTTATTTTTTAGTTATATAAAAAATACATATAAATGGAATATCAAATAACTAAAATATTAATTATTTCTTTTTTTAGCTCGATATTAATTTCGTTATTTTTAAACACAAGATATATTATTTTTTTCAAAAAATTTTCAAAAAATAAAAAAATCTTATTCAATTTATTTATTTATTCTATTACTTTTTTGACATTGATTTTTATTAATTATTTGTTGAGTCTAAATGGATTAACTTCTTTAATAATCTTTAATGCTGCAATCATTACACTTATATACTTTGAATTAGCTCTATATTTAGAAAAAGTTTTTTGGGATGATTTTTTAGGAAATTCACTCCCTAAATCGATCAATATGCTTATTAGTTTTGTTGTAATGATGAATTTTGGTTATTTTACTCTTATGTTTTACATAAAGATTTTAGACATTGATTATTTTGTCACATAAGTATCATTGTAAATTAATATACAAAATACTTACAATTTTTATGAAATAATATTTTCATATTAATAAAATATTTATTATTAATAATTTAGTATGAATAAAGTTTTGTTTGTATTGCATCAAAAAACTTCAGTTCCAGGAGATGTAGGAAATAAATTTAGAGATAGGGGATATGTTGCTGAAATATGTAGACCACCTTTAGGTGAAGAACTTCCTTTAAATATTAACCAATACTCAGCAATAGTTGTATTTGGTGCACCAGGAAGCATAAACGATGAAGATGAATATATAAATAAAGAATTAGAATGGATAAACAAAGTTATAAAAACTGACATTCCTTATCTTGGAATTTGTTTTGGCGCACAGTTATTAGCTAAATGTTTAGGTTCAGAAATAACAACTAATAAAGACGGGCTTTCAGAAATTGGTTTTTATAAAATTGAACCAACTGAAAATGCAAAAAATCTTTTTAATTCTCAAAAGATTTTTTTTCAATTCCATTCTGAAGGATTTTCCCTTCCTACAGGCTGTGAGTTATTAGCAAGGGGTGATATTTTTAATAATCAAGCTTTTAAATATCAAAATTGTTATGCGCTCCAATTTCATCCAGAAGTAAATTTTAAACTTCATATGAGATGGCTGTATTTGGTATTATTAAAGAATCCTAAAAAATTATTCGTCAAAGGTGCTCAAAATATATTTGTTCAACTTTATTATCGTTATAAATACAATAAGAATATATCAAATTGGTTAGATTCATTTTTAGATCAGTATTTTTTAAAAAAAACTTAAATGCTAATATAAGTGAAAATTAAAAACCTATATTTTTCACCTGTAAAATCTCTTTCTTTCAATAATGTAGATAACTTAGATATAATTAAAAATATTGGTATAAAAAATGATCGAATATTTGCTTTCACTAATAATCTTAATCTTAAAGATATAGAATTAATAAAAAATAATCCTTTAAAACGAGAAATATACAAATTTTTATCATTAAAAAAATATCCTGAGTTAAATCAATATAATTTTTTATTAGAAAATAATTTTTTAATACTAGAATTTGAAAATAAAATAATTTTAAAAACAGATATTGATAATCAACATGAAGTAAAAATCTTATGTAGTAAACTTGAGGATATTTTACCAAATATAAATAAAATTAATTTATTAAAAGACAGAGTGAATCCTTTTTTTGATACAATGCCCAATAAATCAATATCATTAATAAATTTAAACAGTATTAAAGACTTTGAAAACCTATCTAATCATCAAGTTGAACATGAGCGTTTTAGAGGAAATATATATGTAGAAGATTTAGATAAATGGGAAGAAAGGAAGCTTGTAGGTAAAGTTTTATCAATCAGTGATATAAAATTTAGAGTTATTAAAGAAATTCCCAGATGTTCAGCAACTAATATTAAGCCCAAAACTTCTGATATAAATCTTAATATTCCTTTAAGCCTAAAAAAAATATACAACCATATAAATTTAGGAATATATTTAGATCCTCTAAATGATGGTAAAATAAATAAAGGTGATCTTATAAAAATTAATGAATAAATTCTTATTAAATCATTCAGAAAAACTTACAGGATATCTATTAATTCTTCCTGCTGTTTTAATAATCAGTCTATTTGGAATTTTTCCTGTTTTTTTTGGAATGTACATGAGTGTACACAAGTGGAAAGTTTTTAAAGGGAGATTTTTAGGATTTGAGAATTACCAAAGAATACTTGGAGACATACCAGCTTTTTGGTTATTTGTTTTAGGATTATTATTATTGATATTGAGTTATGGACTGTGGAGTGAATTTAAAAATAAAGTAAAAAATAAAATCTATTTAGCATTTTTATCTATAGCAATATTAATTATTGGAATAATATTAATTAATATCAACTGGGAAAAAATGCTTTTAACCGGTGATGAAGACTATCTTTACTCTCTTATTTATACTTTTTATTATTCATTTTTCACTATAATTTTTGAGGTTGGATTAGGATTAGTAATAGCATTTGCTTTGTACCAAAAACTGGCTGGTAAACAATTCTTTCAAATGATTTTACTATTTCCTTACATTACTCCTGCAGTAATGGGTGCTGCAGTATTTTTTTTAATATTTGGTAAAGCTGAAAATTCTTTTTTAAATCAGCTCATAGGAGTATTTGGTTTTGAGCCTCAAATGTGGTTATTTGATAAAAGACCTATTACCGAAGTTTTATTTGGAATAAAAATAGAAGGTATACTAGCTGGACCAAGTTTAGCTCTAATGTCATCAATCATATATGGAATATGGTCTTATACTGGTTATTATGCAATAATTTTACTCGCAGGTTTATCAATTATTCCCTCTGATTTATATGAGGCTGCGAAAGCAGAGGGTGCTAGTAGATGGCAAACATTTATTAAAATTACAATACCATTATTAATGCCTATTATATTTTTTCTGATGTTGACTGGTTTTATAAATACCTTTCAAGCTTTCAATAGTATTTTTGTTATGCAAACTTCTTCTGCTGGAGATACAATGGATGTTGTTACAATAGAAATTTTTGATCATTTTTGGGGTAGAGTGAAATATGGTTATGCTGCAGCTGAAGGAGTAATTTTATTTATACTTCTAAATATTTTAGCAATATCGCAATATGTAATTTTTAGAAAAAGGTTAAGCTATGACTAGAATTATTAATGCTGAAACAAGGATACCTTATTTAATTTTATTAATAGTTTTTATTATTTCAATTTACCCATTTTTTTACATGATATCCACATCATTGATGACAGCTGGAGAAGCATCAAATCAATATTTATTTCCAAAAAAATTGATGTTTGAAAATTATTATGAAGTTTGGACATCTAATAGATTCCAACGTTATACATTTAATAGTTTAATAATTAGTTCAATAATTGTCATTGGTGTTTTATTAACTAGTATTCCAGCAGCATACTCTTTTGCTAAAATAGAATTCCCATTTAAAAATATCATATTCTATATGTTGTTACTTTCATTAATGATTCCTGAAATCATTACATTATTACCTCATTTATTAATTATTAGAGGGGAAATTATTCCATTGCCATTTGGACCTTCTTGGATGAATAGTCTTCAAGGTTTAACAGTTCCATTTATGGGAAATATATTTGTAATTTTCTTATTAAGACAATATTTTAAAAAGATACCAAATGAGCTTTGGGATGCTGCAAGGCTTGATGGATCTTCTCATTTAAATTTTTTACTCAAGGTAGTAATCCCAATGAGCAAACCTATTATTGTGACAGTCTCTTTATTTACTTTTATTATAGCGTGGAATAGTTTTGCTTGGCCTTTGCTTATATTAACTAGAGATGATTGGTATCCTGTAACAGTTTCTATCTATAGTTTTGTGAGAGAAGTGGGACCTAATTTTAATTTATTGATGGCTGCTTGCTTAATTGCAATTTTTCCAATTTTACTATTATACTTTTTTACTCAGAAGTTATTCATAGAAAGTATATCAAACTTTGGATTAAAAGAATAAATCAGTAAATTTTTTGTAACAAAACTTTAATTTTATCTCTATATTACTAATATTTTACGGGGTGATTATGAAATTTTATAAATATATTTTAAATTTGTTCTTAGCTTCTTTATTTTTTATCTCCTCGCAATCATTCGCAATTACTGCACAAGATATTGAAAATGCAGATCCCTCAGGTCAAACTGTTGAATTCTGGGTTCAATATTCAGATGAAAGATTAGATGCAATGATGGCAAGAGCTGAAAGATTTGAAGCTGAAACAGGAATAAAAGTTAATGTTGTTCACAAAGGGCATTATGGAAAAGTTCAATCTGCTATGATGTCTGCTGCAGGAACAAAAGATATAGCAGACGTTGCAAGAGGTTATGGTAATGCTGCTGCAGATATGTACTTAATTGGTGCTTCAATTGATCAAAATATTTTAGCAAATAGTAAAAAATGGGGTGTTTCTCAAGATGATATAGCAGATTGGGGTGCAAACTGGACTGTTGGCTTTTCACCATATTTTGATGGAAATCCAAAACTTTTACATGAAGTTGGAAAATCAATAGAGATCCTTTACTACAATGCAGATTGGTTAAAGGAACTAGGTTTAGATGCTCCTAAAACTCCTGCTGATTTTGCGGAAGCAGCATGTGCTGCGACCAATCAAGATTACAGTGGTAAGATGGGTGAAGACGTTCCAAGTTATGGATATGAAATAGATACTGATGCAAGTAACTTTGCAGCATGGGTATTTGCGCATGGAGGTGATGTATTTGACTATGATAATGGTCAGTATATTTACAATGGCCCAAAAGCTATAGAAGCTATGGAATTCATTCAAGGAATGGCTAATAAAGGATGTGCAATAGTTGCAAGAGGTAAATACACTGATCAGCAATATTTAGGACAAGGTTCTGTTTTATTTGCTGCTGGTTCTACTTCCGGTATTACATATTTTCAAAAAGCCATTGAAGAGGGTTACAATGGTAATTGGGATGTAGCTCCAATATCGTACACGACTAATGAACCAGTGCTTAACTTATATGGTGGTGGTTTAATTATGGGAAATTCAGGTGATGCTAATAGAATGGTAGCAGCATATCAGTGGATGAAATATATTTCTAATACTGAGAACTCAGCAGTTTGGTCAACTGAAAGTGGGTATGGTTTTGTTAGAACTTCTTCTGCAGATCATCCATTAATTGCTGAAAAAAGAGCTGAATTACCTCAATACGATAAATCATTAACAATGGTTCAATACGGAAAAGGTGAGCCATCAGTTCCTGGTTATTATTCAGTCAGAGGTGAGGTTGAAAAAGCTTATGCAGCAATCATTAATGGTGATGATATCATTTCAACATTAAATCAATTAAATGAAGATGCTAATGCAATATTAGCTGATGCAACTGCAGAGTAGTTTAATTATTTAACTTTTATTAAGGGTGGTTTATACCACCCTTTTTTTTATGATCATAGTTTGTTCTCTTAATGATTTAACAAATGTGTGTGAAAGCATACAGCCCAAATATCTTGTATCAGTAATTGATCCTGGATATGCACCAGAAACACCCAAGGGTGTAAAAAATCATTTAAAGTTAGGATTTGACGATATTATTGAAATTAGTAGTAATAATAAAATATTTCGATTGAATACTGATGAAATACCACAAATTCTACCTGCAGAAGAACATGTAAATTCAATAGCTAATTTTACTTCTTCATATACTTATAATGAAGATATCGTTATTCATTGTTGGTGTGGTGTCTCAAGATCAATGGCAACAGCTACTTATTTACTATGTAGAGAAAACAAAACTAATATTGAAAATACAATTAAATATATTCGAAATCTTGCACCGCATGCAAACCCAAATAAATTATTGATAAATCACTTTGAAAAGAAATTAGATGTTAGCAATCAAATCTCAAAATCATTTTTAAAATTCCCTTATACTAAAACATACGATTGTTCTTCAAATTTTGCACCTGTTACTTTATTTGATATAAAAGACATTGAAAAAAACTAATGAAAGAATACGTTCGAACAATTGCTGATTATCCTGTTGAAGGAATTCAATTCAGAGATATTACAACATTATTGCAAAATGCAGGACACTTTAAACAAGTCATTGATGATATGGTAAAACCATGGCAAAATAAAAAAATAGATGCAGTTTTAAGTATAGAATCTCGTGGATTCATTATGGCCGGGGCAATAGCTTATTTTTTAAATGCAGCATTTGTTCCGTTGAGAAAACCTCATAAACTTCCATTTAATACTTTCAAAGTCTCATACGATTTAGAATATGGATCAACTGAAATGCATATTCATACAGATGCTTTAGATGCTCATAAAAACTTACTAATTATTGATGATCTTTTAGCAACAGGTGGAACTGCACTTGCGGCTGTAGAATTAATAAATAAGTTCAAAGATAAAAATATTGTCGGAACAGGCTTTATAATAAATTTACCTGAATTAAATGGTGATAAAAAATTAATTGAAAAAGGAATAGAAGTACATTCATTAATGGAGTTTTAAATGAGAAATGCAGTTATTGTGGGTTACAAAAGATCACCCTTCACTTTTGCTCGTAAGGGAGAAATGGCTAATATTAGACCAGAGGACATTCTATCACAAACAATAAATCAATTACTTAATGAAATACAAATTAATAAAAATGACATAGAGGACATTATTACTGGCTGCGCGTATCCTGAAGGAGCACAAGGTAATAATATTGCTAAAATTGTTTCATTCATGACAGATATGCCAGAACATGTAGCAGGTATGACAGTTAACAGATGGTGTGGCTCTTCCATGCAAGCTATTCATGATGCAACTGGTGCTATTGCAATTAACTCTGGAGACGTTTTTTTATGTTGTGGTGTAGAAAGTATGACATTTATACCTATGAATGGTTTAACATACGATCCACATCCTCAATTAAATAAAGATAATCCAAATGTATATATGTCTATGGGTATTACAGCTGAAAATGTTGCAAAAAAATTTAATATTTCTCGAAAAGAACAACAAGATTTTGCTATTAGCAGCCATTCTAAAGCTAACTTAGCTAGAGAATCAAATTTCTTCGATAATGAAATAGTTTCTATTACAAATAATGATGAGAAAATTTATAAAGATGGTGGAATTCGACCTAACACTTCACATGAAATTTTAGATGGATTAAAACTTGCTTTTGATGAGAATGGAACAGTTACAGCTGGTACAGCTTCACCATTAACAGATGGTGCATCAGCAGTAATTGTCTGTGAGGAAGAGTATGCAAATAAAAATAATTTAAATATTTTAGCTCGTATCAAATCTACAGCTGTAGTCGGTTGTCCTCCAGAATTAATGGGTCTTGGTCCAATTAATGCATCTAAAAAAGCTCTTAAAAGAGCTAATTTATCTATTTCCGATATTGATATTGTGGAGCTAAATGAGGCATTTGCTTCTCAATCTTTAGCATGTATTAAAGAATTAAATATGGACATAAGTAAAGTAAATATACATGGTGGAGCAATAGCATTAGGTCATCCTTTAGGTGCCACTGGAGCAAGGATTACAGGTAAAGTTGCAACTTTATTGCAAAATAATAATAAAAAGTATGGATTAGCGACGCAATGTATAGGTTTAGGTCAAGGTATTGCAACTGTATTAGAAAATATTAATTAAATATTATGCAAATTTATAAAACACCACTACGTGAGCTTAAATTTCTAATTGAAGATTTTTTAAATCTTAAGGAAAGTGAGACATTAAAAAAATTAGATTTAGAAACAAGCGATCTAATGCTTATTATTGAAGAAGCAGCAAAACTATGCGAAGAAACCTTACTCCCACTTAATCAAAGTGGAGATAGTGAAGGATGTTCATTTAACAATGGAGTTGTGACCGCACCAAAGGGATTTAAAGAAGCCTATAAAACTTTTTCTGAAAATGGATGGCAGGGACTTAAAGTAAAAGAAGAATTTGGTGGTCAAAACCTTCCTTATATTATGAATATGATTTTAGATGAAATGATAAGTTCTACTAATATGTCATTTGGTCTTTACCCAGGCCTTACAGCAAATGCGATCGATGCAATTGAAAAGAGTGCTAATGAAGATTTGAAAAATACTTATTTGCCAAATTTAACTAGTGGTAAGTGGACAGGAACAATGAATTTAACTGAACCTCAATGTGGAACAGATCTTGGATTAAGTAAAACAATGGCAACTCCATTAGAGGATGGAAGTTATAGCATTACTGGTACCAAAATTTTTATTACATGTGGAGAGCATGATCTAAGTGATAACATTATTCATTTAGTATTAGCCAGGACACCAAATGCGCCCCCTGGTATAAAAGGTATAAGTCTATTCTTGGTTCCTAAATTTTTACCAAATGAAAGTGGTGATTTTGTTGATAGAAATAAAGTTGAATGTGGATCAATAGAAAAGAAGATGGGTATTCATGCTAGTCCAACCTGCGTAATGCATTACAATGAAGCTAAGGGGTGGCTAGTAGGCGATCTTAATAAAGGAATGAGAGCGATGTTTATAATGATGAATGGAGCTCGTTTGTTTGTAGGCATACAAGGATTAGGTTTATCAGAAACTGCTTATCAATCAGCACTTTATTATTCCAAAGAGCGTTTACAAGGAAAATTATCTTCCAGTAATCAAGTTGCTGATCCCATAATTGTTCATCCCGAAATAAGAAAAAACTTATTGTACATAAAATCGATTAATGAAGCAGTTAGAGGTTTAACTTTATTGACTGGAAATCACTTTGATAATATTGAAAATTCTTCAGATGAAAAAGAAAAGAAATTATCTGAAAATTTTATAGCACTCATGACGCCAATTATTAAATCATATGCTTCAGATAAATCTGTAGAAAATACAAATCGAGCTATGCAAATCTATGGAGGCCATGGTTTTATAACCGATCATGGAATGGAACAATTAGTAAGAGACGCTAGGATTACAACTATTTATGAAGGAACAAACGGTATTCAGGCTCTGGATTTAATAGGAAGAAAATTACAAACTGATAATGGCGCATTATTTAATGAATTTTTTACTATGATTGATAATTATCAAGTTAAAATTTCTAATAATCAAAATATGAAAAAATATATTGATTTATTTATTCCTTCATATGATTCTTACAAAAGTATTTTTGAATATATTAAATCGTTAAATGATGAAAATGAGATTAATTCTCATGCTGTAGAATTTTTAAATTTATCATCTT
>CACNLM010000006.1 GCA_902621305.1 uncultured Alphaproteobacteria bacterium | reverse complement strand
ATATTTTTCATCGAGACATAAAAATTAATATTAATGAAATAAATAATTATTTAAAAAATAAAATAATATTTATTACGGGTTCAGCTGGATCGATAGGCTCAGAATTAACAAATCAAATATTTAATTCAGATTTTAAAAAATTAATTTTGTTAGATCAAAATGAATATTTTTTATTTGAACAAAAAAGAAAAATTAGTGATCTAAATAATATAAAATGTAATTATGTTAAATTTATATTAGGATCAATTAATGATAATAAAATTTTATCGAAAATTTTTTCAGAAAATAATGTTGATATTGTTATTCATGCCGCAGCATACAAACATGTCGATCTTATAGAAAATAATATACAAGCAGGAATTAAAACCAATATTATTGGAACATACAATCTTTTAGAAATATGCAAAAAATTTGAAGTAAATAATTTCGTATTTATTTCATCTGATAAAGCGGTAAGACCCAGTAGCATCATGGGAATGACAAAAAGATTTTCAGAAATTCTAATTCAAAATTATTATGATGAAAATAAATTAAATTTAGTTTTTTCGATAGTAAGATTTGGAAATGTTATTGGATCCACAGGATCGGTTATTCCCATTTTTATAGATCAAATCCAAAATAATAAGCCACTTACTATAACTGATCCAAACGCAACTAGGTTTTTTATGACTGTTAATGAGGCATGCAAATTAGTTTTAGAATCTATAGTACTTAGAAATAAAAATAATATTTATTTATTTAATATGGGAGAGCCGATAAAAATTATTGATTTGGCTCATAAGATCGCATCCTTTTTTGGATCTAAAATATCGAACAATGATGATGAGTGGGGTGTAAAAATTAATTATACAGGTCTAAAAAAAGGAGAAAAAATTAATGAAGAATTGCTTGTAGATAATGACAGTGAAAGTACAGAGAATGAAAATATTTATATCTCTAAAGAAAAATTTATAAAAATAGATGTAAGAGATTCAATAATAGAACTTCAAAAATTATTAGATGATAATAATAAAAATAATTTAATTAAATTTTTAAAAATGAAAATAGTTAATTAATGAAAATTTTAATTACTGGTGCTGCTGGCTTTATTGGATATTTCATTTCAAAAAAATTACTTTCTTTAAACAAAACTATTATTGGAATAGATAATTTGAATGAATACTATGATGTAAAAATTAAGAAAGATAGAATAAAAAATTTGAAAAATTATAATAATTTTCAATTTATTAAAATTGATTTAGGTGATTTTAAAAAATTAGATAATTTATTTAAAAAATATAAAATTAGATATGTAATTCATCTTGCTGCGCAAGCAGGTGTAAGATATTCTATTAAAAATCCAAATATTTATTTTAAAAATAATATTGAAGGTTTTTTTAATATTTTAGAATTAAGCAGAAAATACAAAATTAAACATTTAATTTTTGCCTCTACAAGTTCTGTATATGGCAATAGTAAAGAATTTCCACTTAAGGAAAGTGAAAATACAGACAAGCCTTTATCATTCTATGCCGCTACCAAAAAGTCTAATGAAATAATGGCTCATTCATACTCAAATATATATAAAATTCCTTCAACTGCCGTAAGATTTTTTACAGTATATGGACCTTTTGGCAGACCCGACATGGCGTTATTCAAATTTACAAATAAAATATTAAATAATAAAGAAATTAATTTATTTAATAATGGTAAGCATATAAGAGATTTTACCTATATAGATGATATAATTAGTGGTTTATTAAGATTAATTAATAGACCTTCTAAAAAAACAATCCCCTATCAAGTATACAATATAGGTAATGGTAATCCTCAAAAATTAATTAAATATCTAAGAGCAATTGAAAAGAATTTAAATAAAAAAGCAAAAATAAAAAATTTACCTCTTCAAAAAGGTGATGTTATTAAGACTCATGCGGACATTAAATTAATAAATAAGAAAGTAAATTATAATTCCAATACTGAAATAGATGAAGGAATTAAAATCTTTATTAAATGGTATAGAAATTATTATAATTTAGATTAAATTTTAGATAATGCTTTTAAAACTCTATTTGTGTCTTCCATATTGTTATAATGAGTCATACTTAATCTAACTACTCCATCATTTGTGTCAATACCCAAATATTTTAAACATCTCCATGCATAAAAATTATCGTTTCTCGTTGCAATCTTATTTTTTTGTAACTTTTGAGATATTTCTTTAGATGATTTACTTTTTGAATAAAAAGATACTGTAGGAGCTCGATCTTTATTAGTTATTTTATTTTTCCCAATTAGATTTAAATCTTCTCTACTATCTATATAATTTAAAATTGGATTACATATATATTCTTCATGTTCTGATATAATTTGGTTTAGTTTACTTATTTTTTCTATGATATTCAGTTTGTGATTATCAAAATGATGATGATATAATCCTTCAAAGTATTCGTATATACCAATTAAAGAAACTAACTCTTCATGATTTGGTCCACCAGGGTTTATTGTGTAGGGAAATTGTCCATTTAAAAATTCATGATTTTGATTAGGTAAATTTTTTAATATATCTTCTTTTCCATATAATAATGCAAGATGTGGACCATAAGTCTTATATAAACTAAAAGTATAAAAATCTACTCCAAGTTCTTTTACATTAGGAAAGCCATGA
This sequence comes from uncultured Alphaproteobacteria bacterium, assembly GCA_902621305.1. Classification (GTDB taxonomy): domain Bacteria; phylum Pseudomonadota; class Alphaproteobacteria; order HIMB59; genus CACPNW01. Next base: position 89,771 of record CACNLM010000006.1, on the reverse strand, counting down.
GGGGCATATGAAACACCGTCACCAATAACAATTATATTGTTTTTATGTGCTAACTCTGAAATTTCTTTTAAATTATTTACTGATCCCACAATATTTGAACAATGTGTGACTGCTAAAATTTTAGTTTTTGAATTAATTAATCCATCTAAATCAGAGATTTTTAATTCATGATCATCAGAATTAAATTTCCATTCAACAATATTTGCTCCATAATCTTTTAATCTTCTCCAAGGACTTATATTTGCTTCATGATCTTGATTTGTAACGATAACTTCGTCACCAGGATTAATAATATGTTTTAAAGCATTAGATAAAACATATAAGTTTATTGAAGTAGACCCTCCAATAAGAATTTCATTATTTTTTGCATTTATCATTTTTGCAAATAAGCGGGTTGCCTTATCCATATTTTCACCAGCAATTTTTGACATTGGATATTCAGCATAAGGCTGTACTTTAGTAGCTGTCATAAAATCAGTTAATTTATCAATTACATTTTTAGGAACATAACTTCCTCCTGCATTTTCAAAAAAAGACCAGTCTTTTGAAAGAGGATCCTTGAATGCTGGAAATTGTGATCTTACATAATCTATATCGAGTTTAATATTTTCTGATGTCAATTTATCCTCTTATTGTATATTCTTTTATTCTAATATAGAAAATAATAAATGTATAATTGATTTAAATATATTTTTTAATGATTAATAAACAGAAATTTTACATAAATGGTACTTGGATTAATCCAATTATAAAGAATGATTTTGAGGTTATTAATCCCTCAAATGAGCAACCTTATGCTTTTATTTCTTTAGGTTCTAAAAAAGATGTAGATCTTGCGGTCAATGTAGCAAAAAAAGCATTCATTACATGGAGTCAGGTAGATAAAAAAGAAAAGATTAGTTTACTAGAAAATTTACTTAAGATTTATAAAAGTAGATGGGATGAAATAACGCAAACAATGTCTGCAGAAATGGGAGCACCATTAGATTGGTCTTCATCAGCCCAAACTTCTTCAGGTGCTGACCATATTAATGATTTCATTTTAAGATTAAAAAATTTTGAATTCGAAAGAAGATTTAATAAAAATTCTAATAATTATATTGTTTATGAACCGATTGGAGTATGTGGTCTTATTACGCCATGGAATTGGCCTATCAATCAAATTACATTAAAAGTAATACCTGCACTAGCAACTGGTTGTACTATGATATTAAAACCTTCAGAAATTGCACCCATGTCAGGAATTATTTTTGCAGAAATAATCCATGAAGCAGGTTTTCCTCCTGGTGTTTTCAATTTAGTGAATGGGGATGGATACGGTGTAGGGACAGATCTATCATCTCATAAAGATATTGATATGATATCGTTTACTGGATCAACAAGAGCAGGAAAACTTATTTCCAAAAACGCAGCAGATACAATTAAAAGAGTTTGTTTAGAATTAGGAGGTAAAGGGGGTAATATTGTTTTTAGTGATTCACATCCAGAAGCAGTAAGAGAAGGTGTTAGGAATATTATGAGTAATTCTGGTCAATCTTGTGATGCACCAACAAGAATGCTAGTTGAAAAATCAATCTATAAAAGAGCAGTAGAGGAGGCGGCTGATGAAGCAAATAAAATTAAAGTTGATATTGCCTCTAAGAATGGAAATCATATCGGTCCAGTTATTTCAAAAACACAATATGATAAAATTATTGATCTAATTAATAGTGGTATAAATGAGGGTGCTACACTCGTGGCTGGAGGTCCTGAAAAACCAAATGGTCTAGAAAAAGGTTATTTTGTTAAGCCAACAATTTTCACAGATGTAACTAATAATATGAGAATTGCAAAAGAAGAGATTTTTGGACCAGTATTATCTATAATTCCATTTGAAGATGAAAATGAAGCTATATCAATTGTTAATGATACATCCTATGGTCTAGGAAACTACGTTCAAACTCAAGATAAAGAAAAAGCCAAAAGAGTTGCAAGAAAATTTAGATCAGGAGGAGTTTATATAAATGGAAATAGCGCTGATCCAGGAACTCCCTTTGGTGGTTATAGACAATCTGGTAATGGAAGAGAGGGAGGTGATTGGGGTCTAGAAGAATATTTAGAAATAAAAACTATCTGCGGATGGGAATGATCTAAACTTTAATATTATTAAAATAATTTAATCTTCCTATTATTTCATCTCTTTCAATATAATATCCTTGAAGATGTCTATTTCCAGAGTTTGGATCAAATTCAGTCCTCCCATGTAATACTCTTCTATTGTTAAAACAAAATATATCACCAGCCTCTAATCTAAAATCAATTTTAAATTTTTTGTTTTGAAGCAATGATGCAAAATATTGGTAGGCATCATAAAATTTTTTCATTTTTTTTGGATCAACATCAACTGCTCCCATTGCAGCCATACTAAATCTAATATCATTGAAATCATTATCTTTTGTAAGTGTTATTATTGGTGAATGAAGAATTCTGACAGCTTTTTGAGTATAATCAATATCTTTGAATTTAACGTGAGTTTTTGTTAAAATCTTAAAAACATCTTTTTCATTTTTTTTTAAATAATTTGCAACTGTAAAACCATCTACAACAGATGATAATCCACCATTAGCTTCATTCACTAAACAATGAAGAAACTGATAACCAGGAGCATATTCAAAATAAGGCAAGTCGGTATGATTTCTTAATGCATCAGCCGTATAAGCAGTATTATTTGGTTTTGGAATATTAATTACTTCAAATGGTGTACCAAAAAATGTTTCTCTATGATGGCTTATTCTATTTAATATTTTGAATGCTGATTTTTTGCTAGTTGGTGCATTTTTGATTAATGCAAAACCATAAGTATGAAGTAAATTTAACCATTTACTTAAATATTTGTCATTTTTTATTACACTATTATGATCAATAATAATTTTCTTTAAATTTTTTTTTAATTTACCATCCCAAAAAATATAAGGTGATTTATATTTTTGATTATTTATTTCGGTATAACAGTGATCTCTTAACCATTTTAAATTGAATTTGCTATTATGATCACCTTCACTCCAATCAATATTGAGTTTATTTTTTTCAATTTTATACTTTTTAGGAAATATTTTTTTACTGACAGTTAAAATATTAAATACTCTCATATTTGCAGTAGGATGTATTGCTGTTGGACAATTATCTCTTAACCACATAAAATGGAATTTACTTTCAAAATTATCTTTCCACAAAATACTTAAATGGTCATTCTTTTTTTCTAATTTTTTTACATGATATTTGTTACTCATTTTGAAATATTTATATCTGAATAAATTATCTTAGTATATTTAACAAATTAATGAAATCGAAAAATAATAATCTCTTGGGAATTTCTTTCATGTTATTGTCCATGTTTTGTCTAAGTATAAATGATATCACGTATAAATATTTAAGCTTTCATTTTCCTGTATGGGAATCAATATTTTTCAGAGCACTAAGTGGAAGTATTATTGCAACTTTTTTAGCAATGTATTTTGGATTTGATAAGTTAAAAACTAAAAAACCAGTTGGACATGCTATCCGAGCTCTTTCTGCTTCTGCTTGTGTTGTATTCTATATTTACGGAATTAATCATTTAATGTTATCTGAAAATATTGCTATTGCACATTCTGCTCCCATTATTGCTGCTTTTCTTGCTGTACCAATACTTGGCGAGAGAATTGGGATTTTTAGAACTACAGCAATATTGATTGGTTTCATAGGTGTATTAATTATTGTTAAGCCCGGTACTGACTTGTTCAAATTAGAAACACTCTATCCTCTAATATCTGCAGCTTTTATGGCTTCTGTTTATTTATCAACTAGATCAGTAATGAGTACTGATTCTAGTGTTGCAATTGTTTTTTATTACTCTTTTGCATTATTAATTACATCAATAATATTTTTCCCTGATAATTTTATTATGCCAAATGTAATTCAATTAATATTAGCTATGAGTTTAGGTGTGATGGGATCACTAGGACATTTATTTATGTCTCAAGCAGCTAAATACGCAGATGTTGCAATTACTTCACCCTTTGAATACTCATCTTTTATATTTGTAGGAATAATGGGATATTTAATTTATTCTGAGGTGCCAACTTTAAGTATTTATTTAGGGGGAACAATAATTATTAGTACTGGTATATTTATAGCTTACAGAGAGAGAAAAAATAGCTAAATTAAAAAATTATTTCTTTTAAATTTTTCTTCTTATATTTTTGATTTCTTATTTTATTTAAAATATTTTTTTTACCTCCACACATTAAAAATTTATTATCAATATCTTCGTCTTTTAAAGGGTTATTTTTTCCTCCTTTAATATGTAATATTTTTTCAATCAGTATACTTCCATCATTCATTATTACTTTAATTATATCAGGATACTTAGGATCATAGTCTTCAAAATTATTTGGCACTTTGTAAGTGATTAGTTTAATCTTTCTAGTCAATTTTAAACTTTTTTTATTTTTAGAAATATTTAAACTAGTTAAATCAAATTTACCATTAATAAGAGCGGTTGCTAAACAATAACTCAATGAAAATCTAGCCTCAGTAGAATTTTTAGGTATATGAAATTTTGAAACTCTGAACCAAGGTTCTGGAAACTCAATTGTGATAGATTTAATATTTTTTTTTATAAAAATTTTTTTATTTAAAATTAATCCTCCTTGTATTATTCTTTGTGAATAACTACAAACTGGCCAAAACTTAATGAAATTTGGAAATTTAATTATTGCATTTCCTAAATCTGATCTTTTAAAATTATTATTTAATTTTTTAGAAAATTTACTACCATACAATTCAATAAATCCTCTCTCAATATCCCAAATATCTTGATTAGCTGTCCCTCCATTTTTTGCAAGTAAGGCTGACTGTACCCCTGCTTGTGCGGCAAACCCTATATGAAAAGCTTTTGTATCTTTTCCGAATTGTTGTTTTAAACCAGATGAAAAACTTGTTGCAATAGAAATTGCATTTGCAATTTGATCTGCATTTAATTTTAACACTTTAGATACTGCTGCAGCTGTTCCAACCACGCCTATTGTATTTGCTGAATGCCATCCTTTATAATAATGATCATAGCTAAGTGCTTGTCCTAATTTTATTATTAATTCATATCCTACTACCCATCCCTGATATGTTTCCTCAATTGAGATGTTTTTCATTTGAGCAATAGATATTAGAGCTGAAAAAATTGGTGCACTAGGATGAGATCCTGCAACGTATTCGTAATCATCAAAGTCTATAGACGCTGATCTTACTCCATGTAAAAAACATGCTGCAGAAATAGATAATTTTTTTCCTCCTCCAAATATCTTAATGTTTTTTGAATTATTATTTTCTAAACAGTATTTTAAGGCAACCTTTGATTGTTTTTCATTAACACCTGATAAAATACAAGCCAGGGTATCTATGAATGCATTTTCTGCTCTTTTATAAGTTACCTTATTGATATTAATTTTTTTTTGTGATGCCCAATTACAAAATTTTTTATGAAAACTCATTTTTTATATTTTGCAATCATTGTAATTTCTTGTTTTTCATTAAGAATTCTTCCAATAATTTCATCATCTCGATTTTCACCAATTTCTACAAAGAAATTATTGTTATATACAAGAGGCGCTGTAGCTTTATATTCAAAAGAATTGAACTCAATCTCGTTTTTTCTAGCAAGATTTAAAAGATAAGTTGCTTGAAGAGGTGCATGGACTAATAATCCCATATGACCCTCATAATTTTTTGTATAATCATTATCATAATGAATCTTATGTCCATTAAAAGTTAAAGCAGAATATCTAAAAAGCAAAGTTGATGAACTAAAAATTTCTACTTTATCAATTAATTTTAATTCGTCTTTTATTTTAGGAGTAATGTAGTTTTTATTTATTTTTTCTCTATAAACAGCAGTTTGTTCTTCTGATATTATTAATTTATTTTTATTTAAATATTCATGATTAATATTAACAAAACATAGATTGCCTGATCTACCTTCTTTAAATTTAATACTTGAAATAGTTGAATTTTTTTTAATTTCAGACCCAATTTCAAATTCATCAAATATTTTGATTTTACCACCAGCCCACATTCTAATTTTATAGGGTAACTCAGGTAAGAAAATTCCTAATTTTGTATTTCCATCTTTGTCTAGATCATTTATTGAAACTACATCTGGGCATAAACATAAAAAAATTCCCTCAGGCACAATTTGATCACTTAAACAGTTTTGATCGATTGTTTTTTTTAAATGATCAACTAGACGAGGAGTAATAATATCGCTTCTTGAAATTTTCTTTCCAATCCAATCTTTGTAATTATTCATATTTAATTTACTCGAGTTTACTTATAAATTAATAATTAGTATAATTTATATTTTTAAAAAATGAAAAAAACATTTGACTACATAATAGCAGGAGGAGGTTCTGCTGGCTGTACATTAGCCTCAAGATTATCTGAAAATAAAGATATAAAGGTATTACTAATAGAAGCAGGGGGGTCAGGAAAAAGTTTATTCACTCAAATGCCCGGTGGTAATGGATACATTTTTGGAAACCCTAAATTTGATTGGGGTTTTGAGTCAATACCTCAACCTTCTTTAAATAATAGAAAAATTTTATACCCTAGAGGTAAAGGGCTAGGCGGATCTTCTCTTTTAAACGGTATGATTTACATGAGAGGCGCTCCAGGTGATTTTAATCGGTGGAGACAAAAGGGATTAGAGGGTTGGTCATATAATGATGTATTACCATATTTCAAAAGATCTGCCTCAGCTTTTCATAGAGAAAAAAATGAATATCACTCACATTCAGGTCCTTTAAAACTTACACCAGCTGGTAATTACAATTCTATCGATAAAGCATTTATTGATGCATGTGTTGAAGCTGGGGCAGATATTAATAATGATTTTTATAATGGTAATCTAAATGGAGTAGGCAGATATGATGTTAAAGTATGGAATGGAAAAAGACAATCATCTGCAGAAGCTTATTTGAAATTTAAACCTAGCAACTTAACAATTTATCAAAATACATCTGTAATAAAAGTTTTAATTGAGAAAAATAAAGCTAAAGGATTACTTTTATCAAATGGTGAAGTTTATGCATCATCAGAGGTAATATTATCTTTAGGAGCATTCGGTAGTCCCAAATGTTTAATGTTGTCAGGAATTGGCCCAGAAGAACATTTAAAAGAAAAAAATATAAAATTATTAATTAACTTACCTGGAGTAGGTGAAAACCTTCACGATCATCCTGTTATGCCAATGAATTGGGCTTTTCAAAACAACAATTTAAGTTTCTCTAAATATCAAAGGATCGATAGAGCTATTATTGTGGGATTAAAATATATTTTATTTAAACAAGGATTAGCTGCTGCTCCTTTTTGGTCAACAAATCTATTTCATGCAATAAGAGAAAAAGAAATGCCTGAAATACAAGTATTCATGACACCTATGTGTTTTAAAGAAGAAAAAGATAATTGGTCTATGAGTTTAGATAATTTATTAAATTTTGGCTCATTATTTTTTTCTAGAGGTAAAAAAGCTTTTCCAGGATTACACTTTCAAATTAATTTATTAAGACCAAAGAGCACAGGAAGTGTAAAACTTAAAAGCTCAAATCCTAATGATGAACTTAATATAAATCCAAATTGGTTCATCGATCCATCTGATATGAAAGATATGATAGAAGGTATGAAGCATACAAGAGAAGTATTGTCAAAACCCAGTTTAGCAAAAATTGTTTCGGAAGAATTACTTCCAGGAAAAAAAATAAAAAGTGATCAGGATTTAAAAGAGTCTGTTCGAAATCATGTACAAACAGGCCATCATCCTGCATCTACTTGCGCAATGGGTTCAAGTAATAACATAATGGCTGTACTTGATAATCAGCTTAAAGTTAGAGGAATAGACAATCTGAGAGTAGTAGACGCTTCTTCTTTCCCAGATATGATAAGTGGAAATATAAATGCATCTGTAATTATGTTAGCAGAAAAAGCATCAGATATGATATTAAAAAATTAATTAATTACAAATAAGTTGACCAATGAAAATATTTAAGTTTAAATAAATTATGTCTGAAATTCAAACCTACAAATTTTATGCAGGAAATAGATGGCATGACCCTTCTTCTGAAAAATATTTTGAAAGTGAGGATCCATCTATAGGTAAAGTATGGGCAAAGGTCCCTGACTGTAATGAAAAAGATATTAATCTTGCAGTATCATCTGCTAAACGTGCTTATTATGATGGTCCTTATGGTATAATGCATCCAGCAGAAAGAGGGAGAACATTAACTAGAATTGGAGATATTATTGCTAAAAATGCAGAACGCATTGGGCAAATAGAAACTAAAGACAACGGAAAACTTCCAAAAAATATCACTCCTTCTTTAACCAGCTGGCAGACTGAGAGTTTTTATTATTATGCTGGCATGTGTGACAAGTATGAAGGTAGATTAATACCTTCAGAGGTTCCAAATATGCATAATTATTTAAAATGGGAACCATTTGGAGTTGTTGCACTTATTCTTCCTTGGAATTCACCAATTGGAACATTAATCTGGAAATTAGCACCAGCAATAGCAGCAGGCAATACAGTTGTAATTAAACCTTCAGAAAGAGCATCATGCTCTACATTAGAGTTAATGAAAATTTTAGAAGAAGCTGATCTTCCAGAAGGTTTAATTAATGTTGTTACTGGTTTTGGCCCTACCACTGGTGCACCTCTTATTGAACACCAAGATGTTAGAATGATAAGTTTTACAGGTGGAACAAAAGGGGGTAGTGCAGCTAGTTTAAGTGCATCCAAAAACGTTAAACCTATTATAATGGAGCTAGGAGGAAAATCACCACAAATTATATTTAAAGATGCTGATTTAACTTTATCAGTTAATGGAGTTGTGTCAGGTATATTTCCAGTTTCAGGTCATAGTTGTATTTCAGGATCAAGGATACTAGTGCATAAAAATATAAAAGATAAATTTACTCATAATTTATTAGAAGTTGTTAAAAAGGCTAAAGTTGGTCACCCAAATGATACTGCAACACAAATAGGACCGATAGCAAATAAAGAGCAATATGAATTTATTTTATCTAAGATAGAAGCAGCTGAAAAAAGAGGTTTAAAATTATTAATTGATGGAAGAAAAGAACAAAAATCTGAGGGGTACTATATTGGACCCACTATTTTTGATAATGTCCCAAATGAAGATGATTTAGCTCAAAATGAAGTATTTGGACCTGTCGCTTCAATACAGTCTTGGGATAATGAAGATGAGGTAATTAAAATTGCAAACGATACTATTTATGGACTTGCAGCAGGTCTTTGGACTAAGGATACTAATAAAGCTATACGGTTAGCGGATAAGATAGAGGCTGGAACCGTTTATATAAATAATTATTTTAATGCTTCTACTCAATCTCCAGTTGGAGGCTTCAAGCAATCAGGATACGGTCGTGAAAACGGATGGGAGGGAATGCAAAGTTACATGCAGACTAAATCTACTTGGCTAGCTACTAATCCATCTCAACCAAACCCATTTTAAGAAGTAATTATTCTTTCCAGTTTGGTTCTCTTTTTTCTAAAAAAGCTTCAATTCCTTCCTTGGAATCATCATGTAACATATTTTCTGTCATCACCTCTGAAGTAAAAGTATATGCGTCTTCTAAGTTCATATCTTTTTGTTTGTAAAAAGCTTCTTTTCCAATTTTAATAGTATTAGAAGATTTAGACGATATTTTTTTAGCAATTTGAAATACATTTTCTTTTAAACTATCTTCTTCAAAGACATCATTTATTAAACCAATCCTTAATGCTTTATTTGCATCTATAAGATCTCCAGTGAGAAGCATTTCCATTGCTTGCTTTTTCCCTACAGTTCTTGATAATGGAACCATTGGTGTAGAACAAAATAATCCAATATTAACACCAGGAGTTGCATATTTTGCTCTGCTACTTGAGTAAGCTAAATCACAGCTAGAAATTAACTGACACCCTGCTGCAGTAGCAATACCATCAACCATAGCTATAACTGGTTTATTATTTTTATTAATCTTTAACATAAGTTGAGAGCACATTTGAAATATTTTTTTAAAATAGCTTTCACCTTTATCATTTTGCAATCTTTGTGAATTTAAATCTTTTAAATTATGTCCTGCACAAAAAATATTACCTTTTGATGATAAAATAATTACTTTTACATCATTATCTTCATCAGCAATGTCTAGCGCTGATTTTAATTCATTGATCATGTTTTCGCTTAAAGTGTTTTGGTTTTTCTGATCATTAAGAATAATACTAAAAATATTATTATTTTTTTCTGTTAAAATTAGATTAAAATTCATTTAATTGATTAGAATTTCAACATCTTTAGATAGTGAATTAGCGATAAAACAATACTTATGCGATCTTTCTTTCATCTTTTTCATTTCTTCATCAGTAATAGTAAAATTATCTTCAAATACTATGGCTGGATTAAGCTCAATTTTGTTAACGTACATTCTTCCCTCTGCATTTTTTCCTAAATACGAAATTGCTTTATCTTTGTAATTAATAACTGGCCATTTCATTTTTGCAGCTAAAGCTAAAAACGTCATCATAAAACAACTACTTACAGCTGCAGCTAGTTTTTGTTCTGGATTAATATTAGTTTCGCTTCCTCCATAATCTGGAGATGATCCCGCATCAATAGATACATTTTTGTTAAGCATTACTGTGTGATCAGTTAAGTATTTTCCAAATTCGAGTTTTTGATCTCCTAATTCCCACTCTAATTTGATTGAATGACTCATTTTAAGAATAATTAAAAGGTAGTGAGCACACTTTACCTTTTCTCTCAATATTGTCTGGTGTTAATACGATAACATCCTGCCCATCATTCCAATAATCTCTATCAACCATTGATAGTCCAATATTGGTTTTTAAAAATGGTGAATAAATACCTGAGGTGATATTACCAATTTGAAATCTATTTTTTGAGTATACAGGAAAAGGTATTGTGCAGGTAGGAGTCGGGGACCCATCAAAAGTAATTCCTTTTATTTTTTTTTCTATTCCATTTTTTAAAATTTCTTTAAGTGCATTTTTTCCAATGAAATCATGAGATAAATTGTTACAATAATTATCAAATCCACATTCAATTGGATTATTTTCTAAAGTAAATTCATTACCATAGGATAGTAAACCACCTTCTATTCTATCAATTAAATTTGGACATCCAGGTGAAATATTAAAATCTTTTCCTGCCTCCCAAATAGTTTCCCAAAGTTTTTTTCCTAAACTAAAACCTTTAAGATAAATCTCAAAACCATCTTGTTTACTATATCCTGATCTTGCAATTATCTGTTTTGTTCCTTCAAATTCAAAAAAAGAAAAATGAAAGAAGTTTAATTTTTTAATTTTTTCTCCAAATATTGATGACATTAATTCTTCAGATTTTGGTCCCTGAATTGCTAAAGGGTAAATATCTGGCTCTATAATATCAGCTTTAAAATTTCTTCCTACAGCCAAACCTTTTGCCCAAAGTAGAACGTCTGAGTCTGCGACTGATAGCCAATATTTATTTTCACTTAATTTTAAAAGTACAGGATCATTTATCATCCCTGCATTTTCATCAATCATCGGATAATAGTAACATTTTCCAATAGGCATATCTTTTATTGATCTTGGAGACATGAGTTGTATTAATTTTGTAGCATCATCTCCTATTATTTGAACCTGTCGTTGACATGAGACATCCCAAATTTGAGTATTTTTAGATAAGTGCCAGTAATCTTCTTCTACTGTTGCTTTATATGACTTTGGAAGAAGCATATGATTAACTACAGTAAAACCGCTTACACCAGCCTCAATTACTTTCTCCGTATAGGGCGTCCTCCTAATACGTCTAGACATGTTTAATCCTGAATTACTCATTTTATTTAGACCACCATATTGAGTATCCATTTGGAGAAACAATTAAGGGTATGTGATATTTTTTAAGAGGATCTTTCATTTTAAATTTAACATTTATTGAATTAATTATTTCACTAGTATTTCTAAAATATTTACCAGAATTAATTATCATTTCATAATCACTTTCACAATCTTCTTCCGTTAATTCAAATTCTTTAAGCATTCTTCCAGAGCTATCTGTTTTATCTTCTAGAAATACAACTTTGTTATTATTATTTACTCTATAAATAACAATTTCTACATCACTTGCATGCGTACCATCTATTGAGTTTAGTAAATGTGTAGAAAAAATTGCCATAACTTACTCTATAGACGCTTTATCTCTTTTATCACTAACTGCAGCAACTATAGGACTTATAACACCTTTAGCCTTAACATTTACACATGCAGTTTTACCACTTTCTAGAGCTCTTTTTAAAGCGGGGCCTAAATCTTCTCTTTTAGTAACTAATTCTCCATGCCCTCCAAAACCTTCAAAAATTGAATGAAATGGAATATCTCTAAAATCAGTTGCAAAGTGTTTCCCACTTTCAAATAACCTTTCTTGTTGTTGAGAAATACAGTCAAGACCTCCATTATTATCTATGACAACAACAATAGGTTTTTTTTCTTGAAATGCAGCTTCAATTGACAATCCTCCAGATAAAAATGCACCATCTCCACTTATTAAAACAACATTAGATTTAGGATTAAGATTTTTCGCTGATACTGCAAAAGGAACACCAACACCTAACATGCTGAAAGTACCTGGATGTAATATTCCTCCAAGTTTTTTACCTTTTGATCCAGCAATATTAATTGCAATCTCGGACCAGAAATGCGTATTACCCCCATCAATAACTAACCAATCATTTTCAGTTAACACTTCTTGAACATCTAAAGCTAATTGAAGAGGATGAATTTTTCCACCATTTTTTTTGGTCTCTTCAGTTTCTTTATTTAAGTCATCTAATGTTTTATTGATCCAATTTTTTTTCTCTTTTTTATTCTTATTAAACCATTCATTGTTTAATTTCCATTTACTGTTTTTCTTTAACTCTATGAGTTTATCCAAAAAAACTCCAGGATCACAAAGTAAGTTAATATCTGCAGCTCTATTTAATTCTATTTCTTCATGCGATCCATTAATACAAACAAGCTTAGTGCTTTTTGGAAAAAGTGGAGGATTTCCAAAATTCATTTGATTATCAAGACGTGCACCAATCATAAGAACCAAATCTGATTCATGAAGAGCCATTTTTGATGGGGGGTATTGATGAATATCTGCCAGACCCATGTATGTATCTGCCTCTTCACCTAAAAGTTTTTGGTGGTATGGTATATTAAATATTGGAATATTTAATTCAAAGCCAGCTTGCTCTAATTTTTTTTCTGCACTAGACCACCAAACTCCATGCCCTCCAATAAATACTGTTTTTTTAGCATTAATTGCCAGATCAAATATTTCATTTAAACTCTCAGGATCGGGCCAAGCTTTTGCGAGAGGTTTCTTTTGCTGAGTAAAAGGTCTTTCTTCTAAACCTGCATTATCTGCAAAAGATGAAAACATTATATCTACTGGTACACTTAAATGTACTGCACCAGGATAGCCATTTGTTGCAATTCTATATGCTTTATCTACAAACTCTCTTATTCTATTGCCATCTGTTATACTTGCACTGTATTTTGTTAATGGTGCTGCTATAGATACATCATCTATTTCTTTAAAACCACCTGCTCCTTGTCTTTTTAAGCTACTTGATCCAGTTATAAAAATAACTGGTGATCTTTCACCCCATGCTTCCATCATTGAAGGCACTGCATTTGCAAAACCTTCTGGCCCGACAATACAAACGGATGGTTTTCTTGATATTCTAGTATGACCATCAGCTAAATGACCAGCAATTTGTTCATGAGGACAATTAATTACATTAATTTGACACTCCATAAATCCTTCAAGTGCTGGATTACAAAACCCTCCGGAAAGTGTAAATACATTATCAATACCTTTGTCTCTAAGAGCTCTTGCAACTAATGCTCCACCTCTAATCTTTTTATCTCCCATTTTAATACTTTATATCCTTAAAAAATTTCTCTGCTATAATTTTTTTATCAACTTCATTTATATCGGTTAATCCCACTAAGCCAAGATTTGTACTTAACTCTTCTTTAATAAGGTTAATGATTCTTCGAAGACCTTTTGCACCATCTGCGCCAATTGCGTACATTAAAGGTCTGCCAAACATAATAAAGTTGGCTCCCAGAGCTAACGCGCGTAAAATATCACTACCACTTCTAATGCCACTATCAAAAAGTATTGGAAAATCGTCTCCCAAAGCTTTTCGTATTAATGGTAAAGCATTAATAGAAGCAGTAGCACTATCTAACTGTCTTCCACCATGATTTGATACTTGAATTGCATCAGCACCAGCCTCTTTAATTTTCAAAGCATCTTCAGAATTCATTACTCCTTTGACTATTAATTTTCCTTTCCAAGCGTCTCTAACTCTATTTAGAGTATTCCAATCAGTTGCCCCTCTACTTTCTTTTCGTCTAAAAACTTGATCACCACTTTTGGAGGTAACATAATTCATTGGTTGTGGAGCACCTTTAAAAAAAGTTGTTAAGCTCCATTGAGGATGTAGTGCAAAATCTAAAAATTGTTTTGGACCAATTTTAAATGGATAACCAAAGCCATTTCTATCATCTCTGGCTCTTCTTGAAAGAATAGGAACATCAACAGTGAGAATTAAAACCTCATACCCTATGCCTTCTGCTCTTTTTAATAATTCCATAATAAATTCTTCACTTTGAAAAATATATATTTGCATCCACGAATGACCTTCTGAAAAAGTAAACATATCTTCAAGCGTAGTACTAGAAGCCATTGAAACACATGTTGGAATATTATTATACGCACTTTCTTTTGCTATCATTTTATCTGCTTCAGGCCATGAAAGATTTGTCATTCCCATTGGTGCAAATCCAAATGGATAATCAAAATGAAAATCAAATATTTTTTTACTTAATTTTCTATTCTCGACATTTCTGAAAACCTTAGGTTCAAGTCTAATTTGATCTAATGCTTTACTATTAATTTCAGCAAGTTTATCATCTCCTGATGCTCCATCAATAAAATCAAAGACCAATTTTGGTAATCTCTTTTTTGATAACCTTATTGCATCATCTATTGTATGGATTTTATTGCTAGGTTTAATGAGGTCATTCATTTTAATATTTGTATTCTAATATAATTTATAATTCTATTATAAAATATACTAGTTTTTTGAAATACCCTTCCAAGGTATTGGACTTGATGGAATATCCTCTTTTAAACCTCTTTGTATTTCACCTTTCTCATCATACATTGGTAAAGTACAAATTTCACCTTTTTGCACACTACCATTATCACAACTAACATCTACTATTGTGCCTGGTCCAAATTCTGCATTATCCATATGAACTATAGCAACACCACAAACTTGAAATGGCGACCATGTACTTGAAGTTACAATGCCAACTTTTTTATTATTAATAGAAATTTCAGAATCAACCAACGCAAAGCTATTTTCCACTCTCATACCCCATGTTAAGCAATCTTTGCTTGCATTTAGTAAATAATCTCTTCCAATAAAATCCCCTTTATTAAAATCTATAAATTTTCCTAATCCAACAGCAAATGGAGATCTGTCTCTTGTAAAATCTCTTCCAGCAGATAAGAGACCTGCCTCAATTCTTCTACATCTAAATCCTGGAGAGGCTGTAAGGATCATTCCCATTTCTTCACCCTTAATGAGTATTAAGTCTCCAATTTTTTTTGAATCATTTTCTGGCCTTAAATAAATCTCCCAACCTAGTTCATTCGTAAAACCTGTTCTACTTATAATTACTTTTTCTGAAGCAATTGAAGTTTCAATCCAATCAAAGTAATTAAAATTATTTTTTAATGGTTCATCAATTAGTTTTTCTAACAGTTTTAGAGATTTAGGTCCTTGTATTTGACTTACCCAAACATTTGGATCTTTAATTTCAACATCTAAATTTTTTGAATGAGCTTTGTACCAACTGAATAAATGTCCATCACCTTGAGCAAACCAAAATTTATTTTTTTCTAATCTCAATAATAATCCATCTGAAATCATCCCTCCATCATGGTAACAGGCAAATTGATAAGAGCATCGTCCTATTTTTACTTTTGAAATATTTCTAGGAAATATTTGTTGAAGTAAATTTTCAGCATCTGGTCCAGATATTTCGTATGGATGTTCGCCTGTGTGACGTAAAATTATTTCTTGTCTAGCTTTCCAATACATTTCATCTGCTGTAGCATGAGATAATTTTTCAAGTGTAAATCTCCCATCAGCGTAGTTGGTATATTCTGGGTTAAGTGGTAACTCTTGATAAGTTAGAGGATGTATTTTCATGGGTCTAGCCAAATCTAGAGATCTACCAGTTTCTTTAATAACTGGCTTTACAACAAATCTGTAATTACTAACTAAATCTCCCATAAAATTTATTCAACTTATCACAAAATAATGAAAAAAAAATTTTAAAATAAATTCCTTATAGCTTCAATATGTCGTGGCTTTACTTCACAGCATCCACCAACTAGAGTAACACCTTCATTTAAAGAATTTAAAACAAACTTTTTATATTTTTCTTCTCCAAATTCTTCATTTCGAGTCCCAAGTAACTCAACGGGATCAATATAATCATAATTTTCTTCAAAACCTTCTGAATTAAATTTTTCTTCATTACTAGTAGGCAGTTCTTTAAATAAATTCATTTTATAACCAAAAGGAAGCTCTTGTTTTTTAAATATAGGAATACTCAAATTAATGATTTCAGGTGATACGCAGGCTGATACGATGCCACAACAATTAAATTTTTGAATAGTTTCAAAAAGTTCATCAAGACTTTCTCCAGATGGTAATTTTCCATCATAACGTAAGTGAACACCTACAAGAACTTGTTTATTAAATTCTTTTGAAGCTTCTAAAGCAATTTTTATTTCTTTGATGGAGCACAAAACATCTAAGTAAAATATATCGACATAATCTTTTAATATTTTTGCAATTTCTTGAAAATAATTAAACATTGTTTCATCAGTTTCAAAATGTATTGGGGAATATGTAACACCTTGATTTGGCAATGAGCCTGCAACAATAACTTTTTTATCACTTTCATTTTTTGCTTTTAATGCAAGTGCTCCAGCAGATCTTATTCCAAATTCAAATTTATCAAGTAAATTGTAATTTTTTAACAGTCTTCTTCTAACACTAAAATTTGAGGTAACGATTAATTGTGATCCTGCATTTATAAAATTCTTATGCATTTCTACTACCATTTGGTGATTATTTTCATTTAATAAAGCTTGTGCAGACCAAAGATCACCTTTTGTATCTAAACCCATTTCCATTAAAGTTTGACCTGAACCTCCATCAAAGAGATATTTCTTTTTTTTTAAAAACATTTTTTTGGAAGATTACTAGAAATAGTGTGGCGCATTTAAATGCGCCACAAATAAAATTAATATTTTATGCAAACCACCAACGTTCAGAAAGTTTGTTACCGTCACTTTCCCAGTTACCAGCAACATCTTCACCGTGAGCAAGTTTTTTAGAACCAGCACCAACGTATTGGTTAAATGCATAAACAATTGCACCACCATCGTAGTTACAAAGAGCTTGTGCTTCCCAGTACATTGATTTTCTTTTTTCTGCATCAAGTTCTGATCTAGCAGATCTAACAAGTTCATTGAAACGAACAGTTGAATCAGTTTGAACTAGATTACCCCAAGCAGCTTCGTTCCACTCTGTGTCATCTGTGAATGCAGCAGACCACATCATATCTTCTGTAGGTCTTCCACCCCAAGAACTCATACTGAAACCTTTAGTGTTCCATACGTTACTCCAGTAACCATCTTCTGGTTCTTTTTTAACTCGAAGATCGATACCACATTCTTGAGCAGATGCTGCTATCAAGTTAGTTGCATCTGTACATCCTGCATAAGGAACCTCAGAAGTACTAATTTCAATTGGTCCACTTACTCCAGATTTTTTCCAGTGATAAGCAGCTTTATCAGCATCGAACTCTCTCTGCTCTAAAGCGCTATTATGGTATGGGTGAGCAGTAGAGATCGGATGATCATTACCAACAGTACCATATCCAAGCATAATCTTATCAACAATTTCCTGTCTTTTGATTGCAAACTTCATTGCCATACGCACATCAAAGTTATCAAACGGTGGAACGTTCAATCTCATTGGAGCTGTATAGTGAGCGTAACCAGAAGCTGCTGTAATTTCTACACTAGGATTTCTAGTCAATAGATTAGCAGTTCTAAGATCAACACCATTCATCCAGTCAATTTCACCATTTAATAATGCTGCTTGTCTAGTAGCAGGATCATTAATTCCGATTACTTCAACTGAATCAAAGTGTGCAACACTATCACCTTTGAAATAATTTGGATTTCTTTTTCCAAATTTTGCACCAACACCAGGATTGAATTCATCCATAATATATGGACCAGTTCCAATCGTTGATTGAGCATCAACAACTCCATCTTTTGTTGGTTTAATCATAATGTGATAGTCAGTAGTTATTGCAGGCCAATCGGCATTTGCACCTTTTAGCTTAAAAATAACTCTGTCATTTCCATCAGCAGAAACTGTTTCAATTTGAGATAAAAGTCCACCTGCTGCCGAAGCAGTATCTGGATTCATATGATACTGATAGTTGAGCACAACATCTTCTGCTGTCATTGATTTACCATTATGGAATTCAACACCTTTGCGAAGATTATATACCCATGTTTGAGCATCATCTGATTCAATTGACTCAGCAAGCTCTCCAACAATTGTGTGATCTGAATCAACAACAGTTAGACAGTTCTGATATGACCAAGCAGTAGCTTGCATAAATGAGCTCTGATAAGTTGCTGGATCAAGAGTATCAGTTGCATCTGCTGCACTATTACCCCATCTTAAATGTCCACCTTTTTTTGGTGTAGCTGCAACTGCTTTATCTGCTAATGATAATGCAATTGGTAGCGTTACCCCAGTAGCAAGGACAGACATCATGAACTGTCTTCTATCAATAAGCCCTTTTGTTAGCTTTGAAGACTGTTCTTCAATGTATTTGTCTATTTTCTTATTTTTCATTTGTCCTCCCTTATAATTGAACAAAAACCTAAGATTTTTGTTCATAATTTCTAGAAATTTAACAAAAAACAAACTTAAGTTAATATATAAAAACATATATAACGTTTTAATTCAACGTATAAATTATTAATTTTAGCTTACATGTTGACCTAATTTAGACAAAACTTTAAGAATTAAGATTGTATCTTTAAGGAGGGTAATATTAGTAGAATTCATCCAATATTTAGAACAATTTTGTTAAGGCTTAGCCTTGGTCTTGTTACAGTTTTTGCATTTTCGGTAATAATATTTAGTACATTCTCTTTTTTACCGGGAGACTTTGCCACGGAAATATTAGGTCAAAGTGCAACAAAATCTGCAGTAAAAGCCCTAAGAGCAGAATTGGGTTTAGATAAACCTCCAGTAACAAGATATTTTGATTGGTTAGGAAATGTTTTTCAAGGAGATTTTGGTAGTTCTTTCTCTGGAAGATCTAAAGTTCAAGGGGATCAAGGTGATAGGTCTAGAGAAGTTGTTGGTTTAATTGTCCCCAGATTAAAGAATACATTATTTTTAACAGGGGTTGCCGCCATGTTGGCTATTCCTCTATCTTTAATCTTAGGTATCTCAGCAGCATTATACAGAAACTCCTATTATGATAGGTCAGCAACTGGAGTTAGCTTAGTAACCGTATCTTCACCAGAATTTTTTACAGCCTATATTTTTATTCTTTTACTAGCGACACTGTTTCCAGTTTTTCCAACTATTTCTAATGTTGATGAAGCTTCAACTTTGGCTGAAAGATTTTATAGGACTGCTCTTCCAGTTTTTACTTTGACATTAATTACCATGGGTCACATGATGAGAATGACAAGGTCAGCGATAATAAATATCTTATCAAGTGAATATATTGAAATGGCAAAATTATCGGGAGCTTCTAGATACGAGGTAATTGTTAAACACGCACTTCCAAATGCTTGGGCACCTATTTCTCAAGTAATTGCAATAAACTTAGCTTATATGTTGATTGGCTCAGTTGTTGTTGAATATGTTTTTAACTATCAAGGTATTGGTAGATTGATGGTCGGATCAGTCTATAATCGAGATTTACCCGTTGTTCAAGCTTGTGCATTAATTTTTGCATCAACATATGTAATATTAAATTTAATTGCTGACTTGATCGGAATTATTTCTAATCCAAGGTTACTATATCCCAAATGAACGAAAATTTATCTTATTCTGCAAAAAGTGAAGTTGCAAATTTAATTAAAAGAAGAACTAGATTAGAAAGATTAAAAATTGCCTTATCAAAAGCTCCAATCTCAGCTTGGTTTGGTATGATTGTACTATTTATATATTTTTTTGCTGCAATATTTGCTCCCTTAATTGCTCCACATGGAGAAGCAGAAATATTCCCAGTAGCTTATGCTCCTTGGGGTGATGGTCATATATTTGGTACTGATCAAATTGGAAGAGATATTTTTTCTCGCATTATCTATGCTGCAAGAAATACAATTGGTATTTGTTTATTGGCTACTTTTATTGCTTTAGGAATTGGAACAGTATTTGGAATTATAGCTGCTCTGGATAGAAGGTATTTAGATCAGCTATTAAGTAGAATAGTAGACACGCTTATGGCTATACCTGTAATGATTTTTACTTTTATACTTTTATCAGTTTTTGGACCTACTAATTTTAATTTAATTGTCATTTTAGGAATTTTGGAGTCAACTAGATTTTTTAGAATATCAAGATCAGTTGCTGTTGGTCAAGTTGTTCTAGAATATGTAGAGGTCGCGAGATTAAGAGGTGAAAATTTATCATATATTATTTTCAGAGAAATACTTCCTAATATAGCTTCACCTTTGATTATTGAGTTTGGTTTAAGGTTCATATTTATAATTTTTACAATATCTAGTTTAAGTTTTTTAGGAATTGGCATTCAACCCCCTTCAGCAGATTGGGCATCAATGGTGAGGGAAAACGCAATACTTATTCAATATGCGCAATATGATATAACAGCAGGTTTAACACCATTAATTCCAGCTGCTGCAATTGCTTTACTTTGTGTATCAATTAATTTTGTTGTTGATTGGTATCTTTACATTACTAGTGGATTAAAAGATGACGTTAAATAAATCAAAAGAACTCCTTCTTGAAATGAAAAATATCCATATTGATGGATTTTCAGATGAGAGATGGCATAAAATTTTAAAAGGTGTAGATTTGACTTTACACAGAGGAGAAATACTAGGATTAATTGGAGAGAGTGGTGCCGGAAAATCTACTATGGGTAAAGCTGCAATGGGCTATACCCAACCAGGTTGTAAGATTATAAAGGGAGAAATTAATTTTAATGGCATAGACCTCGCTAAACTAACTGAATTTGAAAAGAGAAAAATTTGGGGAACTAAAATATCTTATGTTGCTCAATCAGCAGCAGCATCTTTTAATCCTGCTCATAGATTAATGGAGCAAACAATAAGTGCTGCTAATAGATTAAAGATAAATCCAACGGATGTATTAAAAAAAGATGCAGTTCAACTTTATGAATCACTACAGCTTCCAGACTCGGAAAATATAGGAGATAGATACCCGCATCAAGTATCTGGAGGGCAACTACAAAGAATAATGACTGCAATGGCTATGTCCCCAAGACCAGAGTTAATTATATTTGATGAGCCAACAACAGCCTTAGATGTAACAACTCAAGTTGAAGTATTATCTGCTATGAGATCTATAGTAGATAAATTTAATACAGCAGCAATTTATATTACTCATGATTTAGCCGTAGTTGCGCAAATGGCTGATAGAATAAAAGTTTTGCGATACGGTGAAGAAGTTGAAGAAGCTGAAACAAGAGAAATGCTATCAAACCCAAAAGAAGAATACACCAAATCTCTATGGTCAGTAAGATCACTGATCAAGCCTGAAGAAACAAATGAAGATTATATGTTGTCTATTAAAAATATTGATGCAGCATATGGCTCATCAAAGGTCTTACACAATGTTTCTATAGATATTCCTAAAGGTAAAACAGTAGCTATAGTTGGTGAAAGTGGATCAGGAAAATCAACAACAGCAAGAGTAATTACAGGCTTACTTCCTCAATTAAAAGGAGAAATAATTTTTGATGGAAAAAAATTGTCCCCAAAACTTGAGCAAAGGTCAAAAGAAGAATTAAGAAGAATTCAAATAATTTTTCAAATGCCTGACACTGCAATGAACCCTCGTCAAACTGTTGATGAAATTATAGGGAGGCCAATAGAATTTTATCAAGGTATAAAAGGGGAAGAAAGAGAAGCAAAAGTTATTGAATTATTAAAAATGATTGAGCTAGATGAAACTTTTTTAGATAGATTACCATCCGAATTATCTGGAGGTCAAAAACAGAGAATATGCATTGCAAGAGCTTTAGCGGCTAACCCAGATTTAATTATTTGTGATGAAGTGACATCAGCGCTAGATCAAATTGTTCAAGAAGGAATATTAAAATTACTGCAAAACTTACAAAAAGAGCTTGGTGTAACTTATATTTTTATTACTCATGATATTGCAACAGTTAAAGCAATTTCAGATGAAATAGTTGTTATGTATCAAGGTGAGGTAGTGGAACAGGGTTTGAAAAGTAAAATTTTAAATCCACCATATCCTGATTATACAGAACTTTTATTGTCTTCAGTACCAGAAATGGATCCTGATTGGCTAACCAATCTTCTGAATAAAAGATCTTCCTAGTAAATCTATATTTTAAATAATGAATATATTTAAATTTTTAATTAATTTTTTTTCTAGCAAAGAAAATAGAATAGATAATCTAGAAGCAAAAAATATAATGATAATTGAGAACAGTTTTAATAAAGATAATTTAACATTAGGTTCTATTTACAAAGTAAATCAAAATATAAAACTAAAAAATTTTAAAAATAAAATTCTTGAAGACAACTTAACAATAGTAGTTACTGACAATAAAGGTAAAACTATTGGATATATTTCTAAAAAAGAGATAGATAATATTCAATAAATGAAAATTAATCTTAGTAAAAAAAATTATATTATTTCTGCTGGTGCAGACGGCTTAGGTTTTGCTATAGCAAATAAAATAATCAGCTCAGGTGGAAAAGTATATTTATCTGATATAAATAAATCAAAAATTGACAAAATAAATTCAAATAAAAAATATCGTAATAAAATATTTGCTAAGCACTTAGACTGCACAAATCCAAAAGACATTAAAGAATATTTTAAATCTCTATCTAACTTAAAAAAAATAGATGGATTAATAAATAATATAGGTATTGCAGGACCTACAAAGTATCTTCAAAATATTTCAATAGATGAATGGGATAACACAATAAAAACCAATTTAAGTTCACATTTTTATTTTGCAAAGTTTGCTATTCCATTTTTAAAAAAAGCTAAAAAAGGATCTATTATTAATTTATCTTCAACTGCAGGATTATATGGTTTTGCTCAACGTTCACCATATGCATCAACTAAATGGGCAAT
Source organism: uncultured Alphaproteobacteria bacterium (assembly GCA_902621305.1). Taxonomy (GTDB): domain Bacteria; phylum Pseudomonadota; class Alphaproteobacteria; order HIMB59; genus CACPNW01. Next base: position 66,188 of record CACNLM010000006.1, on the reverse strand, counting down.
AATTGGATTAACTAAAACATTAGCAGTTGAATTAGGAAAATTTAAAATACGTGTGAATGCAATTTGTCCTGGTTCTGTTAATGGCGATAGAATGGATAGAGTAATAAATGCAAAAGCTAAATTAATTAATTCAACAAATAAACAAGTAAGAAAAGAATTAGAGTCAATGGTTTCATTAAACACATTTGTAGAAAAAGAAGATATTGCATCAATGGCATTATTTTTATTGAGCGATGCCTCAGAAAATGTATCTGGTCAAATCATGACTGTTGATGGAAATACTGAAAGAATGAATTAGTGGATAACAACGCTGACTACATCATTGTTGGAGCAGGGTCAGCAGGTTGTGTTTTAGCTAACAGATTATCTTCACAATCAAAGAATTCTGTAATTTTGTTAGAAGCTGGCCCATCGAGTAAAACCTGGAAAGTTGATATGCCAAGCGCACTTCTATATGCAATGCATGATCCAAAGTATAATTGGAAATATTATACAGAGCCTGAGCCATTTCTAAATAATAGATCTTTATATTGCCCAAGAGGTAAAATGATTGGAGGGTGTTCATCACATAATGGCATGGTTTTTGCAAGAGGTCATAAAGAGGATTTTGATAGATGGTCTTCAAGTGGTTTAGCTAATTGGTCATATGAAAAAGTTTTACCTTTTTTTAAAAAATTAGAAACTTGGTCTCATGATAGTAATGAAAGAGGTAAAGAAGGGCCATTAAAAGTAAATAAATCAAACATAGATAAAAAATATCCTTTATTTAAAAAAGTTTTAGAAGCTGCACAAGAAGCTGGATATAAAATTTTTAATGACTCTAATAATACTGATAATGAAGGTTTTGGAACTTTTGATGTAACAATAAACAACGGTGTCAGACAAAGTGTTGCTAAGGCATATTTAGAACCTATCCAAAATAGAAAAAATCTTAGAATAATAAATAATATTGATGTGAAAAAAATTCTTTTTAAAAATAATACTGCAACTGGTGTTGAAACAATTAAAAAAAACATAACAAATAAATATTTAGCAAATAAAGAAGTTATACTTTGTGCAGGTTCAATAAATTCTCCCAAAATTCTTCAATTATCCGGAATAGGTAATGAAAAACATCTTAAAAGCTTGGGAATAGAGGTAATTAATAATTTAGTTGGGGTGGGAGAAAATTTACAAGATCATTTAGAGATGTATATTCAATATAAATCAAAAAAAAATGAAACATTACATTCTTTAGCAACAAATTTTCTCTATCAAGCAATTGAAGGATCAAAATGGTTTTTGTTTAAAAAAGGTAGGTTAGCAAACTCACACTTAGAGTTAGGAGGGTTTGTTAAATCTGACAAATCATATAATCATCCAAACTTACAATTTCATTTTTTTCCATACTTAGTTATTAATCATGGTTTAGAAAATCCTAATTATGAAGCTTTTCAATTTCATGTTTGTCCAAATAGACCAAAAAGTAGGGGGTTTGTTAAAATTAAAACAAATAACTATAAAGATGATCCTAAAATACAATTTAATTATCTTAAGCATGAAGACGATTTAAAACAAATGAGAGAAGGTGTGGGAATTGCTAAAAAAATATTATCTCAAAAAGCACTAAAAGAATATGTTGGCACTGAAATTAGGCCTGGGAAGAATGTATATAATCAAAATGAGTTAGATGAAGTTATTAAAAATACATCTGAATCTGCGTATCATCCATCATGCACAAATAAAATGGGTGAGGACAAAACTTCAGTTGTAGACCAAAACTTAAGGGTTCATGGAATTCAAAATTTAAGAGTTATTGATGCTTCTGTAATGCCAGATATTGTTAGTGCTAATTTAAACGCAACGACTATTATGATTGCTGAAAAAGCTTACGAGCAGATAAATAGTACCGTTAGTTAGAGAATTAAAATCTAATATAATTAGATAGTTTTTCTTCTAAGAGTCCAACCGTATCTTTCGCTGTAGTATGCTTCGATACCATCAGCAAGATTAAGGTCATAATTTGAGTCTATAGATCCTTCAAGAACCTTCTTCTCAATAGAACTCTGCTCTAGGCTTTCTTTTTGGTTATTAATGTTTTCTGTTAATTTACTATTCATATTTACAGATTTTACAAATACATAATAATATAAAAAAAAACTAGAGTTTTTCTTATTTTTAATGTAAAGAAAATTACTTTAAATATTTTATTTTTGTAAATTTTGTAAATGAATATTGAATCTGACATAAATTTTGGTCCAAGGTTAAAAAAACAAAGGATAAGCAAGGGTTTTTCACAAGCTGAATTATCAAAAACTATTGGAATATCTCCCAGTTATTTAAATTTAATTGAAAATGGAAAAAGAAAAATACCGCTTTCCTTACTAATTAAAGCAGCTGATAAATTAGATTTATCAATTAAAGACTTTTCAACAGAATCTAGCAAACGACTTCTTTCAGACGTGATGGATGTTTTAAGCAATGAAATTTTTGATGATTTAAAGATAACCAATCACGACACAAGTAACTTCATTGGTTCAAATCCTAACATAGCTAAAGCATTACTGACAATAAATGATTCTTTTAAAAGCTTTAAAGAAGATATGCAAAATCGACTTGAAACTATGGATGTCAATGCAAATCAAATAGAAAAACCAACAAGACTACCTGTAGAAATTGTTTCAGATATTCTTCAAGAAAATAAAAATTACTTTCATGATTTAGAAGTAAGTTCTGAATATCTAAGAAAAGAAATAGGTCTTGAAACTGGACCTAACATTGGTTCTGGATCTAAATTATCACTTTATCTCAAAGAAAAACATGGAATTGAGGTTAAAATTGTAACCATAAACGAAGATGAAAAAATAGTAAAAAGATTTGATGAAAATTCAAAGATTTTTTATCTTTCTGAAATGTTAACTTACACATCAAGAAACTTTCATTTAGCGTCACAAGTTGCTTATTTAGAGGCTAATGATGTTATCAATAAAGTTATTAAAGATAATAATGTTGAGTCAGAAGAAGTAGAGCCTTTGCTTAAATTATCTTTATTAAATTACTACGCTGCTGCTTTTATGATGCCTTATAACGATTTTTTAAAGAGTGCTAAATTACATAAATATGATGTGGAAATTTTGATGCATCATTATGCTTGTAGTTTTGAACAAGTTACACATAGATTAACAAATCTTCAAAGACCTGGAAACGAAGGAGTGCCATTTCATTTTTTAAAAACAGATATTGCTGGAAATGTGTCAAAGCGATTTTCTTTATCTGGTATTCATATACCAAGACATGGAGGTTCTTGTCCTAGATGGAATGTGTATACTGCATTTTTAAATCCTGGAAAAATTCATCCTCAAATTTCTAAGATGCCTGATGGGCGAGTATATTTTTGTATTGCAAGAGCTTTTGAGAAAGGAATTGAAAAACATGGAATGCCTAAAAGTTTTGTTTCGATTGGTCTAGGTTGTGATATGAAATACGCTAAAGATCTAATTTATTCTGAAGGAATTGATCTAAATAATAAAAAATTACAAATGCCAATTGGAGTTTCTTGTAGGATATGCCCTAGAGTGGAATGTCAGCAAAGAGCTTTTCCTCCAATTGATAAAGAACTTAAATTAGATATAAAATATCGAGGGACGTCGCCCTACGTTACAATTTAGTTAAATTTTGACTAACATTTTACCTAAATTTTTTCCATTAAGTAAATCTATAAATGCTTTAGGAGCATTTTCTATATTTTCATAAATTGTTTCTTTAAACTTTATTTTTCCTTCAGACAGCCAATTTCGCATATCAGTTTCAAAGGGCTCATTATCATTTTCATGATCAAAAATTAAAAAACCTTTTATGGTTAATCTTTTTACTAATACGTGCGCCATATTTTTTAATCCAGAAGGAGCAGAAGTTGAATTCATTTGAGAAATCCTTCCGCAAATAATAATTCTTCCAAAATTTTTCATTCGAAAAATTGCAGACTCTAAAAAATCACCTCCAACATTATCAAAGTATAAGTCAAATCCTTCAGGACAAACTTCTTTTAAGTGAAGAACAAGGTTATCAATTTTTTTATAATTAAATGCTACATCAACATTTAATTCATTTTTTAACCAATCAACTTTTTCATCTGATCCAGTACTAGCATATACTTTGCATCCTAAATTTTTTGCAATTTGACAAACTGTTGAACCAACACTTCCACCTGCTGAAGATACAAGAATACTTTGTCCCTTTTGTATATTCCCATGATTAAAAAGACCAATATATGCAGTTTGCCCTGTCATTCCTAAAGGTCCTAGATAAGTTTGTAATGGAAGATTGGAATTTTTTATTTTTTTTAAATCACCGCCTTTGCAAATAAAGTTATCTCTCATTCCAAAATTACTGAAAACAACATCCCCTTCTTTAAATTGTGAATCTTTTGATTTTTTGACTGAGCCAATTGCATAACCTTCCATTTCCTCGCCTAGTAAAAAGGGTGGTTTATAATTTTTACGTTCTGTCATTCTTGCTCTCATATACGGATCAACAGATATCCATGAATTAAGAACATGAATATTATTTGTTTCATCTAATTCTAAAGTTTTAGATTTAATTTCAAAGTCTTCTTCTTTAGGTAACCCAGTGGGTATATAATTTTTTAAAGCTACATATTTTGAAATTATTGTCATAATTATAATTTATATTTTTTCTTTAATTCTAGCAAATCTATTAAGAAATTATCTCTTATATTACTTAAATCTTTTATAGAATGATTCATTGATTGTTTTTTTGTGCCTTTAATGATTTTTTCTTTAAGTGTTTTTGTTAGTTTTGGAGATTTGAGTTTAGTCCATGGAAGTTTCAATGCTGGTCCAAACTGATCTAGCATATGTTTCATACCCATTTCTCCTCCTGCTAAGTGAAATGTCAAAAAAGTTCCCATTAGAGCCCATCTCATACCAGGACCATAAGTTATTGCTTCATCTAAATCTTTTGTTGAAGCATATCCATCATTTACAATATGTAACCCCTCTCTCCACAAAGCTTCTTGCAATCTATCAGATAAAAAGCCTGGTAATTCTTTTTCTACCAATAATGTTTTCATTTTAATTTTTTGATAAATTTTTTTTGCTTTATTAAGATATAAATTTGTAGTTTTTTTACCTTTTACAATCTCAACCAAAGGGAGAATATATACAGGGTTAAAGGGATGAGCTATGATTAACCTTTTTGGATTAATACATTTTGATTGTAAATCTGATGGAAGTAAACCAGATGAACTTGAAGCAATTATTGAATTTGAGGGTGAATATTTACTTATATTTTTTATAACATCTTTTTTTAAAGATAGTCGTTCAGGTACATTTTCCTGAATTAAATCTGCATTTTTTACTGCTTCCTCAATATTGTCTACGATCTCCAAATTTTTGAAATTGATTTTGGTATTATATAATTTTTTTATAATTAAATTTGTTCTTGTTATTTCTTCTTTTAGAAAATGTAATTGCTGAGAATTTTTATCAAATGCTTTGACTTTTATACCATTAGCGAGAAATCTAAGTATCCAGCCGGTACCAATTACACCAGTTCCAATGACAGCAATATTTTTCAAATTAAAAATGTTTTTTTAGTTTTAATTTCTCTCTAGTCTGTTGAGGGGATAAAATAGAAGCCCCCATATCTTCAACAATACATCTTGCCTTTTCAACCAACTGTGCATTTGATGCAAAAACTCCTTTTTTTAAATAAAGATTGTCTTCAAGTCCCACACGAACATTTCCTCCCAAAATAACTGCCTGTGCAGCCATAGGCATTTGTGATCTTCCTATTCCAAATCCAGACCAAACACCTTCAGAAGGTACCATTTCAGCCATAGCTTTCATTGCGCTCGTTGTTGCAGGTGATCCCCAAGGTATGCCAAGGCATATTTGATAAAAAGGAGGGCCATCAATTAAACCTTCTTTATAAAGTTGGTTAGCAAACCATAGATGACCCATTTCAAAAGCTTCCATTTCTGGTTTCACCCCAAGCTCCTGCATTTTTTTTGCCGCAGCTCTTAGTTGTATCGGTGTATGAATAAATGTCATGTTTGAGTCACCAAAATTTAGTGATCCGCAATCTAAAGTACAAATTTCAGGTAATAACTCTTCAACATGTTCTAATCTGCTTAATGCATCGATCATATCTGTATTTGCTCCCACCGGATTTAAAGGATCTTTCCCAGTCCCAACTTCAAAATCACCACCCATACCTGTTGTAAAATTTAAAACTACATCAGTTTCAGAAGAACGAATTCTATCTGCTACTTCTTTATAATAATTTAAATTTCTAGAAGGTTTGCCATTAGGCTCCCTTACATGTACATGCGCTATTGCTGCACCTGCTTTAGCGGCTTCAATTGAAGCTTCAGCAATTTGTTTTGGTGTTATAGGTAATTCAGGATGTTTACCTGCTGTATCACCAGATCCTGTTACAGCACATGAAATTATTACTTCATTATTCATTATTTTAAACTACTATATTTTTTGAATTAATAAAGAAAAACAATGAAGATATATTTAAATTCAGGAAGAGTTAAAAAGGAATGGACCGATTACAATGGTCATATGAATTTGGCATTTTATATTCATCTTTTTGATGCCGGATGGGAAGTTCTTTTACAAAAATTTAATATGGGTGAAACTTCTGCAAAAACAGAGAAGAAAACCACATTTGCCGTAGAGTCACACACAACTTATGACAAAGAAGTGAAAGAGGGTGATGAAGTAGATATTAATTTGTTATTTCTTGATAGGGATAAAAAAAGATTAATTTATAAATTAGAAATGACACATAAGCTTGAAGGTTATAGAGCAGCAACAACAGAGGTTTGTTCTTTATATGTTGATTTAAATATTAGAAAAGTTTCTGAATTAGAATTAGAAAAACAAAAAGATATAGATAAATTTATTCAAGAAAATAAAAATAACTTTGATGCAGGTAAGCTTACACTAATCAATAAGCTAAAAAAATAATTATAAATTTCTATAAGGTGTTCTATTAAATATTCTTTGAACCATTGGAACAAATTCTTTTAAAGGAATTGTATCATAATTTGGATCAAATGATGCTTGATCCCATCTTTCACAAAAATCTATAGTGTCTTTAAAGAATTCATGACCTTTGAATTTATCTCTTAGATTTCTATCTTTTCCATAATAATGATTATAGTAGTAGGCTTGAAACAAACCGTGTTGTTCTACTATCCATCTTGTTTTTTCAGAAACAAAAGGTTTTAATACTGCAGCTGCAAGTTCAGAATGATTAAGAGGTGCAATTTCATCACCTATATCATGCAATAAGGAAGCTACCACCATTTCTTCAGAAGCTTGTTCACGTAACGCTCTTGATGCAGTTTGAAGAGAGTGTTCTAATCTAGATACCTTATAGCCACCTAAAGAGTTGTCTAAACTTTCTAGCACTCTTACTATTCTATCAGCTGTACCTTCAATAAATTTATCTTCAAAATTAGCAAGAAGCTCATAATCCTCTTTATCACCATGTTTCATTTCAGTGAATTTTACTTCATCTTTAGACATGAAATAATTATACATATTTTTAAATTTTATGAAACTAATTCCTGAATGGTATGAGCACCAATATTGTTTGATTGCTTGGCCGTGTAATAAAGATCTTTATGGTAAATTTATTAATAAGGCCAGAGATGAAGTTGCAAATGTAATTAATGAAATTGCAAAAACTGAGCATGTTATTGTTTTGTCAAATAAAGAAGACATAAATGAAATTCAAAATAAAACTGATCATAAAAATATAGATATTATAGAATGTAAATTAGATGATTCTTGGATGCGAGATATTGCACCAATTTTTTATAAAGAAGATGAAAAATTAAAATCAATTAGTTTTGAATTTAATGGTTATGGAAAGTATACAGATTATTTAAATGATAATAAAATATCAAAATTTATTTCAAGCTATTTAAATATCCCAACAATAACTTCTGACTTAGTCATTGAAGGAGGAGCAATAACCTATGATGATAAAAAAAATTTATTTAGCACTAAAAATGTAATATTTAATAAAAATAGAAAACAAAAACATAATAGTGAGTATATTATTAAAGAATTAAAGCTCTTGTTTGACTTAAATTATATTTTTTTGTTTGAAAATGGACTTATGGAAGATGACACAGATGGTCATGTAGATAATTTATTATCCCCGATAGGAAAAAATAAATATTTAATTGCTACAACTCACAAATTAGATCCTAATTATGAAATATTAGAAAAAAACAAAGCTGATCTTATTAAATTTTTTAAAGATACTAATCAGAGATTTGATTTAATTGAAGTTCCTTTACCTACAAGAAAAAAGATTAATAATAAGAATATTATTAGCTCATATATAAATTTCTATTTCAGTAAAAATAAAATTATCTTACCTAAATTCAATGTTAAGGAAGACAATGAGGTAAAATTAATTTTTGAAAAGTTATTCCCAAATCGAGAAATTATGATGTTGGAAACAGAAAATATAAATTATGGTGGAGGAAATATTCATTGTATAACAATGAATGTACCAAAAATATGAAAGTAAAAGTAGCAACATCACAATTTAAGGCTCTTAAAGGAGACTTTGACGCTAATTTAAATAAAGCAATTAGTTTAGTTGAAAAAGCTTCAAATGAAAATGTTGATATTTTACTTCTGCAAGAATTATTTCAAGATTATTATTTTTGTTCAACAAAAAATGATCAATTTTTTGATCTTGCAATTAATTTTCCTTCCCATCCAATGTTCGAAAAATTATCTAATATTTGTAAAGATAAAAAGATTTCATTACCAATTAGTTTTTTTCAAAAAAAAGAAAATAAGTTTTTTAACTCTCTAGTTATGATTGATTCTTTTGGTAAATTAAGTGAAGTTTACAATAAATCTCACATCCCTGAAGGACCTGGATATAATGAGAAGTATTATTTTGATAAAGGCAACACAGGTTTTATGGTTTTTGACACCCCTCTGGCAAAAGTTGGCTGCGCAATTTGTTGGGATCAGTGGTTTCCTGAATGTGCAAGAATACTAACGTTGAAAGGCGCAGATTTAATTTTATACCCATCAGCAATTGGCTCTGAGCCGCACATGCCTGAATTAAATTCGAAGGATCATTGGATTAATACAATGGTAGGACATGCTGCTGCAAATCAAATCCCTATAATAACCTCGAATAGAATAGGGAAGGAGGTCGAAGCTGATATTGAATTAAATTTTTATGGTAATTCTTTTATACTGGATCATCTTGGAAATGTAATAAATCGTATGAATGATAAGGATGAAGGAATAATAACTGCGACTTTAGATTTGTTAATTTCAAGAGAATATAGAAAATTATGGGGTAACTTTAGAGACAGAAGGCCCGATCTATATAAAAAAATTCTCGATTTTTAATTTATTTTATTTAATGTAATTTTTATTTAGGAGGGGAATAATGCTTAAGTATTTTATATCTCTATTAGTTTTAATTTCTTTTTCAGCTCTGGCTAAAGAAGAATTATTTATTTACAATTGGTCTGACTATATTGCTGAAGATACAATTGAAAATTTCGAAAATGAATTTGGCATTGATGTAACTTATGATGTGTTTGATTCAAACGAAGTTCTTGAAGCTAAACTTTTAACTGGTGGTTCAGGTTATGATATTGTGGTGCCTTCAGGCTCTTTTTTAGAAAATCAAATCAAGGCTGGAGTTTTTCAAAAACTTGATAAGGCTCAGCTTTCAAACATTGGTAATTTAGATCCCGATGTACTAGCAAAAATTGATGCACATGATCCAGGAGGTCAATACTCGATAAATTATATGTATGGTACTACAGGTATTGGCTATAATACTGATAAAGTTGATGAAAATGATATTACAAGTTGGAGCATTTTGTTTGATCCAGCTATTGCATCAAAATATGCAGATTGTGGAATCGCAATGTTGGATGCTCCTACAGAGGTTATGGAAATCGCTTTAAAATACGTTGGAAAAGATCCTTATACAGAGGATGAGAAAGATTATGAGGTTGCTCTTGAAATGTTACAGCAAATAAGACCTTACATAAGATATTTTGATTCTTCTCAATATATCGATGATTTAGCAAATGGAGAGATCTGTTTAACTATGGGTTGGTCAGGTGACGTTTTTCTAGCTGCAGATGAAGCTGCAGATGGAGTAGAAGCTTGGTACTCAATTCCATCTGAAGGAACTGTAATATGGTTTGATATGATGGCTATTCCAGCTGATGCAAAAAATGTTGAGAATGCACACAAATTTATAAATTATATTTTAAGACCTCAAGTTGCTGCTGATATTACAAATTACGTTTGGTATTCAAATCCAAATAAAGCAGCCAATGAACTAGTTGATCCTGAAATTTTTGAAGATCCTGCTATTTATCCAGATGAAGCAACTTTAAGTATGCTTTTTGCTGATACTGCAGACTCTCCGAAAAAATCAAAATTATCAACTAAATATTTTAATAAGTTTAAAGCAAATTAAAAAATATACTTCATTTCAGCACTAATATATTAATATTAGTGCTGATTTAAGATGGATAATAATTTTCTTGTAATTGAAAATATTTCTAAATCCTTTGGAGATAACAAAGTTTTAGAAAATATTAATTTAAATATTTCAAAATCTGAATTTTTTGGTCTCTTAGGATCTTCGGGTTCAGGCAAAACTACATTACTAAGAATACTAGGTGGATTTGAGAAGCCAGATACAGGACGTGTAATACTCGACGGAATGGACATAACAAACCTTGAACCTTTTGATAGACCATTAAACTATATGTTTCAATCGTATGCTCTATTTCCTCACTTAAACGTATTTAATAATTTAGCTTTTGGAATAAAAGAAAATTTTACCCAAAAAGAAATTGAAATAAATGTAAGAAATATTGCTGAACTTTTATCTATTGAACATTTATTAAATAGAAGAATTAAGCAACTATCAGGCGGAGAGCAGCAAAGAGTTGCCCTTGGAAGGTGCTTAATAAAAAAACCTAAGTTATTATTATTAGATGAGCCTCTTGCAGCACTAGATAAAAAACTAAGATCAAAAACACAATTAGAGTTAACAACACTCCAAAAGAAATTAAAAATTACGTTTGTTTTTGTCACCCATGATCAGGAAGAGGCAATGTCCTTATCTGATAGAATGGCAATAATGAAGAATGGTCTTATTTTGGAAAGTTCTAGCCCTGAAGAGATTTATGAAAATCCTAAAAGTCTTTATACTGCCAATTTTATAGGAATTGCAAATATAATTGAGATTTACAAAAAAAATGAAAATTTTTATTCTGATGATTTATGTATAAATTTTAAATTAAACAAAGAATTAAAAAATACAAAAACAAATATTTTACTAAGACCAGAGAAAATAAAAATACAATCAATCAATAATTTGAAAACAAGTTCATTTAATTCCTTTTGTGGAGAAATTTTTGAAAAATCATATTTGGGAAGCTTTACTCGTTATGAAATTAAAATAAATAATATGATAATTTCAGTTTTAGATCAGAATTTTAACTCCAACTCAAATTATAATTTCCCAAAAGGGGAAAAAGTAATTTGTAGTTGGGAAAGTGAATCAATTAAGATTTTAGAGGATTAATTGAAAAATAAATTATTTGAAAAATATTTCGTTTTTAGTCCTTACTTTTGGCTTGTTCTATTTTTTTTTATTCCATTAGCTATAATTTTTAAAATATCAATTTCGGTATCAGAATGGGGAATGCCTCCTTATCAAGATATTTTTCTTTTCGATAATGGATTTAAGATAAATACTACATTTGAAAACTATGTTTATATATTTAGTGATTATTACTACATTGGGTCTTTTGTAAACTCTTTGATTCTAGCTCTAATATCTACTATTTTTTGTTTACTTATTGGTTTCCCTTTAGCTTTTTATATTGCTACTTCAAATATAAGATTAAGAAATATCTTATTAGTTTTAGTAGTTATTCCATTTTGGTCATCATTTTTATTAAGAGTATATGCATGGAAAATAATTTTACAGAATAATGGAATTTTAAATGTAATACTTCTAAACCTAGGCATAACATCTGAGCCACTTCAATTATTATACAATCAATATGCTGTCATCATGGGAATTGTATACACTTATTTACCTTTGATGATTTTACCACTCTACGGGTACTTAAATAAATTTGACTTAAATTTAATTGAAGCATCAAAAGATTTAGGATTAAATCGTATTAAAACCTTTTTTAAAGTTATTCTTCCTTTGTCTGTTCCAGGAATTGTTGCTGGATCTTTATTAGTTTTTATACCTGTTGTTGGGGAATTTATTATACCTGAAATGTTAGGTGGTAGTGATAGATTGTATTATGGAAAAATATTATGGGAGGAATTCTTTGTTAATAGAAATTGGCCAGGTGCTAGCGCTTTAGCTTTTAGTGGAATTATTATTTTGGTTTTGCCAATTGTTATTTTTCAAATACTTTATTCTCGTTGGAGTCAAAAAAATGAAATCTAGTTTAATCAAAAGTACAGTTATTTTTTTAGGTTTATTTTTTTTATATTTCCCAATTTTAGTTTTAATTTTTTACTCATTTAATGAAAATAAGAGAGTAATGGTTTGGAAAGGATTTTCTTTAAGATGGTACAATGAATTATTTAATAATGAACAAATAATTGAGTCATTTATTATTAGTATTAAAATTGCAGCTTTGTCTGCAACTTTTGCTACAATTTTAGGAGTTATGATTGGATATTCACTTGTAAGAATAAGAAAAATTCCTTTTAAATCATTTTATATTTTCCTTTCTTCAACACCATTGGTTTTACCAGAATTAATTTTAGGTCTTTCAATGTTACTTTTTTTTATAAGCTTAAATAATATAATTGGATTTCCATCATCTAGAGGACAATTAACTATTTTTATATCGCACGTTACTTTTTGTATTGCATTTGTCGCAATTATTATTCAAGCAAGATTAACTGACTTTAACAAAAATATTGAGGAAGCTGCGATGGATCTAGGCTATAATTATACCAAGGTACTATATAAGATAACTTTACCAATAATTTTGCCTTCTATTATTGCTGGTTGGTTATTAGCTTTTACAATTTCTTTAGATGATCTAGTTGTTGCGAGTTTTACTACTGGACCTGGAGCTAACACATTGCCAATTGTAGTTTTTTCTAAAGTTAGATTAGGACTGAGCCCTGAAGTAAACGCATTATCAGCAATTTTAATGTTTACGTTAATAATAATTGGTTTATTTTATTTTTATTTTAATAAAAAATTTAAACATTAAGTAATAAATATTCTCGCTCCCAAGAACTTATTACTGATAAATAAGCTTGATACTCAACTCTTCTTATCGCAGCAATCGACCTTACAAATTTTTCATTAAATGTGGATTTTATATCTTCATTATTTTCAAAAAGAGTTAATGATTCATCCATATTTTTAGGTAAATTAGAATTTTTATCTTTAAATGCACTATCTTTGGTTTCTGGATTTGGTTTTAAATTGTTTTTCATTCCTAAATATCCTGACGCTAAATTAGCAGCAAAAACTAGATATGGATTTGTATCAGATCCAGGAATTCGATTTTCAATACGTATATTCCTTTCCTCAATTGATGGAATTCTAAAACCACAACTTCTATTACCTATTCCCCATTTAACATTTTTAGGAGCTCCCCAAGTTGCAAACAATCTTCTAAATGAATTTATATTTGGAGCGTATATTGGCATTAATAATGGAGTATATTTTTCCAAACCGCCTAAATAGTTTTTCATTTTTTTTGAAATTTTAGTTGATTGATTAAAAAAAATATTTTTATTTTTTTCATTATATATTGATTGATGTATGTGCATTGCACTACCAGGTTGGTTCTCCATAGGTTTTGCCATAAATGTTGCATGAAGTTTATGTTTCAAAGCTGACTGTCTTAAAGTTCTTTTAAATAAAAATACCTGGTCTGCTAGATCTAAAGGATCACCATGCTGAAAATTAATTTCCATCTGAGCTGAGCCAGATTCATGATTAATAGTATCAATTTCTATATTTTGTGCTTCACAATAATTATATACATCCTCAAAAAGATGATCAAATTCGTTCACAGCATCTATACCCAAGGCTTGCTTACCTGTTTCTTGTCTACCTGATTGACCAACTGGCACTTCGAGGGGGTAATCTGAGTCAGCATTAGGTTTCACTAAATAAAATTCTAACTCTGGTGAAACAATTGGAGTTAATTTATCTTTTTTATAAAGTTTAAGAATATTTTTTAGAGCATTTCTACTAGAATTTATAACATCATCTCCATTAAGATTTATTGCATCGCAGATAATTTGTGCAGTAGGGTCGTCGTACCATGGCACTACTCTCATTGTATCAAAATCTGGTTTTAAAATTACATCAATGTCAGTTGGATTGTAAACACTTCTTGGTAAAGCACCAGCAGAGTCCTCAGTTGCATAATCTCCTGATATGGTTTGAATAAAAGTTGATTGTGGTAATCTGTGACTTTCATCTTCCAATCCTTTTAAAAATTTATTTGTCGGTAAAATTTTTCCCCTTGCTATACCCCCAAGATCTGGAACTAAACATTCAACTTCTGTAATAGAGTTTTCCTGAAACCAATTTTGAAATTTTTCAATCATATTGAGACTGTTTGTTTACTAATTATTATTAAACCATTAAAGATAAGTTAATGTTTACTACAAAAAAAAGGACTTTTAATCAACATGATAATGAAAAAGAGAGTTTTTATAAATTTTCAGCACCTAATTTTTCTAATCAAAGTAAATTAAATGAGAATATTTCAACTGATGTATGTATTATTGGCGGTGGTTTAACAGGTATTTCTTCAGCATTAAATTTATCTAATCAAGGTTTATCAATAACGATTTTGGAGGCAAATAAAGTTGGATCTGGTGCTTCTGGTAGGAATGGTGGTCAACTAGGAATTGGAATGAGAAAAGATCAATTCTACTTAGAAAAAAAATTTGGTATTGAAAAAGCAAAATTTTTTTGGAAAGTTGGATTAGATGCTGTTTCAAATGTAGTTAATTTAATTGAAAAATACAAAATTGACTGTGCGCTTAGACAAGGTGTTCTTCATGTAGGCAACACAAAAAAAGATTATAAATATTTTCAAGATGAAATTGAGCATATGCAGAAGAATTATAATTATAATAATTATGAATACTTTGACCACAATTCAATAAGAGATGAAGTTAATAGTGACAGATATTTTTCTGGAATGCTTTTAAAGGATTCTTATCATTTAAACCCATTAAAACTTACATATGGTTTAGCAGAACAGTGTTTAGCGAATGGTATAAATATATATGAAAATTCTCCGGCTGATAAAATTGTTGATAATCAAAAAGAAGTTATAATTCACTCTGGAAAAAATATTATTAAAGCAAAGAAAGTAATTATTGGTTGCAATGGATATCTTGACAATCTTTTAGGATCAAAGAGAAATTATTTTATGCCTATAAATAATTATATTATTGCAACAGAACCTCTCGGAAAAGATCTGGCAAGTAAATTAATCAAAAGAAATTGTGGCGTAATAGATTCTAGATTTATGATTGATTATTATAGATTTTCAGAAGACTACAGACTTCTTTTTGGAGGACCTGAAACAATTACATCTCATTTTGTAAAAGATGCAAAGAGTTTTGTCTCTAAACGAATGTATAAAGTTTTTCCTGAATTAAAAAAATTTAAAATTGAATTTTCTTGGGGAGGTACCTTGGCAATATCGATTAATAGATTGCCTATTTTTGGAACTACAATGAATCAAAAGTTATATTATGCTCATGCTTACTCTGGGCATGGGTTAGCTATGAGTATTATGGGAGGAAAAATGGTAGCTGAAAAAATTTTAAATAAATCAAATAATTTTGATATGTTTGAGCAAATTAATCATTTTAAAATTCCAGGTGGCAACATGTTTAGAAGACCATTGTATTCTTCAGCCATTATTTACTATAGGTTAATGGATTATTTAAATAGATTGTAATTACTTAATTGCTCTTCTTAATCTGTCATTTATAGTTTTGCCAAGCCCTTTATCAGGTATTTTTACCACAGCAATTTTTTTGCATCTACTTTGATCTAATTTATGAAGATAATGATAAAAATTTTTTGCTGCTTCATTTAAATTTTTTTTATTACTCAAATTTAAATTAATTATTTTAGACTTTAATTTATTATTGCCAAAATTTAATAAACCTTCATTTTTTAGTATTCTCTTAGCATTCATTCTTATTGGCTTTAAAGTTGAGTAATGTTTTTTTAAATTACCAGGAGAAATAGATGATTTCTTTTTAATTTTTACTTTTGCATATTTATTTAGCTCTTCAACAGTTATGCTGCCATATCTTAATACTTCAATTTCATTATTGTTATCAATTCTAACAACTGTGGACTCTAGTCCATGAGAAGACTGTTTATCTTTTAAAACAAATATTTTTTTTTCGAGAATAGGATCGATATCCATAATATTGGTTACAGAAGTTCTTTCTGATAGATTAGCACTAGGGGCTGCAATAGGTAGGTCAAATAAAGTAATTAATTTTTTAGCCAATTTATTACCGGGAATTCTGCAGCCAACTAAAGTTGAGTTGTTAGAGACTAATTTTGATATTTTAGAATTTTTCTTTTTTTGTAATATTATTGTCAAAGGACCTGGCCAGAATGTTGAACCTAATTTTTTTTCAAATTTATTTAAAATAAAATATTTTTCTATTTGTTTAATACTTTTAAAGTGACAGATAATTGGATTACTTCGTGGTCTTTTTTTTACTTTAAAAATAGATTTTACAGCCTCATCATTTGTTGCATCTGCTCCAAGACCAAATACTGTTTCTGTGGGAAATATTACAAGTTCTCCACTGCTTAATAATTTTTTTGCAATATCTAACTTATTTTTTTTCATATTTTTTTATAAAATGTTTCCATCTATCTTTAAAATAGTTATTATCAATACTTGTATATGGGAAAAGTTATAGCATTTTCGAATCAAAAAGGTGGTTCAGGTAAATCGACTCTTTCAGCAAATTTATCAGTTTTGTGGAGCAATAGTGGTTACAAAGTAGCTGTTATAGATGCTGATGCACAAAAAAGTCTATCATATTGGCTTGAAGCAAGAAAATCTTATTATGGTGAAGATGATATTGGAATAACTCAATTAAATTTTGATATAAGGAATTTAATAGATGAAATTAAAGCCATAAAAAGAAAGTACGACTTTATAATAATTGATAGCCCTCCATCTATAACTTTTGAAACAATGCAGGTTGTAAAAGCTTCTGATAGGGTATTTGTTCCAGTACAACCAAGTCCAGTAGACTTAATGGCTACACTTCCTTTTTTAAAAATTGCAAAACAAGAAAGAAAAAATCCAATAATTATTCTTAATAGAGTGATGCCGAGAGCAAAATTAACTGACGCAATGATTTTGCGTTTAAGATATGCTGGTGCTAAAATTGCTCGCTCCCGACTGTCTAGCAAAGTATTATTTGCAGAAACATTTTCAGTTGGAAGGGGTGTAGTAGATATAAGTGTTACATCAGATGCTTCAAAAGAAATAATTAATGTTGGAAACGAAATTTTAAGAAATTTCTAACTTAATGTCTGATATCACAACTGTTATACTTGCTGCAGGCAATAGTACGAGATTTAAAGCAAGTAAATCAAAGCTTGTTTATCCATTATGCGGGTTACCAATTGTTTCACATATTTTTAATATTGCAAAAAAAATATCTGGTAAAAATATATTAGTTGTATCTAATGAAAAAAATAAAGAAGAATTAAAGTTAATATTAAATACCTCAAAGTTAGTTGTTCAAAAAAAACAAAAAGGAACCGCTGATGCAATTGAGCAAGTTAAAAAATATGTTAAATCAAAAAATATTTTAATTTTATTTGGTGATACACCTTTAGTTGAAGTTAAAGATATAAGAAAACTAGTAAGTAAATTTAAAAAAAGTAAAGCGAAAGCTTCGTTAATTGCATTTAATACTTTAGAGCCACATGGTTATGGTAGGTTATTATTAAATAACAACTACGTTGAAGAAATAATTGAGCAAATCAATTTAAAACCTGAACAAAAAAAAATCAATTTATGTAATTCTGGTATTTTGATAGCAAATACTAAATTATTATTTGATAATTTAAAAAATATTAAAGAAAATAAAATTAAAAAAGAAAGATATCTTCCTGATATATGCAAAATTTTTTCAAAAAAAAATATTCCTATCAATTATATTGAGTGCAACAAAGAAACAATGTTGGGCATAAATACATTGGATGATTTTAATGTTGTACAAAATATCTTGCAAAAAAAATACGTAAAAAATTTTATAAAAAATGGAGTCAATTTTTTAAAACCCAATACTTGTTATTTAAGCTATGACACCAAAATTGAACCTACCGTTACAATTGAAAGCAATGTTACAATAAAGGAAAAAACAATTATAAAAAAAGGTTCAATGATTAAAAGTAATTCATACTTAGAAGAGGTTACAATAGATGAAAATTCACATATTGGCCCAAGTGCTAGATTAAGACCAAAAACAAAAATCGGAAAAAAATCAAAGATTGGTAACTTTGTTGAAATTAAAAATTCTAAAATTGGAAATAATGTTTCTATTGCTCATCTTTCATATGTTGGAGATTCAGAAATAGGAAATAATGTGAATATAGGTGCCGGCACAATAACTTGTAACTATGATGGAAAGAAAAAACACAAAACGATAATAAAAGATAATGTATTTATAGGTTCAAACACATCACTCATAGCTCCAGTTGTAATTGAGTCTAAATCTAGAATTGGTGCAGGTAGTGTTATCACTAAAAATATTCCCAAAAATTCACTTGCTATTGAAAGATCAACCTTAAAAATTCTAAGAAATAAAAGATCTAAATAATAACCCTTGTTTCAAGATATATTAGGGTTTATGAGCCTTTTCAAATTATGAGCGATAAATGGTCACCAAATAGTTGGAGAAATAAAGATGCTCTTCATATGCCAAATTATCAGAATGAAGATCATCTAAATAAAACTCTAAACGAAATTTCTAAATATCCGCCTTTAGTTTTTGCTGGAGAAGCGAGACTGTTAAAAAAGAAACTTGGAGAAGTTTCAAACGGAAATGCTTTTTTATTACAAGGTGGAGATTGTGCAGAAAGTTTTGCAGATTTTCATCCAGATAATATTAGAGATACATTTAAAGTTATTTTACAAATGGCTGTTGTATTAACGTTTGGCGCTTCTTGTCCAATTGTTAAAGTAGGAAGAATTGCTGGACAGTTTGCAAAGCCAAGATCATCTGCCACAGAAGTTATTAATGATTTAGAACTTGAGTCTTATAAAGGCGATATAATTAATGGGATAGACTTCAATCAAAAAGACAGAGATCCTAATCCAGATAGATTAATTCAGGCTTACAATCAGTCTGCATCTACACTTAATCTTTTAAGAGCTTTTTCTCAGGGCGGTTTTGCTAATTTAAATAAAATACATCAATGGAACCTAAATTTTGTTAAAGGTGAGAATGCTGCTAAATTTAGAGAGATATCTTCTAGAATTGACGAATGCTTATCTTTTATGGAGGCATGTGGAATAAATGGAAACAGTGTAAGACAATTAAATGAAACAGACTTCTTTACAAGTCATGAAGCTTTACTTCTTCAATATGAGGAAGCATTAACAAGAATAGATAGTACTTCAGGTAAGTGGTACGATGTTTCAGCTCACATGTTGTGGGTAGGTGACAGAACACGACAACTTGATGGAGCACATATTGAATTTTTACGAGGTATTGAGAACCCTATAGGTATTAAAGTGGGTCCAAGCACAAAGACAGAAGAACTATTAAAGATATTAGATGTGTTGAATCCAAATAATGAGTCTGGAAAAATAACGCTGATATGTAGAATGGGTCATGAAAAAGTTAGTAGAATACTTCCAAAAATAATAAGATCAGTTAATTCAACTGGTAAAAATGTAGTTTGGACTTGTGACCCTATGCATGGAAATACTATCAAATCTAACACGGGTTTTAAAACTAGGCCATTAAAAGATATAATTTCTGAAATTCAGCAATTTTTTCAAATTCACAGAAGCGAAGGAACTTATCCAGGCGGCGTCCATTTAGAAATGACTGGTCAAGATGTTACAGAATGTATGGGAGGTCTTCAAGAAATAACAGATGAAGATCTAAAAAATAGATATCATACATATTGCGATCCGAGACTAAATGCCTCGCAGTCTCTAGAATTGGCTTTTTTATTATCAGATTTTTTAAAAGAAGAAAAATTGTTCTCAAAGCAATCTTCAAATTTATAAATTTATATTTATATATTACTTATGAATTCAAAAGATAAAATTATATACATTTCTAATTGGATTAAAGATTACGCTAAATCTATAAATACTAATCCAACTACACTAGTAATAGGAGTGTCAGGAGGAGTTGACTCAGCTCTTACTAGCACCTTATGTGCTCAAACTGGTTTAAAAACTATAGCTGTTTCAATGCCTATTAAGCAAAATTCATCACAACATGATTTAAGTTTAAGACATTTAGAATTTTTAGAGCAAAATTACCCAAATGTAGAAACAAAAATAATCGAGCTAGATAATGTTTTTAAAACATTTCAAAATACGATGCAAAATTTTGATAGTGAGTTAGCTTTTGCAAATTCAAGATCTAGACTAAGAATGGTAACTCTATACCAAATAGCTCAAAGTAATAGTGGTATAGTTGTTGGTACTGGAAATAAAGTTGAAGATTTTGGTGTTGGATTTTATACAAAATATGGTGATGGAGGCGTAGATATATCTCCAATAGCAGATTGTACTAAAACTGAGGTGTGGGAATTAGCCGAAGAAATTGGGGTTATAAAAGATATTATTAGCGCAGCACCGACAGATGGTTTATGGGATGATAGTAGAAATGATGAAAGCCAGCTTGGTCTTTCATATAAGCAATTAGAAGAAGCAATGGAAAATAAGTCTAGTGAATACTACAGTAGATATGAAGAAATTAGAAAGCCAAATCTTCATAAGATGAAGCCTATTCCTGTTTGCGAAATTCCTAAAGAATAATATGAAGTGTAGGTTTGCTCCTAGCCCTACAGGAAAAATACATATCGGTAATGCTAGATCAGCAATTTTGAATTGGATTTTTTGTAAAAAAAATCAAGGTGAGTTTGTATTAAGAATTGATGATACTGATACTAATAGGAGTTCTAAAGATTTTGAAACAAGTATCAAAGATGATCTTTCATGGCTTGGATTAAATTGGAGTTACACTTTTAATCAGTCCTCTAGACAACATATATACAATGAAAAAATCCAAATTCTAAAACAAAAGAAAAGGCTTTATCCATGTTTTGAAACAGAAGAGGAATTAGCTTTAAAGAAAAAATCTTTGTTATCATCTGGGAAACCACCTATTTATGATAGATCATCATTAAATCTAAGTGATGAAGAAGTAGAAAAAAAAATAGAATCTGGAATGCAACCTCATTGGAGATTCAAATTAGACGATGAAAATATTAGTTGGAAAGATATTATTAAAGGAGATGTTTCATTTGATGCAAAAAATTTAAGTGATCCTGTTTTAATTAGAGCTGATGGAACATTGTTATACCATTTACCTTCAGTCATTGATGATATTGAAGAAAAAATTACGCATATTATTAGAGGGGAAGATCATATAGCTAATACTGCTTATCATATTCAAATTTTTAATGCTCTTGAATCTTCTATTCCATCATTTGCTCATCATCCATTCTTAGTTGATGAAACTGGTAAGGGTTTTAGCAAAAGACTTGGAAGTCTTTCAATTGAAAATTTTAGAGATGAAGGGTACGAAAATATATCTTTACTTAATTATTTTCTTTTTATTGGTTCGAGCAGTAATATTGATCCAATAAAAGATTTAAATGAAATAGTACAAAAATTTGATATTCAAAGTTTATCTAGATCTTCTGCTAAATTTTCAATTGAATCCTTAAGAAATCTTAATGAAAATACCATTAAATTATTTAGTTATAATGAGATTAGTCATAAGTTAAAAAATATAAAATCTAATTTTCAAAAAGAGAGTTTTTGGCGTTTTATTAAAAATAATATTTCATTTGTTAATCAAGCTAAAGAATGGGAAGAAGTAATTACAAAAATAAATAATGCTAAAGATTTAAATATTGATGATAATTTTATTAATACGGCAGTTGATGAATTACCCGAGGATCCTTTTGATGAAACAACATGGGATCATTGGACATCAAAAATTAACAAAAAAACTGGGCTTAAAGGAAAAGATTTATTTATGCCTTTGAGGTTGATTTTGACAGGAAAATCTCATGGACCCGAATTAAAATATCTACTACCATTATTTGATAGAGACGAAATCTTGCAAAAACTTGGAAAAATCTAGTAAATTTTAATTTATACTCTATTAGCGATCTAGTAATTATGGAAGAAAAAGTATATTTATTCGATACCACACTTAGAGATGGTCAGCAAACAACAGGAGTTAATTTTTCTGTTAGTGATAAAATGAATATATCCCAACATCTTGATGATTTAGGAATAGATTACATTGAAGGTGGATGGCCGGGAGCAAATCCTACCGATAATGATTTTTTTTCAAGAAATACAAAATTTTCAAATAGTAAATTGACTGCCTTTGGTATGACAAGAAGACCAGGTAGAAGCGCAGATAACGATCCAGGATTAAATGCACTTATTAATTCAAGCGCAAGTTGTGTTTGTATTGTAGGTAAATCATCATCATTTCATGTAAAAAATGCTTTAGAAATATCTGAGGATGAAAATTTAAAAATGATAAGTGATACTATTCATTCAATAAAAAATAAAAACAAAGAGCCAATTTTTGATGCAGAACATTTTTTTGATGGCTTTAAAGAAAATAAAGAGTTTGCATTGAGTTGTGTTAAAGCAGCGTACGACGCTGGTGCAAGATGGGTTGTTCTTTGTGATACAAATGGGGGAACTCTTCCAGATGAAATTTACAATATTGTTTCAGAAGTAGTAAAAGTTATACCAGGTCAAAATGTTGGTATACATGCTCATAATGACACTGATAATGCAGTTGCAAATGCATTAGCAGCTATTAATGCTGGAGCAAGACAGATACAGGGAACAATAAATGGTCTAGGAGAAAGATGTGGAAATACTAATTTAATTTCCTTAATTCCATCTTTGGTTCTAAAAACAAAATATAAAACAAATATTTCAAAAGATAAATTAAAAAATTTAATTCATATTTCTAGAACATTAAATGATATTCTTAACATGCCTTCAAGAAAAAATGCTCCATATGTTGGAGATCATGCTTTCTCTCATAAAGGTGGATTGCATGCATCTGCAATAGAAAAAAATTCCTCAACTTATGAACATATTGAGCCAGAAATGGTTGGTAATTCTAGAAACGTTGTAATTTCTAATCAGGCAGGAAGATCTAATATATTAAATCAATTAAATAAGATTAATATTGATTTGCCTACAAATGAAATCAACAATATCTTAGAGATTATCAAGGAAAAAGAATCAGAAGGATATTCATTTGATACTGCTTTAGCTAGTTTTGAATTATTAGTTAGACGTCACCTTGGTCATTTTGAGGATTTTTATAACTTAGAAAAATTTAGAGTCACAGATGAAAGAAGATGGAATGCTAAAGGTGAAATTGTTACTGAAGCAGAGGCTACAGTATTTTTAAAAGTTAAAGATTCAAATATGATGACAGTGGGTACTGGAAATGGTCCAGTAAATGCTATTGATAGTGCATTAAGAAAAGCCCTAATTGATTATTATCCTGATCTCAAAGATTTAAAGTTAACTGATTACAAAGTTATGATTCTTTCATCAGAAAAAGGTACTGGTGCAATCACAAGAGTTTTAATTGAATCATCTGATTCCACTAATACACATTGGACAACTATTGGCGTTTCTCCAAATATTATTGATGCATCTTATAGCGCTATTTTTGATAGCATTACTTTTAAGCTATTAAATGATTTAAAGAATAAAAATTGACTTCAAAAAATCCAAGCATAATTTTAGTTAGACCCCAACTTCCTGAAAATATTGGAATGGTTGCTCGTGTTATGCACAACTTTGGTTTAAAAGATCTAATTGTTGTTTCACCAAGAGATAAATGGTTAAACAATAAATCAATAAATGCAGCAAAAAAAGCAACGAAAATTATTAAGAATATTAAAGTTTATGATAATTTAGAAATTGCACTTTCTAACTTTTCTTATGTTGTGGCCACAACGAATAGAAGAAGATATTTGGAAAAAAAATCTACTAACGATTTTAAATTCATTAAAAGAAAAATTATTGTTAATAAAAAAACAGCAATACTTTTTGGTCCTGAAAATTCAGGACTTTCAAATGAGGATTTGAGATTATCTGATATTATTTTTACTATTGAAACAAGTAGAAAAAGTAATTCATTAAACCTTTCTCATGCAGTTACAGTTTTAAGTTATAAATTATTTGAACTGAATAATTTAAAAATTACTAATTCTATTTCAATTGAAAAAGATATTATTAGTAAATACCAATTATCTAAATTCTTAAATTATGTGATTGAGAAACTTGAAAATAAAAAATTTTTTACTCCAAGTGAAAAAAAAGAAAGTATGAAAAATAATATTTATAGTATTTTCACAAAAATCCCTCTCACAAAGAAAGAATTGCAGACATTATGGGGAATTACTAAAAAACTTAATAAATAAGCCAAAAATTGAATATATTAAATTTGACATAGTACTTTAAATCACTATATAGCCCTCATATTAATGACAAAAAGACATAACGCTAAATACAAAATTGATAGAAGGTTAGGTGTGAACTTGTGGGGTAGACCTAAAAGCCCCTTTAATAGAAGAAATTCAAAGCCTGGTCAGCATGGTGTACAGGGACAAAGAAAGAAACTATCAGATTATGGAAATCAGTTATTTGCTAAGCAAAAACTTAAATTTTATTACGGTGATTTAACTGAAAAACAATTTAGGAATATTTTTAAAAAAGCTTCTAATATTAAAGGTGATACAAGTCAGATATTAATTGAACTTTTAGAAAGAAGATTAGATGCTACAGTCTATAGAATGAAATTTGTACCTACAATTTTTTCTGCAAGACAGTTAGTTAATCATGGTCATGTAAAGGTCAATGGAAAAAGAGTTAACATTCCATCTTATAGTGTTAGTGACGGAGATGAAATCTCAATAAGAGATAAAAGTAAAGAAATTAATTTAATTGTAGAATCAATTAGTTCTCAAGAAAGAGAAATTCCAGAATACTTAGAAGTTGATGTAAAAGAGTTGAAAGGTCGTTTTTTAAGAGCACCTCTAATTCATGATGTTCCTTATCCTGTAACTATGGAACCTAATTTAGTTATTGAGTATTATTCAAGATAATTTCTTTTTTATAACTATCATAAATATAAATTATTATTCCTATCCAAATAATTATAAATGATATTAACTTAATTTGTAAAATTTCTTCATTAAGAATAAATACTGAAGTTATAAAATGAAATGTTGGTGCTAAGTAAAATAAAGCTCCAGCAAGACCTAATTGAATAAATTTTAAACCCAAATTAAAAAAAAATAATGGAAAAATTGTTACAGCTCCTGTTAGAATTAAAAATAATGATGTCTTCAAATCAATACTAAAAATACTATTTTCATTTTGCCAAAATAAATAAGCTAAATACGGGATAGATATTAAAGATATTATAAAAGTTTCATAAAGTAAACCAATTGAAGGATTAATATTAACTTGTTTTCTTAATAATCCATATATTGCCCATGAGGTTCCAATCCAAATTATCAAGAATGGAAATTGTTTCAGGTTAATAAATAAGAATAATACACCTGAGAACATAAGACATACAGATGCAAATTTAGGCTTAGTTATTTTTTCATTTAAAAAAAAATAACCTAAAATAATACTGATCATTGGAGTAATAAAGTAACCCATTGATGCATCCTGAACTCTTTCTTGCCCTACAGAATAAATAAAACCTGCCCAGTTACCTGCAATAAGAAAAGCTGTAATTGTTAAAATAAAAATTCTTTTTCTAGATTTAAATATTTCAATAAAATCACTTAAGTTTGAGACTAAAATTAATAATAAAAATAGAAAAATAAACGACCAGAAACCTCTATGAGCTACAACTTCAATAGTCTCAACGTGATTTAATTCATTAAAAAAAAGGGGTTGTGGAAGCCCCCAAAAAATTGATGCAATACATGAAAATATTACACCTTTTGAAAAACTATTATTTAACAATCTATGAAGGGTTTACGTCTATTCCATTTGTGTTTAATAATTCTAATAATTCGCCACTTTCAAACATTTCAGTTATAATGTCACAACCACCTATAAATTCTTTCTTAACATAAAGTTGTGGTATGGTTGGCCAATTAGAATATATTTTAATACCTTCTCTCATTTCGTCACTCTCTAACACATTCACACTTCCAAATTTAACACCTACTTTATTTAATATTTCAACTACTCTTGCAGAAAATCCACACATTGGAAATACAGGGGTGCCCTTCATGAAAAGCATTACATCATTAGAGTTAATTTCATTTTCTATATTTTGAGATACATGGTCATTATTATTCATTATTACTCCGATACAGTTTTTAGCTTAAGTGCGTGCAAATCACTACCCATTTTACCATTAAAAGCATCATAAACCATTTTATGTTGTTCTACTCTTGTTTTTCCAGAAAAAGATTTTGATGTTACTGTAGCACTGTAATGATCACCATCTCCTTTAAGATCTTCAATTTCAACAGTTGCATCTGGTATAGCTTCTTTAATAAATTGTTCAATTTGTTCAACACTCATTGGCATACCTATAAAATAGTTCAGATATTAGTAAAAATAAAGACTATTTAATTTTATTTTTAAAAATCCAATCTATTTTCTTTAGATCATTATCATCTTTAATGATTTTCATGATTTCTTTTGAATTTAATATTTTATTTAATTCTTTATTTTTTTGAAAAACTTGGGAAAAATTCTTATTATTATTCCATGTTTCCATGGCACTTTCTTGAACAATTTTATAAGCTTGTTGTCTTTTCAGTCCTTTTTCAATTAATTTTAACATAATATTGTGAGTTCTATGTAAGCCTCCAAGCATATTCAAATTTTTCAACATATTTTTTGGATAGACTTTTAAATTCTTTATAATTCCATTTAAACGATTCAGTGCAAAATCAGTTGCAATTGTAATATCTGGAGTCATAATTCTTTCAACACTAGAATGACTAATATCTCTTTCATGCCAAAGTACGACATTTTCTAGAGAAGGTATTACACCACTTCTAATATATCGTGAAATACCTGTTAAGTTCTCACTCAAAACCGGATTACGTTTGTGAGGCATTGCAGAAGAACCTTTTTGGTTAGAAGAAAAACTTTCTTCAACTTCTAATACTTCTGTTTTTTGTAGATTTCGAATTTCCACAGCAAATCTTTCAATAGAAGATGCTAAAATCCCTAGTACTGAGAAAAAATAAGCATGCCTGTCTCTTGGAATTACTTGAGTTGATACATCTTCAGAATTTAGTTTAAGTTTTTTTGCCACATAATCTTGAACTCGAGGGTCTATAGAATTAAAGGTTCCAACAGGTCCAGAAATAGCACAAACAGATATTTCGTTGATTGCCTGATCAAGTCTTTTTAAATTTCTTTTAAACTCAAAATAAAAAGAAGATAATTTTAATCCAAAAGTAATAGGCTCAGCATGTATCCCATGACTTCGTCCAATCATTAATGTGTCTTTATATTTTTTAGATTTGATTTTTAAACTTTGAATACATTCTACTAAACTTTTTCTTATTATTTCAGAGGTTTGCTTAAGTTGTACAGAAAATGAAGTATCAATAATATCACTTGATGTTACACCAAAATGAAAATACTTTGATGAGTCACCAATATATTTGCTTACATTATTAATATAAGCAACAACATCATGTTTTGTATCTTTTTCAATTTTTTCTATTTCTTTAACATTAAATTTTGCTTTATTTCTTATTTCTTTTGCTGCTTTTTTTGGAATAACGCCGAGCAATGCTTGTTTTTCTGCAATCAAACACTCAATCTCTGTCCAAATTTTAAATTTATTTTCTAATGACCAAATCTTTTCAATTTTAGGTCTATTATATCTAGGAATCATTTAATCTACTTATACATCCTTTATTGGAAAAGATGTATTATTTTTAGATAGTGTAAATATTTCATTTCCTTCTTCTGTTATTCCAATTGTATGCTCGAATTGAGCAGATAAAGATTTATCTTTTGTTACAGCTGTCCATCCATCATTTAGTATTTTTGTTTGCCACCCACCTAAATTAATCATTGGCTCAATTGTTAAAAACATTCCAGGTTCTAACATTGGTCCCTCACCTGGTTCTCCAAAGTGTAAAACACTAGGTGGAGTATGAAATTCCTTTCCAATTCCATGACCACAAAAATCTCTTACTACAGAGTAACCTTTTCCTTCAGCAAGTTTCTGAATTTTATTTCCAATATCACCAATATGCTTACCAGGTTTAGCTTCACTAATACCAATTAATAAAGATTCATAAGTTATTTTTAAAAAATCATAATTTTTATTATTGGTCTTGCCTGCAACAAACATTCTGGAACTATCACCATGCCAACCATTTAGAATAACTGTTACATCTACATTTACTATATCGCCGTCAGAAAGAATTTTTCTTTCAGAAGGAATTCCATGACAAACAACATGATTAACAGATGTACAAACTGATTTTGGAAAACCTTTATAATTTAAAGGAGCTGGTATTGCTTTGTTTTGAATAATTTGATTATGACATATGTCATTTATTTCTTGAGTACTGATACCTGGAACAACCTTTTCATATAAAGAATCTAGAACATCAGCAGCTAAAGAACCAGCTTCCCTCATGCCTTCAAAATCTTTTTTTGTATGTATTGGGATATTGTTGTTTCTCATTTAAAAAATAATTACTTACGATTAATAAATAATATATAGAAAATATCAATTAATCATATGAGTTCTTTTACTGCAGGTGTTATTGTTATTGGTGATGAAATACTTTCTGGTAGAACTCAAGATACAAACTCAAATTATCTTGCAAAAAAATTATTAGAAGCTGGTATTAAGTTAGAAGAAGTTATTGTTATTCAGGATGATAAAAAAACAATAATAGAAAACGTATTAAAATATAGCTCAAAATATTCTTATGTTTTTACTACTGGGGGAATTGGACCAACTCATGATGATATCACTTCAGAAAGTATATCTGCAGCCTTTAATTTACAATATGAAACAAATAAAATGGCTTTTGAGATTCTTGAAAATTATTATCCAAAAGGTGAATTTAATGAAAGCAGGCAAAGGATGGCCAAAATGCCATTTGGTTCAGAGCTTATTTTAAATCCAATGACCGCTGCACCAGGATTTATTGTAAAAAATATCTATGTTTTACCCGGTGTGCCAGAAATAATGCAAGTTATGTTTGATGAATTAATGAAAAAAATTAAAAAAGGTGAACCAAAACTTGTTACAACAATTAATACTAATTTATACGAAAGTAAAATTGCAAAAAATTTAAAAAATATTCAAAACAATTATACAAATGCATCAATCGGTAGTTACCCATATTTTAATCTTGCAGCTAAAACAGGCGGTGTTAACATAGTTGTTTCATCATGGGAGATGAAATCTATTCAACCAATAGTTAATGATATAACTAAGATGATTGAATTAAATGGTGGAAAAAGTTCTATAGTTTGATATTAGTCCAGAAATAGGCCTCGTGGTGGAATGGTAGACACAAAGGACTTAAAATCCTTGCCCTTTTGGGAGTGCCGGTTCAAGTCCGGCCGAGGCTACCAATCATTAAATTATGTTTGCTTTTATTACTATTGGAACAAATAATTTAAAAAAATCATCTGCATTTTATAGTAAAATTTTAAAACCTCTAAAAATTAAAAGAGTATTATCTCATCATCGTTATTTTGGTTATGCTAAAAAAGAAACACCTAAAAAAATAGAATTATACTTGATTAGACCTCATAACAAAAAAAAAGCAACCATAGGAAATGGTACAATGATTACTTTTAAAGCTAATTCTAAAAAAAATGTTAATGAATTTTATAATATTGGAATAAGTCTTGGAGCAAAAGACGAGGGGATGCCTGGACCCAGACATGGTAAAGATTATTATGCATATTTAAGAGATTTAGATGGTAACAAGATATGTGTTTTTAAAAAAATTTGATCTTAATAATTAAATTGCTCATTTAAAATTTTATCTTCAATAGAATGCTTACTATCGAACAATACAGTGCATTTATTGTCATCTGAAGAAACAATATTCACTTTACTAATATCTCTAAATTCAACATTATCTGCAGTTACACTAGATGAGCGTTCATCATGATTTAACACTTCAAAATCAATTTTACTAATTTCAGATAACAGAGCACCTCTCCATCTCCTTGGTCTAAAGGCACTGATTGGAGTTAATGCAAGTATATTTGAGTCTAAAGGTAAAATACTACCATGTGCGGATAGATTATAAGCTGTACTTCCAGCTGATGTAGATAACAAAACGCCATCACATATCAATTCTTCCATTTTTACTTTCTCATTTATTTTGATTTTAATTTTTGATGCCAAATGAGTCTGCCTCATAAGAGAAACTTCATTATATGCATATGCCTCAAAGATTTCATTATTAACACTTTGTGCAGTCATTTTTAATGGTTTAAAAGTAGATTTTTTAGCATTGATAATCATGTCATTTAAATTTTCATTAATAAGATTATTCATTAAAAACCCAATTGAACCAAAGTTTATTCCAAAAAATGGTTTGTTTAGTTTATTAAAATTATGAAGTGATTTTAAAAGTAATCCGTCGCCTCCAATTGGAATAATGTAGTCGGCATCTTCCACAGAATTTTGTCCAAATAATTCTGTTAGTTTTTTTTCTGTATTTTTTGCCTCAGGATTGTTTGATGATAAAAAATGAAATTTCATTATCCACCTGTTACATTCATATGTCTTTTCATATATTTATTAATTTTTTCTCCAATCATAAAATCATGTTGTTTTGGTTTAATATTAAGAGCAAACTTAATTTTTTCTTTTATATAATCATCACTATAATCTTTTCTCATTATTTCTCTAAAATCAACAAAGTCATTCTGACCAAGGCACATGAAAAGTTTACCAGTGCTCGATATTCTTACTCTATTGCAAGAGGCACAAAAATTATTTGTTAAAGGACTTATAAATCCAATTTTATTAGAAACTAAATCACTAGTATAAAATCTTGCTGGACCTCCAGTACTATAATCAATTTTAGAAAATTTATATATTTTGTCTAGTTTTGAAAAAGTATCAGATAATGAGATAAACTGATATTCTCTTGATACATCTGTTTCTTCCATTGGCATTACTTCGATAAATGTAAGATCAATTTTTTTATTACTAGTCCAATTTATTAATTCTTCAATTTCGTTTTCATTAAAATCTTTAATTATTACAGTATTAATTTTAATTTTTATGTTGTTATCAAGTGATTCATTAATTCCATCAAAAACTTTTTCAATATTTCCAAATCTTGTTATTTTATTATATTTTTCAGGATTAATTGTATCTAGAGAAACATTAATCCTATTAATACCATTTAGCTTCAGTAGTTTAGCATATTTTTTTAATAATGTACCATTTGTTGTCAGTGTTATTTCCTTTAGATTTGTTTTTTCTTTTTTAGTATTAAGTTTTTCAATTAATTTTATAATATCATTTCTTACCAAAGGCTCACCCCCAGTTAATCTAATTTTTTCAACTCCGAGTTCTATAAAGTTGTCACATAATCTTTCAATTTCTTCTAAAGTGAGTATGTCTTTTCGTGGGAGAAATTGCATTTTTTCTTTCATACAATAAACACATCTCAGATCACATCTATCTGTAACAGATACTCTTAGATAATTTACTTTTCTTAAATACTGATCAATTAGTTGCATTTATATTAATTATTTTTAATTCAACTTCTCTAGGGTTAATAGTTTTTTTTCCAACATTTTCAAAATTAATTGTAACGATATTATTAATACATGATTGTACTTGGCCAATTCCCCATTCTTTTTCTTTGCTGACATTTACAACAAAAGTACCGGGTGTAAGATCACCTATATAAAAATCTGACATTTAAAAAAAATTAACTAATTCTTTTTTCTGCTTTTTCATGCATTTCTTGAGCTTCTAAACTCAATGTTGCAACTGGTCTTGCTTCTAACCTTTTGATACTAATTGGATCACCTGTTTCATCACAATAACCATAAGATCCATCTTCAATTCTTTGTAGGGCGGCATCTATTTTATTGATCAGTTTTCTTTCTCTGTCTCTTGTTCTGAGTTCGAAGGATCTATCTATTTCTTCAGATGCTCTATCAGTTATATCGGGTTTTGCTTCATTCTCATTCTGAAGATTGCTTAAAGTCTGAGATGATTCCTTAAGTAGATCATTTTTCCAACTCACTAATTTTTGCCTAAAATATTCTTTCATTTTGGCATTCATAAATTTTTCTTTCTGAGTCGGTTTATAATTTTTAGGTAATTTAGTCATAATTTTAAAAAGTTGCTGATTTATCAAATGATTTTATTTATTCAAGCAATATTGAAATTTTATTTATTATTAAAAATTCATATTTTTCAATATTTTAATCAAATTTTTGTAAAAGAACAAAAATAGAACTTTTAAAAATAGAACAAAACGTGTACAAGTAAACATGATTTGCAAGAATCTTAATAAAAACATAGGAAATTAATGGAGAAATTAAATGTCTCAAGCTAAATTAAAAGTAGTAAATAACGAAAATTCAATGGATAAAGAAAACAGAAGTAAATCTCTAGAAGCCGCTGTAAGCCTAATAGAGAAAAATTATGGAAAAGGCTCAATAATGAAATTGGGCTCTAAAACAAACGTAGATATTGAAGCAATATCTACCGGTTCATTAGGGCTTGATATAGCTCTTGGTATTGGAGGAGTACCAAAGGGGAGAATTATTGAAATTTATGGACCTGAAAGTTCTGGTAAAACTACTTTAGCTACTCATATTGTTGCAGAGTCACAAAAACAAGGCGGCAATTGCGCATTTATAGATGCAGAGCATGCTCTGGATCCAGCATATGCTAAGAAATTAGGTGTAAATTTAGAAGAATTATTAATTTCCCAGCCTGATACAGGAGAGCAGGGTTTAGAAATTGCTGATTCTTTAATTAAATCTGGAGGTATTGATGTGCTAATTATTGATTCAGTTGCAGCACTTGTACCAAGAGCTGAATTAGAAGGCGATATGGGAGATTCTTTACCTGGTTTGCAAGCTAGATTGATGAGTCAGGCTTTAAGAAAACTTACAAGTTCAATTGCTCAATCAAACACTCTAGTTGTATTCATAAATCAACTTAGAATGAAAATTGGTGTTATGTTTGGTAGCCCTGAAACAACTACAGGGGGTAATGCTTTAAAATTTTATTCTTCTGTAAGAATGGACATTAGAAGAATTGGTGCAATAAAAGATAAAGATGAAATCATTGGAAATCAAACTAGAGTAAAGATAGTTAAAAACAAAGTCGCACCTCCATTCAAAGTTGTTGAATTTGATATAATGTACGGAGAGGGGATATCTAAATTAGGTGAATTAGTTGATTTAGGTGTCAAAGCAGAAATTATTGATAAATCAGGATCATGGTTTTCATACAAAAATACTAAAATAGGACAAGGCAGAGAAAACGTTAAAAATTTTCTTAACGACAATCCTACTATAGCTAAAGAAATAGAAAATCAAATTCTACAAAATGCTGGAATAGTTGAAAAAGCTATGATGGAAGGAAAAGTAGAGAATAAAGAAAAAGAAAAAGAAAAAGAAGCTAAAGAAGTTGAAGAAATAAAAGAATAGTAAATAGTATTTTTGTTTGGCGCCTATTTCAAAATAGGCGCTTTTTTATTTAGACAATAGAGTTTTCAAGTTATAATACCTTTTCATGAATTCAAATCAGATTAGGTCTACATTTCTTAATTATTTCAAAAAAAATGGACACGAGATTATTCATTCAAGTTCTCTTGTGCCAGATAATGATCCTACTCTAATGTTTGCTAATTCTGGAATGGTACAATTTAAAAATATTTTTACAGGTAAGGAGACAAGAGATTATAACAGAGCGACTACTGCTCAAAAATGTGTAAGAGCAGGCGGTAAGCACAATGATTTAGAAAATGTAGGATATACGACAAGGCACCATACTTTTTTTGAAATGTTAGGTAATTTCTCTTTTGGAGATTATTTTAAAGAGCTGGCCATAGAACTAGCTTGGAATCTAATAACCAAAGAATATTCAATAAATAAAGATAGACTTTTAGTAACAGTTTATTCTGATGATCAGAAAGCTTTTGATTTATGGAAAAAAATAGCTGGATTATCTGAAAATAAAATTATTAAAATAAGTACATCTGACAATTTTTGGTCAATGGGTGAGACTGGGCCTTGCGGTCCATGTTCTGAAATATTTTATGATCACGGTGATAAATACGAAGGAGGCCCTCCAGGCTCTCCAAACGAAGATGGTGATAGATTTATAGAAATATGGAATTTGGTATTTATGCAATATGAGCAGATATCTAAATCTGAGAGAATAAATCTACCAAAACCCTCAATTGATACTGGAATGGGATTAGAGAGAATGACAGCTCTTCTAGATGGTTCTAATGATAATTATTCAACAGATTTATTTCAACCGATTATAAATGAATCAACAAAATTATGTGGCGATGAAAGTTCAATAACAAGTCCTAGTCATAGAGTAATTGCAGATCACTTAAAATCCTCCTCTTTTTTAATTGCAGATGGAGTTATGCCTTCAAATGAAGGTAGGGGATACGTCTTACGAAGAATAATGAGAAGGGGAATGCGACACGCTCACTCTTTAGGTAATAAAGAGCCTGTTTTTCATAAGCTATTCCCTATTTTTTTAGATGGAATTAAAAATTCATATCCTGAATTAGATAGAGCAAAAGATCTGATCACTAATACATTAATGAATGAAGAAACTAAATTCAAGGAAACTGTTGAAAAAGGAATTAAAATTTTAGATGAGGAAATTTCTAACTCAACAAATATATTTAATGGAGAAGTAGCATTTAAATTATACGACACCTATGGATTTCCCTTAGATTTAACACAAGATTATTTGAAAAGTAAAAATATTGAAGTCGATATAAAAACATTTGAACAAAAAATGTTAGATCAAAAGGAAAGAGCAAGACAAAGTTGGAAAGGTACAGGAGACATCGAGGATGAAGGCATTTGGTTTGAAATAACTTCTAAAATAGATCCAACAGAATTTTTAGGATATTCTGATATGGAAGCTGATTGTAAAATAATTTCAATCATATCAGAAAGTAAGTCAGTAGATAAAATTAAAAAGGATCAAGAAGCAATTATAATATTAAATCAAACACCTTTTTATGGAGAAAGTGGTGGTCAGGTGGGAGATCATGGTTTTTTTGAAAATGATAACTTTAAGTTTGAAGTTATGAATACTACAAAAATATTTGGAAACTATTTTCTTCACAAAGGTAAAGTAATTAGTGGTGAATGCGAAATTGAAGATACTATTAAAGCAAGAATTAATACATTGAATAGAGATTTTATTAAATATAATCATTCTTCAACTCATTTATTACATGCTGCTCTTAGAAAAATACTGGGCAAGCATGTCACACAGAAGGGCTCACTTGTAAATTCAGAAAAACTTAGATTTGATTTTAGTCACAATAATCCAATTGAAAAAGATCAACTCATGAATATTGAAGAAATTGTAAATGATCAAATTCAAAAAAATGGAATTGTTGAAATTAAAATTGTGGATCAAAAAAAAGCTATTGAAGAAGGTGCGATGGCATTGTTTGGAGAAAAATATAGCGATGAAGTAAGAGTAGTAACAATGGGTCAAGAAAATGAATCATTCTTTTCAAAAGAATTATGTGGAGGAACTCATGTTGTTAAATTAGGTGAAATAAGTAAATTTAAAATAACTAATCAATCTAGTGTTGCATCTGGAATAAGAAGAATTGAAGCAGTATCTAATGTTGCAGTGGATAAATATATTAAAGAAATAGAAAGAAAATTATTAGAAAAAAATAAAAACCAAGATAATCAAATTGAAGATTTAAAGAATAAAATTAAAAATATTAATGCTGATTATAATTTTAAAAATGAATCTGAAGACAAAGGTTTGTTAATTAAAGAATTAATTCAGATACACGAAAAATTAAAACAAAATATGTCTATATCAAAAAATATTGATAATATTGTTGTAAAAAAAATCAAAGAATTAAATTTTATATACTTAATTGCTGAAGATTACCCTAATAAATCTTTGAAAACATTTATTGATGAGCAAAAAAAACAATATAATAAAAATAGTGTTTCGTTAATAATTTCAAACAATGAAAATAAACTATCTATTGTGCTAGGAGTTACAGAAGATATTACAGATCTTTTTGATGCTTCAAAAGAAATAAGAGAAATTTCAATTATTCTAGGTGGCAAGGGTGGGGGTGGTA
Organism: uncultured Alphaproteobacteria bacterium; assembly: GCA_902621305.1. Lineage (GTDB taxonomy): Bacteria > Pseudomonadota > Alphaproteobacteria > HIMB59 > CACPNW01. The sequence continues at coordinate 29,486 of CACNLM010000006.1, read as the reverse complement.
GAAAAGATCTTGCTCAAGGAGGAGGATCAGATGTTAGTCAAATTAATGAAAGTATAAAATACGTAGAAGATAAATTAAACTCTATTAGTTAATTTGAAAATTGTTTTTTATTGCGCTTAAAAAATCTTGAGTGTTTAACCATTTCTGATCTTTATTAATTAACATTGCTAGATCTTTTGTCATTTCACCACTTTCTACAGTTTTGATACACGTTTCTTCTAATTTTTTAGCAAAATTTATTAATTCATTATTACCATCAAATTCTCCTCTAAAACTTAAACCTCTTGTCCAAGCAAAGATTGATGCAATAGGATTAGTTGAAGTTTCTATACCTTTCTGATGATTTCTATAATGTCTAGTTACAGTTCCATGTGCGGCTTCAGCTTCTACAGTTTTACCATCAGGGGTCATTAACACACTTGTCATTAAACCTAGTGATCCAAATCCTTGAGCAACAGAATCTGATTGAACATCTCCATCATAATTTTTACAAGCCCAAATAAAATTACCTTCCCATTTTAATGCTGAGGCCACCATATCATCTATTAATCTGTGTTCATAAATTATGTCTTTTTCTTTGAACTTATTTTTAAATTCAGAATCAAATACATCCTGAAATAAATCTTTGAATCTTCCATCGTAGACTTTTAAAATAGTATTTTTAGTAGAAAGGTAAACTGGCCAACCAAGGTTAAGTCCGTAATTAAAACAAGCTCTAGCAAAATCTTTAATTGAACTATCCAAATTATACATTGATAGGGCTACACCAGATTTTTCAAATTCATAAACATCTTTTGAAAATCCTTCAGATCCATCTTTAGGTTCAAAAACCATTTTAAGTGTCCCTGGTTTATTAACTAATGTGTCAGTCGCTCTATATTGATCGCCAAAGGCATGCCTAGCAACAACAATTGGATGGTTCCAATTTGTGATTATTCTTGGAACATTTTTACATATAATTGGTTGTCTAAATATAGTTCCCCCAAGTATATTTCTAATTGTTCCATTTGGCGATCGCCACATTTGCTTTAATTTAAATTCTTCTACTCGATTTTCATCTGGTGTAATTGTTGCACATTTTATTCCTACACCATATTTTTTTACTGCTTCTGCTGCGTCTATGGTAATTTGATCATCAGTTTCATTTCTTTTAATAACTCCAAGATCAAAATATTTGATATCTATATCAAGATAAGGCAAAATTAATTGTTCTTTGATGTACTTCCAGATGATTCTGGTCATTTCATCTCCATCCATTTCAACTACTGGGTTATTAACTTTTATTTTTGCCATTTAATTAATATATTTTTTAATTGATCAACCGTATCTATAATGTGGAAACTGTTTTGTAAATTTTTATTTGAAAATTTTTCATCTTCAAAAAATTTAAATTGTTTAAATAGATTATCCCAGAAATTATTTTTATTAAAAAATATTATTGGCTTATTATGAATCCCCATTATTTTCCAAGATACGACTTCTAGTATTTCTTCTAAAGTTCCTGTCCCTCCTGGTAATGCTAAATACGCATCACCTATCTCAAAGAGCAACTTTTTTCGTTCAGACATATTATCGACAATTTTTAACTCATCTATATTTTCAAAAATTATTTCTCTCTCAGATAAAAAATTTGGAATTACTCCAATAACTCTATTTTTATATTTTTTTGCTGTCTTAGCAACCACGCCCATAATACCAACTTTTGCTCCACCATAGACTATATTTATTTTAAATGATGATATTAATTTGCTTATTTCTTCTGCATCTTGATAATATTTATTACTTAATTTATCTGAAGATGAACAATAAATAGTAATTGATTTGATTGTCATAGATTTAAAAGTTTATTTAAAAAAAATTTAATTAGAAATTTTTTTCTTATACCAATTCTTCATGTTTTCTCTAAACATTAAAGCAGATGGTGTAACAACTAATGTAAGGAATGTTGCAAAGAGTAGTCCAAATACTATAGCTGTTGATAATTGAACCCACCACTGAGTATCTGGTGATCCTCTTGTTATTTCTCTAGATATAAAGTCAACATTTGTCATTGTTACCATAGGTAATAAACCTAGTACTGTTGTAGTTGTTGTAAGTAAAACTGGTCTCAGTCTCTGCGCTCCTGTTTTGATAATAGCTTCTCTGATATTTGATGTTTTAGTCTTTAAAAAATCAAATGTATCAATCAATATAATATTATTATTTACCACTATACCGGCAAGAGCGATAACACCAACTCCTGACATAACGATACCAAATGGCTGTGCTGTTACCATTAAACCTATAAACACACCCGCTGTAGACATTACTACTGCAAAAAGAATTAAGAATGCACTATAAAAACTATTAAACTGCAACAGAAGTATCATTAGCATTAAAAATAAAGCTACACCAAAAGCTCCTGTTAGAAATTCTTGTGCTTCTTTTTGGTCTTCATTTTCTCCTATAAGTTCAGCCCTTACTTTGTTATCTAATTCATAACGAGGTAAATCTAAAGTTCTTCCTCTCCAAGACGGAGCAGTATCTGAAATTCCTAATACGTACTCAAGTTCTTTTACTTTTCCGTCAGGATAAGTTCCAGGCTCTACATCTGCCTGAATATTTATAGCATTTTTTGAATCTACTCTAATTATATTTCCTGTTCTGCTATTTGGAACAATTTCTACAAAATTGGATATTGGAACTAAACCATTTGTAGTAGTTACTCTTAAGTTATCAATTCTATCCAATGTTCTTCCTTCGTTTGGATAACGAAGATAAAGTGGTATACTTTCATTACTATCATCAGGTCTATATTCACCAAGTTTAAGACCGTTTGTTGCAAGTTTAATTACATTACCAATTGACGTAATATTAGCTCCAAACTTAGAAGCTTGTTTTCTATCTACATTAATTTCCCATTCTATCCCAGGTGCTGGTAAATTATCTTCAACATTCATTAAATTTGGATAATTATCCATAAATTTTTTAAGCTTGATTCCTTCGGCAATTAAAAGTTGTTTATTATCACTGGTTAATTTAATATTAATTGGTTTACCTTCTCCAGGACCACCTTGTTGTTCTCTTGACTCTACTTTAATCCCATTTATGCTTTTTGTGGCTTCCAAAATTTCTGCAAGAATTACTTTTGATTTTCTTCTTTTATCCCAATCTGTATATTCCAAACTTATTGATCCAATAAAGTCTTCTGATGCCTCTGATTGTTCACTTACATTTCCACTTAAAGAATAAATATTTTTAAATTCTTGTCTTTCCGATTGAAGCTTTAAAATAATATTCTCAACTCTTGATACATAATCTTTTTTTTCTTCAACTGAGAGATTACCTCTTGCAAAGACTACGATTTTTGCAAGATCTGGCTCAACATCTGGGAAAAATTCTACACCTTCTCCAACTTGAGTATAGGTATAGTTTACAGCAACTAATATTACTAAAGCACTAATCATTACCTTTAAGGGATGGAATAATAAAAAGTTTAATATTTTTGCATAAAATCCAACAAAACCAGTTACGTTTAAAACAGGTTCATTTGATTCTGAAGATAAGATTTTTGCATTTTTAGAAACTAATTTATCTGTAGAATTTACATTTTCTGAAATTTTATAAACTCTTGGTATAATTCTTATAAATACAAATATAAATAAAGCGAAGCTCAGTAAATATTTTCCAATTGTTATAAATAAACTAAATCTTTCAAGATTTAATAATCCAAATCCATAAGATAATAGATTGTAAAAAATTAATGATATTAGTAATGGTACAATAAATTGGAGAAGTATTCTTGAAACAGTATTTAAAATAGATCCTAAAACTGGGACAAACAGTAGTGCCATAAACAGAGAAGAAATAAGAACACATATAAGTGTTATTGGTAAATATTTCATAAATTCACCAGCTATACCAGGCCAGAATATTAAAGGTAGAAAGGCTGCCAGTGTAGTTGCAGTCGATGATATAATTGGTAGTGACATTTTTTTTGATGCATTTGCGAAAGCATCTTTTACACCAAGTCCTTCTTTCATTTTTCTATCTGCATATTCAACAACAACAATTGCTCCATCGACTAATAGTCCTACAGATAAAATTAGAGCAAATAATACAACTATATTAATAGTAAAACCCATTACAGAAAGAGCTAATAAACCTGATAAAAACGATCCTGGAATAGATACACCAACTAATAAACCAGACCTAACTCCTAATGCTCCTAAAATAATAATTAAAACAAGGATTATAGCTGCTATGACATTGTTTTGCAGACTATTTAACATAGTTTTAATTCCCTTTGATTGATCATTGCCAAAAGAAATTTCAACATTTTCAGGAAAACTTTTAGCAGTAATTGCAGTTATTCTTTTTACTTCTTCAATAGTATTAATAATATTTTCACCAATTCTTTTAGAAACATCAATAGTTATTGAATTAGATCCATTTACATTTGCATAAGATTGCCTGTCCTCGAATGTTCTTTTAACTTCAGCAATATCCCTGAAAGTAATAACTGAATCTCCATTAGTTTTTACTGGAGTATTTAATACATCTTCAATAGTTTCGTATAAACCTGGAACTTTAATATCAAAACTTCCGTCACCAGTGTCTTGACCACCAGCAGATACCATTTTATTATTTTCTCTAACAATATTAATAAGACTCTCAAGATTGATACCATAGCTATCAACTGCAGTTGGATTAATTAGTATGTCAACTTGTTCATTTCTTTTACCGCCTATTTTAGCTTCTAAAACACTAGGAATTGTTTCTATATCATCTTGCAAAATATCAGCTAAATCTTGAAGTGTTCTATTAGGCACATCTCCACTTAAAGAAATAGAAAGGATAGGAAACGTACTTATATTTACTTCGTTAACTGTTGGTTCATCTGCTTCACTAGGTAGATCACCCTTGGCTCTATCAACTTTATCCCTAATATCAACCATAGCTTGATCAGAGTCAAAACCAGCATCAAATTCTAATAAAACATTGCCTCCGCCTGAATAAGCTGTTGATCTTACTTCTCTTACTCCTTCAACAGTTTTAACTTCGTCTTCAATTGGTTTAACTAAAAGCCTTTCAGAATCTTGTGCAGAAATACCATTTTGACTTAGTGAAATATAAACTATTGGTATGCTCACATCAGGAGATGATTCTTTAGGCATTGTGATATAAGTAGATGCGCCTGAAAAAATTATAAAAATAAGTATCCCCATGAAAACTCGGGAATGGCTAATTGCATAGTCTATAATATTTATTTTCATTTAGATTAGTTTATTGTTTCACCAATACTTATATATTCTTGACCACTTACAATTAAATTTACTTTCTCGGGTAATCCAGAAACCCACATGCCGTCTATCGTATCCTTAATTGTTTTGGTTGGATAGAATGTAACCTTATTATCATTATCTACAGCTTTAACACCCACGGTCCCATCGTCTAATAAAGTTAATATAGAAGGTGGTATTTTGTGAGCTTTAAGTTCTGAACCTTTGATAATAATTTTAGTTGTTATTCCACTTTTATAAGAGAGATCTTTGTTATCAGCTTCAATAGTAATTTCGAATGTTCTAGTACTAGTTTCGGCTGATGGAGAAATAAAAGATATTATTCCATTTTTTTTAATCCCATTACTATCTTCAATTAAAGCTTTAGTACCAACACTCACTTTATTTACATCAAATTCAGATAAATAACCTTCAATCTTGATAGGGTCTAAATCAATTATAGTAAATAGGGGAGTACCTATTGAGATGAATTCAGTTTTCTCAACCATTTTTTCAGAAATAATTCCATCAAATGGCGCCTTGATAGTAGTTTTTTCTATGTCAAGTTTTATGTTCTTTAAAATTGATTTTACATTTGAAATTTGAGCTTCAAGGTTTGCTAAGGTAGATTCAAATTTTATTTTAATATCTTCTCTATCAGCTTGAGCATTGGCAAGATTAAAAGATGCTAAACTTAATTTTGATTTTGAACTTAATCCTTTATCAATTAGTTGTTTTGCAGATGCATATTCAATTTCATACAATTCAATTCTTTCAACATTTTGTCTAAGTAAATTATCTCTGTTTTTTTCATTTAAAATTAGTTCTTTATTAAGTCTTTCTAAATCTTTTTTGCACTAGAAAGCTTTTCATTTCTATCCTCTAAGGAGATTGTAATCATTTCAGCATTTTGAGATACTCTATCTCCTCTTGCAAATTCAATATTATCTATATTGCCAGATGTTTCAGATTTAACATCAATTTTTTTGTTATGAATAGTTTGACCTTGTAATTCAATAGATTGATCAATTAAACTGGAAGTAAATACCTTTGTTTCAACAGAAAATGAAAATTCTTCATTATCATTATTTTCTGTATCTTGTGAATATGAAGTTTCTGTTTCAGTGCTAGTTTCTGTATCATCGTCTTGTGCAACAACATTGTTTGAAAATTGACCAGAACCAATCCATCCGACAACAGCGGCAAGTATTATGAAAGCTATAAATATTGATCTTTTCATTAAATATCGTACATGTCATATATATTAAAGTTACTAAAAAACAATTTTTTGTTAGCTTTATTATCTTTTATGAAATCAAAAAACTGGGTTAATAGACAAAAAAATGATCAGTTTGTAAAGAAAGCTAAACAGTTAGGGTATATCAATCGAGCAGCTTTTAAACTAGAAGAGATTGAGCAAAAATATAAAATAATTGAAAATTCTAAAGAAATACTAGAACTTGGATCTTCTCCAGGAGGTTGGACTCAAGTGATCTTAAATTACAATCCAAAAACTAACATAACCTGTTTTGATTTATTAGATATGAAAATGAATAATAAACGCATTACTTTCTATAGAGAAGATTTTTTAAAATATAATTTTATTAATTTAAAAACTAAATTTGATTTAATTCTATCTGATGTAGCTCCAAATACCACTGGTCATCAATCAACAGATCATCTGAGAATAAGTCAGTTAATATATGAAGTTATAGACAGATTAGAAATAATATTAAACAACCAAGGATCATTTATATTCAAAATTTGGAAGGGAGAGGAAGAAAAGGAAATTATAAAGATACTTAAAAAAAAGTTTGATAAAGTTGAGTATTTTAAGCCGAAATCATCAAGACAAGAATCAAGTGAAATATTTATACTATCCAGAGGATTTAGATTGAATGAAGAGTAGATTAGAAACTATTTTAATTGTAGATTATGGATCACAATATACACAATTAATTGCAAGAAGAATCAGAGAGTTAGAAGTCTTCTGTCTTGTCTATCCTTTTAATAAAATCACAAAAAAAATTTTAAATGAAATCAAACCATCTGCATTTATATTATCTGGCGGTCCTAGATCAGTACTTGACAAAAATGCTCCCAAATTAAATCAAGAAATTTTAAAAATGAAAAAACCGGTTTTAGCAATTTGTTATGGTATGCAATTAGTAACTAAAAATTTGAAAGGTGTAGTAAAACGTTCCACTCATAGAGAGTATGGTCACACAATTATAAATATTAAGCAAAAATCACTTTTATTTAAAGGAATTAACAAACAAAAATTCAAAGTATGGATGTCTCACGGAGATAATATTAATAAAATACCAAAACTTTTTTCAATAACATCTTTATCAAATAACAAAATTATTTCATCTATTGAAAATTATAAAAATAAAATTTATTGCCTTCAATTTCATCCTGAGGTCTATCATACAGATTTTGGTTCAAAAATAATTAATAATTTTGTTTTCAATATAGTAGATATAAAAAATAAATTCAAAATTCAAAAATTTATTGAAAATAAAGTTTCAGAATTAAAAAATGAAATTAATAATAAAAAAATAATTTGCGGTTTATCTGGAGGAGTAGATTCTACAGTTACTGCATATTTGTTAAGTAAGGCTGTTAACAAAAACCTTTATTGTATTTTTGTTGATCACGGTCTTTTAAGAAAAAATGAAGCTAATGAAGTTTCAAAAATATTTTCCAAAAAATTTGGAAATAACTTTACTAAAATAAATGCTTCGAATATTTTTTTAAAAAAATTAAAAAATGTATCTGACCCTGAGAAAAAAAGAAAAATAATTGGCAAAACATTTATAGAAGTTTTTGATAAAGCAGCTAAAAAAATATCAAATGTAGATTATTTAGGACAGGGAACCCTTTATCCTGATATCATAGAGAGCATTCCATTTTTTGGAGGTCCAACAGCTAAAATTAAAAGCCACCATAATGTTGGTGGTTTACCAAAAAAAATGAAACTTAAAATTGTAGAACCTTTAAGAGAATTATTTAAAGACGAGGTAAGAAATGTTGGAAAGCAATTAAAAATAGATAAACATTTACTTTTAAGACATCCATTTCCAGGACCAGGTTTAGCAATTCGAATACCGGGAGTAATTGATAAAAAAAAGATCTTAATTCTTCAGGAAGCAGATCATATTTTTATTCAGTATTTAAAAGAAAAAAAACTTTATAATAAAATTTGGCAAGCATTTGTAGTCCTCTTACCAGTAAAATCAGTAGGCGTTATGGGAGATGAAAGAACATACAATTACTCAGTTTCACTTAGAGCTATTACTTCTGTTGATGGAATGACAGCTGATTTTTATATGTTCACAAATAATCAACTAAAAGAAATATCATCTCGCATAATTAATAAAGTAAAAGGCATCAATAGAGTATTATATGACTTTACTTCAAAGCCTCCTGGAACAATTGAGTGGGAGTAGTATTATGATAAATTTAAAAGATGAAATAAAATTTCCATGTGGCTTATTAATGAAAAATAGATTTATGCTTGCCCCATTAACAAATACTCAAAGCCATGAAAATGGAATACTTTCAGAAGATGAATTTAATTGGTTAACTATGAGAGCTAAAGGAAATTTTGGACTTACCATGTCTTGTGCTTCACATGTTCAATCTATTGGTAAAGGTTTTCCTGGTCAATTAGGTATTTTTGGTGATGAACATATAGAAGGTTTAAAACGATTAACTGATAAAATTAAATCTTATGAAAGTTTAGCTGTCGCTCAATTACATCATGCCGGAATGAAATCACCTAAGGATATTATAGGTGAACAGCCAGTTTGCCCTTCAGATGATAACAAGACTAACTCAAGAGCTTTAAAACTAGATGAGGTCAAAAGACTAAGAGATAATTTTATTGAAGCTGGAGTTAGGGCAAAAAAGTCAGGATATGAAGGAGTAGAAATACATGGAGCTCATGGTTATATTCTGTGTCAATTTTTAAGCTCTAAATTCAATAAAAGAGAAGACGAATACGGTGGAAGCTTAGAAAACAGATCTAGAATAATTTTTGAAATTATCGATGGTATCAGAGATGAATGCGGTTCTCAATTTCTATTGGGAGTTAGATTATCCGCAGAAAGGTTTGGAATTAAATTGGGAGAAACAAAAGAAATATGTAAAAAACTTATTAATACTAATAAAATAGATTTTTTAGATATATCACTTTGGGATTCTTTTAAAAAGCCTGAAGAAGAAGAGCATACAGAAAAGAGTTTGCTAGAGCATTTCACAGAACTTGATTTTAAAGATGTTCAATTAACAGTAGCGGGAAATATAAGAACAGGTAAGAATGTTTACGAGATTCTTAATAATAAAGTTGATTTTGTGACTATAGGAAGAGCAGCTATTCTTCATCATGATTTTCCAGAGAGAGTAATGAAAAATCCAAATTTTGAACCAATAAATCTACCAGCTTCAAGATCTTACTTAAATAAAGAAGGTCTAAGTGATAAATTTATTGAATATATGGGAAATTGGCCAGGTTTTGTTGGTAAGTGATTTTAAGATTTATTATGCTTTGTTTTTAGAGATTTTAATGATTTTTCTTAAATAAAATTTTTGATTGCTCTTCTTTTGTCATTATAAAATCCAGAAACTGACAAAAAAATTAGATATGCATTATAAGTATTATTAAGATGCTATTATCGTATTATTTAAAAATGGTCATTTAATCTAACCTACGACTTAATTAGGAGGTAAAATCAAATGAAAATATTTTTAATATTTATTACTTCAATATTCTTATCCTTTAGTAGTTTCGCTGATACTAAAATATCTTTTGCTTTAGATTGGAAATTTGAAGGACCAAGTGCACCTTACTTCTATGCAATAGATAAAGGTTATTTTGGTGAAGAACATTTAGAAGTAGAAATATCTGCAGGTAAAGGATCCTTAGATGCTATTCCAAAGGTTGCTACAGGAGCTTTTCCTATAGGTTTTGCAGATATAAACAGCTTAATCAAATTTTTAGATCAAAATCCTGGAGCACCAGTTATGGCAGTTATGATGGTTTATGATAAACCTCCATTTGCAATTGCTGGAAGAAAAAGTCTTGGTGTTACAACTCCATCTGATTTAGAGGGAAAAATTCTTGGTGCGCCACCACCTGATGGTGCATGGGCCCAATTCCCACCTTTTGCTTCTGCAAATAATATTAATGTTGATAATATAACAGTGGAGCCAGTAGGTTTCCCAACAAGAGAACCGATGTTAGCTGAAAAAAACGTTGATGCTATAACAGGGTTTTCATTTTCAATGTTTTTAAATTTAGTTCGTCTTGGTGTTCCTGAGGATGATATATCAATTATGTTGATGGCAAACTATGGATTAGAATTATATGGTAATGCCATAATAGTTAACACTGATTATGCAGATGCAAATCCTGAAATAATTAAAGGTTTTTTAAAAGCTGTATCTAAAGGATGGGCTGATGCTATGAAAAATCCTGAAGACGCGGTGAAGAGTATGGTTGAAAGAAATCCAGCTGCTGATTTAGCTTTAGAGACAAGAAGATTGATACTAGCAATAGAAGGAAATGTTAATACTGATTATGTAAAAGAAAACGGTATGGGTAATATTGACATTGCAAGAATGGAAAAAGCTTTAGGACAGTTAGCAGAAACATACGAATTCTCATCTGATCCAGAGATTTCATCATTTTTTACCGATAAATATTTACCTTAATATTTTTTTATGGGGTAGACTATTTCTACCCCATATACTAATCATAACTTATGCATATCAATATTGAAAAGGTTTCTCATCAATATGAAACTAAACAAGGTATGCTTCCTGTTTTAAAGGATCTTTCCCTATCAATTAAAAGAAAAGGTTTTACTGCTATAGTTGGACCTTCAGGTTGTGGAAAATCTACAATAACTAGATTAGTCAGTGGATTAATTAAACCAACTCAAGGTAGTATTTTTATTTCAAATAAAAAAATTACATCCCCACTTTCTACTGTAGGAATGGCTTTTCAAAATCCAGTTTTGTTAGAATGGAGAAATGTAATTAAAAATATAATTCTTCCACTTGAGATAGTATCAAAAAATATGACTTATAATCAAAAGATATCGAATGCATTAGATCTGCTTAAGTTAGTGGGATTAGAAGAATTTGAAAATAATTTACCATCTGAATTATCTGGTGGGATGAAACAAAGAGTTTCACTTTGTAGATCTTTAGTTCATAGTCCAGAGGTCTTAATTTTAGATGAGCCTTTTGCAGCTCTAGATGCATTTACAAAAGAAGATTTATGGGATGTTATGCACAAATTAAAAAAAGAAAGAGACTTCACATGTATTTTAATAACTCATGATTTAAGAGAAGCTGTTTATTTAGCTGATCAAGTAATTGTTTTATCCGGAAGACCAGCTTCATTACAATACGACGTTAAAACTAATTTTAATGAAGAAAAAAAAATCTCTGATTTATACTCATCAGAAGTATCACAATTACTTGCAACACTTAGAAATCAAATCGAAATAGCACAGAATAAAAATGATTAGAATCAATAATTTTATTATACCTTTATTTAGCCTTATAATTTTTTGTTTGTTATGGGAATTTTTAGTTTGGTATAATAATTGGCCAAATTATAAAATGGCTTCTCCTTCAGATTTATGGCCAGCATTTTGGAAATTTAAACATCTCTTTTTAATCTACGGTTGGGAAACTTTTTGGAGAACTGTGGTAGGATTAATATTGTCTGTTTTGGTAGGATTAAGTTTGGGTATTTTGATGGGGTTTTCAAAAACTATTAGAATAGGCTTATATCCTATTCTTGTTGGTTTTAATGCTATCCCTAAAGCAACAGTTGTTCCAGTAATTGCATTAATATTTGTTGGTATGCACAATATGAATACAATTATAATTGTAATTCTTATTTCATTTTTCCCCATCTGTGTCTCAATTTCGATTGGATTGTCAACTTTGGAAAGAGAATATGAAGACATACTTTTATCTTTAGGTGCGAATAAATTTGAGATTTTTTATAAAATTGCTTTACCAAAAACATTACCAGAATTTTTTGGAGCATTAAAAGTATCAACAACACTCGCTTTTATTGGAACTAATTTGATGGAGATTATTGAACCTCATGGAAAAGGATTAGGACATTTGTTTGATAGTGGAAAAATTAGTGCAGATTATCCGTTAATGTTTGCAGTCTTGATCACATTGGCTGTTATGGGAATATTTTTATATTATATTGTAGTTTATCTTGAAAATATTTTTGCTGGTTGGGCCATTAGAAAATAAAGTGTAGAAAGATAAAGTTTAATAATACAAAATGTTAAATAAAATCATTAATATTTAATTTACTAACTTTAAAATGTTTCGATTTAAAGATGATATCAGTGCGTCTAAACTTTCAAATTTCTTGTTTTGATTTTTTGATTTTAAATTATAAAAAATTTTCCTTTTTTTTCTTTCTAGTGATTTATTTAGAATGCATTCTGGAGCTGCTAGACTATGTTTAAATATATAAAAAAATGCATTATTTTTATTAAAATCAATAGCATAATCTTTCCATTCTCCACTAGAGACTCCTTTAGAATATAGATTTAAGATTTTAGCTAGCTCATCTTTGGAAAAGTAGAGATTGTGATTGTTAGTTGAAGCACTAGATGTTACTAAGCCCATAAATTAAGAATATAACAAAAATTTATGCCTGTAAATGCTCCAAACGACAATTTAAATGTATTAGCGCCATCATTTAATCTTAAAAATATTGATGATAAGATGGTTTCTTTAGATAATGCAAAAGGATTAAATGGTACTGTAATAGTTTTTATATGTAATCATTGTCCATATGTTAAAACTGTTGCTAATAGACTAAAAAAAGATGCTGATGAGTTATTAGAGCACTCAATCAATACAATTGCTATTATGTCAAATGATGTGGTTAACTATCCAGATGATTCATTTGATAATATGAAAATTTTCTCTAATAAATATAAATTTAATTTTCCATATCTTTATGATGAAACGCAGGAAGTAGCAAAAAAATACAATGCTGTTTGTACTCCAGATTTTTTCGGTTTTGATAAAGATCTAAAATTAAAATACAGAGGTAGAATAGACTCTGGTGTTATGAATACAAATCAAAATTCAAATATTGAAAGAGATCTTTTTAATGCAATGATTAAAATCAAAAATGAGGGAGTAGGCCCAGTTAATCAGATGAATAGTATTGGCTGTTCAATAAAGTGGAAATAGTATGAGTGAGGAGAATAAAAATAATAGTTTATTAAAAAAAGTACAAAATTATATTTTTACAAACTATGTACAAATAATATTTTCATTTGTAATTTTACTAATTCTATTTATCGGATACCAAATATACGATTATTTTAAAATTCGAGATATTAAAAATTCTAGTATAAGTTTTTTTGATATTATCAAAGAAAATCAAGATGACATAAATAGTTTAGAAAATTTAATTGATGATGATAATATTTTCTCCATTTTATCAACATTAAAATTAATTCAAAAAAATAATGAAAACAAAAACTTCAGTTATTCAAACGAACTGTATAAAAAATTACTTGCTTCATCAAATTTAGATGATCTGTATAAATCGGCTATCGCTGCAAATGCCTCATACACAATGATTAATGCATCTTATGAAGAGAATACTAATAATTATTTAAATGATATCTTAAGGTATATAATTAATATTAGTGACGAATTAGATGGTTATTTTTCAATAAAAAAAGAATTAGAATATTTATTAATTGTTTTAGAAATTGATCTTAACAAATCTGATTATACTAATAGTTCAAAAGCTTTGGATAAATATAATGAAATATTTAAATCCAATTTAGTTTCTACCTCTATAAAAGAAAGAGTGAAAAAGATTCATGAGTTTCAGCTTTATAAGTAAAATATCGCTATATTTATCTTTAATATTTATAATTTCATGTCAGGATAGGATTTCATCATTTAAAAATATTGATGATTTGGATTTTAATAATTATGAGATTCAATTAGAAACAGAAGATTCTTTAGATTTTAGTATTTATGAAGAATTTGAAAATAATATATTTGATAGTTATACATATAAATCATCTTCTTACAATTTTTTCGAAAAAGATTTAATTAAATTAAAAATTAATTCTTTCCATTCAAAATACAACAATAATAAACCAATAAATGTAATTTATCTTGATGATAGTATTTATTCATTAAATTCAAAAGGCGAGCTTTTGAAATTTGCTATCAATAATGGAAAGCTTCTTGAAAGAATTAAAATAGATTTAGATCAAGAAAAAAAAGTACCCATATCTTTTTCTCTGTACAAAAATGATTTTATCATTGCTTATCAATCAGGTGAAGTGCTTAGAATTAATAAATTAGGACAAATTATTTGGATATTTAATAATCAAGATTTACTAAACACTCCTATCAAAATATATCAAGATTATCTATTAATACTATATCCAGAAAAAATAATTTATTTATCAAATTCAAACGGAGATACTATTTTTGAAAAAACCATTAAATCAACTAACATAATACAGTCATCAGGAGGTAAGATAGAAAATTACTTTAATATAGTTTTCTTTATACTTCCTAATAGTGAATTTTATGCATTAGATACATTTTTATTTGAGGAACATATATTAAATTTTAACAAGATCGAACTTAATACATCGCTAAATAATTTAAATGATCAAATACATGTTTACAAAAATTTACTTGTCTATTTTGATAATGGAAATATTTTTCATACTTATGATATTAATAAGAACGAGTTTGTAATAATTAATTCTATCATAAATAATTCGCATTCAGCTGTTTTATTTAATAATTCAGTAATTTCAAAAAATGAAAATTTTATTGATTTTTATAATATTAAAAATGGTAAATTATTTTCAAGAATTAATATTAATAGAATATTAAATAAAAAATCAAAAATAATAAATATATTGATCATTAATAAAAAAATGCATTTATTTACTGATAATGGTAAGATAATTATTTTTGATCAAAATCTTGATATTGAAGAAATCATAAATCTTAAAATTAAAAATATCAATAAAGTTTATAATTATCAAAACAAAATTTTCATAAGTACTGAAAAAGGCATTACTTACATTTATTAAAATGAATATATTAATTTTAGGTATGCCAAATGTAGGCAAAACATCACTTTATAATTTAATTACAAATAAAAATAATAATAATATAATTCATGACACTATTGGTACAACAAGAGATTGGCATGTTGCACTTCTAAAATCAAATAGTAATATTGATGTATATGATACACCGGGAATCATTAATAAAAAAAATCTAGTAACAAAGAGTGTGAGTAACATAATAAAGAAAATAGATATTTTTGTATATGTTATTGATTATAAAGCTGAGAATTACTTCACAGATAAAGAATTGATCAATGAATTAAGAAAATTTAATAAGGAAATATTAGTTATTATTAATAAAGATGATAATTTCAAACAAGATAAAAATATTGACAACCTTGGTATCAAGAATGTTTTTTTTATCTCATGTTCACATAATATAGGTATTGATGGTTTTTTAGATTTTTTATCAAAATATGAAGCTAAAGAAAATAAGTCTAAAAATTATGATTTTTCTTTAGGGTTATTTGGTAAAACAAATGTTGGTAAAAGTACTCTTTTAAACAAATTAGTAGGATATGAGAGGTCGATTGTTAGTAATCAACCAAAAACTACAACTGATATTGTTTCTTCTTCATATATATTTAAAGGTAATACATATTCAATTAGAGATACTGCAGGTTTAATAAAAAAAAATAAAATTGATAAAAATAGTCTTGATTTTTATGTCACTAAAAAAACTTTATCGATTATCAATGAAATTAATTTAAATATTTTCCTTATTGATATTGAACAAGGCTTTGATACTCAGTCTAAAAAAATATTTAATTTAATATATAAAAAGTCTAATATTTTATTATTAATAATTAATAAAATTGATTTAATCAAAAAAAATAAAAAAAAGATCATTAATGAATTAATTAAAGATATAAATTATGAATTTTCTCAATCAAAAAATATAATTATTATTCCAATTTCAACACATTATAAAAAAGATATTATATTTTTAAAAAATAAAATTCGTGAAAACATTCTAGAATTAAATAAAAATATATCTACTTCACAAATTAATAAGTGGTTAAATCATGTTGTAGAAAATAATTCTCACCCAAGAATAAATGGAAAAGAGGTGAAATTTAAATATGGAACACAGGTTTCTAAAAATCCTTTGACAATAAAGATTTTTTCAAACTTTTCTAAAGAAATATCAAATTCATATAAAAGATATTTACTTAATAATTTTTATAATTTCTTTAGAATAAAAAGTAGAAATTTAAAAATTTTATTTTCCAAATCTAAGAACCCTTATCATTAATTATTATTCATTTGTATTTGTATAATTCTCAATAATATTATTATTATATTCAAAAATTACATTAAGAATATTTGAATTTTCGACAAAAAATAAATGAATATTCTTCAAAATTTCAACATTATTATTATCAGTTAAATACAATACACTACTATAAATTATATACGAAAATAAAATACCATATAAGGTTCCAAAAAATTTATCAAATATTACTCCTAAAATTTGTTTATCTAAATCACTATTTAAAAATTTTCTTATTCTTTTTAAAATAAATAAACTAATTAAAAAAATTATTGGTATTGAAATAATTATGCTTATAACACTAACAAATTGTTCAAATCTTTGTAAAAAATTAATATTTAAGAGCTGTTTACTTAAAAAATCTGAAAGATATTGATAACTATATATGGATACAAATACAGATCCAACCCATGTTAATAACCCTAATATAGAATTAATAAAACCTTTCCAGAAACTAAAAATAACAATTACTAAAGTTAAAATTAATATTACATAATCGAAAAATATTAATTCAAAGTTTAAAATAGTCATTTTTGATATTTTAATATTGATGGTAAAGTAATTAATACTCCTATCATAGCAAATATCATTGCTAAACTGGTAAATAAACCAAAATAAACCGTAGGAACAAAATTTGATAGACAAAGAGTAAGGAAACCTGCAGTTATTGCAATAGATGTAATTAAAACTGCATTACCTACTGTTAAATGTGTTTTCTCAATCATTTCACTATGATTTTTTTCTAACTTCAGATTTTCCTTGTAACGATAGATATAATGTATCGTATTATCAACGGCTATACCAATCGATATTGCTGCAATTGTAATTGTCATTATATCAAGCGGTATTTTGAGCAATCCAATTAAACCTAGAATAAAAGTTGAAGCAAAAATATTTGGGATGATTCCAATTATACTTAATTTTAAGGATCTAAATAATATTACAAACATTATAAAAATAGCTAAAATTACAAAACCTAAGGATTTTATTTGTGAGCTAAATAAAGATTTTAACATGTTATTATATAATACTAATAAACCGTTAACTTTGAATTCTTCCAAGTTATCAAATTCATTCAATAAAAAAGAATTAATATCATTAATAAGATCATTTCTTCTAATATTTTTCGAATCTTTTACTCTTGTAGAAATTTTTATCATATTATTTTCAATATTTAGATAAGGATCAATTAAATCAGTTTTATAATCAATAGGTATTTCATTATACAATACTGATAATTCAAACATTGATAAATCACTTTTGTTTATTTGATTTGCAGTGTCTATTATAGAATAAATTGAAGTAACTTTACCAATTTCTATTCTGCTTTCTAAATATTGATGAACAGATTTGATTGTTTCAATTTTTTCATTTGTGAACCAAATATTATTTTCTTCTTCAAACAGATCATCTGAGAAAAAATCATCTTCAATTTCTAAATCGTCTTCATCTTCAACTTTTATTGTTGAATCAATTATTTGATCATCATTTTTGAATTTAAGAATAATGTCTAATGGTGTAGTTCCACCTAATTCATTATCAATAAGATACATTCCTTTATAGATTTCAGTATTTTTTTTAAAATATTTTATAAATGAGTTTTCAACATTCAGATTGATAATTCCATATAGAGATATAAAAAATATTAGAATGTTTAATCCAAGAATATATTTACTATTCTTATAAGCAAAAGGATAAAAAGATTTTAAAAAACTCAAATTTAGAGAATAGCTTTTTTCTTCCTTTGAAAAGAAAGAAATAATTAGAGGTAAGATTACAAATGATGAAATTAAAACAATTAATAATGCTATTATCATTATAATTCCAAAATCAATTACAGGTTTAATGTCTGATATTACTAGTGATACAAACGCAACAATTGTAGTTAGAAAAGTATAAAAACAAGGCCAAAACATCATTCTAAAATTTTCAATAATTTTTATATCTCTTTGTAAATAATTATTTATTATATGAACATTCATAGAAATAGATAAAACAAACATTAAGGATAAGAAATTTGCTGAAACTGCTGTAATTTCAAAATTAATAAAACCAGCTATACCTATTGACAAATAAACTGCACTAGTTGATGTAAATAAAATAGCAAATACCCATTTGATACTTTTAAAAATTATGAAAAGAATTAAAATTATAATTAAAAGAACAATTATACTGAATGTTAAAATATCATTTTTTACATAAGAAATGACATCACTTGATATCATTTCTACTCCACCTAGATAGTATGTAAAATCTTTATTGCTATTATTAACAATATTTCTTATTTTTTTAATTAATTCATTTCTTTCTTTGTCTATTTCTGTTTTTATTTTGTAATATTTTCCTTGAGATAAGAATAAATTTTTGTTTTTTTTAAGATCAAGTGCTTTATTGTTTTCATTAAGGAAAATTACAATAGAAGTTATATTTTTATTCTCATTAATAATCTGATCACTATAGATAGGACTTTTTGCAAACTCATTTAAAACATTTTTAATTGCTAAATTTGTATCTATTATAGTTTCATAATTATCATTTGCTAAATCTAAAAGACTGGTTTTATTTAAAAGAAGAATAGGGGCTTTATTAATATTAAAAACAGAATACACCTCTGGTAAATCAGAGATTTTTTGGCTAATTTTTTCTACTTCATTTAGTAATGCTCTATTTATTATATTATCTCCTTTGACGGCTATAACAAGACTACTTTTTGTAGGAAATAGATTCTGATAATAAGAGAAATATTTAAAATCATCATCATTTTGTGAAACTAAACTATCAGAAGAAGCGTCAATTCTAAAATCTTTGATATAGAAACTGGAAAAAATAAGAGATAAGACAAAAAAAATTGATAAAATTATTTTTAATTGTTTATTCATAATTTCTATAAACTCTATTGCCAATAGATGTTAAAACTTCGTTTGATATTGTTTTGCATGTTTTAGCAAATTTATCTAATTTATATTCATCATTTATTAAATCTAAATACATACCTACTTTTAAATCATGACTACATTTAGATATATCGACTGTAAATGAATCCATTGAAATTCTACCAATAATTTTAAATTTTTCTTTTTTAAAATAAACTAATCCTTTATTACTTATTGATCTAGGTATACCATCTTCATAACCAAGGCCAATTATTGCTACTCTTATTCTATCTTTTGTTTTGTAAGTACGATTATAACCAACATACTTATTTTTTTGTATATCTTTGATTTGAATTATTTTACCTTTCAAATTAACTACATTTTTAATTTTTTTCTCTAATTTTTTATTTTCAAAACCGCCATAAATTCCTATTCCCGGTCTAATCATGTCGTATAGGTATGATTTATTTAAAATTGTGCCATGAGAATTTGCTAAGCTTAAATTAATATTATTGTATTTTTTTTTCAATATCGAATTAAATAAATTATTTTGTTTTGAATTATATTTATTTTTGTACTCATCAGAGCTTGATAAATGACTTATGACAAGTTTCAAAAAACGATTGTTAAAATTCAATTTATGAACATCATCAAATGGAATACCTAATCTATTAATTCCAGTATCTATATGAATTGCAAAATCTATTTTGAAATTTATAATTCTTCTGTATTCATCAATAGTATTAATAACAGGTGTTAAATTGCCTTTTGTAAATTTACTCAATTGATAATTTTGTAACCCATTGAGAACAAAGATTTTAATTGATTTATTTTTATTTTTTAATCTTAACCCCTCTTCTAATGTTGCTACAAAAAAATGTTTGCAACCTTTTTTAACTAAAAGTTTAAATATTTTTTTACATCCTAGACCGTAAGCATCTGCTTTAATTGTTGGAGCAACAATAAGATCTTTTTTAAGTTTTTTAAAAAAATTATAATTATGAATTAAGTTTTTTGTATTAATGTTTAAAATACCACTTTCGTTAATCACTCAATAATATTATCATAATCTTTGGTTGTTAAGTCACTGAATTTTGTATAATTTGCATCAAAATGCATTTTAATTGAACCAATCGGTCCATGTCTTTGTTTAGCAATAATGATTTCAGCCTTATTGTAATTATCGTTAGTTAATTGTTGCCATCGAGAGACTCTTTCGTTGTATTTCATATCATCTTCTTCTGATTTTCTAATAGGTTCTAATCGTTCTAAATAATAACTTTCTCTATAAATAAACATAACTACATCTGAATCTTGTTCAATTGTTCCACTCTCTCTTAAATCTGATAATTGTGGTCTCTTATCCTCTCTCTGTTCTACCTGTCTTGAGAGTTGCGACAAAGCTATAACCGGTATATTTAATTCTTTTGCAATAGATTTTAGACCTCTTGTTATCTCAGATATTTCCTGAACTCTTCCATCATTTCTATTATTTGATGCAGCAGACATTAATTGTAAATAGTCTATAATTATCAAATTTATATCATGAAGTCTCTTAAGTCTTCTTGCTCTTGATCTTAGTGTTGGAATTGTTAAGACAGGATTATCATCTATTATTAAATTCAAATTTTCTAAATCTGCAGATGTTTTGGCTATTTTATTAAAATCATTTTTATTTAATTCTGCTTTTCGCATTTTGTCACCTGAAATTTTGGTTTGTTCTGCCAAAATTCTTGTAGCAAGTTGTTCAGAAGACATCTCTAGTGAAAAGAAAGCAACTTTACCTCCATCTATGATTTTCTTATTTTCAAACTCATCTATTTCTTCCAGGTATTTGATTGCACAATTAAATGCTATATTTGTTCCTAATGCAGTCTTCCCCATTGAAGGTCTTCCAGCAATTATAATTAAATCAGATTTGTGTAATCCACCTAATTTATTATCGAGATCTTTAAATCCTGTTGGCACTCCTGCAATTTTACCCTCTCTCTTGTAAGCTTCACTAATTATTTCAACTGCACCTTGCAGAGCATTGCCAAAATTAACAAATGATCTATCAGAATTTCCACTTTGTGATAAATTATATAAGTCATTTTCTGCATTCTCTATAAGATGATCGGCAGCGACAGTACTATTTGAATTTGTTTCTTGTATTATATTTTGCGCAACACCAACTAAATTTCTTTTAACATATAAATCATAAATAATTTTACCATAATTGTATGTATTTTGTGTTGAAGGTGTACTGTCTTTTAATTGATTTAAATAATTAACTTTATTTAGATTTTTATTATCTTCTGGTAGATAGTTTTTAAGCGTTATGGGAGATACTAAGATATTTTTATCTAATAAATTTTTAATTGTTAAAAAAATTACTTTATGAGTTTCATCTACAAAATGATTTTCATTAAGAAAATCAGATACTTTTTCATAATTTTTATTATCCCATAAAATACAGCCAATTAATGCTAATTCAGCATCAGTATTAACAAAGTTACTTTCTTCAATAGATTGATTTTCGTTTGAATTTAGTAATTCAACTGACATTAATTACAATTAAACTATCTTAAACAATTCAACAACTAATAGAAATTAAAATTAGTTAATAAGATATTAATAGTGTGAATAAATTAGTTTTTATTTATAATTATAGATACTTCTTCAGAAATATTCTCGTAAGGATTAATTTCAATTTTATGTTCCCCAAGAGATTTAATTTGATTTTTTATTAAAATGTCATCTGATTTAATTTTTATGTTTTTTTCAGATAAGTAATCTATAATTTCTTTTTTTGAAATTGAGCCATAAAGTTGATCTTTTTCATCAGATTCTTTGTTAAAAATAATTTTAATATTTTTTATTTTCTCAACTAGATCTTTTGCTAAATTAAGTTTTTTCGTTTCATTTTCTTTAATTTCTTCTTTAATCTTATCATAATATTCTAAATTTTTTTTATTTTCTCTTAATGCCATTTTATTTGGTAGTAAATAATTTCTAGCATAACCAGGTTTAACAGTAACTGTATCACCTACTTTACCCAATTTTTTAATTGTTGTTGTTAATATAACTCTCATGATGAAAATGACTTATTGGTGTATGACATTAATGATAAAAATCTAGCTCTTTTTATTGCTTTAGCCAGTTCATTTTGTTTTTTTCTAGAAACACCAGTAATTCTGCTAGGTATTATTTTACCTTTTTCAGTAATATAACGTGATAATAATCTGGTATCTTTGTAATCAATTATTGGAGATCCAGGTTGACTAAAAGGACAAAATTTTTTTTTGTTTTCAAATGGTGAATTTGATTTATCTTCTTTCCTATTTTTAAATTTATTTTTTTTCATAATTTAACTTTGTTGGTAATTCTTGATGTTCTTTGACCTTGATAAACATATATCTTAATATATTTTCAGATTGATTTAATTCTTTATTTAAATTTTTAATAATGTCTCCAGAAGCTTCAATTTGAAAAAATCTATAAAAAGCTTTATTAAATTTATTTATGCTATAACTTAAATCCCTAAGACCCCAGTTTTCTTCATTAATAAATGAAGCTGATAGAGAACTTAATTGAGATTTAAATTTTTCTATTTCAGATGTTATTGAATTCGCGTTTAATTCAGGGTTAAATATAAATACTACTTCAAATTTATTCATAAAACTCCACGGTTAAATCTTATAATTTTAATTATAAGAGAAGTTGAACTTGCATATATTAAAATTTTAAAATAAATCAAGCATAAATGACTACTTTTGTTTTTCCTGGTCAAGGCAGCCAATATATAGGAATGGCCAAAGATTTTAATGATAATTTTAAAATTGCAAAATTAGCTTTTGAGGAAATCGAGGATTACACAAATATTAATATTAGAAATATAATATTCAATAATGAAGATAATAAATTAGATTTAACTCAATATACTCAAATATGTATATTTGCATCCTCTTATGTCATATTCAGTACATACATAGTTGAAAACGATCTTAAAATAGAAAATGTTGATGTAATGCTTGGTCATTCTTTAGGTGAATACACTGCACTTGCATGCTGTAAAAAATTAAATTTAAAAGAAAGTAGCTCGATTCTTAAAAAGAGAGGAGAGTTAATGAATACGGCAATTACACCCAATGAAACAGGTATGGCAGCATTGATTGGTAAGGATTGCGATTATATTCAAAATTTGATTAATAAAAATAAATTAAATTTACAAATTGCAAATGATAATTCACCTATGCAAATAGTTATATCAGGCAATATAAGTGAAATTAACAATTCAAAAGATTTTTTTTTAGATAATAATATAAAAAAATTTGTGTTATTGAATGTTTCTGCTGCTTTTCATAGCAAGTATATGGATCAAGCTCAAAGTCAACTAAGTTCTGAAATTGAAAATTTAAATTTTATTGACAATGATATAAAGATTATTTCTAATTATGATGCAAATATTTACAAAGATAGTTCTACAATTAAAAAAAATTTACAATTTCAAATGTCTAATAAAGTTAATTGGACTAATAGTATAAGAAAATTAGAAGAAATAGGAGAGGTAAATATTATTGAAATTGGTCCTAATAAAGTATTAAGTGGTTTAATTAAAAGAATATCTAAAAATTTTGAAATTGTTTCTATAAATGAAGTATCGGATATAAATAAAATATGAATGATATTAGTAAAAAAATTTTTATTACAGGAGCTTCTGGAGGTATTGGTTCAGCAATTTGCGAGTTATTTAATAAAAAAAAGTATACCCTAATTTTAACTGCTTCAACAGATGAAAAAGTTGATAAATTGAAAAATTTTTATGGGAAAAACCATTTTTATTATAAGGTTGATTTATCTAATCCTGAAAAATTAGAAAATTCACTAGATGAAATTGCTAAAAATCATAAAGATTTATCGATTATAGTAAACAATGCTGGAACAACTAAAGATAATTTAATTTTCAGAATGAAAAAAAATCAATGGTCTGAAGTAATTCAAACAAATTTAAATTCTAATTACCAGATTATTAAGTCTTTACTTCCAAATATGTTATCACTTAAATATGGAAAAATTATTGGTATTTCTTCAATTGTAGGCTCAACAGGTAATCTCGGACAGGCAAATTATGTTGCCTCTAAATCTGGATTAGTTGGTTTATACAAATCAATTGCTTTAGAGGTAGCAAGAAGAAACATTAATGTTAACATTATATCTCCAGGTTTTATTTCTACTTCTATGACTGATGCTTTAACAGATGATCAAAAAAATAATTACCTTTCAAAAATACCTATGATGAGATTTGGAGACCCAAAAGATATAGCAAATTTAGTATATTTTTTATCTTCTGACAACTCATCCTATATTACTGGTCAAAATTTTCATGTGAATGGTGGAATGTTAATGGTTTAATAGGTTGACACACATTCAAATAATATTCTAAAAGTAAAATTGTAAGGAGATAATTATGAGTGAAATTCAAGATCAGGTCAAAAAAATAGTTGTAGATCATCTAGGTATTGATGAAACTAAAGTAGTTCCAGAGGCTAAATTTATAGATGATTTAGGAGCGGACAGCCTAGACACTGTTGAATTAGTTATGGCATTTGAAGAAAAATTTGGAATTGAAATACCCGATGATGCTGCAGAAACTATTCAAACAGTTCAAAATGCAATAGATTATATTCAAAGCAAAAAATAAAATATATTTTTTATGAGGAGAGTTGTTGTAACAGGAATGGGTTTACTAACTACTCTTGGAAATGATATAGATTCAACTTGGAATAATTTAATTGGATGTAAATCAGGAATCAAAAAAATTAAACATTTTGATGTCTCTAATCTTCCTTCAAAAATAGCAGGTTTTATAAATAATGATATAAATGATGAAGATTATTTTAATAAATCTATGGCTTTGGATAGCAGAGATTTAAAAAGAAATGATAGATTTATACAATATGGTTTAATAGCCGCGAAAATGGCAATTGAAGATGCTGGATTGCAAAATATTAATGAAACAGACAGTTACAGAGTTGGAGTTTCTGTAGGATCTGGTATTGGAGGACTCGAAACTATATACGAAGGCTCACTGACTATTGACAGTAAAGATAAAAAAAAACTATCACCATTTTTTATTCCATCATCTCTAGTAAATTTACTTTCTGGACAAATATCAATTAAATATGGTTTTAAAGGTCCAAATCATTCTGTTGTAACAGCTTGTGCAACTGGCGCTCATTCAATAGGTGATTCTGGTGAAATGATTAAAAGAGGAGCGGCTGATGTTATGATTGCTGGAGGCTCTGAAGCAGCTGTTTGTAAATTAGGTATTGCTGGATTTTGTGCAGCGAGAAGTCTTAGCACCAGTTTTAATGAAAATCCAACTCTAGCATCAAGACCTTGGGACAAAGACAGAGATGGTTTTGTTATGGGTGAGGGTTCTGGAATAATTGTTTTAGAAGAATACGAACATGCAAAAAAAAGAGGTGCAAAAATTTATGCAGAACTTGTTGGATACGGAATGTCTGGAGATGCTCATCATATTACTTCTCCCGCAGAAGATGGTGACGGTGGTTTTAGGGCAATGCAAGAAGCTCTAAAAATGTCTAATATTAATTCTGAAAATGTTGATTATATAAACGCACATGGAACATCCACAATTAAAGGTGATGAAATTGAGTTAAATGCTATATCAAGATTATTTAAGCATAAGATATTTGTAAGTTCTACAAAATCCTCTATTGGACATCTACTTGGAGCAGCAGGAAGTGTTGAATCAATTTTTTCAATTCTTTCATTAGCTAATAATATTCTCCCAGCAACATTAAATTTAGATAATCAAATTGAAACTACTAATATTAATTTAATTCCAAAAATACCTATCGACAAAAAAATCTCATTCGTTTTAAGTAATTCTTTTGGATTTGGAGGAACTAATACTGCATTATTATTTAAAAGTATTTAGTACATTAATAATTTTTATTTTAACTATAATTATTTTCTTTTATTATTTTACGCTCAATAAAAAATTGTTGTTAAAAAATGAATTATTAATAATTGAAAAAGGAGAACATATTGATAATATTATTACAAATAATATTGAAAACATTACTGATATTGAAATATTTATATTAAAAACATACATATTCTTTAATAAAATAGTTTTTAATAAATTTATTCATTATGGCGAATTTTTTATTGAAAAAGATACCTCTTCCTTATTTTTTGTAAATACAATTAGCAAATCTAGTAATATGTTAAATAAAATTACTATTGTTGAAGGTTGGTCTCAAACCCAATTAGACAATGAATTGTCAAAGCATTTCAAAAATGCCTATAAGATACCTTATGAAGATATATTAGCTGATACCTATTATTTCAAGAAAGGTAGTGATTTTAAATTATTTGTAGAAAATTTAAAAAAAAATAAAAAACAATTTTTTTTAAAATTTAAAAACAATATTTTATTTGAAAAATATGATACCAAACAAATTATAACTATCGGCTCATTAATTGAAAAAGAAGGATTAGATATAGAAGATAAACAAAAAATTTCCTCAGTAATTATTAATCGTTTAAATAATAAAATGAGATTACAGATAGATGCTACAGTAATATATGCTTTGACAGATGGTAAATTTAACTTGAATAGAAAGCTTTTAGTAAAAGATTTAAAGATAAATCATCCATATAACACTTATTTTATAAAGGGTTTACCACCATTTCCAATTTCATACGTAGGTAAAAATACTATTAAAACAATATTTGAAAATTATAGAACAGATTTTTTGTTTTATTTTTTTAATAAATCATTAAATAAGCATATATTTTCTAAAACCTATCTAGAACATAAAAAAAAATTAAATGAATATAGAAAATAAAAAATTAATAATAATATCTTCTCCTTCTGGTGCTGGTAAAACTACTTTGTGCAAGTTATTAATAAAAAAAATGAAAAATCTTACACTTTCAATATCTTATACCTCAAGAAACAAAAAATTAAATGAAATAGATGGCAAAGATTATTTTTTTGTCAGTAAAAAAAAATTTCAAACTTTAAAAAAAAATAATTTTTTTATAGAAACAGCAAATAATTTTAATAATTTTTATGGCTCACCATTTACATATATTAATTCAAACAAAAAAAATCATATTTTATTTGATATTGATTGGAAAGGAGCAAGAAAAATTAGAAGACAATATAAAAAAGAAAATATTATAGATTTCTTTATTTTACCTCCATCAAAAACTGAACTTAAAAGAAGATTAATTAAAAGAGGCAGAGATAACAAAAAAGAAATAGATTTAAGACTTTCATATGCATTAGATGAAATGAGGCATTACAACGAGTATAAATATGTCTTAATTAACGATAATGTTAAAAATACAGTAAATTTAATTATTAAAATAATTCAATTTAATGAATTTATTACCCTAAATAATAAAGAATTAAAAATTAAATTAAAAAATATTGTAAATCTCAAGTAATTCATCAATATTTATTTCATAGCCTATTCTTCGATTTATCAAGTTTAATATTTTTATAAATTTTTTTTCTTACATTTTTAAAAATTAAATTTGAGAATTTATATATTTTCTTAATATCATATTTTTCATTTTTAAATATAAACTTCACAACTGTTGATTTAATTTTAGGCTTTGGTATGAATACATTAGAAGAAATATCAAAACATTGTGAATAATTAGAAACAATTTTAGTTAAAAATTTATACTTGTTCATAATTGGTAAATTATAATCAAATTTATGCGCTACTTCTTTTTGAAGCATCAAAACCATTTCATTAATATTTGTTTTAAAATTAAATAAATATAAAATAATTTTTGAACTAATATTGTATGGTAAATTTGATATA
This sequence comes from uncultured Alphaproteobacteria bacterium, assembly GCA_902621305.1. Taxonomy (GTDB): domain Bacteria; phylum Pseudomonadota; class Alphaproteobacteria; order HIMB59; genus CACPNW01. The sequence continues at coordinate 1,043 of CACNLM010000006.1, read as the reverse complement.
ACAATTATGTCTTTGTAATTACTAAAATCATAATTTAAAATATCTTCATTCAGTATTTCTAAATTATTTTTACCAATATATTTTTTTTTTAAAATTTCTGATAAAATTTTATCTTTTTCAATTAAAATTATTTTATATGGTTTACGATCTAATATTATATCAGTTAATGCTCCATAACCTGGTCCTATTTCAATAACAAATTTATCTTTAATATTTGATAAATTAATAATTTTATTTGAAATATTTTTATCAATTAAAAAATTTTGACTTAATGATTTCTTAGGTTTTATCAGCATGCTTTCTATTAAAATGAATTTCTTTAATTAATTTAAAACAATTTAATAAAGATTTGTCTGAAATATTTTTTGAATCAACTAAATTATAAGCTGTACCATGATCTGGTGAGGCACGAATTATACTTAAATTTCCCGTATAGTTTACTCCAGAAAATTGACTAATATATTTAAAAGGTATTAGTGCTTGATCGTGAAATATAAATATAAAACAATCATAATATTCTAAATTCTTATTTATTAACAGACTATCAGCTGAATGCGGTCCATGTATCTTTATACCCTTAGATTTTAATTTTTTAACAGCCGGATTAATTATTTTTATTTCTTCATTTCCTAATTTACCATTTTCACCAGCATGAGGATTAAGACCAGAAATTATTATTTTAGGTTGTTTTATATTAAAATCTTTTTTCAAAGTTTTTACAAGATTATTAATTTGGTTATATATAAATACTTTATTTTTAATTGCCTTAGAAATTTTTTTTATTTCAATGTGTGTTGTCAAAGGAGAAACAATAATTTTTTCATGGAATAAAATCATATTTGAATATTTTTTTTTATCTAATTTTTGAAAATACTCAGTATGTCCAATAAAATTTTTATTAATTTTTTTAATTAATTCTTTACTTAGTGGTAAGGTTATAACTCCAATACATATTTTTTTCTTACAAAATTGATATGCATATTTTAATGATTTATAAGTATTTTGATTAGATGAGCTACATTCATATGTAAATACATTAAAAA